>MAAY01000042.1:81613-81808 GCA_002162795.1 Rhodobacterales bacterium 56_14_T64
GGTGCTTTTGTATCTTGTTGACCCGTGGGCAATAGACAGTGGCTCGGCACCGTATCTGCACACTGTGTGGGCAAGGCAGAGAATTATTTCCACCTGAGGATGTATTTCGTGATATATTGTTTACGTGTTTATTTAGTTTATGAGGTTTCAGATGAGTATTTTATATAATCAGTGGCGGTGTTTTCGCGCCGGTAT
>MAAY01000042.1:81827-82644 GCA_002162795.1 Rhodobacterales bacterium 56_14_T64
TTTTCGCTTTCCGGGCCAGCACTTGCTGTTGGCGGGGAATTTGATCCCGAACGGGCCTGCGAAGACGTGCTGACCAATAAAACCGGGGCTGAAGAGATTATGGTCGGCGCTTGGGCCTCCGGTTACGTGGCCAAGGCCGAGGGTCGTTTGGAGCCAGTGAATATTGTCACTGTGATAGGTAACATCCAGGATTTGCAAAGCCTGTGTGACGCTCAGCCAGGTGCCCAGTTCAGCGAGTTGGTGAACGGTCTTGTCAAGCCCGCGCCAGTTGAACCAAATCTCGCCATCACTCAATCCGGCCGTCAGGTGTTACTCCGTTTCTTTGAGCCGGGGGCTGATCATGCGGCCTTGACTGCCGCTCTTAAGCCAAGCCCCGAAGACGTGCGCGCCGTCTATGCCGAGCCCTTGGCCAGTCAGCTAATCGAGAACTATGACGCGCTGTATCAGCCCGGAACGGCCATTCGGCCAAAACTTGAACAGACAGAGCTGATCACGTTCTTTTCAACAACGGCGGCTCTGCAGTCCGGCGATCCGATGCTTGACGAGTTCCCCGGTGGATACAGAAAAGTGCTGCCGCACTTCGTGTCCGACGTACCCATCGTTCGCTTCAAGTTCGTCAAAACCGGTGAGCGCTCTGGCATTTCTTCTGATGGGTTCATCTTTGTAAACGATCGCTGGGTGTTCATGCCCAAGCCGTGGCGTAGCCTGCCATAGCGACGGGCCTTTTGCCCAACGGATCGTGGGCGGCAGGGCACTCGCCCTCTCGCCCCTGACGGCAAGCTGCGTTATGACCTTCGCATGACACAAATTGAATCGC
>MAAY01000001.1:0-59515 GCA_002162795.1 Rhodobacterales bacterium 56_14_T64
CAACAATGACCGCCCGAATATGGGCATCGGCGGCATCACACCCGCCATGAAACTGAATATGGCCGCGTGAATTCTACGACCCCATCCCATTAAAAATGGGGGGATTACCAATAGGCTCTACAACCCGCGCAGACGGCATTCATCCCTTGGCTTTCGAGAGACGGACGGCCTAACATGAGCTGAGAGGCCGGAACTTTTGCGGGGCAAGACCAGCGTCATCAGTGGCCTGATAAACCCGCCCCAGATCTTTGGCGACAACCTTGCGGTCTTTCCAGCCAAAGAAGTTCAATGAGTGACGCACCAGATGGACGAGACAGGTCTGGACTGTGCCCTCAGAGAAGACAGCGGTGATGGCATCGGAGAACCCTTTCAGGCCGTCTGACACCCGGCAGTGATTTGCTTGCAAACCATGAAAGGGCACAACGGCGATCAGGATATCTTCCAGGCCTCGGCTCTTAAGCTTGTTCATGATGTTCAGCCAGAACCTGCCCCCTCGTTGGCTGCAACCCACAGGCCCAGAATCTCACGTTCACCTTCCGAAATGACGCCAAGAGCCACGTAAACGGCCTTGTTCTTGACCTGGCGGCTTTCGGCGTCACGGGTTTTGACCCTGAGCGCGTCGAGAAAAACCCTCTCATCGTTTGCAAGAAAACGACCGCCTGACAATGAATGGGATACATCGGTTCCAGAGCACGGTTCTGCCGGCCTGATACCTCAGCCTGAACAGCGTCGGTAACGCGGCTGATGAGATCGGCTGAAACCAGCAGGCCATAAACTTCTTCCAGATGGGCGAGGATGTCGCGGGTCGACAGGCCCGCCGCAGAAAGTTCCCTTCTCGGCAGATTGCTCTTCAATCGCCTGCCGGGCAGTGGATGCTCGGTAAGTTCTGCGTCCAGCACCTGTTCCATCAGCCGGACCTTGAGCTGCTTCATCAGGCCTGTATCTCCGAGTAAATCCTCGGGTCGTTCAATGCCGCTAAGCAGCTCGTCCAATAGTTCCTTAGAAATCACCATTGTCATCATGCTCCTTCAGTTTGGAAGCATGGGCCAAATCACTCATACACAGAAGGTCGGACACTCCCGACCACATGACCACATACTTGAAGAAATTGAACTTCTCCGGGTCAGACGGGTAGCCTACTGATTTCTACTTGAGGTTTAGGAACACCGCCACCTCGCGGTTGACGATAGCCGCCGCAATCAAGAGTGCGTATGCGAGGCTACCTTCACCCGATGACGCCATGCAGTTCAGCCGCGGTCTCTACTGCTGAACGTCGGCCAACCATTCCAGCAACGCCTCGACATTGGGTTGGACAGCAACAGCCAGACCACCGGCAAACTCCTGAAAGGCCTCGACGTTCATTTTGTTGACCCCGGACACCACCGGAATCCCCAGCGCCATTGCCTCGCCGATCACTGGACGCATGCCGCGGCCATCCGCTTCGTGTTTGCCAAATTTGTTGACGATCAGCAGCTCGGGCAATGGGGTGGCATGCAACGAAGCTGTGACCTGAGCCACTGCCTGCTCCAGCGCCGCAGGGTCCAGCCGACAACCACGCGACTCGGGACCTAAGGACTGCGAAATACGGATGGTCTCACCTGCGGGCAGTACCCGCACGTCCATGTCGCACAGCGCATCGTCATGGCATTCAGTGTTGGTCTGTACAATGCCTGCCAGTTTTGTGCCCTGCGCTTGCAGGTGGTCGGCCAGCTCACTCAGCAGCCGATCCGTTGCGCCGCGATCCGGGGTCATCACATAGGCCAGGTGCATCATGTGTCTCTTTCTAAGTTGCGCTGCCCTTGGCGTCATCGCTCTGGGGCGGCTCTGCCATAGGCCCCTTTTAACCGCGCAGGGTCAAGGCCTACCAAGGCAGGGGAACATATCCAATGACTGGTTGGTGCAGCGCGATCAGCACCAGAAAAACCACAACCGCAATTCCCAGCGGCACCGGTGTCAGTGGCAAATGTCTTAGGTTTAACCGCGCAGTACCCTGTGCCAGTCGGTGCCATTCACCCTGCCCCAACTGCCGCTTCTTGCGTCGGTCGATCAGAACCATCCCCATCACGGCAAAACCGGCAAACAGGCCAAACAGGATCACATGCGCCAGATCTCCATTGGCCAGCATATGCGCCCCAGCCCAAAGTGCCATTGCCGCCAAGAGCGGGTGACGACTGACGGCTAGCATACCGGGCACATCCGGGTCGAATTTTGTTGCACCCAATCCACCAAAGCTGAGCGGATTTTGCGCCATCATGCCCGCCACCGCGATCAGGCAGGCCAGCGGCATCACCATGATCGGTGCCCAACGAAGGATCTGCCACTGCGGGATGATTTCAACAAAAGGCGCGCGGGATACAGCCACGATCAGCCAGCCTAGCACCAGCAAAGACAGCACGCTGTAGGATATGAAATAGCCCCTTAGCCCCAGTTTTGTGATCAGCCAGGGCCGCATTGGCGGCCGCATCGGGAACATGTGACTGGCCATGAACAGGGTTAGGACTGCGATGAATTCAAACCAATCGGCCATGTTGTTATCCGGCGATGCTGAAAGACTAAGAAGAGGTGTAGGCTAAGGCTGAACTGACGTCCACTACATGAGGGCCAGGCCCGGCTATGCCGGGCCTGGTTTCAATTTATAGACCCAGAACTTTACGCCGGTCCTCGGCAAAGCCCTGAACGATACGGTCAGCAATCAGTGCCAGGATCGCCATCGCGGCCCCTGCTGAAATACCCAGCCCAACATCCGCCTGCCCAATCGAGAGATAAATCAACTGACCCAAACCGGTGGTGCCAACCAGCGCAGTGATCACCAGCATGGCAAAGGCATAGAGGATGGTCTGGTTCAGCCCCAACAGGATGGTTGGGGCCGCATAAGGCGCGCGCACATCCCGCAGGATCTGCCAGGTGGTCGCACCGGACGCGGTGGCCGCCTCGATCATTTCGTCCGGCGTTTCCGTCAGACCATGCTGGCTGTACCGGATCATCGGCACAATCGCATAGGTGATGATCGCCAGAAACGCCGAGAACTCGCCAATTTGGAACACCATCAGCACCGGGATCAGGAACACAAACAGCGGAATGGTCTGCAGCATATCACAGATCGGACGCACGACCCTCCAGGCCATCGGAGACACCGAGCACAACAGGCCAATACCGCCGCCCAGGATAACGCAGGCAAACACTGCCGCGCCACTTAAATACAGCGACAGCATCGCGGGCGCCCACAGTCCTGACACCAGAATGGTGCATAGCAATCCAACCGCAAGCAAGGCCAAGCCACGCCCCGAGGCCACCCAGCCCAGGGCTGCCGCTCCGATCAGCACAAAGGGCCAGGGCAGATTGGTGATGCCAGTCTCAAGCATGCCGATGAAGATCAACGCCATGATGCCCCATGTCACCTGCCCGCGTAGGGCCAGAACCAGTCCCAAAACTGCGCCAAAAGCAAACAACCAAAGGCTCATCTGTTGGGTCCACTGAAAGCCCCAGGTGAACGGCAGTACAGCCTGATCCAACCCGATTCTCAGTGGCAGCAAACCATAGAACATCGCGTTGTTCTTAAAGGCCGCCAACCAATCACCATTGGCAGTGGTAAAGGCGCTTAGGCCTGTGTCCAGATAATCGGCCACGCCCTCAAACATTGCATAGTCAGATGGGTCCGGCAGGCTGTTCCAGGACAGGGCACTCGCAACGATGCCAAAGCCCAGAATACCCCAGGCAATGCGTGGATCATAGCGACGCCGGTTATCCTGTGCCAAGGTGCCGCTCATCCGGTCAATGATCACTGCAAACACCACAATCACCATGCCAGCCATCAGGCTTGGACCAAACCACGCCTTGCGCATGGTCAGAAGAACTTCCCAGCCGATGTCGTCAAACCCACCGATGATTGCCGCGATGATCACCATCGACAGCGCCGCCATCAGGCTTTGGTTGACGCCCACCATGATCTGCGTCGCGGCCGAGGGGATCTCGACCTGAAACAGCTGTTGCAACCGGGTGCCGCCAGCCATGATTGCGGCCTCTTTGATTTCCGGCTCAACCCGCTCCAGCCCTAACAACACATTGCGCGCCATCGGCGGCGCTGCATAGATCGCACTGGCAATCAGCCCAACAACGGGACCAAAGCCAAACAGCACCAGCAGCGGCGTCAGATAGGCAAAGGTTGGCACCGTCTGCATCACATCTAGCAGCGCCTGCACCGGCTTGCGAAACCGTGGGTATTCATTGGCCAAGACGCCAATGGCCCCGCCAACGAACAGCGCCAGCGGCACCGACACAGCAACCAGCGACAGGGTGTTCATGCCCTTGTGCCAATAGCCCGAGGCCACCACAAAGCCCAATCCCACGACAACCATCAGCGCCATCGGCAACCCGCCAAGCAGCCAGGCCAAAGCCGCAACAGAACAGATCACAAGAATCCAGGGCGAGCCGCCGAGGACCAGATTGGTGGCCTCCATTGGATAAGCCATCAACGCCGAAAACACCCGCGCCGTTGGTTTGATCAACAGCAATACCCATTCCATGCTACTGCCAACCCATTCGGTGGCGGGCACGGTCCAGTGGGCCGGAAAACTCACCAGCCATGGCGCGGCAGTTTCCAGTAGCAGACACAAGGTCCCCGCCAGCAATACGATTAGCGCGGCAAGGCTGCCCTTACTCAATCCAGCCATCACTCGGCATCCACATGCAGTGCAGCCGCCAGATCTGCCGGGTTCACAACCCCCAACAACGCGCCATCTTCAGCACGCACCGGCACCGGATCATATAGATCCATACAGCGCGCCAGTGCCGCATCCAGCGTCATGTCAACGCGCAGACCCGGATCATCAGCACCATAGACCAGCCCCTCCCCGGTCTGCATAACCGATGCCAAATGCGCGTGCCGTCCCTTGGCCACGTCTTTGGAAAACTCGCGCACATAATCATCAACCGGGTTCAGGATAATGTCTGACGGTGTCCCAATCTGCACAATCTTGCCGTCGCGCATGATGGCGATACGATCCGCCAGTTTCAGCGCCTCGTTGATGTCATGGGTGATGAACACGATGGTGGTTTTCAGCTCGGCCTGAATTTGCAGGAACTCATCCTGCAACTGCCGCCGGATCAATGGGTCCAGCGCCGAAAACGGCTCGTCCAGGAACCAGACTGAACAATCCGCCACCAAGGAACGCGCAATGCCAACCCGTTGGCGTTGGCCACCAGACAATTCGCGCGGGTGGTGTTTTTCACGTCCACCCAGTCCGACCAGATCGATCACTTTCTGGGCTTTCTCCAGTCGCGCCTTGCGCTTCATCCCCTGCACCCGCAGCGGATAGGCCACATTGTCGGCCACGCTCATATGCGGGAACAGGCCAAAATGTTGGAACACCATGCCCAGCTTGTTGCGTCGCAGCTCGATCAGCCGTTTCGCAGTTGCTTCGACGATATTCTCGCCATCAATACGGATCTCGCCGTGGGTCGGATGCAGCAGATGCGAAATACAGCGGATCAGGGTGGATTTGCCCGAGCCGGACAACCCCATGATCACAAAAAGCTCACCCTCGGCGACCTCGAAATTTGCGTCCTGAACGGCTGGGATCAGACCCTTTTCACGCAGCGCAGCAGCAGCGGATTCGGAGTCGGGATTACCCGACAGCGCCTCTTTCAAGGCGCTGTCGGCGTTCTGACCAAATACCTGCCAGACATTCTGGCAGGAGATGGCAGCCTGAGGCTTATCGCTCACGTCGGTCAGCTTATTTGGTAGCTGCGTCGACGACAGGGCGCCATGTGGCTTCGTTATCAGCCATCCAGGCAGCAACCACTTCTTCGACCTTGCCACCGTCCACATCAACGGCACCCATCATCGGCTGTTGATCTTCAACGGCCAGAGTGTAGTTCGACAAGATTTCCGCAGCAGCTGGCCATGTGTCAGCCAGACCAGACCAGCCCGCCTTGAAGATGCGCGACGCGGCAAAGTCACAGTCGTTGATCGCATTGGGGTTTGGGCCCCAGGCCGGATCAGTGAAACAAGCGTCTTCACCAGCAGGCAGATCAACGAATTTCACGTCATAAGCCGACATCGCCCAGTGTGGCTGCCAGAAGGTGACCAACAGAGGCGTCTTGCGCTCAACCGAGGCGCGCAGCTCAACAATCAGCGCCGCCTCGGAACCTGCTGGCACGGCCTTGAACGGCAAATTTAGACCGGTCATGCGATCCGCACCCGGTGTGCCCCAATCAGCTGGGTAGTCAACCAGGCGGCCCGCAGGCAGGGTTTCTGCCGAGGCAAACAGCGGTCCGCAGTCCATCAGCGCTTCCCATGCTGGCAATCCTGGGCACAGCTCGGCCACGTGCGCCGGATAGGCAATGCCTTCGCGGGCGTTCAGCTCAAGATTACCCAGCTCGACCACAGTGCCTTCGGAGATTTTCTTGGCATAGTCGTCCGAGACATTCGAAGACCAGATTTCCAGCGTTGCATGGATGTCGCCATCGGCAATCGCCTGGAACTGGTTCATCATACCAGCCGAGACATATTCAACGTTGTAACCAGCCGCTTTGAGCATCTCACCGGCGATATGGGTGGTGACGTGCTGCCCAGTCCATTCGTTGACCGCAAGACGGATCGGCTTGTCTACCGCGCCCATATCAGCTGCACTGGCCATGCCAGCCGTGACCGCAAATGAAACAGCGCCAATCGCGGCGGCATATCCCTTAATGTTCATAATTCTACTCCCAGTTTTGCTGTTGCGCGCCCCATGAAAAGAGCTGGCGCCTTTGTTGGACCCATCAGGCTCATGGTGTTTTGGCTACCATTGGGCCATTGGCTCGTTCAGTTCATCCCGATCAGGGCTTGTCTTAGGCGTCAGACTGACCGGTGCTTGCCTAAGTAATTGACCGAATACCGACGTTTTGTCGAGCTTATGCGGCCGGAATTGTCATTTCTTAATCCGTCAATCAAATTTTGGTGCCCAGATACAACTTATTCTGCGGGAGCCACAGCCAAGTGCTCAACTTGAGACAATCCTGCCGCAGGGCATAGGCACGGCTTTGCCAGTTTGATGCGCACAGGTGGCCAACCTGTTTTATTGGCGTGATTTCAACACGTTCACAACCCGAACAGTTGGCAGAGTACAAAATCGCAATATATTTACTCCTATCACAATCCGGAGGATGCACATGAAAGCCAACTTTTCAATTCCTTCCATATTGCATGCAGGCACCACGGTTGCTCTGATCATCACAGGAAGTTTTGCCACCGCCGATACCATCGATTGGAAAACCATTGGCGGCTGGGATATTTCCTTTTACCCCGCCTCCGAGGGCTGCCAGGCCTTTGCGATGTTCGAAGAGGACACCGCGTTTTTCATTGGCTTCGACAATTCCGGAGGCACTTTGAACCTGGGCATCACTTTGCTGGACGAACGCTGGAGATCGATAGAAGACGGCACTGAATATTCCATCACTGCTCGGTTCGGCAATGAGAGCCCCTGGACACTGGCAATGGACGGTGTCCGGGTTGATGAATTCCCCGGGTTGAACCTGTTGATCGATGCCAATTCAGATCAGGCAGATTTGTTCATTGATGAATTCCAGCGCAAGGGATCGATGACCTGGAGCTTTGGTGACAGCACATTGGGGCGCTACACTTTGAAAGGATCTCGCAAAGCATTCAATGAGGTTGTTGCCTGCCAGAGATCCTATCTCGAAGCCATGAGCGGCAGCGCCGATCCTTTCACCTCGTCCGATCCGTTCACCAAAGAGAAAAAGCGTTGATGTCGCGCTGCAGTCCGTCAAGATAACCGGATTATTGCAATAATCCGAACCGGAAAGATCGAATTTTCCGGACAGATATTTCGGCTTAGCCGCGTTTCCTGGCGATCATCCACACTGGATCATAAGTCAGCGGCAATTTTCCGTTCTGTCCAAATCGGCTGCGGTAGCTGTCCTCAAACTCCCTCAGCCGCCCCCGACTCCACTGCTGTTCGGCCTGCGCATTGACGCCGGTGTTGCGCAGATGGCGTAGCAGGCCAATGGCGCTATCAAACAACATCTCAATAGGATCTTGGGCCACATGCACCAGCTCGACATCCCGCGGCAACAGGGCTGGCCAGTCTTGTGCATCAGCGTAGCTCGGCGCGGCAGACGTAGAACCAAGGCTGCGAAGTTGGTGAAACTGTGCCGAACCGAATCCCGAAATTGCCAGCCAGCCACCAGGACGAAGCCGTGCTGCTAACCGCGCCATCAATGTTGGTATGTCGCTGACCCATTGCACTGTTGAGGCCGAAGCGATCAGGTCAAGTTCTGTTGGCAGCGGTACTGTTTCGATTGAACCAAATGTGAAATGGGTCCGCTCTGCCCGGTCTTGCGTCAGCGCGCCCAATCCCAAAGCCGCCTCGGCCACCAGATCGTTCAGGGTCAGGTGATGGATGCCGAATGCCTGCATCAAAGGCTGGGTCAGATGCCCTGTACCACAGCCAAACTCCAGAACATTTTCTAACCGGTTCGGGGCACCCTTCTCAGCAAGGACCTGCACCAGACGGCGAGCGATTTCGGCCTGAGCGCTTGCGTTCTGGTGATAGCTTCCTAATCCTCGGCGAAAGCTCTTGCGCACTCGGTCTTGGTTCAGCCCCGACAATATATTATCTCTCATGCCAGCAACTCCTGCCAAGTTCGGAAGTGGCCAAATGACGCATGCGAAGCCTTGATTTGCCGGGCTACATCCGTCGGCCAGGCCCGGAATTGGTTGGCGGTGGGAAAGATTTTGTCGGCAGAACCGATCCAAACGCGATCAAAGGCCATGTCCGGCGCGTCACCGCGGGCTTCAATCTTCTGCAGCTCATCCCGGCGCGCGCTGACGTCAATTTGCTCCTCGGGTTGTTGGGCGTTGAAAGCACGGGCCAAGAACAGCTGATAAGACTCGGGGCTGAGAGTTTGCATGGTCTTGGTCATCGCAACAGGCGGCACACCGGTGGTGCGGTGCACTGGGGTCAAAGTACCGTTGACTGCAACCTTGCGAACGAAGGGATCGCCGCGTCCCTGCTGCCAATGGGCATAAGATGCGATGCCAAAGGACCATGCGACAAGGCTGACACGATCATATCCAGACAGGTCCGGCAAACCAGCGTCCAGATCGCGATAGTCGCTGGCAAAGAGAACATCATAGGGGCCTGTGAGATGATCAAAGACACCAGCCCCGATGGCCCAACCGCCAAAAACAACGATGGCCTCATTATTCTGACCAGCAACGCCGGGCCGCGCCTGACCTTGGGTTAGCCAGCGGAACTCCATTACAGTTCTCGCGCCAAACGCAACATGCCGTTGGTGATCTGGGTCAACTGATCAGATGTGGTGATAAAGGGAGGCATGGTGTAGATATTGTTACCAAAGGGGCGCAGGAAAACACCCATCTCGCGGGCCATCCCATGCGCCTGATCGGCCGAGACCCTGTGCTTCATCTCGATCACGCCAATCGCCCCCAGCACCCGCACGTCCGCCACATTAGGCAGGTCACGCGCCGGTTCCAGTTCAACCACCATCTGCTCGGAAATAAGCGAGACATTGGCGTGCCAGTTAGTCTCGTCCAGCAGCTCGAGCGAAGCCAGCGCTGCAACGCAGGCCAGCGGGTTGGCCATATAAGTGGGCCCGTGCATGAAGATGCCCGGGTTGCCCCCACCTATCCCCTCAGCCACGCGATCATTGGTCATGGTACAGGCAAACGAGATATGCCCGCCGGTCAGCCCCTTTCCCAGACAGATGATGTCAGGCTCAATGTCGCAGTGACCGGTGGCAAACAGAGCGCCGGTGCGGCCAAAGCCGGTGGCGATTTCGTCAAAGATCAGCAAGATGCCCAGCTCATCACACAGGGCGCGGGCCTGATTGAGGTATTCGGGATGGTAGAAGTACATCCCACCAGTGCCCTGCACGACCGGCTCCAGAATAAAGCCGGCGATTTTGTCTACGTTTTTTTCCAACAACACGCGCAGTTCACCCAGACCGTTTTGGGCCGGATCGTCGATCCATTCTTGGGTGATGCCAATTGGAGGGCGCGGAACAAAATGCTGCACGCTGAGCGCGCCCTGAAACAGATGGTGCATACCAGTGTCTGGGTCACAGACACTCATCGCCTTCCAAGTGTCGCCATGGTAGCCTGAGCGCACGGTGGCGAATTGTGAACGGCCTTCGAACCCCATAGCGTGTTGGTATTGCACGGCCATTTTCATCGCCACCTCGACCGATACCGAACCGGAGTCGCAGTAGAAGATACGCGTCAGGCTGTCGGGGGTGATCTCCAGCAGTTTGCGGCCTAGATTGATCGCCGGGCCATGGGTCAAGCCGCCGAACATCACATGCGGCAACCGATCCAGCTGGTCATGCATCGCCTGGGTAATCCGTGGGTTACGGTGCCCGTGCATCATGCACCACCAGGATGACATCGCGTCGATCAATTGGCAGCCGTCGTCCAGTGTCAGGTGAACGCCTTGAGATTCCCTTACCACAAAGGTCGGCCCCGGTTGCGTGACGTTTGTATAGGGGTGCCAGAGGTGCTGTTGGTCGAATTCCAGCTGTGTCAGGTTGTCTGCGCTCATAACTGCAACGCCTTTTTGATCGTGTCGATGTCGATGTGGGTGGCAAAGGCTTGAGCGAGGGCTTCAGTGCCCGCTTCAGACCGACCGCCAGGTTGGTCCGCGCCTGACCTTCCCCCCGGGAAGGCGCTTTGCACCTCCCCAAGGTCAGACGCTAGCGTTTCACTGCGTAATCCCACGATCATGGGTAAACGCCCCAAATGCGCGACTTTGCCGAACTGGCAGATGGTTTGCTCAACATCTGCCTCGGCCTCACCGATGAAGACCACGCCAACCACATCGCACTCCGCGCCGCGCAGGGCCTGCAGTGACAACAGAGTGTGATTGATCGTGCCCAGTTGCGTGCGGGCGCATAAGATCACCGGCGCAGTCCAGCGGGCAAAAAGATCCAGATATAGCATCTCACGGTTAAGAGGCACCATCACGCCGCCAGCACCTTCGGCCACCAGCACGCCGTCAACCTGCGGCAAGTCCAGCGAGTCGGGATCAATCTCGACGCCCTCTGCCTCGGCTGACAGGTGTGGCGAAGCAGGCAATTGTAGCAGATAGCCTTCGGGCAGAACCGGACGTCCAGACAGGCGGGCAACAACCTGGCTGTCGGTTTCCTCTTCCAGACCGGATTGAACTGGCTTCCAATAGCTGGCCTGCAAGGCGGCGGTCAGACCAGCAGAGAACACGGTTTTGCCGATGCCAGTATCGGTGCCAGTGACGACGATGGCACTCATGCCGTAGTCTCCAGTTCATTGGCGAGATCGGCAAACAGCGCCGAAATCACCTGTTTCGATGTGTTGAGCGTGACAGAAATTCGCAGTCGAGCAGTACCGCGCGGTACGGTTGGCGGGCGAATGCCGCGAATGTCAAAGCCACGATCCTGCATCGCCTGCGCCGTCGTCATTGTTAGCTTGTCGTCGCCGATGATCACCGGCAGAATCTGAGTTTCAAATCCAGTCAGACCGCAATGAGCCTCGGCCTCAGAATGGGCGTGATGGATCATGTCCCAGACCTGTGCCTGTCGGGATGGATTTTCGGCCAGTTCCGCCAGAGCAGCGCGGACCAGTGCGGCGTTCAGCGGCGATGGGGCAGTGGCAAAGATAAAGGCGCGGGCCTTGTTGATCAGGGTCTCGATCAGGGCGGAGGCACCGCAAATCAGTGCGCCTGAGACGCCCAGCGCCTTGCCGCAGGTGTGCAGCGACAGCACGTTTGGCAGATGGGCGACGCCGTGGCCCAGACCACGGCCCAGATCGCCAAACACGCCGGTGGAATGGGCCTCATCTACCACCAGCACGGCATTTTCACGGTTGGCCAGTTCGGACAGCGCCTCCAGCGGGGCGCAGTCGCCATCCATGGAATAGACCGCCTCGGCCGCGATCCAGATCTGGCCGGCGCCGCCTTCGGTGCGCCACTGGGTGATTGCAGCCTGTGCAGCGCCGACATCATTGTGGGCAAAGCTTTGGTTCTGCGCCCGGCCCAGACGCATCCCGTCGTGGGTGCTGGCGTGAATCAGCGCGTCATATAGCACCAAATCACCCTGTTGCGGCAGCGCAGAGAAGATCGCCATATTGCCGGTAAAGCCACCGTTGATGAACAAGGCGGTCTGAGTGCCGAAGAAATCGGCGGCCTCGGACTCGAGCAGTTGGTGTTCGCTGTCATTGCCACGCAGCAAGCGTGAGCCGCCTGCCCCAACCGGAACTCCGCGTGCCAATGCTGCGATGGCGGCATCGCGCAACAAGTCCGATCCGGCAAGACCCAGATAGTCATTGGACGAAAAATCATGCCCAGCGCGGGGGATCAGACTGCGATAGCGCCCGCGCGACTTGAGCGCCTCCAGCGCCTGTTGATGGCGCGGGAAGACGCCCGTGCTCATCTTGATCCGTCGCAGCCCAAAGCCATGGCAGAGATGCCAAGGCGGGCAAACAATGCGGTATCCTTGTCCTCTTCGGGGTTGTCGGCGGTCAACAGAGTGTCGCCGACAAAGATCGAATTGGCCCCGGCAAAGAAACACATCGCCTGCATTTCGTCACTCATGTCGGTGCGGCCCGCGGACAGGCGCACATGCGTTTTTGGCATCAGGATACGCGCCAACGCTACAGTGCGGACAAATTCGATCGGATCCAGCTGTTCCACATCCGCAAGTGGAGTGTCGGGGATTGGGATCAGCATGTTGACCGGCACCGAATCCGGGTGCTCTTCCAGCGTTGCCAGCGCCAGCATCATGTCAATGCGGTCCATCTGTTGCTCACCCATACCGACGATGCCACCGGCACAGACCTTGATGCCTGCTTCGCGCACTCGGTTCAGAGTGTCGATGCGGTCCGCAAAGGTACGGGTGGTGATGATTTCCGAATAGTAACGCTCGGATGTGTCGATGTTGTGGTTGTAGTAATCCAGCCCGGAATCACGCAGTCGGAACACCTGCTCTTCGTCCAACATGCCCAGTGTCATGCAGGTTTCCATGCCCAGATCCTTGACGCCTTTGACCATCGCCTCAAGCGCCGCCATGTCGCGATCCTTGGGCGAGCGCCAGGCAGCGCCCATGCAATAACGTGTCGCGCCGCCCTCTTTGGCCTTGCGAGCCTGGGATATCACCCGTTCAACTTCAATCAGTTTCGAGGCGGACAGCTGGGCGCCGTTGCGCGCCGACTGTGAACAATAGGCGCAATCTTCGGCACAGCCACCAGTCTTAATGCTGAGCAGTTTCGATTTCTGCACCTGATTGGGGTCGAAATTCTGCCGGTGCACCGTCTGTGCCTGAAACAACAGATCCATGAAGGGTTGATTGTAAATCGCTTCGGCTTGCTCGCGCGTCCAGTCGTTGCGGATAGGGCTGGCGTCCAACATGTGATCTCCCACGAGGAAATTATAGATAATTTTCCGACCGGACAGTCCCGGCACACCTGATTAATAGATAATTTCAAAGGGAAGTTTCAAGCCCCTGTTCCCACCCTGCCGCAATTGGTCGCATTTTCCGCCGAAACGATCCAGCACACCCGCATCTGCGCATCAGCGCACAGCCATGGTTTCCGCACGCCAATTGCTCTGGGCCAGCACCTGCCTATCTTTGCATCAACCAAGGATTAACCGGAGGCTATCAGATGTCGCTCAGACCCGTTTTAGAAACCCGCAACGCAGTCCCCACCATGGAGGGCGCTGGCGTCAAACTACACCGCGCCTTTGGTTTTCAGGATCCAAGCGAGCTGGACCCGTTTCTGCTGTTCGACGACTTTCGCAACGAACGCCCCGAGGATTTCCAGAAGGGCTTCCCCTGGCATCCCCATCGCGGCATCGAAACCATCACCTATGTATTGTCTGGCACCGTCGAACACACGGATTCGCTGGGCAACAGCGGCACACTGGGCGCGGGGGACGTTCAGTGGATGACCGCCGGGTCGGGCATCATGCATCAGGAAATGCCGTTCGGGAACAGCTCGGGGCAGATGCATGGGTTTCAGCTGTGGGGCAACCTGCCCAGTGATCAGAAAATGACCGCGCCACGCTATCAAGACATGGGCAGTCAGGACATTCCCGAGGTTGTAGACGACGATGGCACCCGCGTGAGGGTGATCGTCGGAGAGTTTTGGGGCAAGCGTGGACCAGTGGATGGCATTGCCGCAGACCCCCAGTATCTGGATGTCTTTGTTCCTGCCGGAATGAAGAAGACCTTCAAGATCGACACCTACCGCCGCGCCTTTGCCTATGTGTTCGAGGGCCAGGGTGCCTTTAGTGATGCCTCGGCTCCGCAGGGTGTGCTGCTCGAGAAAGAAGTGGCCGGTGAAGAGCTGCACATTCGTGACATGTCGGGGAACCGCACCCTGGTGCGATTTGGCAGTGGTGATGAGATCACCGTGATGGCGGGACCGGAAGGTGTCCGGTTCTTGCTGATCTCGGGCGCGCCCATTGATGAACCCGTCGCCTGGCACGGTCCTATCGTGATGAACACCCAGGCCGAGCTGCAACAGGCCTTTGCCGAGCTGCGCAACGGCAGTTTCATCCGCCCGGCACATTGACGCAGTACTTGCAGGAAATCCCAGCATAACGTTGTTCCGCTTCGTGACACTGGAATTTCCCGCCTTAACATGCCACTATCGAATCCGAGGGCGCCCACTCACCGCCCTGCAGTTTGGATTATTTGATCCAATGTTGTTTTGTTACCTATTGGGAATTTACCCAAATGAAGTCACAGCAGACTATGGAGCACCCGTTGGACAGCGCCATGATCGAGCGGTTGCATCTTGGCAGCAACAGTTCCGCTGTGCTCAAGATCATTCGCGGCGCCATTCATTCCAGTGACATCTTTAGCCGCACCGTTTTTGGCCATCCGTTTCTTGGGTTGCGCGAATGCGAGGGTTTTCTTCGGCAGTTGGACGGATTGAAAGGTCAGGCCCTGATAGACAAGTTGCTGTCGCTGGAAGGCGGCACCACGATCACTTCGTATGGGCTGCAACACATTCCTACCTCTGGAGCCGTTGTTATTGCCGCGACCCACCCTACCGGTATGTTCGACTTTGCTGCCCATGCCGGAGCCCTGCTGGGCAAACGGCCAGATATGAAGGTGGTCGCCAATCGAGAGGTAGAAAGATTTCTTGGCCCCGACAGCATTGTTCCGGTCACCATCGACAAGCACAACAATGCCGTGTCCGGCATCCAGACTCGAAAGGCAATGTTGCGTCACTTGAGCAATGATGGAGCTTTGTTGATATTCGGGTCTGGCCGCGTTCCGGACTTCTGTCAGGGACATCTGATCGAGCCCGCCTGGCGACGCGGTGCCACGCTTGCATCGAAACTAAGCCAAGCCCCGATTGTCACCGCTTCGCTGGATGCCCGAAATTCAAAGGCCTATTACCGCACCCGCGCCTTTGCCCGCTTTGTCAGCGGTGGCGACGACGATTTCGGCGCCATGATTGCATCGCTGCGTTACTTTGCCGAGCTGCTGGAAAAACTAGGGGGGCAGTACGATGTGCACTATGGCCCGTTGATGCCCCCCGGCACCGATCCGGTCACGCTGAAACAAGCCGCCGAGACCCTTGTTCCAGGTCAGTATCGATCTTAGCGAAAAATTCCTGACCGCTCCCTCACTGCCCCGTTCCAGTCCAGCGATAGATAACTTCGCCGTCAGTCTCCGCACCATGGAACCCAGCCCGTTCAAGCAGGCGCGCTGAGGCAGTGTTGCCCAGCATCACACCCCCGCAAAGGGTGACATTTGCGTCTCGAAACTGGGCCTGCAGCGCGGCAACCAACTCTGTTGCCAGTCCCTGCCCCCAGACATGCTGGGCAAAAAGATAGCCCAAATGACGCTCGGGGGTGTTCTGATCAACATGCGACAGGATGAGCAGCCCAACGCCCTGACCAGAGACATCACACAACGCAACTACACTCGCTTGCTGCGACAGCTTAGCAAGGAAAGAGCGCTGCTCGCCCTCGACTTCAAGACCCTGAAACCCGCCCGGCAAGAATTCCACGACATCCGGAGCAAACAGCGCCGCCAGATCGTCAGTGCAAAACGCGCGCCAATCGCCCCCCCGCAACCGGGCAGTTCTGAGGCTGGTCAGGCTCATACGGCCATGGCCCGACGCACCATCTGCCAGTAAGTTGTCTCGACCTCGTCCAGCGACAAGCGCCCGCCTGCCCTATACCAGGTATTGACCCCATTCAGCATCGCAATCACGGCCAGCGTAGCGATCTTGGTGTCCGGAACAGAAAACACTCGTTCTGCGACCCCCTGTTTCAAAATGGCTTCCAGAGTATTCTCATACTCGCGCCGCAGCGACTCGATGGCGGTAAAATTCTGCGGCGAGAGATTGCGCAGCTCCATATAGGCGATGAAGACCGCATCTGGCCGCTGCATATGGAAGCGGATGTGAAACCGGGTAAATGCCTCGAGCTGCGACAAGGCACCGCCATTCCGAGGCTGATCCTGCCAGGTGGCCAGCAGCTCGGTCATATGGCCTTCCATCAGGTGAAACAGCAGGCTTTGCTTGTCCGGCGTGTAGTTATACAGCGCTCCGGCCTGCACGCCGACCTCTTTGGCAATCTGGCGCATCGACACAGCAGCAAAGCCGTGTTGCGCAAACAGCCGCAGCGCTGCATCACGGATGCGCGGGCCGGTGATGCCGGAATGTGATCCTTGGGTGCGTGCCATGCCGCCAGGCTATCTGAACAGACGTTCAGAAAAAACCCCCGCTTGCGACTTTTCCGACAAACAGGCATCAATGTGATGGACAATAGGACACCCCGTAATGACCCGCTCAACTGCGTTGAAGATCTGTGCCTGCCTGCTTGCCCTGACGGCAACCGCTTGCACCCGCGTACCCGAGCTAGAGGACCAGCTGAACGCCGATCTGAGATCTGCCGATTATCCCACGTTGGTGCCGCTGGATCAGGCTGTTGAACCTTTGCCCCACCCCGGCGCTCAGAGCGAAGAGCTAGAGCGGCAATTGGCGGCCCGCAGCGCCCATTTGCAAAACCGCGCCAAGGCTTTGAACGCAGCTTCGAATTAGCGTCTGCCTAAACCACTGCGTAATTAACTTTTCACTTTCTCCTTTCAGGCGATTGTCTCCTGCCCGTCGTCGGCCATCTCTGATGCCGTCCTCCGGTTAGGCGCCGCACCGCAAAGCGGCGCCTGGCCCAATTCCAGCTGTAGCATCGGCATTACTGATGGTACAGGAGGATGCGGGAGCCCCTGTTTCTGATCCGCCTCAGCAATAAAAAGAGAGCACGGCATTGCGGCCCTGACCTTAGCGCCGTTGCACCCTTGCGCTGAGCCGGCTAAGGCGATGGGCAAACGGGAAAACAAGGGATCACCAGCTATGACAACGCCGCTTCGTCTTGGGATTGCAGGTTTGGGCACCGTCGGTACTGGCGTGGTGAAAATCATTCGCCGTCAGGCCGCGATGCTGGAGGCACGTACTGGCCGCCCGGTTGTGATCTCTGCTGTTTCTGCGCGGGACGCCAGTAAGGATCGTGGCATTTCGCTGAGCAGCTATGCCTGGGAAAGCGATCCGGTGGCGCTGGCTGTTCGCGACGACGTGGATGTCTTTGTCGAATTGATGGGCGGGCATGAGGGTGCAGCCAAGGCGGCAACCGAGGCGGCGCTGGCGGCTGGCAAAGATGTGGTCACGGCCAACAAGGCACTGCTGGCCATCCACGGGCAAGCGCTGGCTGAACAAGCCGAAGCAAAAGGCCAGGTCATCCGGTTCGAGGCGGCCGTCGCAGGCGGCATCCCGGTGATCAAGTCGCTGACCGAAGGGCTGGCAGGCAATGAAATCACCCGCGTCATGGGGGTGATGAACGGCACTTGTAACTATATCCTGACCCAGATGCAGGCCACCGGTCAGGGCTATAACGCCCTGTTTGAGGAATGTGGCAAGCTGGGCTATCTGGAAGCAGATCCCAATCTGGACGTAGGAGGCATTGATGCAGGCCACAAGCTGGCACTGCTGGCCTCGATCGCCTTTGGCACCAAGCCCGCCTTTGACCGGGTGCAGCTGGAAGGCATTCAGCGCATCACTCTGGAAGACATAAATCACGCTGCCGATATGGGCTTTCGCATCAAGCTGTTAGGCGTGGCACAGCGCTCGGCCCGTGGGCTAGAGCAACGTATGTCACCCTGTCTGGTGCCCGCCAATTCGCCGCTGGGTCAGCTGGAAGGCGGTACCAACATGGTGGTGATCGAAGGCGACGCGGTGGAACAGATTGTGTTGCGCGGCCCCGGTGCAGGCGAAGGTCCAACCGCCAGTGCGGTTCTGGGTGACATCTGTGATCTGGCACGCGGGTTGCGGATTGCCACTTTTGGCCAACCTGCGACCAGCTTGCAGGATATCGCTGCAGCACAAACCGGCCTGCCTGCCCCCTATTACCTGCGCATGAACCTGCAGGACAAACCCGGCGCACTGGCCAAAGTCGCCGCCGCGCTGGGCGATGCCGCTGTCTCGATCGACCGGATGCGCCAATATGGTCACTCCGAGCCAACCGCGCCGGTGTTGATCGTCACCCACAAATGCACCCGAGCAACGCTGGACGTGGCTTTGCAAGCTTTGGAAGCCAGTGATGTGGTGGACGGCGCCCCCGTTGCACTACGCATCGAAGAACTTTGATCGCCGCTTAAACCGGCGGAATCGGAAATTTCCCCACGGCGGCGGCCTTGAGCCGCCGCTGTGAACGCTAACGGCCCTTGCTCGCCCTGCCCTGCGCAGGGTATGCGACGGGTAACCCGCTCTGATTGACACAGGATATTTAGCATGACCTCATCTTCCTCTGACGCTGCTTATAATGATCGCATGTTGTCGCTGGGCCTGGCCCGCGTTGCGGAACAGGCGGCACTGGCCTCGGCCTCGCTGGTTGGGCGCGGCGACGAAAAAGCCGCCGATCAGGCCGCTGTCAACGCCATGCGCGAGCAGCTGAACCTGCTGGATATCGCTGGTGTTGTTGTCATCGGTGAAGGTGAGCGCGACGAAGCGCCCATGCTGTTCATTGGCGAAGAAGTGGGCACCGGCAACGGCCCCGGTGTTGATATCGCGCTGGACCCACTGGAAGGCACCACCCTGACCGCCAAGGATATGCCCAATGCGCTGACCGTGATTGCCATGGGCCCACGCGGTTCAATGCTGCACGCGCCTGACGTTTACATGGAGAAACTCGCCGTAGGGCCCGGTTTTCCCGAAGGCGTAGTCACCTTGGACATGAGCCCAGCCGAGCGGGTGACTGCACTGGCCAAGGCCAAGGGCTGTGCCGCCACAGACATCACTGTCTGTATTCTGGAACGCCCCCGCCATGACGCCATGATCTCGGAGGTGCGCGACACTGGCGCTGCAATCCGCCTGATCACCGACGGCGACGTCGCGGGCGTGATGCATTGTGCCGAGAGCGAAATCACCGGCATCGACATGTATATGGGGGATGGTGGCGCGCCAGAAGGCGTGTTGGCTGCTGCGGCTCTCAAATGTATGGGCGGGCAAATCTTTGGCCGCTTGTTGTTTCGCAACGATGACGAGCGCGGCCGGGCTGCCAAGGCTGGCATCACCGATCTAAACCGAATCTATTCGCGCGATGACATGGTCACCAAGGACGTGATCTTTGCCGCCACCGGCGTCACCGGCGGCACCTTGCTGCCGGCTATCAAACGCGAGCCGGGTTGGGTGGAAACCACCACACTGCTGATGCGGTCGAAATCCGGATCGGTGCGTCGGATGTCTTATCGCACTCCGGTCTGAGCCTTCGTGGGGCCTGCGCCTTGCTGTCGCTGTCGGATGCCTCCGGCGGAGATATTTTGAACAAGAAGAAAGGCCGGGTCTGGGATGGATCCGGCCTTTTGGCATATTAAGCGGAGGACTGCGCTGTGGCGTTTTTGAATGTTGAGCAATCGCTAACTGGGCGCTGTTGGCTGGGGCCAGGCATTGATATCGAACGCGCCGCCGAGATGATGGCGCAACAAAGCGAGATCCCGGCGCCGGTCTGTCAGGTGCTGGCGCGACGCGGCGTGCCTTTGCATGAGGCCAAGGGATTTCTGACACCTCAGTTGAAGGATCTGTTGCCCGATCCGCGCCGCATGAAGGACATGGAGGTCGCGGCGCAGCGGTTCCTGTTGGCAGCGCAGCGCCGCGAGCGGATTGCGGTGTTTGCCGATTATGACGTCGATGGCGGCAGCTCGGCGGCGCTGTTGCTGGTTTGGTTGCGTCAAATGGGGCTGGCGGCAAAGCTATACGTGCCGGACCGGATCGACGAGGGCTATGGTCCCAACGACGAAGCCATGGCGGCGCTGGCACGGGATCACGACCTGATCATCTGTGTCGATTGCGGCACGCTGAGCCATGGGCCGATCGCGGCTGCCAAAGGCGCTGATGTGGTGGTACTGGATCATCACCTGGGCGGTGAGACGCTGCCCGACTGCGTTGCGGTGGTGAACCCGAACCGGCAGGATGAGGATGGCGAGTTGGGCTATTTCTGCGCCGCTGGCGTGGTGTTCCTGATGCTGGTCGAGGCGCGGCGTCAGTTGCGGATCGGCGGCCATGGCACCGGCCCTGACCTGATGGCACTGCTGGATTTGGTGGCGCTGGCGACGGTGGCTGATGTGGCGCCGCTGATCGGTGCCAACCGGGCGCTGGTGCGGCAAGGGCTGAAAGTGATGGCAGCGCGGCAACGACCCGGTCTGGTGGCACTGGCGGATGTCTCGCGGATGGATTCGGCACCGTCGACCTATAGTTTGGGTTTTATGCTGGGGCCACGCGTCAATGCGGGTGGCCGCATTGGCAAGGCGGATCTGGGCGCACGGCTGCTGTCGACGGACGACATGGCCGAGGCCGGCTCGATTGCCGAACGGCTGGATCAGCTCAACACCGAGCGCCGCGAGATTGAAAACGCAGTGCGGGCGGCGGCGATGGAACAGGCCGAGGCACGCGGGTTTGATGCGCCACTGGTCTGGGCCGCTGGTGAGGGCTGGCATCCGGGCGTGGTGGGCATTGTGGCCTCGCGGCTGAAAGAGGCCGCAGGGCGGCCTGCTGTGGTGATTGGACTGGATGGCGATGAGGGCAAGGGCTCGGGCCGCTCGGTCAGTGGTATAGATCTGGGCGCGGCCATTCAGCGGCTGGCCAGTGACGGTCTGCTGATCAAAGGTGGTGGCCACAAGATGGCAGCGGGGCTGAGTATTGAACGGGACCAGTTGGAACCTGCTATGGCACGGCTGTCCGAGCTACTGGAGAAGCAGGGGGCTGGTGATCTGGGTCCGGCTGATCTGAAACTGGACGGCGTGCTGATGCCGGGGGCCGCCACGGTCGAGATGATTGAGCAAATCGAACAGGCTGGCCCCTTCGGCGCCGGAGCCCCTGCCCCACGTTATGCCTTTCCTGATCTGCAGATCCGCTTTGCCAAACGGGTTGGGGAATCACACCTAAAACTGTCACTGAGCGACGGCATGGGCGGCGGCATCGACGGCATCTGCTTTGGCGCATTTGACACCCCAATGGGACAACAATTGCTGGATCACGGTGGCGCGCGATTCCACTTTGCCGGACGGCTGGAGGTCAACACCTGGGGCGGGCGACAAAGCGCCCAACTGCGTTTGGAAGATGCAGCACCAGCCTAAAAAAAAGGGCACAGGGCCTCGCCGAGAAAAAACTTCTCCGCAGCGCATTTTTTACTTGCGGTGCGCTGCGGGAATTACTAATACCCGCTCACGCCAAGTGGCCCGTTCGTCTATCGGTTAGGACGCCAGGTTTTCAACCTGGAAAGACGAGTTCGATTCTCGTACGGGCTGCCACGGTGAACTTCTTTTACAATGTCTGTCCGGTTTGCAGCTGACCCTCGCTGGGTCACCGGGGCGAGCCGATGCGTGTAAGCCGCCAGGCCAGATGTGTGCCCAGTCGACCTTCCCCACTCCAAGCAAAATTGTTTTTGAGTTTACCCAAATACCCTCTTGTGTCCCGGATGCGGGTTATCTAAATACCGCATCACACGCCAAGTGGCCCGTTCGTCTATCGGTTAGGACGCCAGGTTTTCAACCTGGAAAGACGAGTTCGATTCTCGTACGGGCTGCCATTTCAATCATTCATGTTACTCTATTCGCCAGTCTGCTGCGGCGTGCTATTGAAATTGAATCGAAAGCGCCATTTGCAGATGAGGCACTAGGCAGAGCTTAGCTCTCTGACAGCCTGACACCGTGCTAACCTCCCAAAAATTCTTGTTTGACTTCATTCTCTGGATTACCGGGGTTGGCAGGACATCCATTGCCCGTGCATTGGCCAAGGACTTTCGCGTGGCTTCCATCGAAGCCATGCTCAAAAGCAGTAGTCAACACATTGATCCAGCCGAGGACGCCGACTATCGAGCTGCGATTTCAGTTACCAAGGACACTTTAGAACACCGGACTGATGTCATTGCTGCTGCAATATCTCACTGATCTAACCAGGCGCTGGTAGTCAAAATCTGCAGCATTCTACATAGCGCGTCTAGTGAATGTCGAAGTGGTTTGCTCGGATGAAAATGAGCACAAACGACGCGGGAACGCGCGCTGCAGAGACCTTGCAGAACTTGAATTTCCCGATTGGAGTCGTGTTTACAACCGCCACAGCGAAAAGCGGGCGGAGGATTGCATCGTCCTGTATGCCAGCAAGCCGTCGGTTACCGAGTGCGCAATTTGTATCCACGAGGCAATGGCCCTGCCCTGCAAATTAACTTCACTCAGGACACATCTCACGCGTTCGCTTACACCCCCCACCGACCTGGATGATGCCCTAGCCATTCGATCGTTGTTCTGCGTCGGCAGCGGTGTTTCCCGAAGATCGGCTGGTGTCTGCCTGCGAGGAAGCTGTGTCAACGGAGACCTCTTCTACCGCCTCGTCGGTGTCCTCACTGTCCATTCCCGGTTCATAAAAGTAATGACATGCGCGTCCGGCTCGTTTGGCGGCGTACAGCGCCATGTCCGCCTCGTTCAGCAGCTGGGCAGCGTCGATACTGACGGACGCAGGAGACAACACAGTGCCAATGCTGGCTGAGATCTGGCACATTTGCCCGCCAAATGGGATTGGCTCTTCCAACCGTTTGATCAACCGACTGGCAATGTTGTCCAGCTGAGCGTGATCCACAAGACCGTCGATAATCAGCACAAATTCATCCCCTCCGACCCGGGCAATTGTGTCAACATTTCGGGTACAATCGACCATGATGCTGGCCACCTTTTGCAATACAGCATCACCGGCCGCATGTCCCATGGTGTCATTAACCGCTTTAAAGAAGTCCAGATCCAATTGCATCAGCGAGAAATCTCGCCCGGTGCTGATCATCCGGCCCAGAATATGATTCATCGCGCGGCGGTTTTTGAGACCGGTTAACGTATCGGTGAACGCCTGTTCCTCGGCGGCGATTTTGGCCCCTTGCAGACGCAGGTTCAATTGACGCGACGCCTCCATCGCGGCGGATTTTGCCTCGACCAGATAAAGCATCTCGATGGTGAGATCCGTGGCTGAGAAATCAGCACTGGTCAGGTCATAGTCGCGCACCGCGTCCAGTACGGAAATGCCGAAGGACAAATTGACAAAAGCGCCCCTGCCCTTTGGCAATGGAGCAAGTACCCCCTTGAGACCAGTGTGAGGTTCATCGCGAAACTGCATGTGCAATTTGACCCCTGAAGACCCCAACAGATCCGCCATGTTGCGAATTGATCGAGGGCGGCGCAGGTCAAATATCTCTATGAACGGTTGCCCGGTCCAATCCTGATCCGGGCGGAGTTTCTGCAATGTTGGCCCGACCCGTTCGATCTGCCCGTCTGCGTTTATCATCACAAACATGGGCGCCATTTTGCCTGCCAATTCAGCCAGTTGGTCAAAGCTCATCATAGTAAATGTGCCCCTAAATCAAATGCCCTACCTTCGGCAAAATCGGTCTCGACCAGCGTCACTGAAATAACTTCAGCTCCGTCCTGATGACCGGAATGCTCCAGAATAACCAAATCTCCGTAATCATCGGCCATGGCCCGTAACACTCCCATCATGACACTGGCATAGCCCGGCAAACCATCTTGGCAAAAAAGCTTGAATTGACCAGGAGCGGTTTCAATCAACTCCAGCGGCGGCAGGTATAGGTCCGACACCGCCAATCGGGCCCGATCTGGCAAGTCATCCAGTGAATGCAGGAATTCCACATAGTTCACGCCACCAAAGCGGAGCAGCCGTCGCAGCGCCTCGACCTGAGGGTTGGAGACCAAAAAAGTCCCCATGTCCTCAAGCATCTCGGGCAATGGGCGCTGTAACACCTGCTCCATTGCTGCCAGGAGTTTTTTGGACTGGTCATCTGTATAAATCAACATTGCTTCGAACTCGGAAAATCCGAGTTCGGCTGAATCCGTCACATCGCGCCAACGCGACTCACCGTAAGTGCTGCAGACAAAGGCCTGAATTGCCCTGTTAATCAGCCCATGCATAAGAAGGCCCCTCGTTTTCAAGTATCTAACACATGACCTGCGAACCTTAAGAAAGGCCCAACATATAAAATGCAGTATGTTTTTTATGCCGCTTTGGCAGTGACCTCAAGGGTTTGGCATGATCTCAAAACCATCGACATGAAGCACCCTTAGGGAGCTGGGGCCAACGGAATAGTTCCCGTCAAGTATCGCTTCTATGGCAGACGTATTCAAGTCGGACCCTCGCTCGCCCTCTACCACCTTTGCACTATTTACCCGGCTAAAATCCACATCATCCAAGACAATGTGGTTTGAGTTAACAGACTGAAAGCCATCTCCATTGCTATACAAAACGACACCCTGTCGGGACGTCGTAGGGGCAAATTCGTCAATGACCATTACGCAGCCCGGTCGACCATCGGGAAGGTTTCGGCGGCAGCCTGCTACCCACGGGCTTAACTGATTGACCTGCAATCCCTTCAGATCCTCGATCTGCAACTCTTGTCCTTTCGGGCGTATCGGCATCAACTCCACAAGCTCGGCCTTTAGAGTGTCTAGCCTATCATCCTGCACGCTGTGAGAAAACTCCCACCGGCTCTTAGCGCTTTGCAACCGCTGCAAACGTTCTACGAGCTCTAACGATTGCCCCGTCGAGCTGTTTTCAAGGGCTGCAATTGCCGCCTGCCCCGATCGGCCCCATTCAAATTGCATCTGCCACAGGGGTAAGTCTTCGATCGGCAACCCGCCATCTAGATAACGCGCCACCTGACTGTTGGCAGAGATCCTGTCGGTGTTCAGTAATGGTGTCAGAAGCGACGCAGAAATGGCGATCGACACCAACGCCAGTCCGACATTGATCCTCCGGATCCGCTTGGACCACCCCAGACGACGCAGAACCGCCAGCGCATAGAGCAGGCCGTACCCCAGCAAAACGCCACTAGTACATGTCGCCAGCACCCTGTCCGGGGTCCAGCCGTATTCCGCAACCCGCAGCCAGATCGACCAGGCCGCCAGCCCGGTCACCAGTGGCAGCAACAACGCGAGGGCTTGGGTCGCATGTGAAATTGTAAAGCTGTCTCGCATCCGGGCGTCGTCCCGTTCCAGCACCACCGCGATCAATGTGATCATCACCATGGCCACGCTCATCAGCGTCGCAGCGGCAGAGAAGTCACCGAACACCTGCGACAGACCGCGCAGTGGGATGGCCGCCAGGAACAAGGCGACCACCGCCAACACCGGCACCACCAGCAAGCGCAACAGACGCAGCAGCAGAAAAGGCGACACAGTTGTGCGCAGCTCAAAGACTACTGCCATCGCCAGTCCCAGAACCCCTCCGGTCAGGGCAAAGACCAGCCAATCAATGTCGATGATCCACTGGATTATTTCGACGTCGACCAGCTCCAACAACGCGTTTGACAGAAACATCATCAGCCAGAACAGGCTGACAAAGACCCAGGCAGACAGGTAGCGAATGGTCAGCGTCCAGGCGGCCTCGAACAGGGCGGCATAGTCGCGCCACGCTCGCCGGTCTTGCAGCCCGACTAACAAAAACGGTGTGGCCAGCAGAAGGAACAGCAAGCTGACGCTGATCAGGATCGGTTGATCCAGGACATTTGTCGCCAGATCATAGCGCAAGCCACCCAAGGAAATCAGCCCGGAAAAGGGCAACGCCAGGATCAGTGCTCCTGGCAGAGCACGGCGCATAGGCACGGGTCCGCATAGTGCCAGCGCCAAAGTGGCATAGCTACCGATGAAACTGAACAGTGCCAGATACAGCGCAGGTGACAGTGCTGGGTTGTCCCAGTTTTCGGCCAATTGCCACAGGGCCAAGCCTGAGATGAAGCCAAAGCAAAACAGCATGATACGACGTTGAGCCATTTGCAATGATGCGCTAAGTGTCATGACCCCGTCCCTGTGGTTGTATTCGGACGCAACCTAACCCTTTGAACGTTCGATCCGCAATGTTTTGCGCCATGCCGTGGGGGAAAGATGATCTAGGGACCGGGCAGGTTTCTGAGACAAAACCGAGAGGCAAAGCTGCAAATGCGTTAGCCCAGCGAAATCGCCGGGCTAACGCATTTTAATAGGTTATGTATTTTGAACCACCGCTTTAGAAATCAGTCGGCGCGCCGCCTTCTTGTTTGCGGCGGGCAACAAACTCCTGCAACTCGCCACGGATCGTATCCTCCATTGGCGGTTCTTCGAAGTTGGCGACGATCTCTTTGAAGATCTTATGCGCCCGCTCCGCTGTCCATTCACCGCCAGCCTCTTCCCAGGCTTCATAGTTGCGCCAATCACTCAGGAACGGCTGATAGAACGCCGTGGCGTAGCGGTCCTGGGTGTGCTGGGTGCCAAAGAAATGCCCGTCGTTGCCGACTTCTTTGATCGCATCAAAGGCAAGGTCATCCGCCGTAGTGGCATAAGTCACAGGCTGCATATAACGCTGGATGTGCTGCAGCACCTCGCAATCCATGATGAACTTTTCGGGGCTGGCAATCAGCCCGCCTTCCAGCCAACCCGCAGCGTGGTAGACCATATGGGTTCCCGACTGCACCGAAGCCCAAAGCGAATTCGAGGTTTCCCACATCGCCTGTCCGTCGGGCACATTGGCGGCGCATACGCCGCTAGAGCGCATCGGCAACCCGTAGAACCGCGCCATCTGGCCGGTCATCTGGGTGGAGCGCATATATTCTGGCGTACCAAAAGCCGGCGCGCCGCTTTTCATGTCGACGTTTGAGGTAAAGGTGCCAATCACACAAGGCGTGCCCGGCGCCACATACTGAAACAGCGCAATCGCACAGAGAGATTCAGCAATCGATTGCGCAACCGCTCCCGCCATGGTCACCGGCGCCATCGCACCAGCCAGGGTGAAGGGCGTCACCACAATCGCCTGACCGCGCCGCGCCAGCCGCAGGCAGCCGTCAATCATCGGGAAGTCGTGCTTCAGCGGAGAGGTCGAGTTGATGTTGGTGTACATCCGCGGCTTGGCCTGGAATTCTTCCTCGCTCAGCCCGCCGGCGATCTTGACCATTTCCATCACATCCTCAACACGCTCTTTCCCAAGCGAGTAGGCATGCATCACCTTGTCGGTAATCGTCAGCTTGTCATACAGCACATCGAGGTGGCGCACCGAGGCATGCACATCGACCGGTTCAACCGGATAACCGCCGGCAAAGTGGATGCAGTTGAAATACTGGGTCAGCTTCAGAAGATCCTGGCACTGCTTGCGCGTCCCCGAGACCTTCTTGCCCAGTTCCAGATCCCAATAGTTCGGCGGCGAGGACACATTGCCGAACAGCATATGATTGCCACCAATGGGGATTGTGCGGTCCAAGTTGCGCGGGGTAATGTTAAAGGTGCTCGGCGCCTTGGCGATCATCTCCATCACAAAATCACGGTCCATGCGGACCAGATCACCATCAACCTTGCAGCCAGCCTGTTTGAAAATCGCCAAGGCTTCGGGGTTCAAAAACACCACCCCGATCTCTTCGAGAATGCGCATGGCGCTCTCGTGGATCGCCTGAACGCCCTCAGGGGGGAGTGGTTCAGTGGGGCGGTCAACATTGACCGGGATCTGCCAGGGCATCTGCTCGATGATGGCTCCACCACGCCGTGCTGCTGCCCCTGCCCGACCACCGCCGCGCCGCTTGCGTCCTCCGCTCTCAGCCATCACCGTCTCCTTAGTACATCTGCTGTTTGGAACTAGCAGGCCCAATTCTCAACGTTATGGCCGCCTCAATCACGACATCCTCTGTCGTTTTCTCAGCTCAAAGGGACGCAGAGGGCATTTTCTGTACATATGTGCCCAGTCACAGGTCAAACGGGTGGCAGTCCACGGGCCGCCCCACCCATCAGATTAGCAGATCAAGCGTCCAGCCAGGCCGGAATATGGCCGATGTCTGGCAGTACCACATCAGCCAATGGTGCCAGATCATCATGCAGCGCCAACCCAGTCAGCACCCCAATCCGACGCATTCCAGCGGCACCGCCGGCCTCTAGATCATGGCGGCTGTCGCCCACCATGGCGGTCCGAGCCGGGGCAACGCCAACCTCCCTGCAAAATGCCAGCAGCGGATCAGGGTCCGGCTTGGCGCCATGACCACTGTCATACCCGGCAATAAAGGCAAAATGCCCCAGAACCCCAGCCCGTTCCAATTGGCTACGCGCCGAAATCTCGGCATCGTTGGTCATCACCCCCAGCACTTTACCGCGCGCCAGCAGATCATCAAGGAAGGCCACCAAAGGCACCGCCTCGGTCAGATTGGCACTGGCGGCGCTGGTGGCCAGATGATGTTCAATCTCTGCGACAGTCATATGGCCGACAACCGGGGCCATCGCGGCGGCAATTTCTGCATTGGCACAAGCTATAGCGATGCTGTCGGGGCGAAAGCTGCTGGTGCCTAGGTCATAGCCAAGCACTGCAGCCAGATCTTGCGTGACTTGCTCTTGGCCCTGTGACAGATCTCGGATCAGGTCCTCGGTCCACTCATTCCAAGTGGCTGCAAAATCGAACAGCGTGCCGTCCTTGTCGAACAAAAGCGCATCTACAGGCATAGGAGCTCCTTATCAGCCGCAGCAATTATCTGCTGTCTATCAGGTCCAGCTGACCTGCGCACCACCCGGCAGCGACATCCGTGCCTTCATCGGGGTTTCATAGGCAAGACCCTGCGCATCGCAAAAGGAAATCACCCAGGCGTCGTCCATCATAAGGAAATCCAAAATTGACCCCAGAAATTCCGGTTCAGCCGCCCGCGCCCGTAAATCGGCCTCGCTGACACCCGAGGCCCCGAGAAATACTGGCAAAAGGTCCTCATTTCCAACCAACCAGGCCAAGGCCTGCAATGCGAGAGTTTCAGCTGAGGCGGCGGTATTTGGCATTTTATGACACTTTTACGGGAGTGGGAAAGGGTTTGTTAACCCAAGTCATAAAGACTCTGGCCAAGTTGAATTGCAAGGGGCGAAAGGGTACCAGGTGCAAGGCACAATCCTAATCATAGACGCAGTGGCAACCAACCGCATTATGCTAAAGGTGCAACTCTCGGCTGCCTACTACCGGGTGGTGCAGACGGATTGCGTTGCAGACCTGTTGTCGGTGGCGCGGCGCTCTCGTCCGGATCTGGTGTTGACGGCTATGACCCTGCCCGACGGCAGCGCAGTCGAAGTGCAATCTATCTTGGCCAGTGATGACACGCTGGCAAATGTTCCAGTGATCGCCATTTCGGTGCAGAATGACAATGCTGGCCGGATGAAGGCCCTGGCGGCCGGGATCGACGATGTTCTGAACCAGCCGCTGGACGACGTGATTTTGCAGGCGCGCATTCGCAGCCTGATCCGTGTCCGCAGCAGCAACGAGGATCTGCACTTGCAACACCAAGCAGCGCAGAGCTTTGAACCACCCCTGTCAGAGCGCGAATGTCTGGCCGAAATCCGCAATGCCAAAGTTGCCCTGGTGGCGCATGATGCTGCTACCGCAACGCAGTGGACGGCACGGTTGCAATCGCTGGTGCCTTACCATCTGCACTCCCATCAAATTGGCGATATCCAACAGTTGATGACCAACCCTGTGCCGGATGTGATTGTGGTCGAGTTGAGAGAATCAACCGCTGGTCCCGGCCTACGGTTACTGGCCGATCTGCGCGCCCGCGCCGCGACCCGGAATTCTGTTGTGATCGCCATTCCCAGCCCCTCTAATGCTCATATCGCTGCCGAGGCACTGGATCGCGGTGCCCATGACGTGTTGCAATCAGGATTCAACGTCCAAGAACTGGCGTTGCGGCTATCGACCCAACTGCTGCACAAAGCGCGCAGTGATCGGCAGCGCAACACAGTGCGCAACGGGTTGCGCGCTGCGGTCGAAGACCCAATGACCGGTCTCCACAATCGCCGCTATGCCAAACCGTTTCTGGAGCGGGTGGCCCGTAATGCCGCTGAGAGCGGTGAGAGTTTTGCGCTGATGCTGGTCGACCTCGATCACTTCAAACAGGTCAATGACCGCTTTGGACATCCTGCCGGTGATGCGGTTCTGGTCGAGGCGTCGAACCGGCTGTCGAAACTGGTGCGCCCAGTCGACTTGCTGGCACGCGTCGGCGGCGAGGAATTCATGATCGTAATGCCAGGTATTGGCGAGGCCAGAGGCAGCGAAACCGCCGAACAACTGTGTCGCCAGATCAACGCCACTCCATTCCATGTTCCCGGCATTGATGAGCCAATCCATGTCACCACCAGCATTGGTGTGGTCATTGGCGGGGGCAATCCTTGCTCTGACATGTCGCACCCCAGCGTCAGCGACCTGATCGCGGATGCTGACTGCGCTCTGTATGACGCGAAACACGCTGGCCGCAATCAGGTCACTCTCTGCCCCGTTGCGGCCTAGGCACCGGCAAGTCGGCCCCAATTACGATCCGTCACGATGACGTTTTGGCCCGTGTGGTCGACGCATACGCTGCTGTAATTCGTCCGCATAAGCAGCGCGTTCATCCACGGTCATCGCGCCGACCCGCGCCACCCAGGCCTGTTGCACCGACTTCTGAAAATCACGCCCAGATGAGGCCTGACCCTCAATAAACCCGGTCAGGGCCTCGACCTCAAATGGATCGGCCCGCAGCAGGGTCAAAATCGCCGCCCCTTCGGCTCGTCGCCGATCATGGAAACTACCGTGATCGCCCCCCGCCTTTTGCCGCAAAGACCGCCGCGTCTCCGGGGCCAGCTCCCGAAACATCATTGAACCGAACGGTGGCCCTGCTTTTGGCCCGCCGTCGTCACGAAAACGGATCACTGCGCCAATCGCCAACCCGGCCACAGCCAAGTTCAATGCCAGTGATCCGGCCAGCACAATTCGCAGCCATGGTTTCATCTTTGCCGGTTTATCTGTGCTCATTGCATCTCCTCACCCAGCACCACGGCCAGGTCGTAACTGTCATAGGGCACCGAGGTGCTGCTGTCTGAATACCCAACCAATTGGGCCGGATCCGGCAAAAATGAGGGCGGCGACAACCCGATCCAAACACCGGCCGCGCCGGCAACAGCCAAGCCACCCAATGCAGGCAAACCACCAATTGCCATCAGCAACTGCCGCCACTTGCCCAGTCGCGGGCGTATCTGTTTTTCTGCGACATGTGCAACTCCCTCAGTCCGGGCGCTCACAGCATCCGCTAAAATCGCCTGTGTCAAACGGTCAGGCATCGGCGCAGGAGTGTGCCGCGCTGCGGCAAACAGATCGTCAAGCTCTTGCATTGCTTTGTCCGTATCAGTCATCGCTATACCCCAACTCTTCGCGCCGCCCAGCCAGAATGGCCGCCAGTGCGCGTTTCCCCCGCGCGGTCAAACTCTCGACCGCCTCGACGCTGATGTCCATGATCCCCGCGATTTCGGGATTGGTTAGCTCTTCAATGTGGCGCAAAACAACCGCTTGTCGTTGCCGTTCTGGCAATTGCATCAAGGCCACCTGCAAGGCATCTTGGCGCGCGCCATCTTGCATCTGTTCAACCGCACTGCGTCCCGCATCTGCCGGTTCCGGCACCGCGTCCAGATCAACATAACCACCGCGCTGTCGCCGTTTCAGATCAATGCACAGATTCATCGCCACCCGGTACAGCCAAGTCGACAGCTGCGCCTGCCCCGGCTGCCAGTTTGGCGCCATACGCCACAACCGCATCATCGCCTCTTGGGTGACGTCCTCAGCTTCGGCCCGGTTGCCCAACACCCGCATCGCCACGCCATAACACCTAGGGCTCAACCGCTCGGTCAGCTCTTGTGCCGCGCGGCCATCCCCATTGGCGTAGAGCACCAACAAGGCGTCATCACTCAAGTTGGGATCTCGCTCGCCCATCAGCAACGGCCCCGATGTCGGGGGCCGCCGCCTGGATATGTCTGTGTTATAATACACGTCAGACTGATCAGTTTTGCTCCGTTTCCACATCCGGTTGCTGCCCGGGGCGATGTTTGCCATGGCCGCGCTGGCGCATATGGTTGCGCGCCTCTTCAAACTCTTCCTTTGAGATGGCACCACTGTTATCGGCATCGATCCGGTCAAACATCTTCCCCGACCGGCGCTGCATGGACAATTCGTCCTGGCTCAGAACACCATCGCCATTGGCGTCGCGCTTTTCCAGCATTCTTTCAGCGTGGGCTGGAACTTCTTTTGCGCCCAGAGCAGTCAGTTCCTCGAGCGACAAGACACCGTCACCATTGGTGTCAGCTGCGGTGAAACGGGCGGCCTTCATGGCCTCCATTTCTGCCTGGGTGATCTCACCATTGCCATCGGCATCGATTTCCTCAAATGACATGTTCATACCATGCCGCCCCGGCCCGCCTTTTGCCAGCACGGCGCCTGCTGCAATGATGCTCGCCGAGCCGACGATAACCGCGATGAAAGCTGCTTTTTTCATGTCAATTTCCTTCGTTTGTGGCGACCCTGTGCCGCCGATCATGCAAGTCAAACGCCACAGCCAAAGGTTTCCGTCGCCACCGCGTGAACTATTTTAAACTTTTTTGATCAGGGTGGAATGAGCAGACAACGCAGGGGAATTTGCGGTATTACGCCGCAAGGCTTGCGCTGCCCCTTTCTGTTTTGGCAGGAAAGGCGCAAAGATGTGCCAAACACATAGGATTTGTCATGACTGAGTCTCAGGCTGTCGCCACATCAGAAATTGAAAATGATCGCCCTACCGCGCCGGCCCTGCTTAAAGGATGGCGCTGCAAGTGCCCCTGCTGCGGCAAAGGTGCACTGTTACATTCCTATCTCAAGGTGAATGACAATTGCGATAGCTGCGGACTGGAGCTGTCGCAGGCCCGCGCCGATGATGGCCCTGCCTATTTGACGATCCTGATTGTCGGCCACCTTCTGGCGCCATTGCTGCATTTTACCTATGTTACCTGGCGCCCTGAACCCTTGGTCATGTTTTCCATTGTTACGGTTGGCTGCGTCTCGTTGTCTCTGTACCTTCTGCCCAGAATGAAGGGGATTGTCGTTGCGTATCAATGGGCACGGCGCATGTATGGGTTCGACACGGAGTCGTAATCCCCAAATAACACATCAAGGCGTCTTATGAGCACAGATCAAAACAATGGTCCGGCAATCGACAAAAGCGCGGTTCGCAATGCAGCCACGGTGATTGTGGTACGCGACCGGATGGGTGCCGATCCGTCGATCCTGATGGGCCAGCGCGGCGCCAATGCGGCGTTTATGCCCAACAAATTTGTGTTCCCTGGCGGAGCCGTAGATGCTGAGGATGCAGTTATTCCTCTGGCGACTTCAATTTCCGACCTGTGTCATGCGCGTCTTGCTGATCAGGCGCCTGCTGGACTTCAACTCGCCCTGACAATCGCGGCCATCCGCGAATTATGGGAGGAAACCGGGCTTATCTTAGGTGTTCCCGGCAACTGGCACGATAACGCCCCTGCTGATTGGCAGGGCTTCGCCACTACCGGCCATCTGCCCTCTGCCAGTGGGTTACAATATGTGTTTCGCGCCCTGACCCCACCGGGACGACCACGCCGTTTTGACGCCCGCTTCTTTCTCGTCGATGCGGATCACATTGTCGGCGATCTGGATGACTTCTCACAGGCCTCGGACGAGCTGTCCCATTTGCAGTGGGTCAAGCTGTCACAGGCCCGCCAGTTTGATCTGCCGTTCATAACCGAGGTGGTATTGGCCGAAGTCGCCGCCCGGATCACGGATCTGACGCCGCCCAGTTCGGTGCCCTATTTTAAGAATAACGACGAGGCCAGCCTGTTCCTGCGCCTGCACGGTAGAGAAATGCCAAAAACCGGCTGACCAAATTCTTTCGAGATCGAACCCGGAATTTTTAAAAATTCCGGACCGGAAAATTCGAATTTTCCGGGGTCACATCGCCAGCCCCAACGCCAGGATCGATGCGACCAACAAGGCAATGCCCATAATCTCCCGGAAGGAGATTTTCTCTTTGAAAAACAATACTGTGGCCAAAATGGACAGGATCAGCTCGACTTGTCCCAGCGCTTTGACGTAAGCCGCATTTTGCAATGAGAAAGCCCAAAACCAGCAGTATGAGCCGCCCATGCTGGTCAAGCCAACCCAGATCGCGACCCGCCGTGCAGCCCAAACCCGGGCGATCTCGCCTTTGTCGCGCCAGCCCAGCCAAACCAGCATCATCAGCGTTTGCAGGCTTACCACCACCGCTAGGGTCACCGCAGCTCGAAACGCCGGATCAAAGTCACCCAATTGCAGCGAGGCACCGCGGTAACTGACTGCCGAAAAGGCAAACAACACCCCCGAGCCAAGTCCCAGTCGAGCGGCCCGGTTGGTCAGATGCTGCCACCAAGGCCCGTCGCTGTTCGGGGTCTTGGCCAAGACCAGCACAGCACTGAGCCCAAGGGTGATCGCCGCCCAGCCCCAATTGCTGATCTGATCGCCAAGCACCAGCAGCCCAACGATAGCCGTTTGGATCACCTCGGTCTTTTTGAAAGTGATGCCAACCGCAAAATTGCGCTGCTTGAAGAGCGCGACCACGCAGATGGTAGCAAGGATCTGCGACAAGCCACCAATGAGTGCAAACAGCCCGAACCCCGGTGTCAACGCAGGCACCTGCTGCCCCGAAATCATCAGATAGCCCGCCAAACCGGCCAGAATAAAGGGCGCCGAATAGACAAAGCGAGAAAAAGTTGCGCCAGCAGGTGTCAAGGTGACGCTGGCCAGCATTTTTTGCAGCATGAACCGCACCGTTTGGAACGATGCGGCAGCGATGGTCACGGGAATCCATATACTCATGCGCGCGTTATGGCGATTTACTCACCCGGTTGCCAGAGAGGATGAGGCACCGGATCTTTGCTGCGCAAAAAGTAGCGGCGAAACACCTGACCATAGCAGCTGTAGGTATAATTATCATTAGCGCTCAGGAATTCCTCGCGCCGGTCACGGTACAGACGCGGCAGTGCATACCAGGGCACGCCTGGGTGCAAATGGTGCACCACATGAAAGTTATTGTTGAGAAACAAAAAGGCCAGCGGGCCGCGAGACTCAACAATCACCGTGCGGGCATGGGTCTGCTCGTGGGCCCGGTGTTCCAGAAAGGTGCGTATTTTGACCAACCCCAGCCCTAGATAGGCCGCGATGCAATAGGCCCACAACGGCATCGGCGTCAGGCTCACCAGCCACAACACAACTGCCAGTCCCGGCACAAACACGACCCAGGCCCAGATGACCGAGCGATCACCTTGCAAAGCCGCACGCGCATCGCTGGCAAGGAAACATATCTGGCCAATTATCGGCCCCAATACCATACGCCCCAGCAAGGTGTTGTTGGCGCGATAGATCCGGCGTTGCCAGATCGTTTTTTGTTGCCAGACGACCGGGTCGAGAAAGTTGCTTTCCGGGTCGTCATAGGGATCGGTCAGTTTTTCGTCACGGTGATGCGCCAGGTGGGTGTCGCGAAATCGGTTATACGGGATCATCATGTTCAACTGCGGCGCCATCAATATCTCGTTCAGCACTTTGCTGCGGAACGGATGACCATGCAGCGCCTCATGGGTCAGCGAGGAATGAAACGCCACCAGAACGGAGGTCGAGGCGATGGCCAGCAGCAGGCTGACTTCGGGCAGCAAGGACAGCGCCGCAAACCACAGCCCGTAACAGGCCAGCATCAACAGAAACGTCCCCCACTCGGGGCCTTTGGGCAGGCGCTCAGACATGACCACGCCCCCAACGGACCCGCGACCACAGCCGCTCATAGACCAGGTACAGGGTGAACCCGATAGCCGTATTGATCAGCGCGATTGCGCCGCCCACCGCAATCGACCCAGTGGCAAGAAACCCAACCAGCGCCATCGACGCCAGGCCGATGATATTCCAAATAAGCGCCTTAACCAGCGAGCGTGTCCGCGTTTCCATTCTAACTCCTGAAATCTTCAAATCAGGTGTACTCCGACGCGGCGCTGTGCAGAATTCCGTATCTGATTAACAAAACTCAACAGATGTGATTTAAGTAAACATATGAATACAAAAATCGACAAACGCGCTCGCGCAGAGCAGTTTCGCATCCGTCTGAACCGTGGCCTACAGGAAAGCGGGCTCAGCCAAAGCGCCCTGGCGCGACAAATCGGCGTTGATCGTTCGACCATCTCGCAACTGCTGACCGGCGACGGCGCCCGCCTGCCCAATGCGCATGTGATCGGCGCCTGTGCCTCGGCGCTTGGGGTCTCGGCCGATTGGCTACTCAGCCTGTCTGACCGCCCCGAAAGCGCGGCCGAGTTGCTGGCCGGTGCGCTATCGCTGTCACGGGCACCAAGGGCTCTTGTCGACGAGCGCATTTTTGAGTGGCACCGCGAAGCAGCGGGTTACAAGATCCGCCATGTGCCAGCCGCCCTGCCCGATATGTTAAAAACCCGCGCCTTGCTGGAATGGGAATACGCGCCGCATTTGGGCCGCACCTCTGGCCAGGCCATTGGTGCATCCGAAGACCGGCTGGCCTGGATGCGGCAATCAAAGTCAGATTATGAAATTGCCATGCCGATCTATGAGCTTCACAGTTTTGCCCATGGCACCGGCTACTACCATGACCTGCCGCTAGACACCCGCATCGAACAGCTCGACAATTTCGAACGCCTCTGCAGCCAGCTTTATCCGCGACTGCGGGTTTATCTGTTTGATGCCAAACGGCTGTATTCCTCGCCGCTGACCATCTTTGGCCCCCTGCTCTGCGTGTTCTATGCCGGCTCTCACTATATGGCCTTCCGCGACAGCGACCGGATCGAGACCTTTACCCAGCATTTCGACGTCTTGGTCCGCGAGGCCGACCTAACGGCGCGGCAATTGCCCGGCCACCTACGCGCCCTCAAGGCAACTATCAGCGGCTGAGGCCGCACGTCGCCCAAAGGGCGACGTTCAGGCTCAAGTCACGGCAGTGACTTGAGCCACCGAGGTCGCTAGACTTTTGGGTCCGGGTTTTCGGTGTGGCCATCCACTGCGATGACCTGTCCCGACACCAAACGCGCCCCGTCCGAGGCCAGGAATACGGCCATATTGGCGATATCAGCCGCCTCGACGAACCGCCCCATCGAGGTGCCCGCAGCATAGCCCTGATAAACCTCGTCCCGGGTCATGTTCTTGGCTGCCGCTTCGCGTTCCAGCACGCCCTCCATACGGGGCCCTTCGACCGCGCCGGGGCAGATAACATTGGCCCGGATACCGTATGACCCCAGTTCCATTGCCAACGTCTTAGTCAATCCAATCACCGCCCATTTCGCTGCCGAATAAGGCGCGCGGTTGGGATAGCCATATTGCCCCGCGGTGGACGAGGTCACGATAATGGAGCCCGCCCCCGCAGCCTTCATCAACGGCGTGGCATGTTTCGCCGCCAGAAATGCGCCTTCCAGATTGACACTGACACAGGCGCGCCAATCTTCAATCGCCACGTCCTCAATCTTGGCGGTTGGTCCCGCCACGCCTGCATTGGCACACAGCACATCCAACCCGCCAGCATCGCCTATGGCCAAAAACACCGCCCGCATGTCGTCTTCGCACGCGGCATTAGCGCGATGTGTGGTCCAGTCGGAGGGCAGCGCCGCCAATCCAGCCTCATCCACATCCGTGACCCAGACCTCATACCCGGCTGCAGCGAATCCTTCGCCCATGGCGCGCCCAATTCCGGACGCGCCTGCGGTTACCAAGACCCGCGCCATTACCGAGGATCCCCGATGGCGCGGCCCAATCCATCAGGCGCGGGCAACGTAGTATGGGCCTGCGCCAGTTTCACCAGCGCAGCCTCAACATGAGGCGCAGGCGGAGCCGAGCGACGGGTCGCCAGATCCACATGCAGCAGCATGTGCTCGCCAGTGGCCAGCAACCGGTCGCCTTCATACATCTCATGCCACAGGTGCATCTTCTTGCCAGCTCCCATGATCACCTGCGTTTTCACCTGGATCGCATGCCCCGCATGGACCTCGTCAATATGGCGAATGTGGGTTTCAGCGGTGAAATAGCTGCCGCCCGAGGCGATATATTCCGCATCACAGCCGATCATCAACATCAGCCGATCAGTCGAATGCGCAAAGGCATCCAAATAGCGGCTTTCGGTCATGTGGCCGTTGTAATCGGTCCAATCCAGCGGCACGATCCGAGACTGCGTCAGCACCAGCTGCGACAGATCTGGCAATTGGTCGACATGGCTCAGCAATCCCGCCTCACCTTCGCGTGCCTTGTCCTGCGCGTTCTGCAGCGCCCCGGCGCCCCAGTCATTCGCCGACATCGCCCGCATCATGCCAACAAGGTTGTCGTCACGAATACGCTCCAGCTCGCGAATCGAATGCATCCCCGACTGGTCATCCGACTGATCCGCAATCAGATCGACCAGTTCGTCGGTGAATTCCGGCACATCCATTAGCTTGGTCCAAGGCAGCGTCAGGCAGGGGCCGAACTGCGCCATGAAATGCTTCATGCCCGCTTCACCACCAGCCACGCGGTAAGTTTCAAACAACCCCATCTGCGCCCAGCGGATGCCAAAGCCATAGCGGATGGCGTTGTCAATTTCCTCGGTCGAGGCGATGCCGTCCTTGACCAGCCATAGCGCCTCACGCCAGACCGCCTCGAGGAACCGATCGGCGATATGCGCATCAATTTCTTTGCGCAGATGCAGCGGGTACATGCCGATACTTGTGATGATCTCTTTGGCACGCGCGATCACTTCCGGCGGGTTCGCTTCGGTGCCGACCAGCTCGATCAGCGGCAGCAGGTAGACCGGGTTAAACGGATGCGCCACCACGATTTGCCCAGCATTGTCATGCCCCTCTTGCAGCTCGGAGGGTTTGAAGCCGCTGGTCGAAGACCCGATGACCGTCTCGGCAGCACAATGCTGCAGCAACTCGCCATAGACTTTCTTCTTCAGATCCAACCGCTCGGGCACGCTTTCCTGTACCCAGTCGACACCAGACACTGCCTCGGCAATCGTCGCGTGAAAGCTCAGGCTTCCCTCAGCAGGCAGCGCCACATTGCCCAATCCGGGAAGACTGCGGCGTGCGTTGTCCAGCACCTCGCCAATTTTGCGCTCAGCCTCAGGGTCCGGGTCAAACACCCGCACATCCCAGCCGTTGAGCAGGAACCGAGCGGCCCATCCGCCACCAATTACTCCGCCGCCAATGATTGCTGCTGTTTTCATGATTTCTTTCACCAGTTTTCAGGAAGCATTACTTCCGCGTCTTCAATCGGCCATCCATCGGTATCGTAGCCAAAGCAAAGGTCAGGGTTCGCAATAGGATCCTCGCGGAATTCTTCCGCGAGGTTTTCACAAGTCCAATTCAACATCCATGCCGCGTCATGAGTAACGGGTTCTTGGACAACCGTTTCAGGTTGCTGCGTACAGCCTGCAATAACTAACAAAATCAGCGATAAATGAATGAACGATTTCACTTCGCCACCGGCGCCCGCTTCACCAGACCCAGCTTCTCACGCACTGCCTGCGGGCCAATCACCCGCGCACCCATGTTTTCAATGATGGTACCTGCGCGCTCGACCAGCTGCCAGTTCTCAGCCAGTTGCCCCTTGCCCAGCCACAGATTGTCCTCCAACCCAACGCGCACGTTGCCGCCGCCCAGAACCGAGGCTGCGACGTAAGCCATCTGATCACGCCCCAGCGAGAACGCCGACCAGTTCCAACTCTCAGGTACATTGTTGACCATCGCCATGAATGTGTTCAGATCATTCGGCGCGCCCCACGGCACCCCCATGCACAGCTGCACCAGCGCCGGACCGTCCAACACACCCTCTTTCACCAGCTCTTTGGCAAACCAAAGATGGCCGGTGTCAAAGGCCTCGATCTCGGGCTTTACACCCAGATCCGTCATCATCTGCCCCATGGCGCGCAACATGCCCGGCGTGTTGGTCATCACGTAATCGGCCTCGGCAAAGTTCATGGTGCCGCAGTCCAGCGTGCAGATCTCGGGCAGACATTCCACCACATGTGCCATCCGCTCGGTTGCGCCGATCATATCGGTGCCAGCCGCATTCGCTGGCAGCGGAGCCTCGACATTGCCGAACACCATATCGCCACCCATGCCTGCGGTCAGGTTCAGCACCATATCCACCTCCGAGTCGCGGATGCGATCGGTCACTTCCCGGTACAGCCCCAGATCGCGGCTCGGCGCGCCAGTCTCGGGATCACGCACGTGGCAATGCACGATGGCAGCGCCAGCCTTGGCCGCGGCAATCGCACTCTCGGCGATTTGTGCAGGCGAACGCGGCACATGTGGGCTGCGATCCTGGCTGCTTCCCGAGCCGGTCACGGCACAGGTGATAAAGACGTCTTTGCTCATATTCAGAGGCATTTTGCTTTTCCCCACGATGTACAGGGTTTTGCCTAGAGTTATCCCCAGGCTCTTCCCCAGATTCCTGTTTGCGTTGATCCTTACTGTGGCTCAGCCTTGGGGCCTGAACTTTACAAAATGCGAATCGTACTTGATGAAATCCGCAAAAAACATCCTGCAGCCCGAACATCAGCCTCTGAAAACAGCGGTGCTGGTGCTTGACGAATGCAACACGCTGTCCTTCGCCGCCGTGGTCGATCCAATGCGCGCCGCCAACCGGCTCGCCGGGCGTCACGCATTTGACTGGGACTATGTTACTCCGACAGACGAGCCATCGATGCTGACCAGCGGCCTCACCGTACCAGGCATCCCACTGGCCCGGCTGCAAGGCTGCGAGCTGTTGATTGTGGTGGCCGGCTTCCAACTGGCACGACAGGCCACCCCTGGCCTACTGGCAGGGTTGCGCCGCATCGCCGCCACTGGCACCACTCTTGCTGGCGTCGACGGTGGCCCCTGGCTGCTGGCCGAGGCTGGCCTGTTGGACGGCCACGCCGCCACCACCCACTGGGAGGATCTGGACAACTTCGCCAGCCGCTTCCCCGAGGTCGACACCCGCCAGGACCGCTTTACCCTGTCCGAAGGCCGCCTGACCTCCGGTGGCGCCACCCCGGCGATCGAGATGATGCTGCATATCATTGGCGCACGCCACGGCATCGGCTTTGCATCGCGTGTCGCGGGTCTGTTCCTCTACGATGGCCCCAGCGCCCCAACCCGACCACAAAGCCGTCTGGGCAGTCAAAAGCACAATGCGCTGACCGCCAAGGCCAACGCACTGATGGAGTCCTCATTGGATGAGCCTTTACCGCTGAGCTATATCGCCGAAAGCCTCGGCACCAGCTCACGCAGCCTGCAGCAACAGTTCCGCCTGCGCCTGAACACCACGCCACAGGATCACTACCTGCATCTGCGCCTGGCCGAGGCCCGCCGTCTGGTCACTGATACTGAATTGCCATTAATGGACGTAGCTATGGCGACCGGCTTCACCTCGCAGTCCAGTTTCGCTCGCGCCTTTCGCACTGCTCATGGCAGCACGGCCCGCGACCTGCGTCAGGACAGCAGCCAACCTCTACGGCACTAGGCAGCCGCTACGCAATGAGGCTTCTCTGCGAGACGGCCTTGGGGCTCCGCCGGTTCAGACTTGAAACCATCCCCCAGATGGTTTCCGGGACAGTCTTCACTCCCCGGATCATTTCCAAGACGACCTTGGGGCTCCGCCCGTTCGCACCTGAAACGATCCCCCGGATCGTTTCCTGGACGGTGCTCACTTCTTCTTGTTCAAAATACCTCGGGGGTGAATGGGCCCGCAGGCCCAGAGGGGGCAGCGCCCCCTCCCCCATCACGGCTTAATACGGCATTGGAAAGGCACGATGCGCCTGGTCAATCTCCTGCAAAACCTCATCACTCAACTGAACATCCACAGCGCCCATCAAGCGTTGCAACTGTTCAAACGTCGTGGCACCAAAAATCGCCGAGGTCATAAACGGTCGTGTTCTGCACCAGGCCAGCGCCATATGCACAGGGTCCAGCCCATGGCGCGCCGCAATGTCCAGATAACCATCCACCGCCTCATACACTCGTGGATTGTGCCGCCCTCCCAAATTCGGAACCAGAGATTTGCGCGACCCTTCTGGCACCGCGCCCTCCTGGTACTTCCCTGTCAGCAACCCGGCTCCCAGCGGCGAGAATGCCAGCAACCCAACATCTTCATTGACGCTCAACTCAGCCAGATCGGTGTCGTACAACCGGCACAACAGCGAATATTCGTTCTGCATCGATGCCACCCGTGGCGCACCGTTTTCCTCGGCCAGCCGCAGCCATTGCGCCGTGCCCCAGGCGCTTTCGTTGGACAGGCCAAAGGCGCGGATATTGCCCTTGTCCACCTGTGCCTGCAGCGCCTCCAGGCAGTCCAACATGTTGGCTAACGTCTCTTCTCGGTTCTGCGAAGACGGATCAAAAGTCCAGTTCTTGCGGAACATGTAACTGCCGCGATTGGGCCAATGAAACTGATACAAGTCGATGTAATCCGTCTGCAACCGCTTCAGCGAAGCCTCAACAGTCTCGGCAATGGTCTTGCTCGAGATCGGCGCCCCGTCGCGTACAAAGCCCTGGCCCTCGCCCGAGTGTTTGGTGGCCAGAATATAGTCCCCCCGGCGGCCGGACTTGGCGTTCCAGGTGCCAATGATCTCTTCGCTTAGACCAACTGTTTCAGCCCGGATCGGGTTGACGGGATACATCTCGGCGGTATCGACAAAATTCACCCCGGCAGCCAAAGCGTAATCAATCTGCGCGTGCGCGTCTTTTTCTGATGTCTGGGTGCCATAGGTCATGGTGCCCAGGCAAAGCTCCGAGACCTGCATGCCTGTGCGGCTCAAAGGGTTCATTTTCATATCGCGCGTTCCTCATATGCTGTTGGCGGCGACAGTAGTGTCCTTGCCTGTGAGCGCAAGCATATGGCGACAAGGGCTTGAGCTTTGACCCGAGATCAGCCAGCCTGTCATTACCTGCCAATCCCAAACACCCGCAAAGGAGCGCTTTATGCCGCAGAGCATCACCAAGGGCATCAAGGCCCTGTTGGCCGAAGCCAATGAAAGCGTCATCACCCTGCCGGTGGCCGAGGCAAAATCTCTGGCCGCGAGCGAAGACTATGTCTTTGTTGACCTGCGCGACATCCGCGAGCTGCAGCGGTCCGGCATGATCCCAGGCGCGTTCTCCTGTCCACGTGGCATGCTGGAGTTTTGGATCGACCCGGACAGCCCCTACCACAAGCCAGTGTTCAACCAGGACAAAACCTATGTGTTCTATTGTGCCAGCGCCTGGCGATCCGCGCTCAGCGCCAAAGTGGCGATGGAAATGGGGCTGAAGCCGGTGATGCATCTTGAAGGCGGCTTTAGCGAATGGCTCAAACAGGACGGCCCCGTCGCCCCGCGCGAAGGCTAAAAACACGAGGTGAGGCTCAACTCGCCAATTGAGAACAAAAAGAGAACATGCTAAATCTACAGCATGCCGACTCAGCTGCTCAACCCTGCCTCCCATCATCCTCGCCGCCAGGTCTCGGTCTGTGACGGGATAGCCCTGGACTATGGCCGCACCCACGAGGCCTGCGGCCCGGCCCGGCGCACATTTGCACTGTGGCTGGCCGCTGCCACCACTGGGCCAGTGCTGTGGATCTCACCCGCCTGGGAGGTGGACCAACTGAACCCGGACGGGATGATGGACTTTGCCTGCCCCAGCCGGTTTTTGTTCCTGCATGCCTCCCGTCAGGATGACCTGCTCTGGGCCACCGAAGAAGCCCTGCGCGCGGGGCAAGTGCCGCTGGTGGTAACAGACCTGCCCGCCCCGCCTGGCCTGAAACCGGTACGGCGCCTGCATCTGTCGGCGCAAAGCGGCGCCAGTCATGGCCCGGCGCCTTTGGGGTTACTGCTGACCCCCGGCAACGGCGGCGCCGCGGGCATCGAAAGCCGCTGGCATCTGACCCCAACCCATACAGGTCCGCAGCGGCAGTGGCTGTTGCAACGCCTGCGCGCCCGCACCCTGCCGCCACGCAGCTGGCAGCTGCAGCACTCAAGCCCCCGTGCCGGATTGCAGGAGGTACACGAGCAGCTGGCCGCTATGTCCTGACCGTCGGACACGGATGGTTGGAGCTGTGGCCGCAAGACGGCTGACAATAGAGTCATCAGCAAGGGATATGAGATGCAATTACAGGCAATCATCCATAGGATGGCCGCTTGGAGGACCGTGAATGATCCAGAGACGCCACGTCTTTACCCTGCTCGCAAGCGCCTGCGCCCTGCCCCAAGCAGCTTTGGCCGCGCCAACCCGCTATGCACTGGATCATGAGAACTCGCATGTTGAGTTTAAATTCAAGCTGAACGGCGCACCCCAGACCGGATCAATGCCGATTGAGCGGGCCAAAATCACCATCGACCCGCAACACCTGCCCGCATCGCAGGTCGATGTGACACTGAATGTGGCGCGGGCACGCACCGGATTGATCTTTATCACTCAGGCTATGACTAGCTCCGGCGTTCTGGATGCCGCGCAGTTTCCTACCATCCGGTTTGTGTCACGCCGCATCATTCTGGGCGCTGCAGGGCGGATCTCGGAAGGGGCGAAAATAATCGGTGACCTGACCCTGCATGGTGTGACCAAACCGATCATCCTTCAGGCGGCAATATATCGACCACACGGCACCCCCGCAGATGATCTAAGTCAGCTGAATGTCGTATTGAACGGCGACCTGAACCGCAATGATTTTGGCGCCTCTGGATTTCCAAACCTGGTGGGAAATCAAGTGACCCTGGACATCCGGGCCAGGATTACAGCGGTCAAATAAACCGCCGCCAAAACGTCAGATGCGACATTGCTGTCGAAAACGGTTGCGCCTGCCCGCAATGACGCGTCATTCTGCGCGACTATGCGTCTGATCATATCCTTTGCCGCCTTGTTTTTGTCTGTTGTGCTGTTGCAGCTATCCACCGGCGGTGTGGGGCCACTGGACGCCATTTCCGGACTGACCCTGGGCTTCAGCAAAGAGGAAATCGGCCTGCTCGGTTCATCGCATTTTCTAGGATTTTTTATCGGTTGCTGGTGGGCGCCGAGGCTGATGGGGACCGTTGGCCATTCCCGCGCCTTTGCCGCGTTTACCGCGCTTGGAGCCATTGGGCTGATGGGCCATACGCTGACCAACAACCCAATGGCCTGGGCCCTAATGAGAATTGCCTCGGGACTTTGTGTGGCGGGCTGTTACACGGTGATCGAGGCCTGGCTGAACGCCAAAGTCACCAATGAAACCCGTGGCCGCGCAATGGGCAGCTACCGGATTGTCGACATGGGCGCCTCTCTGGGGGCGCAGCTGATCATCGCGGTACTGCCACCTGCGGCATATGTCTCCTACAACCTGCTGGCCATCCTGTGTTGTGCCGCGCTATTGCCGCTGACCTTGACCACGGCCAGCCAGCCCGAGACTCCGGCGGCACCCCGCTTGCGGCCAAAACTGGCCTGGAGATGTTCGCCGCTGGCAGTTGCCGGCGTGCTGGTGGCCGCGCTCAGCTCCGCTTCGTTCCGCATGGTGGGGCCGCTTTATGGCCAAGAGGTCGGGCTGGGGATTGATCAGATTGCCTTTTTCCTGGCCGCCTTTGTACTGGGCGGCGCGCTGGCGCAATACCCATTGGGCTGGCTGGCCGACAAATACGACCGGCGCTGGGTGCTGATCTGGCTGTCAGCCGCAGCAATCGTCTCCAGCGGTATCACCATCAGTGCGGCCGGTTTGGGAACCGTTGCGGTCATGCTCTCAGCAGGTCTGTTTGGCTTTACCACCTTCCCGATATTTTCGGTTTCCGCAGCCCATGCCCATGACTTTGCCACATCAGACGAACGGGTCGAATTGTCAGCAGCGCTGATGTTCTTTTTTGCCCTCGGCGCCATCGCCAGCCCACTTGCGGCCTCGGCGTTGATCACCAGCTACGGGCCGGGCGCCTTGTTTGCGATGATCGCCTTTGGTCACCTGGGGCTGATCCTGTTTGGCCTGACCCGGATGCGCGCCCGCCCAACGCCCGAAGAGCGCACCCAATACGTTTATGCCCCGCGCACCTCGTTCGTCATCGGCCGCCTGCTGAAACGCGCACGAGAAAGGCGATAAGGGCGCCACGTGTCGGCACACGACGCAGACTGAGCCCTTAACTGGTTGAAGTATTGGACGTGGCACGCATAGGGTCAGCCCATGAATTTTGACAGCGCCCTGTATTCCTACCGGCACGACAAAAAGGTCCCAGAGTTCAATGACTCTGGCCCCATTTGCGTTATGGATGCGCATTGCTCACTCTGCGCACGCGGTGCCAAATGGATAGCCCACAATGATCGCAGCAACGCGTTCAGGATAGTTCCGCTGCAATCAGATTTGGGCAACGCGTTGATGACCCACTACGCTATGGACCCCAAGGACCCGACATCTTGGCTTTATCTGGCAGATGGGCGTGGCTATGCCTCGCTGGACGCCTTGATCCGCGTTGGCCAAAGACTGGGCCGAGTTTGGAGACTGCTGGCCATCTTGCGCATCATCCCCAAAGGTCTGCGCGACATCCTTTACCGCACAGTCGCCCGCAACCGATATCGCTGGTTCGGCACAACGGACCTGTGCAGCCTGCCGGATTGCGAAGTGCAAAAGAGGCTGATGTTGTGAGAATACTCATTCTCGGTGGCTACGGTGTGTTTGGCAGCCGCTTGGCTGAACTGCTGTCGGATATCCCTGAGATCAAGATGCTGATCGGTGGCCGCAACATTGATCGCGCGACGCAGTTTTGCGATGCGTTTCAGGGGGCCGCCTCCGTGACACCGGTCCAACTGGACCGCAGCGCCTTAGAACAGCACATGGACCGGCTGGCACCCCATCTGGTCATTGATGCCTCGGGGCCGTTTCAGGACTATGGCGAAAACGGCTATTCGGTGATCGAGACCTGCATCCGGTTCAAAGTGAGTTACCTGGACTTTGCCGACGCCGCTGCATTTGTATTTGGTGTCTCCCAATTTGATCAGGCCGCCAAAGGCGCCGGTATATTCATCCTGTCAGGCGTCAGCAGCTTCCCCGTCCTGACAGCAGCCGTCTTGCGCGAGATGTCCAAGACAATGGAGATTGAAACCGTTCAGGGCGGCATCGCCCCGTCGCCTTATGCCGGTATTGGCCTCAATGTCATGCGCGCGGTGATTGGGTATGCCGGTGCCCCGGTCAAGCTCACCCGGAACGGGATGCAGACAACTGCGCGTGGTCTGACCGAAAGCAGGCGCTATACAATTGCCCTGCCCGGCATGTTGCCGCTGAGAAATATCCGTTTTTCCTTAGTCGACGTCCCCGAGTTGCAGGTCCTGCCGCCCGAGCATCCAACCCTTAGGGATATCTGGATGGGCGCAGGCCCGGTTCCTGAAAGCCTGCACCGGATGCTGAACCTGCTGGCGCATGCGCGCGCCAAGTTCAACCTGCCAAGCTTTGTCCCGCTGGCCCCATTGTTCTACAAAATCCTGAACCTGATGAAAGTCGGCGAACACCGTGGTGGCATGTTTATCCACGTAACCGGGCATCAAGACGGCGCACCAGTCGAACGTTCCTGGCACCTGTTGGCCGAAGGTGATGATGGCCCCTATATTCCATCAATGGCCATCGAGGCCATTGTCAGGAAGCTTCTCGACAATAAATCACCCAAACATGGCGCACGCGCCGCGACGCAGGCATTAAGCCTCGCCGATTATGAAACGCTTTTTGAAAAGCGCACTCTCTACATGGGGTTCCGCGGCATGCCGAACAAAGCCGCCCCCCTTTATCGGCAGGTCCTTGGCGATGCCTTTGACGGGCTTTCGCCGCAGGTTCAGGCAATTCATAACGACACCAAGGACCGCACATGGACAGGAACGGCCCGCGTACAACGCGGCACAGGGCTGATATCCAAGGCGCTGGGGAAACTGTTTGGCTTCCCAGACCCATCCGATCAAATTCCAGTTTCAGTGCAGTTCACCCCACTGAAGGATGGCGAGAAATGGACCCGGAGATTTGGAGACCAATGTTTCTCTTCGATCCAAACGGCGGGCACGGGTCGGAACGACCTGCTAGTAGCTGAACGCTTTGGCCCGATCACCGTCGCCCTCGCCCTTGTGCAAAAAGACGATAAATTACTCCTGATCCCACGCCGATGGTCGCTACTCGGAATACCCCTGCCCAAAATGCTACTACCGTCGGGAAACAGCTTTGAGACGCAGTTAGACGACCAATTTCATTTTGACGTCAAAATTTCGGTTCCGCTAATTGGCCTCATCGCCGCCTATCAAGGCGAGCTGGAACCCAGCCCGAAGACTTAATTTCTCCATTCATTTAGAGCTCTAATCAAGGCAAGTCGGCCGTCAAAGCATGGGGAAAATCCGTGAACCCTGCGCAGGGGGATTTCTAACCGCTCAGACTTGCGTTAGACGGGCTGTCAGACAGCTAGGCGGAAAAGCGATATGGCACGAATTCTCATTACCTCGGCGATCCCTTACATCAACGGGATCAAGCATCTGGGCAACCTGGTGGGCAGTCAGCTGCCAGCCGATCTATACGCCCGTTACAATCGTGGCCGTGGCAATGAAGTGATGTTCCTTTGCGCCACCGACGAACACGGCACCCCAGCCGAGCTGGCCGCCGCCAAGGCAAACAAGCCCGTGGATGAATTCTGCGCCGAAATGCATGGCGTTCAGGCCGAAATCGCTAAGGGCTTTGGCCTTAGCTTTGACCACTTTGGCCGCTCCTCCAGCCCGCAGAACCACAAGCTGACCCAGCACTTCGCCGGTAAACTGGCCGAGAATGGCCTGATCCGTGAAGTGGTGGAGAAGCAGGTCTATTCCAACGCAGATGGCCGCTTTCTACCGGATCGCTATATCGAAGGCACCTGCCCCAACTGCGGCTTTGACAAGGCCCGTGGCGACCAGTGCGAAGAATGCACCAAACAGCTGGATCCCACCGACCTGATCGATCCACGCAGCGCGATTTCCGGCTCCACCGATCTAGAGGTCCGCGAGACCAAGCACCTGTATCTGTGTCAGTCCACCCTAAAGGACCAGCTGGACGAATGGATCAGCTCCAAACATGACTGGCCCATCCTGACCACCTCGATTGCCAAGAAATGGCTGCATGACGGCGACGGGTTGCGTGACCGAGGCATCACCCGCGACCTGGACTGGGGCATCTCGGTCAAAAAGGGCGATCAGGACTGGCCCGGCATGGAGGGCAAGGTGTTCTATGTCTGGTTCGACGCCCCAATTGAGTACATCGCCTGCGCAGGCGAATGGGCCGAAGCCAACGGCAAGAGTGACGCCGACTGGCAGCGTTGGTGGCGCACCGACAAGGGTGCCGATGACGTGAAATATGTTCAGTTCATGGGCAAGGATAACGTCCCCTTCCACACTCTGTCCTTCCCGGCCACAATTCTGGGTTCAGGCGAGCCATGGAAATTGGTCGATCACCTGAAATCCTTTAACTACCTGAACTATGACGGCGGCCAGTTCTCGACCTCGCAGGGCCGTGGTGTGTTCATGGATCAGGCGCTGGAGATCCTTCCGGCTGACTATTGGCGCTGGTGGCTGTTGTCACACGCGCCCGAAAGCAGCGACTCCGAGTTCACCTGGGAGAACTTCCAGCAGTCGGTGAACAAAGATCTGGCCGACGTACTAGGTAACTTTGTCAGTCGCATCACAAAGTTCTGCCGCGCCAAGTTTGGCGAAGCGGTGCCCGAGGGCGGTGAATACGGTGAACAAGAACAGAATCTGATCGCCGAACTGACCACCCGCATCCGCGCCTACGAGGCCCAAATGGAAGCTATGGAAGTGCGCAAATCAGCGCAGGAGCTCCGCGCGATTTGGGTTGCTGGCAACGAGTACCTGCAAAGCACTGCGCCGTGGTCGACCTTCAAGACTGATCCAGCGCAAGCCGCGGCGCAGGTCCGCATGGGCCTGAACCTGATCCGTCTCTATGCCGTGCTCAGCGCGCCGTTCATTCCCACTGCCTCGGCCAGCATGCTAAGTGCAATGAACACACTCGACACCAGCTGGCCCGACGATGTTACAGCCGCCCTGAACGCCCTGCCGGTTGGTCACGAATTCTCGGTGCCCGAGGTGCTATTTGCCAAGATCACTGATGATCAGCGCGAAGACTGGCAGCAGCGTTTTTCTGGTGTGCGTGACTGAACAACCTGATCCCAAACGAATTTGCTATCAACGCGTCCCAAACGGGGCGCGTTTTTTCATATCCGTCTTCAAAAATTTATTTTCCTCGCGTTATGGTCGCCGCCAGTGCAGGTGACAGAAATATTTCAACCATCCCGAACCCAACGCCTAAACATTTCCCGCAAAAATATCTATTCCCGACTAAAAAGCTCAGGTTGACATACCTGAGTAAATAAATCAGGTTAGCCTCAATCCAGCCAACCTGTTGCACTTCAGGCCAGCCCGAGTCGAAAGCAACAGATCAGAGCGCCCCATGCCGCACAGTGTTTCATCAGATCATATGCCTCAGCCATCAGCGCCGATTCAGCAAACGCAGGATCCGCTTTGGCGTCAGGCCCTGTCTGAACCGGAAACCCTGTCTGGCTTTTGTCTGGAATGGATCCAGGACCGGGCGGACAGCAACAAAGGGCGACCCTCATGAACATGCATGCATCCGAGGTGGCGGCACCCACCCCAGAAGTATTCCCAACCTATCACGCCGAAGAGTTGACCCGTGGCGGCATCCAGGCCCGGATTTTGCTGAACGGCCAGATCTACAGCCTGCGCATCACTCGTGCCGGTAAGTTGATCTTGACCAAATGAGCCAGCAGCCCACCTATCGTGGAGGCGCCTCAGTTGGCGTTCTCTCCGAGCTCCCCCCCATCGAAGCAACTGCAGTGCGCCACTTGCGCAAGTGGTTTGACAGCCCGGAATCGCGGCTTGAAATGCGTGACGAAGTCATCAGCCATCTGGGTGCTGACTTGACCGACGTTGCGCTGCAGACCTTTGGTCAGCTGTGCATGCTTTGCGTTCAACACGGACGCCGCCCTTTGATTCGCCACGGGCTGAAATGCGCTTGCTTGGGTGCGGACGAGAACTGTTTTGCCAATATGATTGCCGCAGCTGCGGATGGCCAAGTTGACGACACCATGTTGTTTGCTTCGCTCATCGTACGTCCATCGATGGCGCGCGAACTGCTGCCATTGGCTTCTGAATTTGGTTTTCTGCTCCGGCAGATGACCACGGCGATGCCGCCGCCACTGCCGCGTCGGCCCGCCTCGACCACCCTTCACTAATTGCAACACCCACAAGGACATCCTTTATTATGAAATCGTTGATACTTGCCGGCACGGCACTGACTGCATTTGCCGCCGGAACCACGGCCGTTTTGGCCGCTGACAAAGCCGCAGTGCTGACCAACTACTCCAATATCGCCGAGGCTAAGTATCAAGACAGCCTGTCCACCGCACAGCACCTGCAAACCGCAGTTGACGCCCTATTGGCGGCGCCATCTGCTGATACTCTGGACGCCGCCCGCACCGCATGGCTGGCCTCGCGCGTGCCTTACCAGCAGTCCGAAGTGTTCCGCTTTGGCAATGCCATCGTTGATGACTGGGAAGGCAAGGTAAACGCCTGGCCGCTGGACGAAGGCCTGATTGACTATGTTGATACGTCTTACGGCGGCCCTTCTGACGAAAACGCCCTGGCGGTTCTGAACGTTGTTGCCAACCCAGCATTTGAGCTGTCCGGCAAAGCCATCGATGCCACCAACATCACGCCTGAGCTGCTCGAAGGCTCGCTGCACGAGGCCGAAGGCGTTGAGTCCAACGTTGCAACTGGCTACCACGCCATCGAATTCCTGTTGTGGGGCCAAGACCTGAACGGCATCGACCACGGCGCTGGCAACCGGGCCTTCACAGATTTCTCCGCTGGCGACGTCTGCACCAACGGCAACTGCGACCGTCGTGGTGCCTACCTGCAGGCAGCAACCGAACTGCTGATATCCGATCTGGAATGGATGACCGCACAGTGGGGCGAAACTGGCGAAGCGCGCACCGGACTGCTGGGTGACGAAAGCGCTGGCATTGTTGCCATGCTCACCGGTATGGGCTCGCTGTCTTACGGCGAAGTCGCAGGTGAGCGCATGCGCCTGGGCCTGATGCTGAACGATCCCGAAGAAGAGCATGATTGCTTTTCGGACAACACCCACAACAGCCACTATTACGACGGCAAAGGTGTGCAAAACATCTACCTGGGCCAATACACCCGAGTTAACGGCGAAACAATCTCGGGCGCATCGCTGTCCAACTTGGTTGCCGCTGTGAACCCGGACTTGGACGTCGAAATGCGCGGCAAACTGGATGCAACCATGAACGCTCTGGGCGCTCTCAAGGCAGCTGCAGACGGTGGTTTCTCCTATGACCAGATGCTGGCACAGGGTAACGCCGAAGGCGAAGCTCTGGTTATGGGTGGCATCAACGGCTTTGTTGACCAGACACAGTCAATCGAACGCGTTGTGTCAGCTTTGAAACTGGATGGCGTCGAGTTTGAAGGTTCCGACTCGCTGGATAACCCCGACGCGGTTTTCCAATAAAACAACAACCCATCGACTTGCCCTTCCGGGCAGGCCGATGGGTTGTCTCAATGACCATTGAATTTCCCTCGATAGTACTTTGATTTCAACGGCAGTCCCAAAAGGGTCGCGATTTGTGTCGCGGCCCTTTTCTTGATGGGGCTGATATCTGGGGTTGAAGACTTATCCAAAAGACCCTGCAGATCGTTCTATGGGCCATTAACATACCCCATCATCACCGCACCTCACTCGCCAGCCCTGCCACCATAGCTTCGAGCTCCGGTTTCAAGTGCCGGGCCAGTCGGTAGGTCGCGCTGTTCAGACGGCTTTGGTTACCAAGGTTATTACCCCAAAAATTGGTCTTGCCCCGCCCCGGTGGCTTGGCATCGACGCTCGCATAAGGGTAACCATTTCTGACATCAAGAAAGAGAGCCTCGGCGCTGTTCTTTCCTGGATCAAACGACAGAACCATGACGTAATCGAGGTGACGTGACGCCGCGAGCTGGCGAATTTCCTTTTGGTCCACCCTCGAATACCCATACTGGCCAATCATCTGTGCCTCTAACGGCCCCAAATGCACGACAGCTCCAAACGCTTCAGGCAAGTCCCCAAGATACAGATCACGCTCTTTGTTGGGCATCGTCGACAACCGCCCATAAACCAGCCGAACAACTCCGACCCGCGCAGGAAACTTCAGGTTTGGTTCATAGCTGGCGAACTTAGCAATATCAGGGTCTTCAATACCACCCGCCGCCAAATAGGCGCGACCAGACGTATGCTGAATTGCAGGATCACAGGCCGAAATCACGAGTGTCGAAGCAATGAGAATAACACGGAACATGAGGTACTCCTAAATAAATGTGCAATCTGCACATCTCACAATCGACCTTCCAAGTCTACATAAAATGTGCAATCAGTACATTTATGAATGACATGCTTGACCGTTTGCTCCGTCCACTTGCCCGCCTCGCGATTGCAAAAGGGCTGCGCTATGCTGACATGGCCGAAAGTATGCGCCGCGCCTACATTGATGTCGCGGTCAAGAATGCCGGATCAAATGCGACTGTCAGCGGGTTGAGCGTTATGACCGGACTACAGCGGCGTGATGTATCGCGCCTTCTGGAAACCCCGGATAATTCGGAAAAAAGGCCGCCGGATCACCTGCCACAACTTGTTGCCCAATGGCTTGCCCGCTTTGACGGTGCACCATTGCCGCAGCACGGGGCAGACGGTTCATTTGACGCACTCGCGAAATCAATACGAAAAGATATTCACCCCAGATCCATGCTCGATGCTCTGGTCGCGGCAGGAACAGTCGCAGCCCAAGCAGGCGAGGTGAGTTTGCTTAAAAATGCACATGTTCCGTTGGAAGGGTCAGAGGCCCAGATCCAATACTTGGGTCAAAATGTAGGCGATCACCTTGCTACGGCCGTCGGGAATGTTTTGGGTGACCCAACCGCCTATGATCTGGCCGTCCACTACAACGGATTAAGCGTCGAGTCAGCCCAGGCATTGGAGAGCTTGTGGCGCGCCCGCATGGAGCCTGTCCTGCGTGAACTGAATGCCAAAGCACTTGAATATCAAACAAACGAAAACGGACCTGCGCGCTTTCGGGCCGGTGGCTACTTCCACTTGGAGAGTGAAGAATGAGAACAATTTTGGTTTTGGCGATGCTGCTGGCGCTTGCGTCTTGTGCTCAGGTCACTTGTCCAGAACGCGGGCTAGATGGTGGGATTGGCGGAACCGGCGGCTGTACCAACGAGACAACAGCACAAGAGGTCATCGCGCATGTCTCCAATCCATCGCATAATCCATATTTGCCCTCCTAGATGACGCATCAATCCTATTCTCGACAATTTCCCTAAGAAAGACCTTGCTACCCAAGTGAAATTGTCGGAATAATCTCGACAGAATCAATCAGCCTTTGGGCAGGACTAACTATATGATCGTTTGCCACTGTATGAGGATCTCGGATCGTGACATCCACGCAGCAGTGGATTGGATGCGAAGCGCTGATCCTGACACGATAATTACGCCCGGCAAGGTCTATCACGCGCTTGGCAAAGCGGCGGATTGTGGCGGATGCATGCCCCTATTTCTCGACACAATGCGATCCAATGCTAACCTTCAAGTACCGACACAGCTTACGAATTTACGCTGCGGCACACTTAAGGAGAGCGACTATGAAGGGCGACCCCAAAGTACTCGACTATCTCAACAGGGCATTGCGACATGAACTAACGGCTGTCAGTCAATATTGGTTGCATTACCGGCTGCAGGACGACTGGGGTCTGGGCAGCATGGCCAAGAAAAGCCGCGAAGAATCCATCGAAGAGATGGAGCACGCTGACAAGCTGATCGAGAGGATCATTTTCCTCGAAGGTCACCCCAATTTGCAAAAACTCGACCCGCTGCATATCGGCGAAACCCCAAAGGAAACACTCGAGTGCGATCTAAAGGCAGAACAGTCCGCCCGGGCGCTGTACAAAGAGGCCCGTGACGTCTGCAAAGACGCCGGAGACTACGTCTCTATGGGGCTATTTGAACAGTTGATGAGCGACGAAGAAAGCCATATCGATTTCCTCGAAACACAAATCGACCTCTTTGAACGGATTGGCGCAGAACACTTTGCTCACCTCAATGCTACCAAAATGGAAGACGCTGGCTAGCAGCTTTCTGGCCGCCTCCACACTGGTGGCGGCCCCTCCTGTTGCGGCCCTTGACCTAAACAGCCTTCAGCTTTCTGATCCGCACCTGAAGACCCTCCCCCGCACCGACGCCGAAACCACCCGCATCAACAAAGTTGTTGCGCCAACTGCCGATTTCTCTGCCCCCGAAGCTTTCGAAGAAAACCCAGCAGGGGCTGCGACCGTCCGTGTGCGACAGGGCGACGAAGCCTTTTCGCAGCATTCCGCAAACATCAGTTTTGAGCAGGAACTCGAATTCAAGCTCGGCAACGGCTTGTTCAAGAAGATCTGGGTGTTCTCCCCCGCCTCAACACTGGCCTCAGATGGGCTGGGCCCGCTTTACAACGCCCGTTCCTGCCAGCGCTGCCACATCAAAGATGGCCGCGGTCATCCCCCCAATGGCTTGGACGACAGCGCCGTGTCGATGTTCCTGCGCCTTTCCATTCCAGCCAAGGCCCCCGCTGAAATGGCTGCAGTGCACGACTATATCGGCACCGCCCCAGATCCCAACTACGGCAACCAGCTGCAGGACTTCTCTCCTCCGGGCATTGCGCCAGAATACAAATTCTCGGTCAACTACCGTGATATTCCAGTAGACATGTCCGGCGACGAAACCGCCACCCTGCGCGCGCCCACTTACAAGGCAACGTCTCTTGGGTACGGTCCGTTGCACGAACAGGCCATGTTGTCCCCGCGCGTTGCCCCGCCGATGATTGGTCTTGGATTGATTGAGGCCATTCCCACATCCGAAATTTTGGCAAATGCCGACGAAAATGACGCCGATGGGGATGGTATTTCAGGACGCCCCAATCTGGTCTGGTCGAAAGAGTTTGATCAGGTGATGCTGGGCCGCTTTGGTCTCAAAGCTGGCCAACCGACCGTGCATCAGCAATCAGTTGCCGCCTTCTTAGGTGACGTAGGCATTTCCACCCCGCTTTATCCCGCCCCCTGGGGCGAATGCACCGAGGCCCAGACAGCCTGCCGCGACGCCCGCCACGGCGACGGCGATGTGCGGGTGACAGAGATCGACCAACCCAATATGGATCTGGTCACCTTCTACAGCCGCAACCTCGGCGTCCCGGCCCGTCGTGATACGGCCGACCCGCAGGTACTGCGAGGTAAGCAAGTGTTCTATGACACTGGTTGTAGCAGCTGCCACACCCCCAAATTTGTCACCCACCGCCTGTCTGATCGCCCCGAGCAGAGCTTTCAGCTGATCTGGCCCTACTCGGACCTGTTGCTACACGACATGGGTGACGGCCTGGCCGACAGCCGCCCCGAAGCCCGCGCCACCGGGCGGGAATGGCGCACGTCCCCGCTCTGGGGTCTTGGCCTGACCAAACAGGTCTCGGATCAGGCGGGCTATTTGCACGACGGTCGCGCCCGCACCCTAACCGAGGCGATCCTGTGGCACGGCGGCGAAGCCAAACCTGCCCGGGACACCGTGGTCCAGCTTCCCTCGGACGACCGGGCCGCCCTTATTCGTTTTCTCGAAAGTCTTTAATTATGCGATCCATTGCCTTTGCCCTCAGCCTGACGCTGGCCCCGTTGCACGCGCAAGCCGACATGATTGACGACATTCTGAACCAACAGATCCTGCCCGGCATGGACGAGCTTGCCTTCACCTCGGATCTATTGGCAGAGGCAGCCAAGTCAGACTGCCATCCCGACTCGGGATCGTTGCGCGGCGCCTACAGCGACGCCTTCGACGCCTGGATCTCTGTCAGCCACCTGCGCTTTGGCCCAACTGAAACCAACAACCGCGCTTTTGCGCTGGCCTTCTGGCCAGACAGCCGCAGCAAAATCCCCAAGGTATTGGCCAAGATCATCCAAGACGACGCGCCAGAACTGGATCAACCCTCTCAGTTTGCCACCTACTCCATCGCGGCACGCGGGTTCCATGCGATGGAATTCCTGCTTTATGACGGCGGTATCAGCTTAGCCGGTTCACCCGACACCCGCTGCCGCCTGATCCGGGCCATTGCAACGGACATCAACAACACGTCACATGCCATCAATTTCGAATGGCAGGATAGCTACGCTGCGCAACTGCGCACTCCAGGCGATCGCTACCAAACCGAAGCCGAGGTCAAACAAGAACTGTACAAGGCATTGAACACGGGCTTGCAGGTTACTGCAGACATGCGCTTGGGCCGCCCGCTGGGAACATTTGACCACCCCCGCCCCAAACGGGCCGAGGCCCGCCGCTCGGGTCGCAGCCTTCACCACGTGACGCTGTCTCTACAGGCGCTGCAACCACTGGCGCTGGCCCTTTCCGGCGATGACGCAGAACTGGTCGAGGAATTCGAGAATGGATTTTCCAAAGCCCTGAACACCGCCGCGCAATTGGATGACCCGGTCTTTGCAGGCGTTGCCGACCCAAGCAGCCGTTTTCGCGTGGAATCGCTGCAACAACAAATCAACGACCTGCGCACCATTGCCGACACCAAACTCGGCCCGTCACTTGGCGTAGACCCCGGCTTTAATTCGCTAGACGGTGACTGACATGACCTCGCGCCGTGGGTTTCTGGCCGGGCTTCTGGCCAGTGGACTGGCCCCACAAGCCAGCTGGGCTGATCTGGGTTGCCCTGCCTACCTATCGGCTGCCATGCAAACCGATGGCACCCATATTCTGGCCGGTCTGTCCGCTGAAGGTGATCTGCATTTTCGCTGCCCGCTGCCAGATCGCGGCCATGCTGCCAGCGCCCACCCCAGTCGCCCCGAAGTGGTTGCTTTTGCCCGTCGCCCCGGGCTGTTTGCCGATGTAATCGACTGCCGCACAGGCAACCGGATCTCTCGTCTTGAACCCTCGGACGGGCATCATTTCTATGGCCACGGCTGTTTTGCCCCCGATGGCAGCCGCCTTTACACCACCGAAAACGATTATGAGAACACCCGTGGCGTGGTCGGCGTCTGGGATACCACCAACGGTTACCAACGCATCGGCAGCTTTGCCTCGGGCGGGATTGGCCCCCATGAATTGCTGCTGCGCCGCGCCGCGTCCGGCTTGGTCGTGGCCAATGGCGGCATCCAGACCCACCCCAACAGTGGCCGTAAAAAACTGAACCTCGACACCATGAGACCCAACCTCAGCTATCTGAGCTTTGACGGCGCCGTGGAGGCGCAGGAGCAGCTGCCCAACGATCTGCATCAGAACTCGATCCGCCACATGGCGATGCATCAGAATGGAACCGTAGGATTCGCCATGCAATGGCAGGGAGAACCCGGCGCAGATGTCCCCATTGTAGGGTTGCACCGCCTTGGTGCCGCGCCACGCCTGCTTGCCGAGGATGATCCCCGTGTTCGCAACCTCAACGGATATGGTGGTTCGATCTGCTTTTCCGCCGACGGCACGTCGATTGCCGTCACTTCGCCTCGTGGCGGCGTGGTACAGGTCATGGATGTCCTCACCGGTGCATTACAGCATGAGCATCGACTCGATGACGTCTGCGGGCTGGCCACCAGCGCAAGCGGCTTTATCGCCAGTTCTGGTAGCGGGCGCATTGTGTCATTGCATCAATCCGGGATTGAACCTCTGTCTCAGCTCGATCTGCGCTGGGATAACCACTTGATCCGCTTGACCTGACACCAAATTCCACCACGTCACTACAAGCCGCGCCTGAGCGTGAAAGGTGGGAAGTCATTGCTGTTGAGAAGACCACATTTGCCTTGCCGAGCACAACAGCATTGAGTTTCATCCTCCCGCACCTACCGTAAGCAGCAATAATACTTTGCAAAATTGCGCGCTACGGGTGAAACGAAAGCCATTCGAAAACAAATAGTGACACTTCGAAGGCAATTCTCTAAAAGCGTGACGAGAGGAAAGCCAATGGATGCTGACAGCCGTCAAGCCAAAATTCTAAAATTGCTTGACCAACAAGACCGGGTCGAAGTCGAAGATCTTTCCCGCCTGCTGGATGTCTCACTGCAAACAGTGCGCACCGACCTGCGAGAGCTCAGCGCCCGCAATGCCCTGTCA
>MAAY01000001.1:59647-71611 GCA_002162795.1 Rhodobacterales bacterium 56_14_T64
ATCACTGTGAATATCGGCACCACAACCGAACAGGTTTCCCGTGCATTGTCAGGACATCGTGGACTGACTGTTCTCACCAACAACATCAACATTATCAATACGATGATGGGGAACTCCATGTTGGGCGGCCAAACTAAGAACCTAATCCTTGTTGGCGGCACCGTGCGCCAAAGCGATGGTGCTGTTGTCGGCGAAGAAGCGGTTGACTTCATCTCCCGGTTTAAGGTGGATTTTGCCATCGTCGGCGCCTCGGCTCTCGATCCTGACGGCGCCATCATGGATCACGACGTCAGCGAGGTCGCGGTCGCTCGTGCCATCCTGAAAAATGCCCGAACCAAAGTTCTGGTCTGCGACAGCAGTAAGTTCGAACGTACAGCGCCAGTCCGCATCTGTGCATTAGAAGATCTGGATTACTTAATCACCGACCGGCCGGTTTCCGAAGAATACGCCCTGATAGCCCAACGCGCTGAAACCCAAATCTTGACCGCATTACCAAACGAAAGCAGCGAAAATGACTGACGAGCCTATCTCTGACCTTTTCATCATTGGCGGTGGCATCAATGGTTGCGGCATTGCCCGCGACGCCGCAGGCCGCGGATTGTCGGTCACTCTGGCAGAAATGAACGATCTCGCCTCGGCCACATCTTCGGCTGCGACCAAGCTATTTCACGGCGGGCTGCGTTATCTGGAGTATTTTGAGTTTCGACTGGTCCGCGAGGCGTTGATCGAGCGTGAGGTGCTGCTGCAGGCGATGCCGCATATCTCCTGGCCGATGCGCTTTGTGCTACCGTTCCACGGCGACATGCGGTTTGACAATGACACCCCGACATCGAAATTATTGTCCTTGATCCTGCCCTGGATGAAGGGCCGCCGCCCCGCTTGGCTGATCCGTCTTGGCCTGTTCATGTATGACACCCTTGGCAAACGCGGCATCCTTCCCGGCACCCGCAAGCTGGACCTGACCACGGATACCGCAGGCAGACCGCTGAACCCCAAATTTAAAACTGCTTTTGAGTATTCCGACTGCTGGGTCGAGGACGCCCGCTTGGTGATGCTGAACGCCCGCGACGCACAGGACCGTGGCGCTACCATTCTGCCGCGTACCAAGGTGATTGCGGCGGATCGCCAGACCGATCACTGGGTGATCACACTTCAGAACCGCGACAGCGGCGAGACCTATGCGCGTCGCGCCAAAATGCTGGTCAACGCTGGTGGACCATGGGTGGCTGATCTGTTGAAAAATCAGCTGAAAATCAAAAGTCGCGAGACCGTGCGGCTGGTGCGTGGCAGTCACATCGTGGTGCCAAAACTATATGATCATGACCGCTGCTATTTCTTCCAAGGCACTGATGGTCGGATCATTTTCGCGATTCCCTACGAGGAAGACTATACCCTGATCGGCACCACTGACGCCGATCACTCAGATGCCGATACCGCGCCTGAATGCACCGAGGCTGAGCAGGACTATCTGGTCCAATTCGCGTCCGAGTATTTCGCCAAACCGGTGACACGGGATCAAATCGTCTGGACCTATTCCGGTGTGCGCCCGCTGTATGATGACGGCGCCAGCTCGGCGACGGCAGCCACCCGCGAATACGTGCTGTCCCTAGACCAAGATGCGGCACCACTGCTCAACATCTTTGGCGGTAAGATCACCACCTACCGCAAACTGGCCGAGGCCGCTTTGGACAAAATCAGCGAGGCACTGCCCGGCGTGAAATCGGCCTGGACCGTCGGCATTTCCCTGCCGGGAGGAGACTTTCCGGTGGGTGAGGTGAAAACCCTGCAAGATACACTGGCCTCAGATTACCCCTTCCTGACCGCCTATGCCTCGCGCCGCCTGATCCGCGCCTATGGAACCGAAGCCTGGGAGGTGCTGGGCGATGCCAAATCAGCCACAGATCTGGGTCAGGACTTTGGTGCAACGATTACCGAGCGTGAACTGGACTGGGCCATTGCTCGCGAATGGGTGCGCAGTGGCGAAGATTACCTGTGGCGCCGCACCAAACTTGGCCTGCGTCTGACAGATGAGCAGCGCACGGCGGTGGATGGGTACATAGCGGAAAAAGCAGCCAAACAAGCTGCATGACCCCCTAAGCGCGGAAGCAAGGCCGCAGGCCGCCGCACAATCGCCTACCCGTCCCGGCGGGTAGGCGATTTGGTGAGGCCAACGCCTCACATCGATCTTGTACGGATTTTGTAGACATAAACTGCCTCCAATCAACGTCGATCGCCGTCCCACGGGCAGGCGATCACGCGCCTCCGCAGTCAACTCTACTCTAAAATTCAACGCCCTTCTGCGCCTTGATCCCGGCGCGGAACGGATGCTTGATCTGCCCCATCTCGGTCACCAAATCGGCGATCTCGATCAGCTCTTCCTTAGCGTTGCGCCCAGTCAGAATGACATGCGTCATCGGCGGCTTTTCTGTCTGCAGGAACTCCACCACCTCGGCCAGATCCAGATATTCATAACGCAGCGCGATGTTGATCTCATCCAGCAGCACCATGGTATTGCGCTCGTCCCGGATCATCTCTTTGGCCTTTTCCCAGCCTGCCTTGGCGGCGGCAATATCGCGCGCCTTATCCTGCGTCTCCCAGGTGAACCCCTCGCCCATCGCGTAAAACTGGCACAGATCCGAGAAGTTTTCCTCAATCAGTGTCCGCTCACCAGTCTGCCATCCGCCCTTGATGAACTGCACCACGGCTGACGGCATCTTATGCGCAATACAACGCATGATCATACCAAAACCCGAACTGCTTTTGCCCTTGCCCGGACCGGTGTGAATGATGATCAACCCCTTCTCACCATCCTTGGTGGCCATCATCCGGTCACGCGCGGCTTTTTTCTTGACCATCTTGGCCGCATGGCGGGCCTCATCATCGATGGGGGCTTCTTTTTTGGGGGTGTCACTCACGGCGAGTCTCCTGCTGATTCCAGCTATGACTTGACAAGGACAGGGGGGATGACGCAAGGGGGTTTTGTTGGTTCCTGTTTTTAACAGGCGAAGAGGGAATGTGATGTGACCAGTGATCCATCCGGGATCACCAGGTGCAAGCACAGCCGCCCCCGCGACCGTGACCGGAGAGGTCTCTGATGCCACTGGCCCTATGGGCCGGGAAGGCAAGAGAACCGTAAAAAGGCCCATCGCCTTTTGACTCCGCAAGCCGGGAGACCTGCCAACACATGAGATCAACGGGCGAACGGGGTGTGTCGCAACCGGTTGAGGGATCCTGCACGCCAGGGTCCCCTTCTGGCCCTACCCTGTCCGCCAAAACCAAGGAGACGGGCCCCTATGGGTGATGTAACGCTGACTGTCTGTACCACCTGCCGCCGTGCGGATGTCGATCCTGATGCTACGCGTCCGGGCTCTATTCTTCTGGCGGCCCTGAAAGAAACCGGGCTGCCCGAGGGCGTCAATGTCCGCGGTGTCGAGTGCCTGTCTGCCTGCAAACGCGGCTGTTCAATGGTGCTCAGCGGTGGTGAAAAGCGCTGGACGTATATTTACGGCGATCTCGATCCCAACGAACACATTGACGACATCATCGCAGGCGCTGCCGCCTATGCAGCCACCGACGATGGCCTTGTCCCATGGCGCGAACGCCCGGTCATTTTCCGCAAACAATCCATCGCCCGCATCCCGCCGGTCGATGCCCCGTCTCAGGAGTAATTCAATGAGCGATCTCAACAAGATCCCGGTCACAGTCGTCACCGGATTTCTGGGCGCTGGTAAAACCACACTGATCCGTCACCTGATGCAGAACCCACAGGGCAAGCGTCTGGGCATTCTGGTAAATGAATTTGGCACAGCCGGGGTCGATGGCGATATCCTGAAATCCTGTGCCGATGAAAACTGCCCCGAGAACAATATCATCGAACTGGCCAACGGCTGTATTTGTTGCACCGTGGCGGATGATTTCATCCCCACAATCGAGGCGCTGATGGCGCTGCCCAACCCGCCCGAGCATATCCTGATCGAAACCTCAGGTCTGGCGCTCCCCAAACCGCTGCTCAAGGCGTTTGACTGGCCCGCCATCCGCTCTCGTATCACTGTCGACGGGGTGATCACCCTGGCCGATGCCGAGGCCGTCGCCAAGGGCCAATTCGCCCCCGATCTGGACGCCGTACAGGCCCAGCGCGAGGCTGACGACAGCATCGATCACGACACGCCGCTATCCGAGGTCTTCGAGGACCAGATCGCCTGCGCTGACATCATCCTGCTGTCCAAGGCTGATCTGGCCGGTGAGGACGGCGTGGCGCAGGCCCGCAAAGTGATCACCAGCATCAACCCACGCAGCCTGCCGGTCTTGCCAATGAGCGAAGGCATCATTGATCCGCGCATCGTTTTGGGACTGAACGCCGCCGCCGAAGATGATCTGGACGCGCGCCCATCGCACCACGACGGCCACCACGACCACGAACATGACGATTTTGAAAGCATCGTGGTCGAAATGGGCGAAGTCAAAGACCCGCAGGCGCTGCAGGATGCCATCGTGAAACTGGCCCGCGAGCGCAATATCCTGCGCGTCAAAGGCTATGTCGCGGTTGAAGGCAAGCCGATGCGGATGTTGGTACAGGCCGTAGGCGAACGCCTGCGCGCGCAATATGACAAGCCCTGGGGCAGCGATCCACGTCGCACTCAGCTGGTCGTCATTGCCGAACACGACGACATCGACAGCGCCGCCATCCGCGCCGAACTGGGGGCGTAGAGGGGCGATCTGGCAAGCCCGGCCTATCGGTCGGGCAAAGTCATTTTACATGACAGAAGGCGTTTCACACCTACTTGAGGTCGGGAACCGCCCACCACCGTCAACATCGCCGTACTAAACACACCAAACGCACACACACGCACGATCCCAAAGGCCAAATCTAATGCACGTCGTCTTCCGCGAAAGCCACGGTCTCGAAGAAGGAGAGACCCCACAGGATCTGGGCCAAACCCCGGCTGATCTAGTGGTTCTGTCGTTCTCCGACAGTGACCTCGGCGCGTTTGCGGCGGGCTGGCACCGCGCGGACGGCACCCTGCCTTCACTGCGACTGGCCAATCTGGTGGCGCTGAAACACCCGCTTTCAGTGGACACCTACGCCGAACAAACCCTCGACGGCGTCAAAGGCATTCTGGTGCGGCTGATCGGCGGCGAAAGCTATTGGTCTTACGGTCTCGCCACCCTGCAGGATCTGGCGCGCCGCAACGGCATTGCACTGGCCATCCTGCCTGCCGATGGCCGCGAAGACCCGCGACTGGATGAACTCTCCACCCTACCAGTCTCAACCCTGCGCCGCCTGCAATCGCTCTGTGATGCCGGTGGAGCTGTCGCCGCACAGGCCGCATTGGCGCAACTGGCACTCGCAGCGGGTCTTTATGCCAAACCGGTATTCGGCCTTAAGACAACGCCCGAACATGGCTTTTACGACCCTACCAAAGGCGTCATCTCCTCCATCGCACCCGATGGAAAACCCCTCTTCCTCGTCAGCTTCTACCGCTCGTACCTCACCGCCGCCGACACTGCCCCAGTGGATGACCTGATTACTGAGCTACGCACCCGAGGCTTTGCCGCCTACGGCATCTTCGCCGCCAGCCTGAAATCCCCCGACACCGCCAATTGGCTGCGTGAAACCCTACCCCACCTAGCCCCAGCAGCGATCATCAATGCCACCGCCTTTTCCGCGATCACCAGCAATGGCAGCGCCTCACCGCTGAACACCACAGGCTGTCCGGTGTTTCAGGTCGCCCTGTCCACCGCCCGCCGCAAAGACTGGGCCGAGGCCACACGGGGTCTTTCCCCAGCCGACCTCGCCATGCACGTCGTCCTGCCCGAGGTCGATGGCCGCATCTTTGCCGGTGTGGTCAGCTTCAAGTCACCGGGCCGCAAAGACCCCGACCTGCAATACTCGCGCTTCGCCCACCAGCCGGACCCCAGCCGCATCACATCTGTGGTGGACCGGATCACTGGCCACCACCGCCTGTCGTCTCTGCCCAACGCCGACAAACGCCTCGCTCTGGTGCTGTCCACCTACCCCGGCAAAGCCCACCAACTGGCCCACGCCGTCGGGTTGGACGCCCTCGTCTCTGCTACAGAAATCCTCAGCTCCCTTGCCAATCAAGGCTATGACGTGGCGCAGCCAGGCGATCTCGCTCCACGATTGTTAACCGAGACACTGACGTTTTCGCTTGCCGACTACCAAACCGCGCTGGCGCAGCTGCCGCAATCCCTCCGCGACGACCTATTGCAGGCCTGGGGCGAGCCACAGTCCGACCCCGACCACCGCGATGGCGCCTTCCACTTTCGCGCCCTGTGCTGCGGCAAATCCCTGATCGCGCTACAGCCCGAGCGCGGCGATGTCAGCACCCGCACCGACGACTACCACGACCTAGAGCGCACCCCGCGCCACGCCTATGTTGCCTTCTATCTGTGGCTACAGACCCAGATCGATGCACTGGTCCACATCGGCGCCCATGGCACGCTGGAATGGCTACCCGGCAAATCCGTGGCCCTGTCCCCCATCTGCTGGCCCGAGGTGCTGACCGGTGCCCTGCCAGTGATCTACCCCTTCATTGTCAACGACCCCGGCGAGGCAGCACAGGCCAAACGCCGCATTGGAGCGATCACCCTAGGCCACCTGCCTCCCCCCCTTGCGCAGACCTCACTGCCCGACGGCATGGCCCGGCTGGAAAGCCTGTTGGATGAATACTCCACCGCCGAAGGTCTCGACCCAGCCCGCCGCGACCGCTTGATCGCCGACATCCGGAGTGAGGCGCAGGGCACCGGGGTCGAGGCTGATCTGGGCCTAGATGATAACAGCTCCGCTGCTGAGGCGCTGACACGCATCGACCGCTTTGTCTGCGATATCAAAGAATCTCAGTACGGTGAAGGCCTGCATATCTTTGGATCCGGCACCTGCGGAGACGAAGAAAGCGATGGCCTGCTCGCCGCCCTCAACGGCCAACTGGTCGCCCCCGGCCCCTCCGGCTCACCCTTCCGGGGCCGCTCGGATGTGCTGCCCACCGGACGCAACCTCTTTACTACCGACCCACGCGCGGTGCCGTCGCGCGCGGCGCAGGCGCAAGGGGTCAAACTGGCCGAAGAACTGCTGCGCCGCCACCTTCAGGACCACGGCGACTGGCCTAAGGGGTTGGTGATTGACCTCTGGGGCTCGGCCACCATGCGCACCGCAGGCGAGGAATTTGCAATGGCGCTGCATCTGGCCGGCCTCGCCCCCAATTGGGACGACAACTCCGATCGGGTCTCCGGCTTCGAGATCATCCCGCTCGCCCTGCTGGGTCGCCCGCGCATCGACGTCACCCTGCGCGTCTCGGGCCTGTTTCGCGATGTGTTTCCCGGTTTGGCGCAAATGTTTGAGACCGCCGCCGCCGCGCTGGCATTGCGCGAGGAAGATGCAACAGACAACCCCTACCAGACCAAAACTCCACGGGTCTTTGGCCCTAAGCCGGGGCAATATGGTCTCAACATGGGCGCGTATCTTGAAACCTACACCGACACCGCCCGTCAGGCCGCAGGCGAGGCCTGGCTCAACGCCTCGTCCCACGCCATCGATGCCCAGGGGGATATCACCCCGGCCCGCGACGCATTAGAGAACCGACTGCAAGGTGCCGACAGCTTTGTTCACCTGCAAGATCTACCGGAAACCGACCTGCTGATGGCCGCCGACTATGCCGCACACGAGGCCGGTTTTGCCGCCGCCATGGCCCGCATCGGCCAGCCCAGCCCTGCGCTGTATCACATGGACATGACTCGGCCGGATCAGCCTCAGGCGCGCAGCTTGGGCGAGGAAATCGCCCGCGTCACCCGCGCCCGCGCTGCCAATCCGGACTGGGCTACCTCGATGATGCAGCACAGTTTCCGCGGTGGCGCCGAGATTTCGGCCACCCTCGACCACATGGCCGCCTTTGCCCATCTGGCCCAGGCTGTCCCTCCGCACCTGTTCGACCTGTATTACGAGGCCACTTTGGGCCGCGACGATCTGGTTGCCTTTATGCAGGTCGAGAATCCACAGGCCCTGCTGGCGATGCGCGACCGCTTCCGAGCACTACATGAGGCTGGCCTGTGGACCAGTCGCCGCAACTCGATTATCGCCGATCTCGAGGGTGCCGCATGACTGGCGCAGCCACATCCATGACCCCCAAGGTCTACGGCTGGTGCCCCGGTGCGCTGCGACCAATGATGTCCGGTGATGGACTGGTCGTGCGTATCCGCGCGCCACTGGGACGTCTGTCAGTTGAACAAGCCCAAGCCGTAGCCGAGCTGTCCGAACGCTATGGCAACGGCATTCTGGATGTCTCGGCCCGCGCCAATCTACAACTGCGCGGGGTCACAGTTGACCAGCATCCCGCACTGATCACCGCCCTTCAGGATCTCGGCCTTGTCGACAACGACGCCGCAATCGAGGCACGCCGCAATGTGCTGGTCGCGCCATTCTGGTCCGCTGGCGACGAAACCCATATTCTGACCCAACGCCTCAACAGCGGGTTGCTACAGGCGACGGACTTGACCTTGCCAGGAAAATTCGGCTTTGCCGTGGATACCGGGCCTGCACCTGTGCTGCGCGATACCGCTGCCGATATCCGGATTGAACGCAACGGCAACGGATTTGTGCTTGTGGCCGACGGCGCTGAAACGAGCCAAAGCGTGACACTGGACAGCGCAGCCGACGAAGCCCTCATTCTCGCTCGCTGGTTCCTGGCCCAAGGCGGCGCGCCAAACGGTCACGGCAGGATGCGCCCGCTCATTGCGCGCCGCGGGCCACCCCCTGCGCATGGCGCCCCTCTTGCCGCCCCCGCGCCACAACAACATCTGATACAAACCGCCACTGGCAGGCTAATCGGGCTGGAATTCGGCCAGATCACCGCCACGGATTTCGCCACTCTGGCCAGCTATGGCCCCCTCCGCCTTACCCCATGGCGGATGTTGCTGGTCGAAACCACTGACAACATCGTCCCACTCCCCAGCCTGATCCTGGACGCCACAGATCCGCGCCTGCAAGTAAGTGCCTGCACCGGAGCACCCGGCTGCCTGCAGGCGCTCTCGTCCACACGGGCTTTGGCCCGGGACCTTGCCCCCTATGTGCCACCGGGCAGCAAACTACACGTCTCGGGCTGCACCAAAGGCTGCGCCCATCCCGGTGCTTCTCCTCTGACCCTGACCGCCACCGCCCCCGACACCTATCATCTGATCCAGGGCGGCACCGCCGCAGATCAGCCCGCACAAAAAAACCTAAGCGCCGACCAGTTGCGCACCTCTCCCGACATTCTGACAAAGGGCTGCTGACATGCGCCACACCTACCAAACCAACGGCGCCGCCATCTACGCCGAGAGCTTTGCCACCATCCGGTCCGAGGCCGATCTGGCCCGCTTCTCCAAAGACGAGGAAAGCGTCGCTGTCCGCATGATCCACGCCGCCGGCATGGTTGGACTGGAACAGCACATCCGCTTCTCTCCCGACATGGCAGTCACTGCCCGTGCCGCTCTGGCCGCCGGAGCGCCAATCCTTTGCGACGCCTACATGGTATCCGAGGGCATCACCCGCCCCCGCTTCGCCGCAAACAACGAGGTCATCTGCACCCTGCGCGACCCACGCGTCCCAGACATGGCCAAGGACATGGGCAACACCCGCTCGGCTGCCGCACTAGAACTCTGGCGCCCCAATCTGGACGGAGCCATTGTCGCCATCGGCAATGCCCCCACCGCCCTGTTCCACCTGTTGAACATGCTGCAAGACCCCAACTGCCCCCGTCCCGCCGCCATCATCGGCTGCCCGGTCGGCTTTGTCGGCGCCATGGAATCCAAAGACGCCCTGATGTTGGATTTACCAGTGCCGTCAATGATCGTACAAGGCCGTCTGGGCGGATCGGCCATCACCGTTGCCGCCGTCAACGCGCTGGCCAGTTGGAAAGAGTGACCATGGGTAAAGTGATCTGCGCAGGCCTCGGCCCCGGCGACCCTGACCTGATGAGCCTGCGCTCTTACCGGGCTCTGCAGGGCGCCAGCAATGTCGCCTATTTCCGCAAGAAAGGCCGCACCGGTCAGGCCCGCGCGCTGGTCGACGGGCTGCTGCCCGATGCTGTCACCGAACATGCGATGGAATACCCACTCACCACCGAGATCCACTTCTCGGACCCTGAATACAACCGCCAACTTTCAGCCTTCTACGATGAATGGGCCGACACACTCACCGAGATCACCCAAACCAAAGACGTTGTTGTCCTGTGCGAAGGCGATCCCTTCATGTATGGCTCTTTCATGCATCTCTACACCCGCCTGCAGGGCCGCGCCGAGGTCGAGGTGATCCCCGGCATCACCGGCATGTCCGGCTGCTGGACCGCGACAGGCCACCCCATCACCTGGGGTGATGACGTGCTGACCGTCGCCATGGCCACGCTGCCCGAGGACGAGCTGGCCGCCCGCGCCGCCAACACCGATGCACTGGTGGTGATGAAGATCGGCCGTAACCTGCCCAAACTGCGCCGCGCGCTGGAAACCGCAGGCAAGCTGGACCAGGCATGGCTGGTAGAACACGGCACCATGCCCGGCCAGACCGTACAGAAGCTAACGGATGTAACAGGCGAGGTCCCCTATTTCTCGATCGTCATCATCCACGGTGAAGGACGCCGCCCATGAGTGCGACATACACAGGATGGGTGAAAATCGCAGGCCTAGGCCCCGGCAATGAAACCATGGTCACGGCACAAGTACAGGACGTTTTGGCCGAAGCCACCGACATCGTCGGCTACATCCCTTATGTCAAACGCATCCCTGAACGTCCCGGCCTCACCCTGCATGCAACAGACAACCGGGTCGAGATTGAACGCGCCACTCACGCGCTGAAAATGGCCGCCGCAGGCAAGCGCGTGGTTGTCGTTTCCTCTGGTGATCCTGGTGTCTTTGCCATGGCCTCCGCCGTGTTCGAAGCCCTAGAAACAGGTGATCCCAACTGGCTCGATCTGGACATTCAGGTGCTGCCCGGCATCACCGCCATGCTCGCCGCATCGGCCCGCATCGGTGCCCCCATGGGCCACGACTTTGCCGCCATCAATCTGTCCGACAACCTGAAACCGTGGAGCCTGATCGAAAAACGCCTGCGTCTGGCGGGCGAAGCTGGCTTTGCCATGGGGTTCTACAACCCGCGCTCCAAGTCCCGCCCACATCAGTTTGGCCGGGCGCTGGAAATCCTGCGCGAGGCCTGCGGCGGCGACACCCTGATTTCCTTTGCCCGCGACGTGTCCAAACCCGGCGAGACCATCACCACCGTGACACTAGATCAGGCAAGGCCCGAGATGGCCGACATGCGCACAGTGGTCATCGTTGGCAATGCCGACACCCGCCGGGTTGGTCACCACGTCTACACGCCACGCTTTGCCAAGGGCGACTAGGAATGATCCAGCCAGGCCATCACCTCATCCACACGGCACAGCACATGCCTCTCGGGCAGTTGCGGCCTGTCGATCATCACAATCGGCAGCCCCAGCGCACGCGCCGCGACAAGCTTGGCCTCGGCCCCCATTCCCCCGGCATTCTTGGCCACCACATGGGTGATCGCGTGATCGCGCATCAATGCCTCATCTGCGACCCCATCAAACGGCCCACGCGCAATCACCACCGTGTTCGACGGCAGCGGCAATGCGGTCTCGGGCGCATCCACCAGCCGCAGCAGGTAATGATTGCCCGGCTTGGTGGCAAAGACGTCCAGATTCTGTTTGCCAATCGCCAGAAATACCCGCGCGCCCTGCTCGGGCAGCGCAGCAACCGCCGCCGCCATATCCGCAACCATGACCCAGTCATCACCCTCAGTCGCCAGCCATGGCATCCGCTCCAATGCACACAACTCCACCCCGGCCTCGGCGCAGGCTGCAACGGCATTGGCACTCATCTGCGCGGCAAAAGGATGGGTGGCATCCACCACATGGCTGACCCCCTCATCCCGCAGGTAGTCAACCAACCCAGCCACGC
>MAAY01000084.1 GCA_002162795.1 Rhodobacterales bacterium 56_14_T64
CGCAACTTTGATTGTGCGGATCAGTTGGTCGCGGTTGGATTGCACTTCGTCCAGGTCCATTTTGCCGATCTCGGCACGCACGATCCCTGCCACTGTGGTGGCAATGGCAGCGTCGACGTCGCGGATCCGGTAAACGGTTTTTTCCGGCTCGATGATGCGGTAGAACACCGAGGTTTCGACCTGCACCAAGACGTTGTCCTTGGTGATCGCATCCTGGCTGGCAGAGGGCAGTTGCCGCTCTAGAATCGAAATCTTGTGCGCAACCGCATCAAGAAAGGGAATGACAAAGTTGATGCCTGGGCCAAGCACCGCGTGTAGACGGCCAAATCGTTCAACGACGAACTTCTCGGACTGCGGGACGATGCGGACGCCTTTCAGGATCACAATGATCAGGAAGATCGCACCAAGCAGGTAAAGGAGGTTCTGTGAAATTAATCGAATAATCTGGTCTTCGGACATGCTGGACCTCAATGTTTGTGTACTATGGTATACATATGGAGGCAAATCCCCCTATTTCAACCCATGTATGGGCCTTGGGACGGTTTGTGGCAAGATGGGATGAGGCTTGCCAAATCCGCCGCGATCAGGCAAATGCGCCAAGTTGCGCTGCCCTGTAGTTAGGATGAGGATATACCGATGTCGCCGAAAGTCACATTTGATCTGCAGGCCAGCGATGGCAAAGCCCGGACTGGGGTGATTTCGACACCGCGTGGTGAGATCCGTACGCCGGCCTTTATGCCGGTTGGCACCGCGGCGACGGTTAAGGCGATGATGCCGGAAAGCGTGCGCGCGACCGGGGCCGACATCTTGCTTGGCAATACCTATCATTTGATGCTGCGCCCCACGGCTGAACGGATTGATCGTTTGGGGGGACTGCACAAGTTCATGAATTGGGAACGCCCCATTCTGACCGACTCAGGTGGGTTTCAGGTGATGTCGCTGGCGGGGCTGCGCAAGCTGACCGAGCATGGGGTGACCTTCAAAAGTCACGTCGATGGGTCCAAGCACGAGATTACCCCGGAACGGTCGATGGAGATCCAACGGTTGTTGGGCAGCGATATTGTTATGTGTTTCGACGAATGCCCGGCATTGCCTGCAACGGATGCTCAGGTGGCGGAGAGCATGCGGATGTCGATGCGGTGGGCTGCTCGCTCGCGCGATGCTTTTGGCGACCGGCCCGGCCATGCGTTGTTTGGCATTCAGCAGGGTGGTGTGACGCAAGAGTTGCGCGCCGAAAGCGCTGAGAAACTGCGCGAGATTGGGTTTGATGGCTATGCGGTGGGCGGCTTAGCCGTTGGAGAAGGTCAGGAGGCGATGTTCGGCGTGCTGGACTATGCGCCGGATATGCTGCCCGAGGATAAACCGAGATACCTGATGGGCGTGGGCAAGCCTGATGATATCGTTGGCGCGGTGGCGCGTGGCATTGACATGATGGACTGTGTGTTGCCGTCCAGGTCAGGTCGGACAGGGCAGGTCTATACCCGCCAGGGGGTGGTCAACATCAAGAATGCCCGACACATCGATGACCCGCGCCCGTTGGATGAAAATTGTTCTTGCCCAGCCTGCCGCAATTACTCGCGGGCCTATTTGAGCCATGTGTTTCGCAGCAACGAGATGATCAGCGGTATGCTGCTGACTTGGCACAACCTCCAGTATTTTCAGGATATTATGGCAGGCATGCGCGAGGCGATTGCGGCGGGAGTATTTTCAACATGGCAGAGTGATTTCCATGCGGGTCGGGCGCAAGGGGATATTGAGCCACTTTGAGACGCGGGCGTTTCGGCTGGAGGCTTTATTCGGCGCCTCCGGCGGGAGTACTTTATGCAAAAAGAAACATTGACGGGCGAGTAGGCCGGAACGCTCAATTATTATGGTTTTGGTCACCCTGACTGCATTTGAAGTCTTGTGGTCGCGCGCGGCTGAAGGCAAACTATGCGGCAACTTGACAGCTTGCGGGTTGAAAACCAACCTTTGCTGCCCCAGATTAACAGATCCAACGAGGAGACGAACCAAGGTTGCCGAAATTCGGGACCGGATCGTCTTGCCAAAAGTAAGGACCGATTATGCAAGAGCCTCTCAATTCTTCCTATCCTGTACTGCCGTTGCGCGACATCGTGGTGTTTCCCCATATGATCGTGCCGCTGTTTGTGGGCCGGGAAAAGTCGGTGCGCGCCTTGGAAGAGGTGATGGCTGACGACAAGCAGATTTTGCTGAGCAGTCAGGTTGACCCGGCCGAGGATGATCCCGAAGCCGATGGCATCTATACTGTGGGTGTTCTGGCCAATGTTTTGCAACTGCTGAAGTTGCCGGATGGCACTGTCAAAGTGCTGGTCGAGGGCCATGCTCGGGTGCGCATTACTGAATATCTGGAGAACGATAATTTCTTTGAAGCCCGTGCTGAATATCTGATCGAGATTCCGGGCGACGTTACCACCACCGAGGCATTGTTGCGCACTGTCGGCGATGAGTTCGAACGCTATGCCAAGGTCCGCAAGAACATCCCCGAAGAGGCATTGTCTGCAGTGGGCGAGTCGGCGGAGCCGGCCAAATTGGGCGATCTGGTTGCCGGGCATCTTGGCATTGAGGTCGAGCAAAAGCAGGACCTGCTGGAAACCCTGTCGGTGTCCGAGCGACTGGAGAAGGTCTATGGCCTGATGCAGGGTGAGATGTCGGTGCTGCAGGTCGAGAAGAAGATCAAGACCAGGGTTAAATCTCAGATGGAGAAGACCCAGCGTGAATATTACCTGAACGAACAAATGAAGGCGATCCAGCGTGAGCTGGGTGACGGCGAAGAGGGCGAGGGTGAGTTGGCCGAGCTGGAGGCCAAGATTAAGGCCACCAAGCTGAGCAAAGAGGCTTTGGAAAAGGCCGAAGGCGAGCTGAAGAAGCTGAAGAACATGTCGCCGATGTCGGCTGAGGCCACGGTTGTGCGCAACTACCTCGACTGGATGCTGTCGATCCCATGGGGCACTAAATCCCGAGTGAAGAAGGATTTGAGCAAAGCGCAGGAAATCCTTGATGATGATCACTATGGCCTAGAGAAGGTCAAGGAACGTATCGTTGAGTATCTTGCGGTGCAGCAGCGTTCGACCAAGCTGAAGGGGCCGATCCTCTGTCTTGTTGGGCCTCCGGGTGTTGGTAAAACCAGTCTGGGTAAATCAGTGGCACGCGCCACTGGACGTGAATTCATTCGCATTTCACTGGGCGGGGTTCGCGACGAGTCCGAGATCCGTGGCCACCGCCGGACCTATATCGGGTCCATGCCCGGCAAGATCATTCAGGCGCTGAAGAAGGCCAAAACCACCAATCCGCTGATCCTGCTCGATGAGATCGACAAGATGGGTCAGGATTTCCGTGGCGATCCGGCTTCGGCGATGTTGGAGGTGCTGGATCCGGAGCAGAACTCGACCTTTGTCGATCACTATATGGAGGTCGAATATGACCTCTCAAACGTGATGTTCCTGACTACTTCGAACAGCTACAACATGCCGGGGCCGTTGTTGGACCGGATGGAGATCATCCCGCTGTCGGGCTACACCGAGGACGAAAAGCGCGAGATTGCTAAGCAGCATCTGGTGTCAAAGCAGGTCAAGAACCATGGCTTGAAAACCAAGGAGTTTGAGTTGACCGACGATGCGTTGACCAAAATCATCCGCGTTTACACGCGCGAGGCCGGGGTGCGAAATCTTGAGCGTGAGATCGCTAAGGTGGCGCGCAAATCGCTGACCAAGATCATCAAAAAGGAAGCCGAGAGTGTCACCGTGACGGGGGGCAATTTGAACGATTTCCTTGGCGTGGAGAAATTCAGCTATGGTCTGGCTGAACAGGAAGACCAGATCGGGGTGGTTACTGGGCTGGCCTATACATCTGTTGGCGGTGAACTGCTGTCGATCGAGGCACTGCGGCTGCCCGGCCGGGGTCGGATGAAGACCACCGGGAAGCTGGGCGACGTGATGAAGGAGTCAATTGAGGCTGCGGCGTCTTATGTGCGCTCGATCTCGCCTCAGATCGGTGTCAAACCGCCGCGCTTTGACCGCTTGGACATTCACGTGCACGTGCCCGAGGCAGCAACGCCCAAAGATGGCCCCAGTGCCGGTTTGGCTATGGTTACATCGATTGTCTCCGTGTTGACCCAGATCCCGGTGCGCAAGGATATTGCGATGACCGGCGAGGTCACTCTGCGGGGCAATGCGCTGCCCATCGGTGGTCTCAAGGAAAAACTTCTGGCGGCGCTGCGCGGTGGCATCAAGACCGTGCTGATCCCGCAGGAGAACGAAAAGGATCTGCCAGAGATTCCGGATAATGTGAAAGAAGGGCTGGAAATCATCCCCGTTTCGCATGTGTCTGAAGTGCTGAAGCATGCTCTGATCAGAGCGCCTGAGCCCATTGAGTGGGATGAAGAGGCCGAAGAGGAAGCCGCTGCTGCCAGAGCCGCGCTAAGGCATCCTGAAGGTGGGGCAGGGGCAACGACCCACTGATCTCACTGCGATCATGAGAAATCAAAGGGCGGTCCCAACAGGGCCGCCCTTATTGGTTTTGGATCATGCTGCCAGGCGCGCCATCTTGGCTTGTACAGTGGCAATGGCTACGGCGTCGGGGCAGGTGTTCTCGGCTTTGGCTTGGCGCAGTATGGCCTGCATTGTCATGTCCAGGGCGATCAGCTTTTCATCTACAAAATCCGCGCGATCTGAGATTTTCAGAATTTCGGTTGCAACGTTGATGATACCACCGCCATTGGCGACAAAATCGGGGGCGTAAAGAATACCGCGACCATGCAGGGCGGCGCCGTCTTGGCGGGTGGCCAGTTGGTTGTTGGCCCCACCCGCCACAACTGCCACTTTGAGCTGTGGAATGGTGGTGGCATTGAGAATGCCGCCGATGGCGCAGGGGGCAAAGATGTCAGCTTGAACCGAATAGATCTGATCAGTCTCGACTGCGGTGGCATTGAACGCCGACACCGCTTTCGCAATTCGTGCGGTATCGACGTCGGTGACGATCAGGCTGGCCCCGGCCATCGTCAACAGGTCGCACAGATGCCAGCCGACATTGCCCAATCCCTGAACTGCGATCGTCACACCGCCCAATTCGGCACTGCCGCAATGGTGTTTTTGTGCGGTGCGGACGGCGTTGAATATACCGCGCGCGGTGATTGGTGAGGGGTCGCCACTGGCAAAATTACCATCTGACAACCCCGCAACAAATGGTGTGGCTTCGGCAAGGTGGGCCATGTCCTTGGGGCTCATGCCCATGTCCTCGGCCGTGAAATAGCGGCCCTGTAGGGCGTCGATGCCACGACCAAAGGCGCGCAGCATTTCCGGTGATTTATCGTGGGCCGGATCGCCAATGATCACCGCCTTACCACCCCCCAGCGGCAGTCCAGCGGCGGCGTTCTTGTAGGTCATGCCCTCGCTTAGCCGTTTGACGTCGGTCAGCGCCTCGACAGCGTTAGCATAGGGGCGCATCCGCAACCCACCGGCGGCGGGGCCAAGCAGGGTGGAGTGGACGGCAATATAGCCGTTCAGGCCGGTGCCTGCGTCCTGGATGTTATAGATCTCTTCGTGGCTGCTGGATGGCACTGCAGTGATAGTCATTTGGTTTGCTCCTCAGTTGCCTCCTAATAAGCTAGTTTGCACGCGGGTTTTCGCCAAATTGGCGTGCAGATTTTGCAAATTTTGGAGATTTCCCCTATAAAGGGCGGGACAAGTAGGGATTATCTCATGGATGCCATTGATAAAAAGATTGTCACCGAGTTGCAGCTGAATGGGCGGCAGAAAATGGCTGATCTGTCCGAGCGGGTTGGATTATCGCCGACCCCCTGTGCGCGGAGGGTGGCGATGCTGGAGGATGCCGGGGTGATCACCGGATATTCGGCGCGGGTGGATCAGGCCAAACTGGGGTTGCCGGTGACGATTTTTGTGACGGTTGAACTGGAGCATCAGATCAGTGATGCCATTGGCGCCTTTGAGAGAGCAGTGCGGCAGTTTGACGAGGTGATGGAATGCTACCTGATGACCGGCAGTCGCGATATTTTACTGCGGGTGGTTGCCAGTGATCTGACCAGTTTTGATCATTTTTTGGAGCACCAATTGATGCGGGTGCCGGGCATACGTTCCACCCGCTCCAGTTTCACCCTACGCACCATGATCCGCCGCGACACATTGCCGGTCAACTGACATCAAGCGATAGTTTCTGGCCGGGTCTCGCGGCCTGGCAAGTTGTCGGTAAGCCGGTGATTTGCTATAAATTGTACGCATTTTGGCAACAACTTGCTGTTGATGAGTGTTAACGGCGCCGATTTTGACCTGTTTCTGGTGCTGAACTGGCAACTAGCTTTCAACCCGCGTAGCCTTGGACCAGACACACAAACCACGGGGTACACCATGGCAACGAGCATCAAAAAGCGTAACAGCACAGCCAAAACCACCACGCGCAAGACACCCACCAGTGCCGGCATCAAAGCTGGACCGGTAACGAAAGCCAAACCATCCGCTGCAGCCATTGCAGAGCCTTCACCAGAAATTACAACACCCGAGGTGGTGGTCATTGAGCCCAATGTCGTGGCCGCAGATCTGCCGATGCGTAAAAAGGAACTTATCGATCTGGTGGTCGAGCGGTCCGGCATTAAGAAGAAAGACGCCAAGCCGGTTGTCGAAGCGATGCTAGCGGTGCTTGGTGAGGCCATCGGTGGAGGTCGTGAACTGAACCTGCAACCGCTGGGAAAACTGCGTATCAATCGAAGCGTAGAGCGCAGCAACGGGCGGATTATCATATGTAAACTCCGCCAGAGCACGGTCATTTCTGGAAATTCAATGCAAGCTGATGAAACTGCTTCTGACCCTCTTGCAGACGACGATGGCTGAGAGTAAGACCCGCCGCACGGGTGATTAGCTCAGTGGTAGAGCGCTTCGTTCACATCGAAGATGTCAGGGGTTCAAATCCCTTATTACCCACCATCTATTCAATGGCTTAGCTAGTATTTACAAAGTGCGCCCCGGTTCATTGAACCTAATGCACTTTAACGAGCATTCCTGATCTGGACGAAGTCCAAGATTTCAGCGGCATCTTTCAGATGATCAGGGGCGAACCTGGCATAGGTTTGTAGGTGATCGCAACGTTTGAGTGGCCGAGGTACTGTGCCACCTTTTCCAGTGGGACGCCGTTGGATACCATGGCGACTGCGCTGGAGTGGCGGATTGTGTGCAAGGTAACATTGTCCAGCTCTGCGCGGCGGCAAGCTGCCACAAACCCTTTGCGGATGTTTTTGACCTGTCCGCTTGCATACTCGATTACATAGTCGGTTAGGGCTGCGTCGTGGGCGGTTTGCAGGGCGGCGCGGACCCCTGAGTTCATCGGCACTATGGCGCGACCTTTGCGGGTTTTGGCGTCATCCAGGCGTAGGTTGATTACGCCGCGCTGAAAGACTACTCGATCCCATGTTAGATCAAGAATTGCGCCAACGCGGCCTGCGGTGGCGAACAGTAGGTGGATGGCCAGCGCTATGTGTGGTGCCAAGGCCGCATCGATAAGCGCGGCAACGTCTTCTTTTTCCAGATACCGCTCTTTCGGCGTAGGTTTGGCCGGGCGTTCAATCTCGGGCGCGCGATCGATGATTCTTTCTTTGACTGCGAATGTCATGGTGCTGCTCAGGTGGCCCAATTCCGTATGAATTGTGCCCTGCAATTTATCTTGGGCCATGCGTTTCTCAGCATAGCGGCGGCAAAGCGCGGTAGCGATCTAATCGGGGCGATATCTTCCGAAGTGGGCCAGCACAGCCTTGCCGGTGTACTTCATGGTTTTGGCCGTGGGCTTGTCGCCGAGATCTAGCCGGCAAGCTTCCCAAATGTCAGTAACCGTTGATTTTTCACGGCGTTGGTTGAGGGTCTTGCTTCAGTAGACGTCTATTGCTTCTGGTTCTGGTTCTGCTTCCGCTCGGGAACGTGCCTTAAGCTGATGACGTCTTCGCGCCCCGCCCTCGCGCCAGAAAACGCAGTATCCGCCTCGAAAACGTCCGATGCTGATCTCTGGCATTGTTCAACTTCCTCAACGATTGCAGCTGGAATTCGGAATAGGCGACCAAGGCGGAAGTGCTGCAGCTTCACCTCATTGCACTGTGTGCGGATAGTGGTAGCACTGACACCCCACCGGTGGGCAAGGGTTTCAGCTGTGAAAGGCCGGAGCATTGCCATCTACTTACACTCCATTCGGTCGATGTTGCAGATGTGCGGTCGGAAGTTGACGGCCACCACCCAGGGGTTTGCCTGCCAGTTGATGTTTGCGCCGTCTGGCTTGCGAGGCGTGCCGTTCAGGCTGTCCCATATGTCTTTGAGGGCTGCCTTAGCGGACGTGAACCTGATTTCTGCGTGTTTGTGATAGTCGAACAAACCCGGCTCGGTCTACGTGATGCCTTCAGCTACCGCATCCGCTTCGCTGATGTCCTGCATCGCTGCACCCGCACGTCGGTCACATCCAGCGTCAGCCGCGAGGCCCAGCGGTTCATGTGGATAGAGGGGCGCCAAGGATAGCCACGAATATCTGGGGCAAGATCCGCTTCGCGGTCTGTGGCCGCATAGCGAATGTCGCAGGGCTGTGATTTTGTCGGCTGATAGTCGCCATAGGTCAAAGCCTGCCAATTTTCCTTGACCCACAGGCGGTCGCCGGGGATTACGTTGACGAGCAGCAGGTCACGGTTGCCGCAGAGCGTGAGAAAACCGGGACTGAATACCTCAATGGCATCCTGTGCGGCCTCCTTGGTGATCAGCCGGCGTGTCTGCGTCTTACCTGTGCCGGGATTTTGGATCTCGCGCAGGATGGCTTGAACCATCGGTGCGCTGAAAAGAATAATGCGGTCAGCCATTGTCGTCCTCCTGGTTTCTGTCGCTGGCCCCTTGTGATGGGCCAAGGAGAGAGATCAGTGCTTTCCGCCAGCTCTGCGCATACGGCGGATACAGCGCCTCATGATGGTCTGCCGTTCGCCCACAGACACAGCAAAGGCAGCTTTTTTGCGCTCAATGCGCATATGGAGCTTTGCCAGTCAGCGGATTTCATTTTTGTTTGCGAAGTGCAGCCATGCTGCCCTCAGGCCAAATGGTTTTGTGGTGGTCGTGTCGTCAGTGCTCATTTCGTGGTGCGGCTGTACACCAGTTGCCGGTGTGCAAAGGTTGAATTCAAATTGTGCCGGCATGGCGTCCACGTGGGTTCCTTTGTTGGAGGGCGCGCTGGCAAAGTCAGTGAGTGGCTTACGCGCCCCCTGTGCGGCGCTCACGCCGCTGATGTGGGAAAAGGGCCGGGACGGGGAGATGGTGCTCCGACCTAGTGTGGGCCTAGCCTTTGGCCGTGGCCCGCAGGGGGTGCTCGGTGCGCAGCGTGTAGCCCTTGGACAGGGCATAACAGGGCACACGGGCAATGATGTCGCTGATAGGTTCGGACTGGTGTGCAGGGGGCAAATGCTGTCAAGGTCCACCGTCTGGCCGCGCTCTGCTTTCATGATCTGCCAGGACGTCTGACAAAGAGATGGGATATCGCAGAACTGATCAGGGTTGGTCAGAATTTCATGCGCAGAGGCGGTCTGTTGCTGTGTTAGAATGCGTGCTTATTCTAATGTTGCCATGACTTCTTCTCTCGTTTTATGGAAGTGAAGGAATATCCACTTTTTGTGGATATAAAGAGGGGTGATTCAAAAAAGGTGGATTTTTTGTTTCTCCCGCCAGAATTCATCACAGCGAACGACATTCACCTAGACACAATTTGGGCTATACAGACCTTTATTCGACCTAGCGCTTAGGGTGCTTTCGGACCTGACCGGGCATTTGCGTAAATTACGTCTAACGGCTGCTTCCAGCCCATTTATGACCATGGTGCGCGGTGTGACATCCAACTCGAAGGGCGGGAAGAGTGAATTCGCTGCGGATGCGAGCCAAGAATGCGAAAGCACATGGAGCCGACATTCAGACAAGCACGTAGCGGGTTCTATTCCTGCGGTGCGGGAGACGGCTCCGGAGGCCATTTCAAGTAATAATTCTGCCGCAGAAACTCGTCGAGATGGACAGTTTTCGAACCTTTGCAGCGAATTGTACGAATGACCGCACTACGTAGACCAAACGCCCACCCGCGCCTGTGCCTAACGTCCCGGTGGACCGCCGGCCCTCTATACTCTAGCTTTTAAAAGGTTCCTAAGCGGGGATGTCCAACTCCAAACTCAGTGTAATCAATGATATATTGCCTAGAAACGAAACCCTTGGTGGCCCTTTCAAGTTGATAACTGATGTAGTGCCAATTGTCTCAGGAGAAAGTGGTGGCGAATACAGCAGCGCCAGGAAAGCGTATCAAATGGTTCCAATCTGGGCTTCCTTTTGTCGTTGGTGGATCGGTTCTCGCGGCAACATTTTTGATTTGGAGCGAAACAAAAACACTTCAAAGTGAACGTTTGTCAGCCGACACGCTCACGGTGGTTTCAAATTTTGCAACTAGGTTAGAAACGCATATTTCTTCGCGGCTGCATGCGGGACGTCTGCTGCATTCACATTTCACCACGGACACAAATCCAGATTTTGATGCATTTCGAGCTGAAGCGCAGGTTGTGCATAAATTATTCAAAGACCTTCAGGCGCTTAACTGGGTTGATCCAACAGGCATTGTTCGTATCACCACCCCAGAAAAAGGTAACGAAGGCGCATTGGGATTAGAGATCCGAGCCCTTCGCATCCCGGCTAAGGCACTTGCCGCTGCAGAATCTACAGGTCAGATTCAAATAACATCGCCAATCGATCTGGCGCAAGGGGGGCGCGGTTTCGTTGGTTATTCCCCTATCGTCAAGAACGGCGAAGGCGCTGGATTTATTAATATAGTATTTCGGGCGGGCCCATTGTTCCGCAGCGCGCTTGGCGCAAAAATTGGCCGAACCCATCAGATCAGAGTCTTTGACCAAGAAGAGGAACTTTTCTCATCAGTTGGAACTTTTGATTCGACATTGATGTCACCCTCTACAATCGTTTCAGTGAACGGACGGGAGTGGACCATTATAATTGCGCCAACCGAAATGCAGGTTGCGTCGTTTGACACTTTCCAAGATGAGGCAGTCCTTATTCTTGGCGGACTGCTTAGCCTCGCAATGGCCTTTCTGACTGCCCTTGCGATCAACCGGAAAACGCGACTGGAAAACAACCAAAAACGGTTCGAAAGTTTTGCCACTGCCGGATCGGACTGGTTTTGGGAGATGGACCATGATTTGCGCTTTACTTGGTTTTCAGAAGGAAGCCATGGCGCGTCGCCTATCTCACCAAATAAGGCGATTGGAAAAAAGCGTGAAGAGTTTGGAGGATCTGTCACCAATAGCCGAGAATGGCAAAGACACCTTGATGATTTGGCAACGCATAAACCCTTCAAAGATTTCGAATATGAGGCTGTCATCGACGGTGCTACGATCTGGGTACGAGCTTCGGGTATTCCAATTTTTGCGTCCAAAGGGGAGTTTCTGGGTTATCGGGGTACAGGTCGCGATATCACTGAGGAAAAGAAAGCGGCAAAATTCACAGAAACCGCAAATCAGGTTTTAGCGCAGGCTGTTGAAGGGCTTGAGGAATTGTTTGCCCTTTGGGATCAGGACGACAGGCTATTGATCGCCAACAGATTATTCCGAGAACTGAACAGCGGGCTGGGACCAATGTCTGACATCGGCGTTCAGTTTGAAGACTTTGCCAACGCAACGGCGGGCAACAAAGTACTGCCTGAAGGCGGGGAACAGAATTGGGCATCGGCACGGATTGCTTATCACAGAAATCCGCACGGAATATTTGAAGTAGTTCGCACTGATGGGCTTATAGCAGATTTACGTGAACAGAAATTGGTGGATGGGCAGACGATAACAACTGGCGTCGATGTCACTCGTCAACGGTCAGACGAAAGGGCGCTCCGCGAGAGCGAGGAGCGCTATCAGCTTGCAATGCAACATATGTCGATTTGGGACTGGAACTTATTGTCTGGCTCGACTTTTTTGTCGCCACGTTTTGCTCAAAGGTTAGGTTACTCCCCAGACGCATTCACAACAATAATAAGCAGTTCCTTGCCCTCGATCATCCATTCTGACGATGTCGCCGGTTTTGCAGAGGCCCTACACAAGCATATTGTAAGTCCGCGTCAGAAATTGGCACACGAAGTACGTTTTCGCGCTCAAACAGGAGAGTATATATGGTTTCAAGTTCGAGGCCATATGACAGCCGATTCGTCAGGTCATCCTGTCCGGTCAAACGGATCTCTGGTTGATATCACGGACCGAAAGCGTCTTGAGGAACGACTGCACCGATCGCAGAGACTAGAGGCGGTCGGGCAGTTAACCGGTGGTGTTGCCCATGATTTTAACAACCTCTTGGCGGTCATTCTGGGCAGCGCTGAATTGCTTGGAGATGTTGCACCGGAACATCAAAATTTAATCGACGCCATAATCAGAGCAACCGGCCGCGGAGCAGAGCTGACGCAACGCCTATTGGCGTTTTCACGACAGCAACCTCTGCGGCCAAAAGCCATTGATGTAGGAGCTTTGATCTTGGATCTGACAGACATGTTGTCCAGGACTTTGACTAAGGCGATAAAAGTTAAAACTAACATCCAACCCGATTTATGGGCGGCATTGGCTGACCCTGGGCAGGTCGAAAATGCCTGTTTGAATTTGGCCTTGAATGCACGTGATGCCATGCCGGATGGTGGAACCCTAGTCATCACTTGTCAGAATGCCGATTTGGACACAGGCAATGTAGATGGTGCTATGGCAGGACAATATGTTGCCTTGGCTGTTAAAGACAGCGGAACGGGCATGTCAGAAGCCACGCGACGCCAAGCATTTGAACCGTTTTTCACGACGAAGGGCGTTGGTGAAGGAAGCGGTTTGGGACTGTCGATGGTTTACGGCTTTGCTCAACAATCAGGTGGCCATGTGACGATCGACAGCGCATCCGGCATTGGCACAACAATTTGCATTTTCCTGCCGCGAAAGGCCAAAGGTTAGCAATGAATTCCAATCGAACCTATTCTAAATTGTCCTGCAACGGATCGGGATCATAGACCCCGATGCATCGTCCTGTCTGGGTATATTCGCCTTCATCCGCTTAACAAAACCGATACAGTCTCCCTATTCCTTGCCGAAGATGTGCCATCTCAGTTCATGACCGCTCACGAAAACGGACATTGAAATCAAGGATCTACTCGGTTGCATTTTCTTAGTATAGTGGCTGTTGTGAGCATGCCGTCTAGCGGCGACAAATCCCGTATTGGGGACTTCTTTGGATATTGAATGCCGCGCCGAGCACGAATGTCTGGTCTGGTAAAGCTGCGTCGCAGCGTTGGCCTCGAGCGCCAAGGTAATCCCCCCCGGAACTAAGGGGATGCGAAAGTAGAATTTTCTCGGCAAGAATGACTGAGGAGATTTTGATGAAGAAGACGAGATATAGTGAACCCCAAATT
>MAAY01000058.1 GCA_002162795.1 Rhodobacterales bacterium 56_14_T64
GGCTTTGGGCTCGGGATTCCGCCAATGCGGCGCCCAGCCCTTGTTGCCTGTCAGCCCTTCTTTGAGCACCCGCCAGCCTGAAAACCGCATGGCCTACCTCCAAATTCAAATGCCGAGAGGCCGGCCGAAATCACCGCCTGCCACCCGCTGCATTGCTATCCGCTTTCCCGCGCGGCTCCTACCCTTTTTGGCAGGGACGCTACGATCCAGCACTGTGTTAGTCGCACAAGCGCACAAACTGGGCAGATGTGTCTAGTATCAAAAGCGACTGATTTCGTCGCATCCAATCCGCAACCCTGTATTCGCGTTGCGAGACTGGGCGACCTTGTGTCGTCACCGTTAGCCAGAAACGCCAAAAGGCAGGAGTTTCCCCCTGCCCTTTGACATCACTTGATTGATTTGTGCCGAAACCAACTAGAGCCCCTTGGCGCGGTAGCTGGCGGCGACTTTGCCGATCGACACCAAATAGGCGGCAGTACGTAGGTCAGTGACATCGTCGCGGCTGTGCCAAACCTCGCGCATCGACTGGTAGGCGATGCGCATGGTGTCATCCAACCCCGAACGCACCAGCTCCAGCTCACCAGCGCCCTTAAGATATTTGTCACGAAAACCAGGTGACATTTTCCACTGGCCGTCCAAGACCTGCTCCAACGCGTCCAGTTCGTTGAGCACCAACTCGTGGCGCGATTCTTCCTGACGGCGCTGCATACGGCCAAAGCGGATGTGCGACAGGTTCTTGACCCACTCAAAGTAGGACACTGTCACACCACCAGCGTTGGCATACATGTCGGGAATGATCACGATGCCTTTGTCGCGCAGAATCTCGTCGGCCCCAGCCGTCACCGGGCCATTGGCGGCCTCGATGATCAAGGGCGCCTGAACGCGGTCCGCGTTGGAGAGGTTGATCACCCCTTCCAGTGCTGCCGGGATCAGAATATCACACTCGGCTTCAAGCAGCGGTGCGCCATCCTTAGAATACGTGGCATCGGGATAACCTGTGACGCCACCGTTTTGACCAATCCACTGGCGCACGGCTTCGACGTCAAGACCGTTGGCATCAAACAACCCGCCGTCATATTCAATGATACCGATGACTTTTGCGCCATCTTCTTCGCTGAGGAATTTGGCAGCGTGATAGCCCACGTTGCCCAGCCCCTGCACGATCACCCGCTTGCCATCCAGCGAGCCAGTCAGCTTTGCCGCCTTCACATCCTCTGGGTGACGGAAGAATTCCTGCAAGGCGTATTGCACACCTCGACCTGTGGCCTCGACCCGGCCAGCAATGCCGCCAGCGTTTAGCGGCTTACCGGTGACGCAGGCGCGGGAATTGATGTCAGTGGTGTTCATGCGCGCATATTGATCTGCGATCCAGGCCATCTCGCGCTCACCGGTGCCCATGTCAGGCGCGGGCACGTTCTGGCTAGGGTGGATCAGATCACGTTTGATCAGCTCGTAGGCAAAGCGGCGAGTAATCAGTTCCAGCTCATGCTCTTCGTATTTGCGCGGATCAATGCATAGCCCCCCTTTGGAGCCACCAAACGGCGCCTCGACCAGTGCACATTTGTAAGTCATCAGCGCCGCCAGCGCTTCTACCTCGTCCTGATTTACACCCATGGAGAAGCGAATACCGCCTTTAACCGGCTCCATATGTTCGGAATGCACCGAGCGATAGCCAGTGAAGGTCTTGATCTCGCCGCGCAGGCGCACCCCAAAGCGCACCGTGTAGGTGGCGTTGCAAACGCGGATCTTCTCTTCCAGACCTGGTGGCAGGTCCATCAGGGCCACAGCCCGGCTGAACATCCGGTCCACACTTTCGCGGAAACTGGGTTCGTTGAGATTGCTCATTAGCTATTCTCCCTGATCCTAAGGCGACTCGCCTACAGTTGTCATTGCAAGGTTATGACGACTTATTTGGCGAGTGCGACCTTTTTGACCATTCAATCTTCAAAAAAGCCACTTTTCGGGGCGATTCGTAAATTTCACCCTAATTTCAGTTCATTGTCGACAGGGCAGAACCAAAGCCTCCTTCCATCGCGAATTGCCTTAATTTTATGATCAATGCGAACAATTGCGCCTTCTGGCTGCCCCATTTCCGCCATCTTCATCAAGCATTAACACTTCAACCAAATCCATAACTATCCATACGGGCCCGCTGCCATGCCAGGCCGGAGAGGATTGAAAATGCGACTGCGCCTACGCGAGACCACCGCCCTATCCAGACTAATCACCCACCGCTGCGGAACGGCACTGCGCCGATTTGCGCGGGAAGAAGACGGGGTGCTTATCAAACCGACTATCTTTACCTTCCTGTCAATGTTGGCCGTGGGTGGTATCGGTGTTGACTTGATGCGCATGGAGCGCGACCGTACCGAGTTACAGTATACGCTGGACCGTGCGGTTCTTGCGGCTGCCGATCTGGACCAAACACAGACGCCGGCGGCTGTTGTGCTCGACTATCTGACCAAATCGGGTCTGGGCGAGTATTACGAGACACCTTCGTCGGACATCGGACTTGGATATCGTAGAGTAACAAGCACCATCGACACAGACTTTAACGCGCATTTCATGAATCTCACCGGCGTCGGTGACATCCCGCTTTATGCGTCCTCAACAGCTGAGGAAAGCATTGACGGATTAGAAATTTCGTTGGTGCTGGATGTGTCTGGTTCGATGAATTCGAACAATCGCCTGACCAACCTTAAGGTCGCGGCAAAAGAGTTCATCGACACCATGGTTGCCGCCACCACTGACGGCAAAATGTCGATTTCGATCATTCCCTATGCCACGCAGGTTTCAGTTCCGGAAGATCTGTTTGACCAGTATAATGTTTCAGCCGAGCAAGACTATTCACACTGCGTGAACTTTTCGTCGTCGGACTTTAACAGTGTGGCATTGCCACTGACGACGTCGCTTGACGGTACCATGCACTTCAGCCCTTGGTATTCTTATGATTATCGCTCCAGCGATGGGTTGGTTCCCTATGCTGTTTGTTCACCCGAGGCGGACCGCGAAATATTGCCGCTACAAAAAGACGCTGATACGCTCAAAGACTTTATCCAAAACCTTAGCGCATGGGGGAACACCTCCATCGATTTGGGGATGAAGTGGGCCACCACTTTGCTGGACCCCTCGGCTCAGTCCGCCATACAAGCGCTGACTATCGGTGCTGACCCAAGCGTTCCCGTTGATTTTGCGGCGCGTCCGTCCAGCTACACCGATGCCGATACCATCAAGATCGTCGTGCTAATGACCGATGGGCAAAACACGTCGCAGTATTATGTCCATGATAATTACCGAAGCGGCATGTCCGATGTTTGGTGGACTGACGGCCCCGGAGGCGACACAGACAAGGACCGCTATTCGCAGTACTCTTCGTATTACAACGAGTATTACTGGGTCAACAGAAGTGGCGACGACTATGACAGGGGGCAGTGGGAGGATCACGCCTTCGGCGACGGGGACGATCTTTGCGGAAATAGTTACTGTAGTTACCGCGTTGATGAACCTGGTTCGCCCGTTCGTCTGAGCTATGCGGAGCTTTGGGCAAGGACATCGCTGAAAAAGAACTATTCCTACTACGGTCAATGGATGGGAAATTCCTCGGCCAAGAACAGTTGGTATTACCCGGTTCGCAAGTATTACAACACCAGCACCAAGAACAGCCGCACGCAAGACATCTGTGATGCAGCCAAAGAAGCGGGTGTTATCGTCTATACCATTGGGTTCGAAGCTCCCAGTGGTGGCCAGGCTGTGCTGCGAGACTGTGCCAGCTCGGACGCTCACTACTTTGATGTAGATGGTTTGGAAATCTCGGATGCCTTTGCCTCGATTGCAACTTCAATCCGCCAGCTGAGGTTGACCCAGTGATTACACGCATTCTTCATCCAATCCGCAAATTTCGCGCCAATGAAGACGGCAACGCCACGGTAGAATTTGCGCTGATAATCCCAGTCTTTCTGATGATTTTGATGTCCACCGTCGAACTGGGACTGATTACCATCAAACAATCCATGCTGGAACGCGCTATGGACCTGACTGTCCGCGATCTAAGATTGGGGACCGGTGCTGACCAACAACACGATGACATTCGCGACTCTATCTGCGCGCGGTCAGGGTTTATCGATAACTGCGAGACATCCCTTCGCCTGGAAATGATCCAAGTTGATCCGTTTAACTGGACCGCCATTGACACCACAGCGGACTGTATCAACGCGGTAGAAGAGGTGCAGCCCGTTCGCAGCTTTATAAGCGGTCAATCCAATGAGCTGATGTTCATTCGTGCCTGCATGAAATTCACTCCCATATTCCCGCACTGGGGGCTAGGCGACGACCTGCAAAAAGACGACGAAGGTCGTGTCAGCCTGTTTGCCTCCTCTGCCTTTGTTCAGGAGCCGCGGTAACCATGAAAAGTTTCATTCTACTCCGCCTAAGGGCATTTCGAAAAGACACTGACGCATCGGTCTCGATTGAGTTCGCGTTCTACTTACCTGCGCTGTTGTTTATTTTCGCCGCGATCTACACCTATTTTGACGCCTTCAAACAGGAAAGCGCCAACCTCAAGGCCGCCTATACCGTTTCGGACCTGATCTCTCGCGAGACCAATGCCGTCAACAACGACTATATCGACAGCATGCACAATCTGACCAAGCTGCTGATCCGCTCGGACTCGGCGATTTCACTGCGGATCTCGGTTATTCGCTGGGATGAAGACGACGATAGGTACTACGTTGACTGGTCTGTAAACCGCGGGACGGCTCTCACGTCGTGGACAGATGCCACCATTTTCAATGTCGAGGATGATCTGCCGACGATGCCCGATCAGGAACGGGTGATCCTGGTGGAGACCCAGAACGACGTCAACGCGGCCTTCAAAATTGGCCTGCCCGACATGGAGATCTTCAACTTTGTGTTCACCCGCCCGCGTTTTGCACCGCAGATCGTGTTCGAAGGATCGACAGATAGTGGTGGCACTCATGACGATGGTGTCGGTGATAGTACCAGCTAATGCTGAGACCGCGTAACAAATGAAAAAAGGACAGTGCCTGATGATCAGGCACTGTCCTTTTTTACTGGGCCAAATATAGTCCAGGCAGCGCAATTCAGATCTTCACGCAAGGACAGCGGCTTACAAGCGACCGTCACCGCCTTGATTGCGCATCGCGACCATCGCGGCCAGAATTTCCGACATCGCTCTACTCTGCGAACCCGGTGTCACTCCACCGATGCCAATCTGGCGCCCGAACCGCCACCACAAGCCGGGCTGCCAAATGCGGCTGGCCGGGGTTTTGGTTTTGATCAGGAACCCGTTCGAGGGTTTAAAGGCAAAAAAGCCGCGATCAATTGACTTAATGTCATCGACCCGCGCGATCACGTTGCCATCCGAGCTACGCAACTCGTCCTCGGTCAGCTCGATGTGGTACTGAGTGGCCTGCCACATCCGCGCCGCCAACCAGATGGCAAAAAGCCCAACCACCAAAAGAAACACCAGCCACCCAGCTGAGGGTGGCGTGGACAGCGCCACATAGATGACCAGAGCCCCAACCATGCCCAGCATGCCAACGCCCATATAGCGACGGGGTTCTGACGCCCTTATTGTTGCTACGATTTCGTCACTCATGTTCCACTCCCCAATTGGCGCGCCCCGAAAGGCGCGCGTCGGGTCTAGCGTGAAAGCGGCGCGACGAACAGCCCCCAGTAGTGGGTATGCCTATCGGGCTGACGTGCGGTTGATCACCACCTCGTATCCCGGCTCTTCCGGTTCGTCATCGATCAAATCAGTGGGAAAACCGTCAGCCAGAACCTTATGCCCGGTCGCCTCTTCCAGACGTTCGATAATGCGGTCGGATTGTGCCCGGTCGCCATAGCGCTGTTGGCCATCTTTCATGATGCGGATCACCTCAGGCGACAATTCCAACGGCACGTTGTTGCGCTCGGCGATGGTCTGGAACAGACCGATATCCTTGAGTACCAGATCCATGGTGAAATTCACATCGCGCGCGCCCGACAATATCAGCTGGCTTTCTGTTTCATGGGTAAACGAGGTGCCCGAGCTGATCTTGATGGCTTCATAAGTGGTTGCCATGTCCAGACCCGCGGCCTTCATGGTCACCATAGCCTCGGACAGGGTCAGCAAGTTGGCGGTAGCAAGATAGTTGGTCATCACTTTCAAAATGCTGGCAGTGCCGATTTCGCCGGTGTGCAGAACACGACGGCCCATCAGAGTCAGCAGCGGCAGGATGCGTTCAAATGTGGGGCGATCACAGCCCGCAAAAATTGAGATATTGCCGGTGTCGGCGCGGTGGCAGCCCCCTGACACCGGGCATTCCACGGCTGTCCCACCGCGTTCGATCACCTCGGCCCCCAATCGACGCACTTCGGCCTCGTCGGTGGTGGACATTTCCATCCAGACTTTGCCCTTGGTCACTTCGGGCAGCATTTCCTGCATCACCACGTCTGAAGCCGCAGGCGATGGCAGACAGGTGATCACCACATCGCAGTCGCGCATCATGGCAGCGGCTGAGCCCCCTGCCCTTGCCCCCTTGGCTACAAAAGCCTGCACAAAATCGCCGTTCAGATCATGCACTGACAGATCCACGCCATTGCGCAGCAGGCTGCCCGATAGCTTAGCGCCCACATTGCCGAGCCCGATAAAGCCCACTTTCAGTTCATTTGTCATTCTACCAGCCCTTAGCGTTCATTTCTGCTCAACGGCTAGCTTGACCCCAGCTAAAACTAAAACGAATAATAAGGTCACATGACCCTAAGAAAATTTGCAACAGATGTCTGACCTTCCTAATCTTGTCTGGCTGCGCGCCTTCGAGGCCTCGGCCCGGTTGCGCAGCTTTACCGCCGCCGCCCAGGAACTGGGGCTGAGCCAAGCTGCCGTGTCGCATCAAATCCGCAGCTTGGAAGGCAGTTTCGGCGTCGCCCTGTTCATCCGTCGCGCCCGGCATCTGGAGCTAACTGCACTGGGTCACGCCTATTATCCCACAGTTGCTCAGGCGCTGGACGACATCGCCTATTCCACTCGCGGATTGCTGCGCCCGATGGAGGCGCGCGTCATTACCCTCCGGGCACCGATTTCGACCGCCGTGCTGTGGATCGCACCGCGCCTAGGGGAGTTTCAGGCGAAACACCCGCAAATCAAGCTACGGCTGATCTCGGCAATCTGGGCGGATAGCACCAGCGACGAGGATGTCGACATCGACCTGCGCCTTGGCCCCTCAAACTGGTTTGATCGCCGCGCACAGCTGTTGTCGACAGAAAGTGTAGTGCCTGTGGCCACGCCGGATCTGGCCGCGCGATTGGACACAGCGCAAGATCTGCTCGGCCAAAACCTGATCCACATTCATGGCTACCAAGACAACTGGCTGAATTTTTCCAAAAGTCAGGGCATGGAGCTAGATGATCGTAACGCCAGACTGCTGACCGATACCTCTATGGCGGCCATTGAAATGGCCGCAGCAGGCGCCGGAGTGGCGATGATCATGAAACGATATGCGCAGGCGCCGCTGGATCAGGGCCGGATCGCGCGGGTGTTGGATTTCGATATGCCGATGGGTCAGGGACATTACCTGATGCCCGCCACAGGATCAGCCCCCAACAGCACCGAGGACATGTTAGTACGCGATTGGATTAAAACGATTTTTGCATGATCCCACTGCCAGTTAGCGAACAGGCATAGTAAATGTTGCACGCCTTACCCCAGCCCGATAGCTTCGCCGCATGGTATGGCCCAACAACACCCCGCCCCAACGTGATGGCGACGCCGCAGCGGGCATCGAGGTCACCGATGATTTCGAAGGCTTTGCCCAACGCAACGACATCTTCACCCGCGCGTTTTGGGACGATCGCGTGATGTCGAAACACAGCGCCAAATTTTTTGCCTCCTACCGGATGGAGGCCGCTCCGCGCCGCGGCGTCGGCTTTTCCCGGCGCGATTTTGCGCTGCGCAACGCGGCTTGGCTGATCTCGGATCTGGTGTCCAACCGCACCGGTGACAAAGGGCTGCGGCAGGGGTTTCAAGCACCGATTCAGTCTGACACCCCAGTCGCCGAAGACGCAGCCGAGATCGACAACACGGCGAAAATGTCTGCTGAGATCAAACGCATTGCCAAGTTTTTTGGTGCCGATCTCTGCGGTGTCACCGATCTGGATGACCGCTGGCTCTATACCAGCCGCGTTGACACCCGCGACATGACGGACGCACCGCATAACCTGCCCGAGGGGCTGAACACTGTCATTGTGCTGGGCCATGAGATGGACCAAGAGCTGGTCGCCACTTACCCCTCGGCCCTAGCAGGTGCGGCAACGGGGCGCGAATACAGCCACGAGGCGTCAATTGTGATGCAACTGGCTGCCTATATCCGCAATTTGGGCTTTGAAGCGGTGCCGTCGATGAACGACACTGGTCTGGTGATCCCCTATGCGGTCAAGGCGGGGTTGGGCGAATACGCCCGTAACCAGATGGTGATCACGCCCGAGTTTGGCCCGCGTCTGCGTTTCTCCAAGATCTTCACCAACCTGCCACTGGCCCAAGATACGCCCAAACCCAAGGGCGTGCGCGCATTCTGCGACATCTGTACCAAATGCGCGGATGCCTGCCCGGTCAAGGCGCTGCCCTTTGGCCCCCCGAAGGTGGGCGGCAGCAATGTCTCGGCCATCAAGGGGGTGCGAAAATGGACATCAGACGCCGAGAAATGTTTCTCGTTCTGGGCCAAACTGGCCTCGGATTGCGCCATTTGCATGCGCGTCTGCCCGTTTAATCGCGACTTTTCCAAACGCCGACACCGGCTGTGGCTCAGGCTCGCCCTATCACCGCTGCGCCAGCTGGCCTTGAGACTGGCCAAATCCCACGGCGGGCGGAAAAAGCCCGGCGATTGGTGGGCGCAGCAAAAGCCCGATTGACCCCGCCCACCTATACCTCAATCCGCAAGCCACCAATGATATGATGCCACAGACACGCCCGATAGCCCTGATCACCGCCCACGGCCAACCCTCGCAGCCGCAGCCGCCCGAGGTTGCATTGGCGCGACTGGCAGCTCAGGTACAGGATCTGTTGCCAGACTGGCAAATCCGCTCGGCCACCTTGTCCACCCCTGATCGGTTTGAGGCAGAGATGGCTGATGGCGCTGTTGTTTATCCGTTTTTCATGGCCAATGGCTGGTTTGCCGGACAGGTCCTGCCACGTCGATTGCGCGATATCCCCCACCAGATGGCCTGTCCGTTTGGGCTTGATCCCGCCCTGCCCGCACTGGTCGCTGCGGCGATGAACCAAGAGGTTGTGCAGCGAGGCTGGGGCGATCAGGGCTTTGACCTTTTGTTGGCGGCACATGGCTCGGCTCGAGGGCCAAAAGCGGCGCAGGCGGCCAATGATTTTGCCAAAGCCCTACGCCCCCTGCTCCCCCAGGCCCGGATCAACACCGGATTTATCGAGCAGACACCCACGGTTGAAACCGCAGCCCAAACCTTGGGCAGCCCTGCCCTGTGCCTACCGTTCTTTGCCCAATCCGGAGACCACAGCCGCACCGACATTCCAGAGGCACTGAGTGCAGCCAGATTTACCGGCGCAACCTTGCAAGTGACCGGCGCCTTACCGGCGGTGGCCGCCCTAATTGCCCAATCCATTAACAGTTTTGTATCTCTGACCGCTAAGCCCGGCGAAAAATCCTAACCCTCCAAGACCAGAGCAATTGCAGTCAGGAAAGTCGGAATCGAGTCGTTCTCTGCGTCAAATTCTAATGACCGCGAGGACCAAAGGGGCATCTGGCAATTACAGCCAGATGCCCGAAGCGGACCAATAAACAGGCAAAGATATTAGGCCGCCTCAGAAGAGATATTCCGTGCAAACGTTCCAAGTCGAAAACGAGCCATCAGTTCTGACAGTTTCACCGAGTCAGAATGCAGCAAATGACTTGCAGCTGTTGCCTCTTCTACCATGGCGGCATTCTGCTGGGTCACATGATCCAATTGGGTCACGCCAATATTGATTTCCCCAAGCCCCGTAGATTGCTCAGCAGCCCCTTCGGCGATATCCGTTATCTGCTTTGAGATATGGTTTACCCGCTGCACAATGTTGTTTATGGATTCGCCAGCTTTTCCAACCAGATTGACCCCGTGATCTACCTGTTTAGAGCTCTCTGTGATCAGAGATTTTATCTCAGTCGCCGCATCGGAAGAGCGTTGTGCAAGCCCTCTGACCTCGGACGCGACCACTGCAAATCCCCTACCCGCGTCACCGGCGCGAGCAGCTTCTACTCCTGCGTTCAAGGCCAGCAAATTTGTTTGGAATGCAATATCGTCAATGACGCCAATAATCTGAGAAATTTGTGCTGAGGAACTCTCGATATCAGTCATCGCTGAGACTGCACTCTTCACGATTTCGCCAGAGTTTTCTGCCTCTGTACGCGCTTCGCCCATCGAGTTCTCTACGCTTTGTGCACCCTCAGCTGCAGACTTTACTGAAACAGTAAGTTCCTCCATGGCCGCAGCCGTTTCCTCCAGCGTTGCCGCCTGGCTTTCGGTACGAGTGGACAGATCGTCAGAGGCTCGGCTTATTTCCGTAGCACCGTTGTTGATGCTGTTGGTGATTTCCAATACTTGCTCAATGGTCTTTTTGAGGGTGCCTACTGTGACATTGAAGTTAGTTCGCAACTGATCATATTCGTCGGGAAATTTCTCTTCGATCGTACAATCCAAACTACCCTGAGCCATTTCACCAAGGTGTTCTCCAACAACGGAAACCACATGTTCCGCGTCTTTCTGTCTTTGAATTGCTTTAGTTTCTTCTTCTTCCGCAACGATAGCTTGCGCGCGTGTCGTTTCCTGCTGGCGTGCCAGCTCTGCATCCGCAGCGGCACTTTTCAAGAGGCTCATCAAAAGCACCCCAGTTTCCAGCAGCACAATAGTGGCGTGCAATACAGTACGCATGATATTTTGCATCAAATCACCACTCGGATACACCAGTTTGGGCAGCAAAACGCTGAAGGAAATATGGTGTAAAGCAACCAGAACCGTTGCAAATATCAGCGCTCGTGGATTGGATAGCGTTGAAACGATAGCGAGTACGGCAAAGAAAAGCATGTGTGAATCTAGCTGCCAAGCATGGCCGTTCAGCGCAGCTGTAAATAGAATGCAGTGCCCGACAAAACAGAAACTCAACACATAGTCTCTTGTTGAGTGGGGCATCCTCATTGAAACATATGCCAGGGCACCCAGAATTGCGCTCAAAGTGGCGATCAGCCACAAGTTTGCAGCGTCATTTAGATAAAACGCCGCGAGCGCGGGGGCAGGCATCAATAGCCAACTGGAGATTTGCTGAATTTTACGCTCACTGGCAATATTCGCAGTTGGGTCGCTCACGTGTCCCGTCGGGGCCGTCAGATTGAGCATAATTCTAGAACCTTTCTTCCATTGATAACCAGCCAAGCGCCACTTTCATAAAGGCGGTCAACACTTTGAGCACTGTCTAGCGCAACAAGAACACCAAGAGGGGCACGCTCTGGGGCAACTTCCTGCACACCTGCCTTTTCAGCGATCCGTGCAGCATCCGGTCCCCAAGGTGCTGAAATAACCAATGCGACCTCTCCAACTTGGGGCCTACCGTCAGAAAGCAGCGTCAAGATCGGTGAGCTTATCACGATGACCGCGGCAGCTATGATTAGAGTTACGTTGGACATCTCATTCCCTCCGGAAATAAACTCCTGCCGGAACAACGTTAGGAAGTCGTTTAGAGACACCGCAGACTTCGACCACTGAATATCTAAATTTTTATATGGTCATGAACAGCCCCACTTGCGTGGTCCAAGTTGAAGTTAATGCATGGTTGGCCTTTGGTCCACCGGGGCGATTGGACCTGTCACGGTTTCGTGCCGCCACAAGTGCTCGTTTAAGCCACCTTCCGTTCAAAAGAGACGGGGCTTTTCCAACTCAATGTTGAGTGGTGAGAACGCGCAAACACAAAGCTACTACGGACAGTAATCACAAGTTCAACACCGCCCCGAACTTGTTGGACCGTGACTTCTCAGCTGAGCGGCCAAACCAGAAATGGGCAGGTGATATCACGTATATCTGGACGCGTGAGGGTTGGCTTTATCTGGCCGTGATCCTGGATCTACATTCTCGGCGCGTCATTGGCTGGCCCCCTCTCGGCAGATTTGGCTTTGCCAAATCGCCTGCCGGGCAATGGTCAGCAATCGAATGAAGTGTGATCTTGCGATCCGTGCATTGAAACCTCTCGGGACATTGCTGCGCAATGCCCTGCTGGTCAATGGATGGCGTTTGCTTTTTGTGCACCGTCCAAGGGCTGCATTCATCACACGGATCATGGCAGCCAGTATTGTTCACACGACTATCAAAAGGTCTTGCGCCAGCATCGTTTCAAAGCGTCCCCACTCATGCATGTAACATGCACTGCCGGGCAGTGAATGAGCGGCAAAGGTAATCGTCATGACAATGCAGCCGTTGAGACCTTCTTCAAAACCATTAAGGCCGAACTGATCTGGCGGGGCACATGGGAAATCCACAGGCAGGCCGAGATGGCAATCTTTAAATACATCAATGGCGTCTACAATCCGTGCCCCTCTCGGGATATCGCTTTGCGATACCCTGCCGGGCAGTGGACGTCACTCAACATTGGGTTGGAAAAGCCCAGTCGCTTTTGAACGGAAGGTGGCCTAAACGATCACTTGGGGCGGCACGAAAGCGCGACAGGTCCACTTCGATCTCGCAGACCCTTTTGGTGATATGCAACGGAATCGGAAAGCGATCTTTCCCCGGCTCACTAGGGTGAGCCTCAATCCACTCCCGCAACCTGACCAAACCGGCCTCAGTCATGTATGCCAGTTTTTGGCAAAGCACCGGCCAATCAGGCCTGAGAATTGTCGATGGCTTACCGAGCCCCATGTCCTCTAACGGCGCCATCAGCACAGTCTGCACTCGCTTTTCGCCCTCTGCCTGCTCGATCGCTTCGGTAATCCCCCCATTTTTAATGGGATGGGGTCGTAGAATTCACGCGGCCATATTCAGTTTCATGGCGGGTGTGATGCCGCCGATGCCCATATTCGGGCGGTCATTGT
>MAAY01000045.1 GCA_002162795.1 Rhodobacterales bacterium 56_14_T64
TGTTGTCAGAAAATTGATTGTGCTTACGCTTTGAGAGCCAATATGCGTCCAGTGTATCTCTAGAAATGTCGGCACCGCCTCTCAACGATGCTGCGCATCGCCTGCCGGGCAGTGGTCGTCAGAAAAGACGGGGGCGACCATACTCGGCGACGGTCCCTTATGACTAGGAGGGGAACGATCCGACCCCCGCCACTGCCCGTCAGAAAGGACGTGCCAGGCAGTGGCTCCACCCTCACATGAGAGCATGGCTATTTGTAATATATGAGGGGACAAGCACCTATCTGCATTTTCCATTGGCCGGATGTGCCATGTGATGGATGTCAGTCCGCGCGGTTTGCGTGCGTTCCGCAGCAATGCACGAGAGGGATTGTTGTATGTCCATAACCATTCAGTGGCCTGTTCCTGAGCCTCCTCTATCGTTTCAAAGATGTTCTGCCCCAGCCATTCTACGCGAACCGTGCGGTTGTAGCGCTCGATATTGGCATTCTGCTGAGATTTTTTGGGTTGGATGTATTGAATATGAATGCCCTGTTTCCCGGCCCATGTCATAAGCTTGGCACTGACATAGTCCGGCCCATCGCCAATGGTTGCTCGAACTAGTGACGCAACACATGGGCAACTCCACACGAGTAATCTGTGGTTTCCCGCGCCATTCAATGATCCGGATCAGGTTGCGCACAACCCGTTCCGCAGGCAGCGATAAGTCCACCTCGATACCCAAGTTCTCCCGGTTGAAGTCGTCCAGTACGTTCAGCGTCTTGATCGACCGTCCATCTATCACCAGACAGGCGAATGGGACATTTGCCGAGAGGGCGCCAGTTGGTCCGACATGAAGTCCCCTAACGGCGTTTTCTGGATTTAATCCGCAGGTTCAGTTCCAGCTCGCAGTAAATCCTCTTTCGACACCACATCCGTATCTCAGTGGGCAGTGTTTCATTTGTTCAACGTCGACATTGCGACGCCGAGATCATCCGCCATCTGCTTGCGTGTAAGCCCACTGGTCACCGATATACGCGCCGCATCCTTGCGGAATTCGTCCGCTCGTTTCAGTCCCATAGTTCATCTCCTTTGTTGCAGTAAATGCTATCAAAGGAGCGGCATCAAACCGTGACAGGTCCATAGTGCGCAGTTCACGTATCCCTTACATCGGGCATTACGTATGTCCCTGGTCGTATGTTGGTGCCAACTCAAGCACCTCTTTTAGTGCCTTTGCATGATCTGCCAGCACGTCCTTCGGAGGATTCTTGGCGGATCATGCCAAAGTTTTGCCGGATGATGCCAGATGATGCTGTGCCCACTGGATTTTCAGTGGGGAATACCGACTATTGTGACCTAGGAAAGATCACTAAGCTGGAAAGCCAAGATGAAACCGCGGGAAAGATATTTGGTTGCGGATACCACGCGACAGGTCGCGCAACTGTTGAAGATTTCACCGGAGCGTGTTCTGCGCCGCGCTGGACTGCCCGAGGACTTCTTCGGCTCGGAAGGGCGTGGTGTCACGGCGCGCGAGTGGTTTGCGCTGTGGGAAGCTGTCGAAGCTGAATACGGTAAACCTGATCTTACGGTCCAGCTGGGGCAGGCCTTTGCACGGGGGCCGTTTGTGCCACCCATTTTTGCCTTCTCCTGTAGTCCGACCATCGAAATGGGACTGACCCGGCTGGCTTTGTTCAAACCGCTGATGGGACCAATCAAACTGGATGTGAAACGCTGGGAGGACGCTGTGGTCGTTACCTACTCTTCGGCAGACCCCGAGGTTCCATTGCCATCGGCAATCGCCCGATTTGAGGCAGTTTATTTCTTGGAATGCTGTCGGATCTTTACTGGCGAGCACATCGTGCCACTGGGCATCGGCATGATAGGGGCAGCGGAACAATGGAGGCCGCTGTTGCCAGTCTTGGGGGTCGCGCCAGAACCAGCACATGATTTCCACCTGACCTTTTCTTTGCATGATGCGACCCTGCCGCTGATCACCCAGAGCGAGGAAATGTGGCAAGGGTTCGAGGAAGGCCTGAGAAAGAAGATGCTGACCCGAAATGTCAGCCTCACTATGAGCGAACGGGTACGCAATGCCCTGTTGGAGGCGCTACCCTCGGGGCACAATACCGTCGATGACGTGTGCAAGAGGCTGTATGTCTCTAAACGTACATTGCAACGCAAACTCAAGGACGAGGGCGCGACATTTCAAGAGGTGTTGGATGAAACCCGCTCGGACTTGTCCCATCATTACCTGAAAAAGCCTGATGTCAGTGTGGTGGAGATTTCCTATCTGCTTGGATTTCAGGATCCAGGCTCTTTCTACCGAGCCTTTCAGGGCTGGACCGGCCAAACCCCGGCAGATGTACGAAGCCGGTTGCTGAACTAAACCTGCGCGCAGAGGCGTCTTGTGAGTTGGCACCATCCGGCAATCGTTTGGCGCGATCCATCATTTCTGTGACGCCCTCGTGAGGTTAGGTTCCCTTCACTGGTACGGGCAGACGCCCCATCGCAACAGAAAGCAAACTCATGCCCAAGAGACTCATTCGCTGGCTCGATGCTGAAACTCTGGCCAAGGACGTATCCGGCAACACCTACATCGTAACTGGTGCCAATTCCGGTGTCGGTCTGGAAACCACCCGTCAACTGATCAAGCAAGGCGCCCATGTGGTCATGGCCTGCCGTCGCCCCGAGGCTGGTAAAGCCGAAGCGCAGAGTTTTGCCGATTTCAAAGGCAGTTACGAAGTGATCCATTGTGATCTGGCTGACTTGAAATCGGTGCGGGCGTTTGTGGCCACTTTCCTGGAACGTCACACTCATCTGGAAGGGCTGATGTGCAACGCTGGCGCCGTCATCATGGGGTCCGAGGCGAAATACTCGAAAGACGGGTTCGAGATGACCATGGCGGCAAGTTTCGATGGTCACTTCCTGCTGACCGAACTGCTGCTCGATATCCTCAAGGCCTCTGCTCCAGCCCGTATCGGTATCCTGTCGTCGGTGGTTCATGCGGGCAGCCCGTCCAACCGCCCTGCGCTCAACTTCAATGACCTCGATTGGAAGACACGAAAATACAGTGCTTTCACCGCTTATGCCGAGGTCAAAGTTGCCACTGTGCTCTTTGCGGTTGAGCTGGCAGAGAGATTAAAAGGCACCGGTGTGACAACCGCTTCGATCCACCCTGGTTGGGCTAGATCGAATTTCGGCTCAGGTGGCAACTTCCTGATACGGACTGTGATGGCGATCGCCCGCCATTTGACCCGAGGAATAAGCGACAGCAATGAAGCCTCGGCCCAGAGCTCTTTGCATGTGCTGTTGTCGGATGACGCCCGGAACCACTCGGGCGCATATTTCAGTCAGTCGAGTGTCCTTTACCGCGACAAGGAATGCCGCGATGGGGGATGGCCGATGGTGTCGCCCAATCCAAACGCGCGCGACATCACCGCTGCGAGACACTTGGTCGAGACCGCCCGGGACCGGGTTGGTCTATCGGCCATCAAAGCGGCCAAATCCGCCTGAGGCGGATATTGACGCTCAAGATTAAGGCGCCGCCGTTGAACGTAAGTGCGGCGGAGGCTTGCCGTTCTGATGGGATCATACAGTTGGCGCGTTTCCTATCAAGTTGGCACGATCCGTCAATGCGGTGATGCGGGCTAGTCCCTATCTTCTCCTTAGCACAACAAACACCGCACAAGGATCAAAGCATGACACAGACCATCCTCATCACCGGCGCGTCTTCGGGCATCGGCAAAGAAACCGCCAAGCTTTTTGCCGCGCGCGGTTGGAATGTCATCGCCACTATGCGGAACCCCGACAAGGAAGACGAGTTGACCGCGGTGGACAACATTCTGGTGACCCGCTTGGACGTTACCGACCCGGTTTCGATTGAAGCTGCCGTTGCCGCTGGGATCGAAAAGTTCGGTAAGATAGATACGCTTTTGAACAATGCCGGCTACGGTGCCTATGGCCCGCTTGAAGCCTTTCCAATGGATCGCATCCGTCGTCAGTTCGATACCAACGTGATTGGCCTGTTGGAAACCACCAAAGCGGTGCTGCCTCATCTGCGCAAGCAGGGGTCTGGCACTATCGTCAATGTGTCTTCTATTGGTGGCCAGATGACCTTCCCGCTGGGCACACTTTACCATGGGACAAAATTTGCCGTCGAAGGCCTGTCCGAGGCGTTGCATTATGAACTCGAAGCGGCGGGCATCAAGGTCAAGATCGTGCAACCCGGCATGATCAACACTGACTTTGGTGGTCGGTCGTTCGATATGGTCAACGATGAGAGTATGGTTGAGTATCAGCCAGTTGTGCAGGCCTTATTCGGGGCTTGGAGCGGCGAAATGAAGGGGTCCGAGCCTATCGTCGTCGCGGAGGTGATTTGGAATGCGGTGACTGACGGAACCGACACGCTGCGCTATCGCGCCGGGGCTGATGCTGTTGAACTGTCGGACAATCGTAAAGTTCTGGACGACGCCACCTTTATCGGTGGCCTGAAGGCACAGTTGGGCCTCGATAAAATTTGATCATCGCTGGTCCGGTTGCATTCAGCGCCGGGCCGCCCCCTTCTTTCCAGTGTAGCGCTGGGTATTTGACGGAGAAATCCAATGTACACAGTCGATGTCGAAAAAACCGTGATGGTGATCGGTGCGACCGGCTATGTCACCGGCTGGATCGTTAAGGACCTTCGTTCAAGGCATCGACGCAGAACCCAACCTCCAGTGTGTTTGAGATGCGCCACGCCAGCACTTTGCGCGTGTGCTAGTCCATGATCGCCACCAGATACAGGAACCCGCGTCGCATCCATTGCCCGGCTAGGCGATTTGCAAAGCAAATCTGCCGAGAGGGGGCAGGTAGGGGGTATCGGCACACCAGACTTGATTGGGCCGCTCCACCCGCAAGACACGCAGCAGGTATAGGTAGGTTTTGAGCTCCTTCGCTGCCTTGCTGATGTTTGGCTCTTGATAGATCGGCATGAGGCCCATCAGTCGTATTAGGCGCCTACTCCGTTTCTCGTTTACGACGTGGTCCTCATTGCGCAGGTGCCATGTCATCTGCCGTACACCGTAAAACGGCGCCTCCAAGAACTGCTTGACGATCAAGCGCATCAGATCAAGGTTCATCTCGCTCTAGCCTTTTGACTCGTAGTAAAATGACGACGGCGACATCGACTGCAACGCGCATTGTTTGCCAACCGACAGTCCAGCCAGATTTGGCTCAATCATCTTGCGCCTCACTTGCCGGCCTAAGGTTTGAGCTTTCTGGCCAAAAAACATTGGCTACAGCCAACTCCTCGATCTTAGCATGCAAGTCTTTCACCTGCTCTTCGTCAACTTTTGGTGCCTTTCGGCCACCGCGTTCAAATACACCAGACGCGCCTTCAAGCAGTGCCCGCTTTCATTGATGGATCATCGTCGGATGCGCGCCGAACCGACTGGCCAACTCGCTAACCGTCTCCTCGCCTTTCAGCGCCTACAGCGCGACCTTTGCCTTGAATTCTGGATGATGTTGTTTCCGTTCTGACATTTCTGATCTCCTTCGTGTTGAAGATCAGCAGACAGAAAATCGCAGCTTACGTCAGTGTCCGAATTTCGGGGGGTAGCCCACCTTGCAGAACGCAACTCTGGTCAAAACGCAAAAAATCCAACCTCTTGTCCCCTTTAAGGCAGGGCCTCAGACTTCAATTTGTTGATGGATTAGATGAGTTTTGATAACGCCGTGTGGTGCTACGAGGCCGTACTTAGCTTTGACAAACGAATGAAGGAGATCGCGGGCCGCATAGACGTCATTGCATCGGTTGCCCGAGTTTGTTGAGTTAATTCCGCGCTGCTCCTTCCTTTTCCACGTAATACACGCGACAGAAGAGCATGACGATTTTCACCTTTCTTCGTGACAACGCACGTTGGCTTAGCGCCGGGATGATGCTGACCTTTCTCAGCAGCTTCGGGCAGACATATTTCATATCAATTTTCGCCGGAGAAATCCGCGAGGTATTTCAAATCTCACATGGTCAGTGGGGTGGAATCTACGCTGTTGGCACCACGGCATCTGCCGCCGTTATGATTTGGGCCGGGGGGCTGACCGACCATTTCCGGGTGCGCTCCCTTGGGGTTGTATTTCTCGTGTTGTTGGCCACGGCATGTCTTTTCATGGCGCTCAATCCGGTTTGGTGGCTCTTGCCCTTAATCATTTTCTGCCTGCGGCTCACCGGCCAGGGCATGACCACCCATATTGCCCTGGTCGCGATGTCGCGTTGGTTCATCGTGACGAGAGGCAAGGCCTTGTCTGTTGCCTCACTTGGGTTTGCCCTTGGTCAGGCTTTGCTACCGCTGGCCTTTGTCGCCCTCATGGCGATCTATGACTGGCGGCTGCTTTGGGGTGTCGCCGCACTCCTTTCGGTGAGCGGCGTTCCAATATTGCTGATGCTTCTTCGTGAAGAACGCACGCCACAGTCGATGGCGCAATCCGACCAGTCTTTGGGCATGCAGGCCAGGCATTGGACCCGCAACCAAACCTTTCGCCATCCGCTTTTCTGGTTCATGGTTCCCGCCCTTTTGGGACCCGGAGCCTTCAACACCGCGTTTTTCTTTCATCAGGTGCATTTTGCTGAGATCAAGTTGATGACCCATGTTGAATTGGTGACGATGTTCCCCTTCTACATCTTGATCAGCATCGTCGCGATGGCTCTGACGGGATGGGCGCTGGACAAGGTTGGGACAGCCCGGCTGATCCCTTGGTTCCAGCTGCCCATGATCGCGGCTTTTGTCACATTTGCATATGCCAGCGGGTATTCAGCGATGTTGCTCGGCTTCATTTTTCTGGCGGCGACAACTGGAGCCAACTCCATTTTGCCGAATGCTTTCTGGGCTGAATTCTTCGGAACGCGGCACCTTGGCTCGATCAAGGCGATGGCAGCTGCTGTTATGGTGCTGGGCTCGGCCATCGGGCCGGGTATCACAGGGTTGGGCATTGATCTGGGGATCGGGATCGAGACCCAGTATATCTGGGTCTCGGGATATTTTGTATTTGCCACGGTAATGATGGCGGTCGGCGTCGCTCGGTATCGTTCGGCCAAGGTCTCAGAAACGTCAGTTCGGCAATGACCAACATCGGTGCTTCGGCATTGGGCGAAGTGTCCTTACAGCGCAAGGGCAGCAGGTGCGATGACCTCACGAACGTTCCCGTGCTGTACGTCGTAGATATATCCGGAAACGACTATGTATCCGGGCACCTCGGGTGCAGTCCGCAGGCGTTCGACATCCTCTTGAAGACTTTGTTCGTGATCCGAGATTGCCACATGCGCCACGTCCAGACCGGTTTTTGCCTTGAGCGCATTTTGAAAGCCCGGGTCTGCAAAGCGTTCTGCCCCGCATTGGGTGTGTTGCATAAGAACAAGATCAAAGGGGCGAGGCTCACTTCCATCGGCCATGGCGGACATAAAGGCCAGAGCACCGATTTCATCAATGACCGCCTGCGTTACGCGCCCGCCGTTGTTGCGGATGACTCCGACTTCGCCCAATTCAAGGCCTAGAATATGGGCCGGATCAACGCGTGCATCGACGCAAGCCAGAATTATCGTACGCAATATTGGCATTGGAGGCAGGTTTTCGGATGAAAAATCACTGGCAAATTGACGGTTCCGGTTGAGAAGAATGGATGTGTTGGACATAGGCGGTTTCCTGTTCGTTTCTGAATTGGGTGATGGAATGCGCGGAGGGATTTCCGGGCCGGAAAAGCCCTACATTGAGCGAGCCCGACCACGCGGATCAAAGATGCTATACGGCCTGAAGAGTTTTGGAGCCGGTCCCTGCAGGGGTATGAGTGTCACACCACTCAAGGTCGTCTTGGCTGAACACGGGCTTTTCAAGTTGGACATAATCCTTCTGCAATTCGATGCTCTCAGGATCCGGTGCCCGCGTCGCAAGAATATTGAAGAACTGAGACAAGGCAAACCCACGCCGCCATAAGGACGGCGAAAGATCCTTTCGCCCCGCCACGGCGCGCCTCACTATCTCCTCAAAACTCTCAGCATCTTGCCCACTCACTTTTTTGACTGCATCAGTCGGACCGCCGACTGCGAAGGTGCCGCGACGATACTCTTCGGTATAGAGTTTGAGCTGGGTCACGGCGGCGTCAGAGTAATTTGTCGGCGGAACGGCTTTCAATGCTTTCAGGAACATTTTCACGGTAAGGTTCGAGTACTTAACCTTGCGCTTCAAAACCTTACCGATGATCGCGGCGATTTGGTCTGGCGAAAGCAATTCGGGGCCAGTGGGGCGGTATGTCTTGCCAGCATGTGCTGCGGGATCGGTCAGCGCGCCGACAACAACACGCGCAATGTCTTCGTTTGAGGGCGGTGCGTTGTTCTTGATATGACCCGGTCCAAGGGGCATTGTGAGAAGGCCCAGATGAGCAGCGGTGTCGAGAACCATCAGGTAATTCTCGGCGAACCACCCGACATTCACATTGGTGACAGTCATTTCGGGCCGCATGGCGATCAGAATATCATTGAGATGAACTTCGCGGGTAAAGAGCGAGGCGTGATCGGCGCTTGAAAGCCATTGACCAAGTGTGACGGTATGCTTGAGGCCCGTTTCGTATGCGGCTGCAGCATATACCATGTTGAAATGCAGGCCGTTGGGCGCCGTTGGCGCACATTGATAGCCTCTGGTCATGCCTGCCATGGCCCTACGCATATCATTCAAAGAATACTGGTTACCCACAAAAATCTCGGCTCCGGCCTGTTTCAGGCGCGCCGATCGTTCGTCAATGCAGCGGACAAAGGCCCGCACGGGATAACCCTTGGCAAGCAGTTGCAGGGTGACAGGCTGGCCGGTTTTTCCAGCCGCACTGGTGACAAGAATTCGGGCGCGATTGTCCACTATATTTCCTCCGAAATTGAGTTTTCCAATGGTCTTGCCTGGGAAAACACTGTATACTTCACTTAATGAACTGATAGCTTCTAAAAATGAAGTAACGTTTTCGTGAGGTGCGAGATGGCTAAGCCGAGATCCTATAAACTACTGTGCCCGATCGCGCGTGCGCTTGATCGGATTGGCGATCGTTGGACCTTGCTTATCCTGCGTGACCTGCATGCGGGCCCGGCGCGATTTACTGATATTCAACGTGGCCTGTCTGGCATTTCGGTCAACCTTTTAACCGAAAGATTGGCAAAGCTGACCGAGGATGAGCTGGTTGAAAAGGTAGAAGGCGAGCATGGTGTTGCACTTTATGGGTTGACCAACCGGGGCCGAAAAACTCGGGATATCTTGTTTGATCTTGCCCAGTTTGGCGGCCTGTTCCCGCCGCCAGAGGTTACTGTCCGCCCAGGCAATCTACGACTGATTGCTGTCACGCTGGGAACGGCTGTCGAAAGGTCGCTTGGTGCAGATGTGTCCTTCAATCTTTCAATGATCGTCGACGGCGAAGCCTTTTCTCTTCAGGCCGCAGACGGGTCCTGCGAAATGCTTTATCGACGCGCAGACAATCCCGACATGACTCTGCGGACATCCTACGAAGCGCTGCTGGCGGTGTCAGAAAACGAGCTGAGCTTGACTGATTTTGCGCAAAACCACTGTCAAATCGAGGTCTCAACACCGGGCAAGGATCAATTTGTGTTTGCAGCGCTCAGTGCAGCGCTGGCTGGGCTGCAGGAGAAGTAAGCGGGCACTCGTTACGGGCGGATAAGACAAAAAAATGGAAAAGTGCGCGTCTGGTGCTTGGTTGATGAATATCCAACAGCTGGCCTTCAATCCCTCAACTACGTCTGACGTGACCCCGGATAGATATCATCAGTCCGAAGGTTCACACGAACCTACCTGCTGGGGCGGATTACAGGCAGGGGATCTCTCTGGGACAAAGCCAAACAGGTAAGATCTCTGGTCAGTGTCTTATTAGGGGGATTGAGATCTACCTACAGGGGATTAGGTATAAGTGCTGGATGAAAAGAGGAAGAATGGAGGAGGAGATGTCCCAAGAATGCCCCCTAATAGATATCAAAGAAAACTTGCAAATCTACCGTCTGGTCTTTAGCCGCGATTTGGGGTGTTGACGACCATGCCCTTCTAGACCCTGAGCAATGTGCCGAAGGCTTGGACAATTCGGCCGTTTCCATTCTGCATGGTTCGAACCAAATCACCAGCGAGCTTTGCTGTCTCAGCTTGTCGCAACTCGGATGGGTCTTGTCTTGCAGCTCTGTGGCTTTGTGGTATCGCTCTGCGTAAGCGTGTTAGCCAGTCTCACTGGGGGCGCGACTTAAATAGGACAATTGGGTATGCTGGCAAGAGTTCGATAAATGGCCGCAACTGCGGGCTCTGGAAACCTGTTCGCCAGATCTATTGCACCCGCTTGAGTAGACTTAGAATAACAAAATAAAAAAGTAGTGAGGTTAGAGCATATGAAGTTGTCTTTACTTAGACTTGCGGCACTTGCGACACTAGTAGCCCTTTCGGCCTGTAGCAAATTAGAGGATTCCGAAGATACAGACACTGGAGATCCCGGTGACACGACTGGCATTGTTGTGCCGGCTGCATTGGCCAGTGACGTGGATAGTATCAGCTACGATAGTGCTACTCAGACCCTGATCATTACGGGCGTGGGGCTGGACGAAACTCCATTCGAGGCTTCATACATCCGCAATGCGGCGTTGGATCGTGTCGGATACGAAGCCTATACTGTTCAAGACAGCTCGCTGGATCGCCACTCTACAGCCTATGTGCGTCAGATCGATGGCGCCTATGCCGTTGCCGTCGCCACCGGTGGCCAGTTTGACTACTATATGGCGGGCACCAATTTTGGCCGCACAGATGAGTTTACTGCCCCGACGACAGACCAACCCTCGGGCGGTATCGTCAGCTACGCAGGCACATACGTTGGTCTACTGAATGTTGCAGGCGATGGAGGCGATCTACTGCCCGTCACTCCTGGCACACCTCCCGAAGTTCTGCCGCTACAAGCTGCTGAAATTACTGGACAAATATTAATCAACGCCGATTTTTCAGATAACCGGATCAACGGCACAATTTACGATCGTGAGATAACGGATTCTCCGGCGACCACAGTGGCAACGCTGCGCCTGGCACCCACTGACATTACCACGGATGGGACGTTTGAAGGTATCACGTCCGTTGGTACCGATGGTGTTGGAGAATACGGGGGGATTTTTTCAGGCACGGACGCCGAGGCTGTGGCCGGTTCCATCCACGCCGCAGGTCATATCGACGGTATAACTGACATCGAAGAATACGGCATCTTTGTTCTTGGTCAATGCGGCGGTGCCAACAGCGACCCGCTGTGCAATCAACCGGTGCCCTAATCCATGCGGGTGGCCTTTGCCGTCTTCACCCTGGCGCTCAATATATTCGCTTCGGCGCCTGCAGCTGATGAGGCTGAGCAACATTTGAGCCTGGACCAGGGTCGGGTGTTGGCGATGCATGCGCTGAAAACCGGCAAGCCGCAGTTGACGCTGCAGCTTTCCGAGGCGTTGTTGCGGGCCGATCCCAAAGATCCGCTCGCCCATCTGCTGCAGGCTGCCGCTTTTGCCAAACTGAATGATGCTAGGGCGGCCCGCAAATCCGCCGTCCGAGCCTATCGTTTTTCCAGCACCTCCATCGACAAGTTCCAGGCCGCGCAGATGGCCTCACGATTGGCGCTGGTCAGCGGCAGCCCCACACTATCGCAGGTCTGGCTGCGCCGTACCGCCATCCATGCGCCAGACCAGAAATCAAAAGAGCTGATCGCCAAAGATTATCAGACCCTGCGCCGGCTCAACCCCTGGGCTTTCCGTATCCGCGCCGGGTTGAAACCCTCGAGCAACGTCAACAACGGCTCGGACACAACACTGGAAATCATCGACGGCACCCCCAGCCTCGGCAGCCGGTTCGGGCCGCGTTCGGTGGCTCTTTCTGGTGTGATCGGCACACTCGATCTGGGGGCCAGTCGACGCCTGCATCAGAGCCAGCACAGCTTGACCACTCTAAGCGGTCGTCTTTACATTCAACGGGTGGCGCTCTCCTCTAGTGCCAAAGATCTGGCCGCAGCGCTGGCTGCCGCTGCAGGCACCACTGTGCCCAGTAACTCAGAGTTCGGCTCCACCTACGCCGAACTCTCTCTTCGTCATGCCTTTGCCGTTGGGCCAGAGCACGAGAAAGGCTCGGCGTCAGTCGGCCTGACCACTGCTACCTCGTGGTATGGGGAGAAAAAGAACTATAATCTAGCCAAGGTCTCTGGCAGCCGCAGCTGGCAATTTCCCTCTGGCACAGGGCTTGTGATCGACGGTGTGGTCGAGGAGCGTTTTGATGCCCGCAGCACCTCTTACACGGCCACGGTTCTAGGCTTCGGTGCCAGCCTAAGTCACAAGCTGGAGAATGGCGATAAACTGAAGCTGACATTGGGCTTTAGGGATACCGACTCTGGCCATGTAAACTCCAGCTACAGCACTGGGTTAGTGCGGCTGGGCTATGATTTTGGCAAGAGCTTAGGCCCCGCCCGCTTTAGCACCGGATTGATCCTGGGGTACTCCGACTATCCAGTGTATTTGGCGGGCTTCCCTGTCACGCCTCTGGCGAACGGGCGCCGGGATAAGTCAATCTATGCCGATGTGAACGTGTTCTTTGAAAGATACGATTATGCAGGTTTCGCACCCATACTGCGCTTAAGAACGGGCCGGAAAACCTCCAACCACAGCCGGTTCGAAACCAGGGAGTTTTCACTCTCTGTGGGGGTCGAGTCAAAATTCTGAAAATACGTTCCTTAACTTTCGCCTTTGCAAAATTAAATTTTCGCGAATAGTTGCCATTGTAACTGTCTGTAGCGAATGTCGGTTCCCCCCCTTAGTGGCGAGACATGCAGGGTGCAGCATTGGTCGGCAAGGTTTCCTGCTATCCCAGCCTGCACCTCCTGCCATAGTAAACTAAGCAGCTGGATCTCCTGAAATGCCCGAAACGCCCCAATTTCATGCCCCGATACGGTTTCCCATT
>MAAY01000047.1:0-46618 GCA_002162795.1 Rhodobacterales bacterium 56_14_T64
AGGCCAATATCAAATGAGGATTGCGAAGTTCCCCCATCACAAGGATTTTGCCACCTTCGATTACAACGCGGCCGCCGTCAGGCAGGCGCAGATCGAACCCTTTTGTTCCGGCCAGTTCACCCAGGATGCCCACAATCTCATTCGGGTGGGCGTTTGCGTTGGGCGCACAACCGTGGAAGCTTCAGGAACGAAGTCAGTTGTGTGAATAGCCCCGAGTTTCTTAGACGCCTTGCAGCTTCCGCAGTTGTCGCCCTTTCAGATGTATAGGATGAGCGCATTCTTCATATAAATTGTCATCTCCCGCACCTTGTGGCTGTCTTAATCTCAGATCAAGCCATCTGCGGTAGTATTAGTGCCTGTCGCCTGAAGAAAGCTGCATTCTTGTCTCCGAGGCAGGTTTTTGTGATTTAGGGGGTGATCGTCGCTCACCCAGACAAATATGTCGAGCCGCCTTTCTTTAGCTTTTGCCATCGTCGCTGTCCTGTTGGAAACGGAGGTGCACGTAGCCGCCGGATTGCCGCCAGATTGCCGCTGACTGTGACTTCGGCCAGCAGAAATGTGATGTCCCTTGCTTGGCTGACAACCCGTGTTCGGGTTTTGGTCAGACGGGTCTGCGGCTGGTCAGCGACAAGTTGACCAACTCTTCGGGCGGACCAGTGCCTTGCAAGAATTCACCGGGATTGAACCACGACAGGACTAGGCCTTGTCATGGCCGTGATCGGTCGCTTGGGTTGAGTATCATGGGAATGCTGGAAGTCACGCTTAAAGCATTAGTTTTTCCTCGATGTCAGAACACCTTGCACATCCTTTAAGACGCCAGCGTCAAACTTAGCATTGACTCTTGTATACATGAATGCTTGCATACTGACAGCGAGGACGTAATGACAAATTCAACCGCCAACAAAATCAACAAGCCGTCTAGGCCGCCTTTTATTCGTGACATTGATCGGTCACGACCAATAGGCGGGCAGATCTATGAAGCGGTTCGTTTGAATATCATTCTGGAAAACCTGAAGCCGCGGGAACCCATTAACGAGACAGATTTGGCGGCATGGTTCGGAGTAAGCAGAACGCCGGTTCGTGACGCCTATCTGCGCCTGATTGAGGATGGGTTGATCAACGCGCAATACAAGGTGGGCACTATCGTAGCGCCGATTGACGAGGCCCGGGTGCGAGAGGGCATCATCATCCGTCGTGCGCTTGAACGCGAGGTGGTCAAGATTATTTGTGAGGGCACAACAGATCTGCGGTCCTTGGACAAAATCATTGCGCTGCAAAGCGTGGCGGTGTCGCACAATGACCACATCGAGTTCTTTCGATTGGACGAAGAATTTCATGCCGAGCTTGCCGAATTGGCAAGTTTACCCTCGGCCTGGCGGCTGGCATATTCGGTCAAGGCCCACACTGATCGGGCGCGGATCATGCTGACTGGCAATATGCCGAACCGGATCAACATCGCCTTTCAAGAGCATCTGGGCTTGGTTGAGGCGCTTGTGGCCCGAGATGGCGAATTGGCCCAGGCCTTGATCGCCAAACACATCAATTCGGCCATAGAGGCAGTGCAAGAGCATGCTAAGTAAAGACAGATTTTTCCCGGCAGACCCAACAACGCGGGGGATTGCGCGGCGTCTGTTTCAAGAGGTTGAGACTCTGCCGTTGATCTGTCCGCATGGGCATACTGACCCGTCTTGGTTCGCGCAAAACCAAGCCTATAGCGATCCGGCTGAATTGCTGATTGTCCCCGACCATTATATTCTCAGAATGCTGGTGTCGCAGGGCATTGATCACATCAAATTAGGGGTGCATCCGATTGATGGGACAGTGGGGCAGGCCGACAGTCGCGAAGTCTGGCGCCTGTTCGCCGCGAATTATCACCTGTTCCGCTCGACCCCTGTTCGCCATTGGATGGATCACACGCTTGAGACTTTGTTCGGGATCGAGGCACCGTTGAATGCCGGTATGGCGGATCACTCGTATGATGTGATCGCCGAGGCTTTGGCCACCGATGCCTTCAAACCACGCGCCTTGTATGAAAGGTTCAATATCGAAGTGCTTGCGACCACGGACTCCTGTCTGGATGATTTAAGCCATCACCGGGCCATCGCGGACAGCGGCTGGGGCAGGCGGGTTATTCCAACCTATCGCCCGGATATCGTCACCAACCCCGACAGCGTTGGATTTGCTGCGGGCCTGAAGACACTGGGCGACATCACTGGCGAAGACACCATGACCTGGAAAGGTTTGTTGCGGGCGCATCAGGCGCGGCGTCAGCATTTTATCGCCATGGGGGCAACTGCAACAGACCACGGCCATCCCAACGCGTTGACCTTTGACTTGTCACTGCAAGACTGTGAGGCGCTGTATGATGTCATTTTGACTGGCAGGGCCTCGGCTGCCCAGAATGAGCAGTTCCGCGGACAGATGTTGACTGAAATGGCCCGGATGAGCTTGGACGATGGTTTGGTCATGCAGATCCACGTGGGCTCGGTGCGCAATCACAGCGCCTCGGTTTTTGACCGGTTTGGGCCAGACAAAGGCTTTGATATTCCTTGCCAAATTGACTTTGTGAATGCGCTAAGACCGCTGTTGAACATCTTTGGCCATGACCCCCGCCTGACCCTTATTGTATTTACTCTGGACGAGACCACCTATGGCCGCGAGCTAGCGCCGCTTGCCGCAGCCTATCCCTGTTTGCGGCTTGGCCCGGCATGGTGGTTCTTTGATAGCCCGGATGGGATGATGCGGTACCGAGAAATCACCACCGAAACCGCAGGCTATTACAATACGGTTGGCTTTAACGACGACACACGGGCGTTGCCATCCATTCCAGCCCGTCATGATCTGGCCCGTCGGATCGATTGCGCCTATCTGGCCAGACAGGTCGCCGAGGCGCAATTGGGCGAAGACGAAGCGGCGGAGGTCATTGTTGACCTGACCTATGGGTTGGCCAAACGCGCCTACAATCTGGATGGCTCGTCATGAAGGAAACCTGGAGATGGTTTGGCCCGGCGGATGTCGTGGGCATTTCGGACATCGAACAAGCAGGCGCAACAGGCGTCGTTTCGGCCCTGCACCATATCCCCAACGGGGCGGTGTGGACCCCAGATGAGATTTCCCAACGCCACCGTCAGATTGCAACGCGCCAAGACGGCTCTGCGTCAGGTCTGACCTGGGATGTTGTCGAAAGCCTGCCAGTGTCAGAAGACATCAAAAAGCAGGATGGTGCCTGGCGCGAACATATCGCCAATTACAAAACCAGTCTGGAAAATCTGGCCGCCTCAGGGCTGCGGGTGGTTTGCTACAATTTCATGCCGGTGCTGGATTGGACGCGGACCGATCTGACCTGGAGCCTGCCAAACAGATCGACCTGTATGCGGTTTGATCTGGTTGATTTTGCGGCGTTTGATCTCTTTTTGTTAGAGCGGCCGGGGGCTGGGCAAGATTTTGATGATGCCACCAAAATCGAGGCTTCTCAGCGGCTTTCTGGTATGTCTGCGGCAGATCGAAAGGCGCTGATAGCCAATGTAACGCAGGGTTTGCCGGGGGCTAATCAGGAACTGTCATTTGATGAGTTCGGTGCTTTGCTTGCCAGTTACGCCGACATTGACGCGGCTCAGTTGAGATCAAATCTACATAGGTTTCTTGAGGAGATCATTCCGCTGGCCGAAAGCCTGGGTATCCGCATGTGCTGTCACCCTGATGATCCGCCATTCCCGCTTTTGGGACTTCCCCGGATTATGTCAACAGAAGCGGATTATTGCGATTTGATCAATGCCGTAGACAGCCCGTCCAATGGCATAACCCTGTGCAGCGGCTCGCTAGGAGTGGATCCTGGCAATGATTTGCCGGGCATGATGAAACGGTTAGGCCACCGGGTTCATTTCCTTCACCTGCGCAATGTGCAGCGTGAAGAGGACAGGTTCCCGGGATCTTTTCACGAGGCCGCCCATCTTGAAGGCAGCACCGACATGGTGGCCCTGATTGATGCGGTGTTGATCGAAGAAAATCAGCGCAAAAGCCAGGGCCGTGCGGATTGGAATATTCCGATGCGACCGGATCATGGCCACCAGATTGCTGATGATTTCAACCGTGCAGTCCAACCCGGCTATCCGCTGATTGGGCGGCTGCGCGGGCTGGCTGAATTGCGCGGAATTGTTGCGGCCTTGACCTCTCGGAACAACACTGCCGGAGCAGATCTATGACATTTTCAGATACAGTCGAAAATAGCTGGCAGGGTGCTCTTGGATATACTCCAGAGGACCATGATGTGGGGATTGTTCACATCGGTGCCGGCGCCTTTCACCGGGCGCATCAGGCTGTTTATACCGATGATGCGCTGGCTAAATCTGGCGGCGACTGGCGTATTTTGGGTGTCAGTCTGCGCAGCGCTGAAACAGCAAACGCTTTGAACGCCCAAAACGGGCTCTACAATTTGGTTATCCGTTCAGATCAATCAGACGCACCGGCGTTTCGTGTCATCGGGGCAATGGCGGGGATCATGACTGCGCAGGATGGGATCGATCCTATCATTGCCGCGATGATCGACCCCAAAGTTCGGATCGTTAGCCTGACAATAACAGAAAAAGCTTACGGGCTGGACCGTGCAACCGGAGATCTGGACCTTTCGGATCCAATGATTTCGGCTGACCTCAGGACACCCGAAGTTCCGCGTTCGGCCATTGGGCTTATCGTGCGGGTCTTGCATCTGCGGCAGCAACTTGGCCACGGTGCCTTTACAGCGCTGTCTTGCGACAACTTGCCAGACAATGGGCGGCTGTTGCGATCTGCGGTGCTGGGCTATGCCCAGCAAATTGACCCTGACCTTGCAGGTTGGATCGCTGACAACGCGCGTTTTCCTTGCACGATGGTGGATCGCATCACCCCGGCCTGCACGCCCGAGCTGATCCAAGAGACGCAGGATCTTACTGGGCTGGCTGACAGTGCGCCGATTGAAACCGAACCTTTCTCGCAGTGGGTCATAGAGGACGATTTCGGCAATGGTCGCCCCGCCTGGGACGAGGTGGGTGTTCTGATGGTCGACGATGTCGCGCCCTACGAGAACATGAAACTGCGTCTGCTGAATGGCGCGCATTCCATGCTGGCCTATGCCGGGTTTCTTTCCGGGCACAGCTATGTGCGCGACGTCATGAAGGATCCTGTGCTTAGCCAGCTGGTGGCGCGTCACATCAAAACCGCGACGGCAACACTCGCCCCGCTAGAGGGCATAGATTTTGACGCCTATGGACGCGCGCTGCTAGAGCGGTTTCGCAATCCCAATATTGCCCACGAGACCTATCAAATTGCCATGGATGGCAGCCAAAAAATGCAGCAACGCATTTTTGAACCTGCGACCAAGGCAATCGCGCAGGGCACCGACACAGGTACATTCACTTTTGCGACCGCTGTGTGGATCAGATATTTGCTTGGTCGTTATGACAGTGGTGAGACCTATGCCCTTCGCGATCCGCGCGAAGCTGAGCTGGCGAGCCTGTGCATATCTTGTGATGAAAACCCCGAGGCACTGGTGGCGGCGGTGTTTGCACTGCCAAATTTGCTTCCTGCCGAGCTTGCCGAAAATTCCGAATTTCAAAAGGCCGTACAGAACCACCTAAAACAGATGCTGGCCAACGGGATGCAGTCCGCCATTGCCACTGCAGCGGGGAATAATAATGAATAGTTTGTCAGTTGAAACCGCGGCTCGCAGCCCGATGAAGCTTGCCGTGATTGGGCTGGGAATGGCGTCCAAACCTCATCTGGCAGCCCTGCGCCAATTGTCTGACACGGTCGCAGTGACCGGCGTTTTCACCCGCAACCCAACACGGCGGGCCGAAGTTGCGGCTCAAACCGGATGGCGTGCCTATGATAGCGTTCAGGCGATCTGCAAGGATCCGGACGTAGATGGCGCCGTAGTCATCACTCCACCAAATGCACGGGCCGAAATTGTTGCTCAGCTGGCCCAGTCCGGCAAGCACATTTTGATGGAAAAACCAGTGGAGCGCAGCCTTCGCAATGCCGAAGGCATCGTGGAAACCTGTGAACGCGCGGGTGTCACCCTTGGGATTGTGCTGCAACACAGGTTCCGCGCTGGTGCCGAGGCACTTGGCAAACTGGTTCAGTCGGGCAAATTGGGGCGCATTCACTTGGCCCGTGTTTCAGTTCCTTGGTGGCGTGATCAATCTTACTACGACCATGCCGGGCGAGGGCGCTATGATACCGACGGTGGCGGCGTTCTGATCACCCAAGCGATCCATGTGCTTGACCTGATGCTCAGCCTGACCGGTCCTGTCAAAACCGTCAGCGCCCTGACCGGGACAACCCTGCTGCATAGGTTAGAGGCCGAGGATTTCGCCAATGCGGGACTGATTTTTCAATCCGGTGCGCTTGGGTCTGTGATGGCCACTACGGCCAGCTATCCAGGCAGTGCCGAAACGCTTGAATTAGACACCGAACATGCCGCCCTGCGTTTGACAGCGGGGGAGCTGCTTATTCATTGGCGCAGTGGCCAGGTCGAGACAATCGGCGAAGTCACCGGTTCAGGCGGGGGCAGCGATCCGATGGATTTCCCCTGCGACTGGCACCGTGATCTCATCGAAGATTTCGCCAGCAGCTGGCGTGAGAAACGTGCCCCCCGGATCACCGGTCGCGCGGCGCTAGAGGTTCACCGGCTGATCGACGCGATTGAACGCTCTGCCAAGAATGGCTGTCAGGAAACCGTAGAGGTGGCGTTATGAAACCACTTAAATTTGCCGCCATCGGGTTGGACCACCGGCACATATTTGGAATGTCGGCTGGAATGATCGCCGCTGGATGTGAGTTCGCAGGGTTTTGGACCGAAGGTGAGCCAGAGCCATTGGCAGGTTTCAAAAAGAGATTTCCAGATGTGCCACGGGTCTCTGACCTTGCCCGCATTTTGGAAGACGACAGCATCCAGCTGGTCCTGATCGCGGCTGCGCCCAAGGACCGCGCGGCTTTGTCCCTTTTGGCCATGCAGCACGGCAAAGATGTGATGCTGGATAAACCGGGATGCCTGACCCAAGCAGAACTGTCGCAAATCGAGCGTTGCGTCCAAGAAACCGGGCGCATCTGGAGTGTAAACTTCTCGGAGCGGTTCGAAGTGCCGTCTGTGACACTTGCTGATCAATTGCTGGATCAGGGGCGGATTGGCAAAGTTGTGCATATCCTGTCAGTGGCGCCACATCGGATGAATGAGCCGATGCGCCCAGACTGGTTTTGGAACCCAGCGGACTATGGCGGTATTCTTGGTGATATCGGAACCCATCAGATTGATCAATTTCTGCACTTCACCAAATCAGATGATGCCGAGATCACGCGGTCGACTGTGGGCAATTTCAACACCCCGCAGCATCCCGAGTTTCAGGATTTCGGCGAAATGAACCTTAGTTCTGATACCGCTCAGGGCTATGTGCGGCTGGATTGGTTCACACCAGACGCTGCGCCCAACTGGGGCGACGGCCGACTGACCATTCTTGGCACCGAAGGTTATATCGAAATCCGCAAATACATGGACATCGCCGGTCATAGCGGGACGGACCATGTGTTTTTGGTGAATGGCACCGAGTGTACCCGGTTTGATGCGTCAGATGCCGGCACGCCTTATTTTGCCCGCCTTCGGGCTGACATCGAAAACCGAACGGAATCCGCCTGCCCACAAGCGCACACTTTGCGTGTGATGCGACTGGCGATGGAGGCACAGAATCGAGCACTTAAGCTGGGCGCTTTGAAGACCTAGCCACATCAAATTACAGACCAATATGAAGAGGAGGACACTATGAATTTCAAACACTTAATCGTCGGAGCCCTGACGACTGTGGCGCTTGCCGGACCAGCCTTTGCGGAATGGCCAGAAAAACCCATCCAGCTGATCGTGCCATGGGGAGCAGGCGGGGCCACCGACCAGGTGAGCCGGGTTGTCGCCGCAGAGCTTGAGGCCGCACTGGGTCAAAGCATTGTGGTTGTAAACCAGCCGGGCGCGTCAGGATCTATCGGATCACAGGCCGCCTGGGATGCACCGCATGATGGTTACACTTGGACCGCTGGCGCCGCCAAGGATCTGGGCACCTACGGTGTCACCGGCAAAATGGATACCTCGATCAAGAATTGGGATCTCTATCTGAACTCTGCTTTGGCCAGCGTGATCAGTGTCTCGGCAGATTCCGAGATTGATGATCTGGATGAATTCCTTGAAGCGTTGAAAAGTGGCGGTCTGAAGGTCGGAACGTCGGGCGTAAACTCGGCCGGTCACTCAACAATCGAGGCACTGTCGGCAGCGGTCAACGGCAGCTATATTCATGCGTCTTATGACGGTGGTTCTGCGGCCGTTTTGTCCACTGTGTCCGGGGAAACGAGTGTCACTACGCAGCTGATCTCTGAACAGATCGACATGCTGCGCGCCGGTCAGTTGAAAGCGATTGCCATTATCTCGGATGTGGATGTAGACGTTCCGGGAGTTGGCACAATTCCAGCCGTGACGTCGGCACTGGCTGATTTCACCGTTGCCCCCATCTATTTTGGCATTTTTGTTCCAGGTGATGTGCCTGACGATGTGCGCGCCAAAATGCAGGGGGCTTGGGACACGGCAATTGCCAACTCGTCCAAGCTTGCAGAATACACCGAAGGTCGTGGGTCGATCATGACTGTGCATTCCGGTGATGATGCGCAAATGCGTGTTTGGCCGTCCATTCAGGCCAACGCCTGGTTGTTGCATGACGGCGGCCAGTCTGCTGCAGATCCAGACAAGCTGGGCATTCCGCGCCCATAAACTGAATCACAATCTGGGGCCGCTACGTGATCCGTGGCGGCCCCATGTTGCAGGGAGCCACCATGACCAATCACCGCTTAGATAGAATAACAGGCTTTGTTTTTGCCCTTTTGGGGGCATGGGTGGCTTATGGCGCCTGGCGCATGCCACGATTTGAGGACAGGGGCGCCCAGTTATACGAAACGCCAGGGTTCACACCTGGACTGCTGGGATGCGCACTGGCCCTTTGTGGCTTGGTTCTGGCGTTTCGATCGGCTGGTCCCAACGGACAGAGCCGAGAGTATTGGAATGAAGTCATGGGGTCGTCAATAACGCGACGCCGGGCGCTGGCGGCAGTGGGTCTGACCCTTGGCTACGGAGCGGTGCTTTTTGGCTCTGTGCCCTATCTGATCGCAACATTTGGGTTCATCTTTTGCTTTATTGGCATTTTTGAATTGGTGCTAACTCCGGTCGACAAACCGCAAAGATCAGCGTCGGTCCCGCAGGTTTTGGGTGTCGCTGCTGCGATCGCCTTGGTGGTGGCGTTTACAACCCAGTACATTTTCAAAACGCTGTTTCTCATACAGCTACCCTGAGGTCGACATGCCAGATTTCTCCCTTGTTGCGGTTGCTTTTTACAACGCACTTTCGCCAGACCAATTGTTCATTACACTTTGGGCAACGTTGCTTGGTGTGATCATCGGCATGATGCCAGGGCTGACGGCCACAATGGGCCTCGCACTGTTGACTACTCTGACGTTTCAGATGGAAAGCGGCTCGGCCATCACCGCGCTTCTGGGGATGTATGTCGGAGCAATTTATGGCGGCAGCCGAACCGCGATCATCCTGAATATGCCGGGTACCCCGGCCAGCGCTGCCACAACCTTGGATGGCTATCCCTTGGCCCGTCAATCGCGCGCCCGTGAAGCGCTGGGATTAGCCACAATTGGGTCGCTATTTGGCACCCTTGTAGGGGTATTACTGTTGGTGTTCACAGCCCCATTGCTGGCGGGATATGCCCTCAAATTCGGGTCGTATGAATTTTTCTGGCTGGCGCTGTTTGGCGTTGTCATTTCTGGGCGACTTACCTCCATGGACGATCCTCTCAAAGGGTGGATCGCCGGGTTTCTCGGTTTGATTATCGCGATGGTCGGGCAGGAGCAGGTCTTTGCCTATGCGCGGTATAGCTTTGATTATCAGCCGCTGACCGGTGGCGTCAGTCTTATCCCAGCCATGGTTGGCGCGTTTGGGCTGGCTGAAATCCTGTCGAATATTACCGGCAGCAAGACCCCGATAATTGCGGAAAACAAAGGTCGTATCCTACCAAGATTTCGTGAGCTGTTGCGTTACTCACCAACCATTGGACGCTCTGGAGTGGCGGGCACACTGATGGGGTTGATACCTGGTGTTGGCGAAGACATCGGGGCCTGGGTATCTTACGCCATTGCCAAGCGGTTCAGCCGCGAGAAAGAGATGTTTGGCAAAGGCTCCAAAGAGGGCCTGATTGCTGCGGAAACCGGCAATTCCGCCGCAGTGCCGGGCGCGATCATTCCTGTCCTGACACTGGGCATTCCCGGGTCTGCCCCGTCAGCGGTGTTGCTGGCGGCGATGGTCATTCACGGCATTCAGCCGGGCCCGCTAATCATGATCCAAAGTGCCGGAATGGTCTACGGCGTTGTGGCGGCCATTGTCTTGTCCGCGATCGCTATGACGCTCTATGGAATTTTGCTGACCAGCCCGTTGTTGTTGGTCTTGCGGATCCCGCGCGAACGGTTGCTGCCGATTATTTTCGTGCTCTGTGTGGTTGGTTCCTTTGCTATTGCCGCACGCGAATTTGACGTCTGGATCATGCTTGCCTTTGGTAGTTTTGGCTTTGTATTGCGGCAAATGAACTATCCGATGGCGCCGCTTGTGTTGGGTCTGGTGCTTGGGGAAATCCTCGACAAAAGCCTGAGGCGAGGTCTGATTTTGTCCGAAGGATCACTCGAACCATTCCTGACCCGCCCGGTAAGTGCAGTTTTGGCCATCGCGACGCTGGCCAGCATTGCTGCAATTGCTATTGCGGGGTTTAAGTCTCTAAGGCCCAAAAAACAGGGCTAACTCTGGGCCTTGGGCGATTGTGAGACCGGGTTGTTTTGCGGTAAATGCACGCCGGTCTTGATCGGCGGATATTTCTCAGTACGTCGGCACTCTCTAAGTGAACTATGAAGCTCTGCCTCTGGCCACGTTAACACACTGATATAAAGCAAAGAGCAGGCGGTCATGGACATGTCGGTGTCCAGATCCTTTGGAATTGCCGGTTAAATGTAACTAAATTTTGGAGATATAGCCTGCCTGTTTGGCCGCTTTTTCCGGGGACGTTCACAAATGATTAAGCCGCTGGGTGTTGAGGTGGAGCGAAGAACTCGATCTTGCCTAGGAGGGAATGAAAGTGTGGAGTCAATTCAATCAGGCCGTTGCCAACCGCGCGCCGGCACCAGTCGAAAGCGATCCCAGTGATCAGGAATTTGAGAAGTTTATCTACCTGATTAGCCATGATGTGCGCGCTTCTGTCCGGGCTCTGATCGAGCTGCCACAATGGATCGAAGAAGATCTATTGGAGGAGGGCCGAGAACTGCCGGCAACAGTTACCAGAAGTATTCGAATGATGAACACGCATACGTTTCGTCTTGACCGGATGCTAAACGATTTACTAGTGCACTCGCGGATCAGCCGGATGCAGACATTCCGTGCGAACGACCTGAATGCAGCAATCGACACCGTGCTGGAAAAAGTGACTGTTCCAGAAGGGTTTAAGATAGAACGGGAACTGAATGGCCATAGTGTCTATATGGGGGAGCGGGACGTTCTCACCATGCTAGAGGCCTCCATTTCCAACTCAATCAAGCACCACGATCGCGAGTCCGGGACGATCCGGATATCTGCACAAGTGGGGTCTGGCGAATTGATCCTGGAAATCAGCGATGACGGTCCCGGAATCGACCCTGAATACCGCGAAAAGGTGTTCGAGGCGATGGCGATGCTCCAGCCGCGCGATGAAGTGGAGGGCTCCGGTATGGGGCTGACACATATTCGCAAAATTGCCGAAGACTGCGGCGGAAACGCTGAGTGGCTGGATGTGGACACTGACCGTGGCAGCCGCTTGGAAATTCGCTTGCCGCTCTATTCATGAGGTTTACGTTGAGTGTGGTCGCACTATCTTTCTGTTGAGCTCCAAGCTCCCTCCTATCCGGTTGAAGGACAGATCCAAGTCAGAGCAACCTCCCTCATGCCCGTATCAATACGGGACAGACATGCCACTTAAACCTAGGCGCTAACTCCGGGGGAAAGCCTATAATGCGTTCGAAATTCACAGACCCCATTCTGCATTGCCTGATCATCGAAGACAGCGAGTTTGATCAGGAAATGATGCGCCGTGCAGTTAAAGCTGCTCGGGACAAGATACTAGTAAAGACCGTGACCACGTTGCAGGCTGCCCGCAAAGCGTTGATGGAAGGCCCTGTTTCATTTATCTTGCTGGATAACTCTCTTCCTGATGGGAAGGGCGCCGATTTTGCTGTGGAACTGGCACAATACCCCAAACTGGCCCGCATTCCGATCATAATCGCATCGGATTGGCCGTCGCCCTTTATGTGGGACAAGGCGAATGAAGCGGGCGTCAAATTTGTGGTGAGCAAGTCAGATTTCAAGCCCGAGTTGATCCGCAAGGTCCTGAACATTTCTTGACACTGTTCAGAAGGTCTGCGGCCATATGATCTCTTGATCTGGCTCCTTCCAATATCAAGGTTGGAGCCAAATCAGTGCCCTGTTCCACTGACGTTTCATTGCTGTAGCGTCGAGCAGGATCAGCGACTTTTCAATCCCTCTGACATATCGCCGAGACACTGGCCAAATCAGCTGATGGAAAACCCGCCGACCTCGGCAAGTTGCGCCACGATCTCCGAGATGCCCTTGTTGTGTTTCAGGCTGGCGAAGAAATGTGGCCCGTCGCCGCGCATGCGTTTTGCGTCCCGGTCCATCACCTCCAGCGAGGCGCCGACATAGGGGGCCAGATCTGTTTTGTTGATGACCAATATATCAGACCGGGTGATCGCCGGGCCGCCTTTGCGCGGGATTTCTTCGCCAGCAGCAACGTCGATGACATAGATGGTCACGTCGGCTAGTTCGGGGCTAAAGGTAGCTGACAGATTATCGCCGCCGCTTTCAATCAACACAATCTCTAGGTCTGGATGTCGGCCCTGCATCTCAGCAATTGCGGCCAGGTTGATCGAGGCATCTTCGCGGATTGCAGTATGCGGGCAGCCGCCGGTTTCCACGCCAATCACCCGGTCTTGCGGCAGGATCTGCATGCGCATCAGCGCCTCGGCATCTTCCTGTGTGTAGATGTCGTTGGTTATGACACCGATCGAGTGGGTCTTGGACAAGATGCGCGCCAGAGCAGCGGTCAGAGTGGTCTTGCCTGCTCCGACCGGGCCGCCGATGCCAATCCGTAAAGGACCATTGAATGTGCTCATGAGCGAAACATCCTTGAATATTGGGTTTCATGTTGCATCGACTTGATGTCGGCCAAAAAGCAGGATCCGCTAAGATCGGATATATCCGACTTAAGTGCATCCTGCGCCAATTGGGCGATCAAAGGGGCCAGGCCTGTCAGGATGCGCTGGCCCTCCACTTGGCCCACCGGCATCAACCGCTGCGCCGCGGCCACAAGGTTAGACACAAAGGAATGCAGATACATATGCACCGTCGCCTCCAGCGGCAGATCGTGCAGCCGTGCGGCATAGCCAAGTGCAACAGGGTAGGTCAGCTTGGCAATCTCGTGGCCGGATATCGCGGCTGTTGTCTGGCAAAACGCCGCGCCCTGCAGATTGGTTTCCGCCAGGCGCTCTTTGGACGGAGCAAAGGCGCGTGCCATCTGGTCAATGTCCTGTAAGTCTTCGGCATCCCTGTGGCGATAGGCTGCGACCAGCAATATTGGATCACTGTAGCCGGCACCGCTGGTCAGTAGATCCTCTAGCCAAAGCCTCAGATCATCAACCGAGCCAATGGCCCCGGTCTCCACCGCAGCTTCCAGCCCATGGGAATAGGCAAAGGCCCCGACCGGGTAGGCGGGGGACAGCCATTGCTGCAACAGCGTGATGCCTGGATCAATGCGCATGCGAATGGGTGCGCCCGTGGCCATAGGCGCCGCCTTCGGGGGTAAAGGCCTCGGTGACCTCGGTCAGTGTCGCGCCCAACAGGATCAGCATGTCGTGGATTACGTGGTCGTGCTGGATCAGCAGGCGGGTTGGCTCGATCTGGCAGGGGGTGTGGCGATTGCCAATATGCCAGGCCAGAGGGGTCAGGTCATCACCGGTAATCTGCAGCAGTTTTTCTGGGGCCGCGATCACCTCGATCTCGCCGCCACCTTCCAGCATCAGCACGCCCTTGTGGTCCAGTGATGTGGTTTGGGGCAGATCGATCAGCAGTTTTTCACCCGCTTGGGTGGTCAGCACTTTGCGGCGCATGAAACGCGCGTCGTAGTCAAGCACAACCCGATCAACCGGGGCCGGGTCATGCGCATGGCCGTGATAGGCACGGCAGGTCATCGACGGGACGCTCATGTCAGCGCCCCTTGATGGGTATGGCTTACATCCAGTGACCAAAGACGTGCATCACGATGTCTTCGCGACGCAGGCCTTTTTTCGCCAGTTGTTCGTCGCTCAGCGCCTGCAGTTGCAGGATCTGCAAATAGCGCGGGTTGGCTTCGGCCACGTTGATCAGACCGTTGAAAATGGCCGACAGGCTGCGCTTGAGAACAGCGAAAGGGGACCGGACGGATACTGCTGTCTGTGTTGTTGCTGCGATTGCCATTGGAGCATACTCCTGAATTTGTGATCATGTTCTGTTGATCACAGAAGTATGCTGCATGTGCAGCATGCACCAGTGTTGGTTGGGAAGTTCCGTCATGCGCTGAGGACATACCGTCATTAAAATTTTGCATATTCAGCCTCTTAGAACAGGAAGTAGCGTTGGGCCATCGGCAGCACTTCGGCTGGCTGACAGGTCAGTAACTCGCCATCGGCGCGTACTTCATAGGTTTCAGGGTTCACTTCCATATGCGGAGTGGCATTGTTCAGGATCAGGTCCGACTTGCCAATGTTGCGGGTGTTGCGCACGGCCACGGTCTGTTTGGCCAGGCCCAGTTTATCCCGCAGGCCATCCGCCTGCGCTGCCTCAGACACAAAGGTCACAGAGCTGTTTTCCAGTGAACGGCCAAGGGCGCCAAACATCGGTCGGGTATAGACTGGCTGCGGTGTTGGGATTGACGCATTGGGGTCGCCCATCTGCGCACAAACGATAGTACCCGACATCAAGATCATCTCGGGCTTGACCCCAAAGAACGCCGGGTTCCACAGCACCAGATCGGCGCGTTTGCCTTCAGCGATGCTGCCAATCTCATGGGAAATGCCATGGGCGATGGCCGGGTTGATGGTGTATTTGGCAATATAGCGCCGCACCCGGAAGTTATCGTTTTCGCCGGTCTCCTCACTCAGACGCCCGCGCTGTTTCTTCATCTTGTCGGCGGTCTGCCAGGTGCGGATCAGCACTTCGCCGACACGGCCCATGGCCTGACTGTCCGACGCAATGATCGAAAACGCACCCATGTCATGCAGGATATCTTCTGCGGCAATGGTCTCGCGGCGGATACGGCTCTCGGCAAAGGCGACGTCTTCGGGGATCGACTTGTCCAGATGGTGACAGACCATCAGCATATCCAGATGCTCTTCCAGCGTGTTGACAGTGAAGGGCCGCGTCGGGTTGGTCGATGACGGCAGCACGTGCTCTTCGCCACAGATCTTGATGATGTCCGGTGCGTGACCACCACCTGCGCCCTCGGTGTGAAAGGCGTGGATGGTGCGGCCCTTCATGGCGCCAAGAGTATGTTCTACAAAACCGCTCTCGTTCAATGTATCGGTATGGATCATCACCTGAACATCCATCGCATCGGCCACACTCAGGCAGCAGTCGATGGTCGCAGGGGTGGTGCCCCAATCCTCATGCAGCTTCAGTGCACAGGCACCGCCCTTCACTTGTTCTTCCAAAGCAAAGGGCAGGCTAGCGTTGCCCTTTCCAGCAAAGGCCAGGTTCATCGGCAGCGCGTCTGCGGCCTGCATCATGCGCCCAAGGTGCCAGGCACCGGGGGTACAGGTGGTGGCCAAAGTGCCATGCGCCGGCCCGGTGCCACCGCCCAGCATGGTGGTCAGGCCCGAATGCAACGCGTCTTCGATCTGTTGTGGGCAGATGAAATGAATATGGCTGTCAAAGCCGCCAGCGGTCAGGATCCTGCCTTCGCCCGCGATGATCTCGGTTCCGGGGCCAATGATGATATCCACGCCGGGTTGCGTGTCCGGGTTTCCAGCCTTGCCCAGCTTGGCAATGCGCCCGTCTTTCAGCCCCACATCCGCCTTGAAGATGCCTGAGTGATCAACGATCAGTGCATTGGTAATCACCGTATCCACAGCCCCGTCAGAGCGGGTGATTTGCGATTGCCCCATGCCATCGCGGATCACCTTGCCACCGCCAAATTTGACCTCTTCGCCGTAAGTAGTGAGGTCTTTTTCCACCTCGATGATCAGATCAGTATCAGCCAGACGCAGACGGTCGCCTGTGGTGGGGCCATACATCGCGGCATAGTCGGAACGTTTAATCTTGGCGGGCATTTACGGGGCACCTTCATTTTTGGCGATGATTGTTGTCAGGCGGACAACGCAATCAGACAATTTGTCTAGACCAATGAAAAAAATCTTCGTTGCACTAGTTCGGTCCGAGGATACAAAGAAACCCGGATTTCCATTCGGTGTTGGCCAATTCAAATTCAGCAGACGATGATGAATGATTTGGTGGCACAATTCCTGGACAGTTAGATTGTAGCTTTGGTTCAGTTGGAATTTTGGACCGATACTGCCGGGAAGTGAAAGTTGAGATTTTCCAAAGTCCACAATCTCCTCAGGGGCGGTTCTTAGATCGTTGAAATTTCCGCCAACCGCCCCGGAAGCTACGCAGGAATCAGCTTCTTCGATTAGCCGTCGCAAGAAAAACGCGAAATTTAGAAGCCGTTTTTCAAATTCGAAAACCGAAAGACCGGCCTCTTCAAAGCTTTCCTCTCCCCCTAGATTATTGAAGGATAGCCATAATTCCTCGTCATTCTCAGCCAAGAAGTCTGCCCATTTTTCCAACGCAAAAATCAAAGCGCGCCCATAACCTTTTGATTAAACCCATACACACGGCGTGCCCCTGAAATCGGGATCAAGTTCACCTCGCGCCGCTGACCGGGCTCAAACCGAACTGCAGTGCCTGCGGCGATATCCAGTCGCGTGCCGTAGGCCGCATCGCGGTCGAACTCTAGGCCAGGGTTGCTTTCGGCGAAGTGGTAGTGACTGCCCACCTGAATCGGGCGGTCACCGGTGTTGGCGACCATCAGCGTCACCGCCTGCGCTCCCTCATTCAGCACCAGATCGCCCTCAGCCGGAAACAGCTCTCCGGGGATCATTTGCGGGTGTTCCGGGCGTAGGCCAGAACGGATGCGCCAGCGATAGCCGTCAGACCCAGCACTAGCGGTAACCAGCTGCTGGCCTCGTGCGGGTGGATATGCGGGCCGCTGTGGGCCAGGGCAGGGGAGGCAAAGGCCATCAATGGCAGTAGTGTCAGAGTTTTCATCTCAATGTCCTTATCGAATGGGGTTGTGAACGGTGACCAGTTTGGTGCCGTCGGGGAATGTCGCCTCAACCTGCACCTCGGGGATCATCTCAGCGATGCCGTCCATGCATTGCTCTACCGTGACGATTTCGGCCCCGGCTTCCATCATGTCGGCAACCGAGCGGCCATCGCGGGCACCTTCAACAACGGCGTCGGTGATCAGGGCAATCGCCTCGGGGAAGTTCAGCTTGACGCCACGGGCCAATCGCTTGCGGGCGACCTCGGCCGCCATGGCGATCAGCAGCTTGTCTTTTTCACGGGGGGTCAGGTTCATGTCATAGTCTCCAGCACAGCGGCAAGCCATTGTCGGTCAGCCGGTCAAGAATGGGTAAAAGCGATTTGCGCAGCACAAAACTGTCTTCGGCCAGTAGCCGCATCACCAACAGATCATTGCCAATCAGGGATACGCCGCCGGTTTTGGGCAGGGCATCGCGGATAAACGCCAGATGACGTTCGGCATCGGGGGCGGTAAAAATGACATTGGCCATAGATTGTGCGCCATTGGCCACAGCTGGCCGGGCCAGTCGAGCGGTGACATCCCCATCCAGTTTTACCGCGTCATAATAAAGACGCTGCCCGGACCGGCGAATGTCGATACGATCACAGAAATGGGCCTGTGTCAGGGTTTCGCCCATGGCAACCCGGCCAAACACCAATGGCTCGACAATCAGCAATTCCGCATCCTCTGCCAGATCAGCGGTCAGTCGGCGTTGGAACGCGCAGTGGTTATACAGAATGGTTTCCTGAGGCATCCAGTTTAGGCGGGCACCTGATCCAACACGCAGACGGGTGTCCATTCGACCCATCTGGCCGGGTTGCGCACGATAAACCCGTTCAGCGGCCTGTGTTGTCAGTGTCATATCACAGGCGTCGCCAGCCTCGGCCGCAATGGAAAAACGGTCCCCGCCGGTGATGCCGCCAGCCGTATTGATCATCACCGCCTCAAACCCCGAGGCCCTGCGGGGAAACAGCAGTTTCAGCGCACCGGATTGACGCAGGTTTGCCAACCGGGTCTTGCCATTTTTCAGATGCGCAACAACCCGCGTCGCGCCAATGGCGCGCGGTTGATCTGTGACGGCTGCCACAGTGGTTATGTCTTGCCGGATCGAAATGACGGTGTCCTCTAAAGCCGAGTGCTTGCCGGAATATTGAGCACAGCAAACTGCGGAAAACTAGAAAACTGGCAGTATCGAAGGCTGGCAAAAGTAGAGTTGGGCAAAAAATAGGCGCAACCGGAATAAACCGCACACTTATTAGTCATTCGATTTGTTTGAGACCCAATATGACCGCGCGGCAGTTGCTAATCAGGCTGTCTCGCAGAACTTCTTGTGCGACTGGGGCGGCAACTACTTTTTCTGTCTCGGCTTATAGGTGTGTGACGACCATACGAATTGGACCTCGAAGCGGCCGCCACACGATTTGCAACGAAACGTTGCAGGGTTGACGTAGTAGTGCTGCCGTTGAAAGGCAAGTATTCCTACGAGCCCTGCCTGGGGAGATATTATGACCTTTCTGAAGAAAACCGCCGCCAGCGTTCTGGCTCTGAGCGTTATGTCAGGCGCCGCCTTCGCCGGTGACACCATCAAAGTTGGCGTTCTGCACTCGCTGTCGGGCACCATGGCGATTTCCGAGACCACTCTGAAAGACACCATGCTGATGCTGATCGACGAGCAAAACGCCAAGGGCGGATTGCTGGGCAAGCAGCTGGAAGCTGTAGTTGTTGACCCCGCGTCCGACTGGCCGCTGTTTGCGGAAAAAGCTCGTGAATTGATCTCTGTACACGAGGTCGACGTGATCTTTGGCAACTGGACCTCTGTGTCTCGTAAATCGGTTCTGCCTGTGATTGAAGAGTTGAACGGTCTGCTGTTCTACCCGGTTCAGTACGAAGGCGAAGAAAGCTCCAAGAACGTATTCTACACCGGTGCTGCTCCAAACCAACAGGCGATCCCTGCCACTGATTACTTCCTCGAAGAGCTGGGTGTCGAGAAATTCGCGCTGCTGGGCACCGACTATGTCTACCCACGCACCACCAACAACATTCTTGAGGCTTACCTTCAGGGCAAAGGCGTCGCAGACAGCGACATCTTTGTAAACTACACGCCATTTGGTCACTCGGACTGGTCCAAGATCGTCGCTGACGTTGTTGCGCTGGGCGCTGACGGCAAAAAGGTCGGCGTGATCTCAACCATCAACGGCGACGCCAACATCGGCTTCTACAAGGAACTGGCAGCGGCTGGTATCTCGGCGGATGACATCCCTGTTGTGGCGTTCTCGGTGGGTGAAGAAGAACTGTCCGGTTTGGACACTTCCAACCTGGTTGGCCATCTGGCAGCCTGGAACTACTTCCAGTCGGCTGACACCGAGGTCAACGAAGCCTTTGTCGCCAAGTGGAAAGAGACCATGGGCGAAGAGCGTGTGACCAACGACCCAATGGAAGCCCACTATATTGGCTTCAACATGTGGGTGAACGCGGCAACCGCTGCTGAAACCGTTGACGTGGATGCCGTCCGGACTGCGATGTATGGCCAGGAATTCGGAAACCTGACTGGCGGTACTGCCGTTATGCTGCCAAACCACCACCTGGCCAAGCCAGTTCTGATTGGTGAAATCCAGGACGATGGCCAGTTCGACATCATCAGCCAGACTGACGAAGTCAATGGCGATGCATGGACCGACTTTCTGCCAGAATCTGCGGTTCTGATCTCGGATTGGAAAGAGCTGGGCTGCGGTATGTACAACACCACAACCAAGACCTGCGTTCAGACACTGTCGAACTACTAAGGTTCGAATAACTATGACGAGAGCCACCCGGCTCTCGTCCCTCCCTGGGCGGAACCATTACCATGATACGAAGACTATTTGCGTGCCTTGCACTGATGTGCTGGTGCCAGGCCGGGCTTGCCCAGGGCATTACGGTGCAGGAGATCCTGCAAGAGAACAAAACACTGGTCGAGAAATTATCTCGTAAGACCATCGGGCCGGTGATCGAGCAAATCGCAGCTAGCGATCTACCACAGGCACAAGGATTTTTGGAAGCCTTGGCGACCAAGCAGGTTTGGCAACGTCGGTCAGACGGGTTGTTTTTCATCGCCACCGAAGTGGCCAAGCGCCAATATACTCTCAGCGACCCGGACGGTGCTTCCGTTGTCGGAGAATTCGCCAAGAAACAGCTGAAGCAGCTGAAACCAAACAGCGGTGTGCGGGCGCTGATCGCCACCGCCCTGGTGCAATTCCAATTGAGTGATGCAGATCCCGCCAAACGGGCTGAGGCGCTGCTGGCCATGGAGCGCGCACCTGCCGCTGATCAACTGGCGCCGCTGCGCGCCTCTATCGAGAGTGAGCCGGACGCGGTTCTGAAAGCCCGCAAATCCCGCCTGGAACGGCTGCTGACCATTTCCTTTGATCCGGATGATGCAATCCGCGTTGCCGCGATCCAGTCGTTTGACGGCGATTTGGGCGTGGATGTCCGCGCGACCCTAAATCCTTTGGTGGTCAAAACCCTAAACGTCACCGCAGGTGACCTGCCAGGTGACGTCAATATCGTCGGAATTGTAAAACCGGGCAGTGACGATCTGGACCGGGTGCAGGCCTATGATCTTCTCGTCGACAGCAAACTGGCCCCGGCGCCAACAACACCGGCTGACATTCGCGCTGCTCTGGCCGACCATATCGACGGTACGCAGGTGGCAAATGTGTCTGTTGATCAACTATCGGATCCTGTGATCCGGCGTCAGGCCTATGACCGCTTGGCAGAGCAATCCCTGGTCCCTACCTTTACGGGCGAGGAAGACATCACCAAGACACTGGACGATTACACTTTCTACGAAACCTATGCCGAGCCTTCGGCCACAGTCACCACTGCCGCCAACGAGGCCCTGACCACGATCGAGTTGAAGGTCGGCCTGAATCAGGCCTTTGATCTGGGGCTGGATGCGATTTCCCTAGCCTCGATCTACTTCCTGGCCGCCATTGGACTGGCCATCACATTCGGAGTGATGGGCGTGATCAACATGGCCCACGGCGAGTTCATCATGATGGGCGCCTATACCGGTTACGTGGTGCAGCAGATCATCCCCAACCACACCATCTCCATCCTTGTCGCCTTGCCGCTGGCCTTTGCAGTGACCTTCGCTGCGGGTGTCGCGATGGAGCGGCTGGTAATCCGCTATCTCTATAATCGCCCGCTGGAGACACTGCTGGCCACCTTCGGGATCTCGATTGCACTGCAGCAGCTGGCCAAGAACATCTTTGGTACTCAGGCGCGTCCGCTGACTGCTCCGGGCTGGCTGGATGGTGCTTGGGTGATGAATGACGTGGTGTCGATCAGTTACATCCGCATCGCCATCTTCATTCTGGCGCTGATCTTCCTTGGCGTATTCCTGTTCATCATGAAGCGCACCCGGTTGGGTCTGGAAACCCGCACCGTCACCCAGAACCCGCGCATGGCCGCATCAATGGGCATCAACCCCGAGCGCGTGAATATGCTGACCTTTGGTCTGGGTTCGGGCATCGCTGGGGTTGCAGGCGTGGCCATCGGGCTGTTCGCCAAGGTCACTTCGGAAATGGGCAACGATTACATCGTGCAAAGCTTCATGACCGTGGTTGTCGGCGGTGTTGGCAACATCTGGGGTGCCTTGGCGGGCGCCACCATGATTGGCTTCCTGCAAAAAGGCATCGAATGGGGCAACCCGTCGAACACGCTGGCCGCGCAGACCTACATGATCATCTTCATCATCATTTTCATCCAGTTCAGACCTCGCGGCATCATCGCGCTCAAGGGTCGTGCGGCAGGAGATTAACCCATGCGGACATCCTTTATCGCTAAAAACCCGTCGGTGCTGATCTTTCTGCTGGTGCTGGCCGTGTTCACTATCACCGTCACCATCCTGTCCGAGGGGTTTGGCATCGGCCTAATCTCCACCAGCTTTATCAAGACGCTGGGCAAGACCCTGTGTCTGTGTCTGATCGCGGTTGCCATGGATCTGATCTGGGGCTTCACCGGCATCCTGTCGCTTGGCCATTTCGCCTTCTTCGGGCTGGGCGGTTACATGATCGGCATGTGGTTGATGTATGAGCGCACCCGCCTGATCGTCACCGAGGCGCTGATGCAGGGACAGATCCCGCCCACAGATACCGAGATCATCGACGGCATCGGCAACCAGATCTTTGGCGTGGTTGGCAGCAGCGACTTCCCACTGGTCTGGGCCTTCGCAGACAGTCTGGGCATTCAATTGCTGCTGGTGGTTCTAGTGCCCGGCCTGTTGGCGCTGGTGTTCGGATGGTTGGCCTTCCGCAGCCGCGTCACTGGCGTTTACCTGTCGATCCTGACCCAAGCCATGACCCTGGCGCTGGCGCTGTATCTGTTCCAGAACGACAGCGGCTTGCGCGGCAACAACGGGTTGTCCGGCTTGCAAAACTTACCGGGGGTCGAAGCACCTCAGTCCATTGTATCGATGTGGTTCTTCCTCGCCTCAGCCTTGGCGCTGGCGCTGGGCTATGTGCTGGCCGCCTGGATTGTCTCGGGCAAGTTCGGCTCGGTCATTCGTGGCATTCGCGACAATGAAACACGGGTGCGTTTCCTGGGTTATTCGGTCGAGAGTTTCAAACTGGCGATGTTCACCCTCACCGCCTGCATCGCCGCCATCGCCGGCGCGCTGTATTACCCGCAAGCGGGTATCATCAACCCAGCTGAGCTGGTGCCCATCGCCTCGATCTATCTGGCGGTCTGGGTCGCCATTGGTGGGCGCGGGCGGCTGTACGGCGCGGTGATCGGTGCGGGCTTTGTCAGTCTGATCTCCAGCTGGTTCACTGGCGGTCAAGCTCCCGACATTCCATTGGGGTTCTACACCATCAAATGGGTCGACTGGTGGCTGGTGCTGCTGGGGCTGTCCTTTGTCACCGTCACCCTGTTTGCGCCCAAAGGCATCGGCGGGCTGTTTGACCTCTTCAAAAAGGAGAGCAACACATGAGCACGCTTCTCGAAGTCTCGGGTGTTTCGGTCAGCTTTGACGGGTTCAAAGCGATCAACAACCTGTCGTTCCAGATCGCCGAGGCCGAAATGCGCGCGGTGATCGGCCCCAACGGCGCAGGCAAGACCACATTCATGGACATTGTCACCGGCAAAACCCGCCCGGACGAGGGTCGGGTGATCTGGGGCGAGAAATCGATCTCGCTGTTAAGCATGAACGAGGCCCAGATCGCGCGCGAAGGCATTGGCCGTAAGTTCCAGAAACCCACCGTGTTTGAGGATCAAAGCGTGCGGGAAAACTTCCTGATGGCGCTGAAAAAGGATCGCGGGTTTCTTGCGGTGCTGCTGTATCGGCCCAGCAAGGCGGATTTGGCGCGCGTTGATGAACTGGCCGAAGAGGTCGGTTTGGCGAATGAACTGGGCCGATTGGCCGGAGAGCTGAGTCACGGTCAGAAACAATGGCTGGAAATTGGCATGTTGCTGGCGCAGGAACCACGCCTGCTGCTGGTCGACGAACCCGCCGCCGGCATGACACCGGAAGAACGCGAACATACGTCCGCACTGCTGGTGGCCGCCGCCAAAACCCGCGCGGTTGTGGTGGTGGAACACGATATGGAATTTGTACGCCGCTTGGGCTGCAAGGTCACCGTGTTGCACGAAGGCGCAGTGCTGGCCGAGGGATCACTGGATCACGTGACCTCAAATTCCGACGTCATCGACGTTTATCTGGGGCGATAACATGCTGAAACTCAAAGACCTCACGCTGCATTACGGGCACTCACAAATCCTGCGCGACATCTCACTGGAGGCTCGCGCCGGCGAAGTCACCTGTGTAATGGGCTGCAACGGCGTTGGTAAAACCAGCCTGATGAAGGCGATCACCGGCACGCATTTGCGATCCGGTGGGAAAATGTGGCTGGACGGCCAGGAAATGGGCATGGAGCCTGCCCATGTGCTGGCCCGCGCCGGGATTGCCTCGGTGCCGCAGGGCAGGGACATCTTTCCCCTGCTGACCGTGCGCGAGAACCTGGAAACCGGCTTTGCCTGTCTGCCGCGCGATCAGCACCAGATCCCAGATCACATATTCGACCTGTTCCCGGTGCTGCGTGACATGATCACCCGACGTGGTGGCGATTTGTCTGGGGGGCAGCAGCAACAACTTGCGATTGCCCGCGCCCTAATCACCCGGCCAAAGCTGTTGATCCTGGACGAGCCAACCGAAGGCATTCAGCCCAATATCATCCAGCAAATCGGCGAAGTTATCCGTATGCTGCGTGATCAAGGCGACATGGCGATCATCTTGGTCGAGCAGTTCTTTGAATTTGCCTATGGGCTGGCCGATCAATGTATCGTGCTGCGCCGGGGTGAGATTATTCTGGAGGGTGCCAAGGAAACGCTGTCGCGGGAAGCGCTGCTCGAGGGTGTCTCGGTCTGATAAAACCACTTTCCCTACGATGCTAAGTATGCCAACTTTTGTGTCATGAAAACTCAGTTCAAAACCCCCGCTGGCGACCCTGTTTCACGCTTTTGCTTTGGCACCATGCAGTTTGGAGGCAAAGCCGATGCCTCTGCCAGCCAGGCGCTGTATGACGCCTGCCGCGATGCGGGTATCAATTTCTTCGACACCGCTGATGTTTACACCGGCGGCACATCGGAGACGCTGCTGGGGGGCTTTGCCAAATCTGAACGTGATAAACTGGTCATCGCCAGCAAGGTCGGGGCCGAGGGCGGCAGCAGTCGCAAAAACATCCTGACCCGATTTGATGGATGCCGCAGCCGCTTGGATATGGATTTTGTTGATATCCTGTACCTGCATCGCTGGGATGATGAGACCCCGCTGGAAGAAAGCTTTGAAACTCTGGCCGAGCTGCAGCAATCCGGCAAAATCGGCGCCATCGGTGTATCCAACTATTCTGCCTGGCAGATCATGAAAGCGCAGGCGGTTGCCGAGTCTTTTGCGACAAGCATCAGTATCCTGCAGCCAATGTATAGCCTGGTGAAACGTCAGGTCGAAGTTGAAATGCTACCCATGGCCCTCAGCGAAGGTTTTGCCGTGGCGTCATATTCGCCGCTTGGCGGTGGCTTGTTGACTGGAAAATACGCCGGTGGTGATGGCGGGCGACTGGTTGATGACACTATGTACAAGGCGCGTTATGGCGTTGATTGGATGCATCAAGCGGCGCAGGATCTGTCAGCGCTGGCCAAGGATCACACTGTAGACCCGGCGACTTTGGCAGTGGCCTGGGTGGCGTCGAACCCGGCCATCACCTCACCCATCATCAGTGCGCGGTCGGTGGACCAACTGGCCCCATCATTGGCGGCGCTTGATCTTGATCTCAGCGACGAGCTGAAGGCCCAACTGACAGCGCTGACCCCAACTCCAGCCCCGGCAACGGACCGTTTGGAAGAGGCTTAAAGGAGCGGGCTGATTTATGTCAGCCCGTCCCAGATCAACTTGGCTCCGGTGCAGCTGAGCAGCACATAGGTCAGAGCGAAAAAGAGTTTCTCGGGCACGCGGTGGTGCAGTTTGACCCCAATCCATGCGCCGATCAGGGCAAAGGGGGCCAGCACCAGGTCAACTTTTAGCGTTTCAAGGGTGAACAGCCCCAGAAATCCATAGGGAATGAATTTGACGGCATTCAGTACGCCAAAGACCAAAATGGTTGAGGCCTGGTATTCGGTTTTGCTCATCCGACGGCCCAGCAAGTAAACAGCGGCTGGTGGGCCCCCAGCGTGGCTGACAAAGCTGGTGAAGCCGGCAACCAGACCCGCGACGGCGCCAACCCATTGTGGAAAGGGGGGGCGCTCGGCCAGATGTTTGCGCAGGGACTGCGACAGTTGCCAGGCGACAAACCCAATTGAGATCACCCCAATCAAAACCCGCATCGCATCGGCATCAACCAAGCGATACAGCAACGTCCCCAACAGCACTCCGGGTAAACCACCGGCCAGCAGCAACAGTGAGTCCCGCAGCTTCCATTTCCCCCAATAGGGTTTCAGGGACGCCAAATCGACCAACATCAGCAGCGGTAACATCAAGGCCAGGGCGACGCCCGGTTCAAGGATGATTGCGAGAATGCCCGACGAGGCAAAGGCCGCCCCGCCGCCAAACCCGCTTTTGCTGGCACTTGCAAAAATCACTGCCGGAATAGCAAAAAGGAAAAAATAACCTGATAGTTCAATCAAAATTCAGCCCGCCCACGCCCTAGAATGCTAGCGTTTTAGCGCTATCAGGCGTGGGCTTGCAAGCGGGCAGGGGCGGTTGGTCTTTAGACCCCAAGGTAGCGATGAATTTTGTCGGGATCGGCGCGCAGCTCAGCCGCGTCCAGCGTTTCGCGGGTCTGTCCATGTTCGATAAAGGCCACCTTGTTGGCAATCGACAAAACCGCATCTACCCGCTGTTCCACCAGTATGACTGCCACGCCTTCGTCGCGCATACGCACCACCACCTGGCGGATCTGTTCAATCATCGACGGCTGCAATCCTTCGGTCGGCTCGTCGAGCAACAACACCCGTGGCCGCAGACACAGCGCACGGGCGGTGGCCAGCATTTGTTGCTCGCCGCCTGACAATGTGCTGGCCTGCTGCTGCAGCCGTTCCCGCAAACGGGGAAAGATATCCAACACCCACTCGCGCGTGGCCTCGTCGGATTTGCAGGTCATCATACCCATCTCAATATTCTCAGCCACGGTCAGCTCAGAAAACAAACGGCGTCCTTGCGGTACATAGCCAACGCGTCGCGTGGGGATCTTGTGGGCGGGCAGGGCGCTGATCTCTTCGCCATCCAGATGGATGCTGCCCGACATCAGCGGCAGCAGCCCCATGATCGATTTCATGATGGTGGTCTTGCCAGCGCCATTGCGGCCCAGAATGCACAGAATCTCGCCGGGCTGGGCGGTCAGCGTCACGCCAAACAACGCCTGCACGCGGCCATAGGCAACTTGGATATCGTTGATTTCAAGCATCGGTGGTGGTCCCCAGATAAGCCGCTTGCACCGCCTCGTTTGCGTGGATCTCTTCGGGGGTGCCGGCCGCCAGGATCTCGCCGAAGTTCAGCACCGTGATATAGGCTGCTGTTTTCATCACCACATCCATATTGTGTTCGATCAGCAAAATGGTGGTTTCCCCCGCCAGCGAGTTGATTAGGTCGATGAAACTCGCAATCTCGGAATCTGCCAGCCCCTGCGTTGGCTCGTCCAGAATGAACAATCGTGGATCCTGCGCCAGTCCCATCGCGATCTCCAGCAGGCGCTGGTGACCATAACTCAGATCGCCGGCAATCTGATCCGCCCGGTCCATCAGCCCAACCCGAGCCAGCACGTCTGCCACCTTGGCATCCACCGCCGTCACATCCGATCCCAACCTCCGCCGCGCCGCCAAAGCCACGTTCTCATGCAGCGACAACCCGGCAAACACCGAGGTGATCTGGAAGGTATAGGCGATCCCCAGCGAGATCCGTTTGTGCGCGGGCAGGGCGTTGATGTTTTGCCCCTCAAAGAACACATCGCCACTGGTGGCCGCAATTCGCCCACAAAGCATGCCGACAAAGGTTGATTTGCCCGCACCGTTGGGGCCGATCAACGCCATGGTTTTGCCTTTGGGCAGGGCAAAGTCGATGTCTGTATTGGCCTTGATGCCGCCGTAGGTCTTGGTCAGCCCTTTGGTGGACAGGATATTCACGGCATCCATTTGAACACTCGCTTTCTAAGTTCGCCTGCCAGCCCTTGCGGTGCAAACAGTGTCAGCAACACCAGCACCACGCCGGCAATCAGCATATAGGCCGAGGTGATCGAGCTGCTCAGGTCGATGAGGTAGAACATGAAGATGACGCCGATCAGCGGCCCGATGGTGGTGCCAGCCCCGCCCAGCAGCACCCAGAGCAGCGGAAAGATCGAATACTGCACGGTGGCAAATGTCGCCCCGGCATAACCAAACAACAGCGCATAAGCCGCCCCTGCCAGACCTGAGATCGTGCCAGAGATGATGACCGCCTTCAGCTTATGGGTCACGGTATCATAGCCCAGCATCCGGGCGCGTTCCTCGTTCTCGCGGATCGCGACCAACGTGCGGCCAAACGGCGATTGCACCAGATGTGCCACCGCCAGAAAGCAGACTGAGAACAGCGCCAGCGCCGCGAAGTAGCGTCCGGTATCACTGCTTAGGTCCACGCCAAACAACACACGATCGGCTTGCTGTATTACAAAACCTTCGTCGCCGCGGGTATAGGTGCCAAAGTAAAGGATCGTCAGATATCCGGCCTGTGCGAACATCAGGGTGACGATCATGAAGGACACACCACTGGTGCGCAGAGCCAGAAACCCGATCACCGCCGAAATAACCAGTGCCGACGCCAGCCCGACCACCAGAGCAGGGGCGGTGGTCAGATCGAACAGCTCCATCGACAGACCTAGCCCATACATGCCGGCGGCAAAGAACAGCGCATGGCCAAGGCTCAGCAGCCCAGTGTAGCCGAACAGAAAGTTATAGCCGATGGCATAGACTGCCAGCACCATGATGCGCGACAGGTTGCCGACGTGATAGGTGGGCAGGATGAAAAACGCGACTGCAAGCAGGGTAATTGTGCCCAGATGCAGCAGGTTAGAACGTTGAGTATTGCTCACTAGGCCGATCTCCCCAGCAACCCTTGTGGGCGGAAGACCAGAACCATGGCCACCAGCAGCGTCGCGATGATCTTGGCTAGGGTCGGCGAGAAGAACACCGAGATGATGCCGTCGCTCATGCCGATCAGAATGGCGGCGATAATGGTGCCCGGCAGGCTACCAAGGCCACCAATGATCACGGTGATAAAGGCCAGCAGCAGCGGATCATGCCCCATCAGGTAATGCGCCTGCTGGATTGGAACCACCAGCACCGCGCCAACGGCGGCCAGTCCAGCGCCCAGTCCAAACACCCACATATAGACCCGGTCCACCGGCACGCCAAAGGCCAACGCGGTTTCGCTGTCCAATTGCGTGGCGCGCATGATCAGGCCGATTTTGCTGCGGGTGATCAGCAACCACAACGTGGTCAGGATGGCCACGGCAGCAACGATCACGAACAGTTTGTAGCTGGTAATGCTCAACCCCCAGGGCCAGAACATCGCAAAGCCGCCTTCTCCGTATTCGAACCACGGCAGGGCAAGGCGCGTGTTGAACGGCGGCTGTACGGGGCGCGCATCGGGGCCAAATGTCATCAGTGTGGTTTGCTGGATGATATACAACAATCCGATGGTCGCCACGATGGTCCGGTCCGGATCATAGTTGATCTTTTGCAGGATCAGCTTATCGGCAGCCGCAGCCAGCAGCCCAACCACCAGCGGCGCAATGCCTAGCGCCATCACAAAACCAATCGCAGGATGACCACCAATCAGCGATGTCACCCACCAGGCGATCACAGCGCCCAGCATATAAAATTCGCCATGTGCAACATTGACGACGCGCATCACGCCAAAAACAATGCTCAGCCCCATGGCGGTCAGGGCCAGGATTGCCGCCGTAACAGCGCCCTCAAGCGAGGCCAGAAGTAAGTGAGGACCAAAGTCCATGAGTAATAACCTCGGTTTGAAGAGTTGTAATGCCTGGCCGATAGGCCGGGCCGCGCCTCCCCAAGGTTAAGCGCGGCCCTATCTTTTGTAGACTAAACTAGGTCTTAGAAAGACTGAGTGGTGTAATCCACCTCGTCCTCATACAGACCATCCTCGATGGATGTCGTATGCTCGACCACCAACTTACCATCCGTAACTTTTGAGATGTACTGATGCCCAAAGGTCTGGTGCGTCTTGCCGTTGAAACGTTTCGCGCCCTGCGGATGATCATCCGACAGCGGCATATCCGACATCGCCTCAACAGCTTCGATCAGCTTCGCACGATCGGCCGGCCCCTGATAATTGGCAGTCTCCATGCCGCGTTTGATCACGTTCAGGGTCTCCCAGCAGCCGAACATGTGCGAGTAGGTCGACACGTCCTGTGCATCCTCCAGCGAGGCGCCATTATCATCGACGCCAACTGCGGCTCGATAGGCCTTGTCATGGCTGCTCTGGTCGGCCTGCGCATTGCGCGGGTTACCCTCCCAGAAATAGGTGCCCTCCAGGAACTCCAATCCGGGGCTCTTGATATCCACAGCTTCAAGGCTGTCGATAAAGCCAAAAATCTCGGGGCTGCTGGGGCCAAAGAACTCACCCAGTTCTTTGACGAAGGTTAGAACTGCGGGGCCAACCATCACGTGATAGATCACTTCGGTCTCACGCGGAATGCGCGGGAAATACTTGGTGAATGATGTCTCGGTTGGCGGAATGGCAATCGCCTCAACCACTTCTCCGCCCTGCGCTTCGATCGCGGCAGTAAAGAAATCGCGGTGATCATGACCAAAGGCAAAATCAGGGAAGATCATGGTGACCTTCTTGCCCAGATTGTTGGCCACAAACGGTGCCATCGCCTGTACCTGGCTTTTCACATCCGTGATGCCCGGCTGCAATGTGTAGCGGTTCAACTTGCCGCTGGCGACGTGGTGACCTTCGGAGACCACAAAATACGGCAGCTTCAGCTCGCCGGCACGTGGGGCCGAGCCATAGACTACATGGCTGAACAGCGTACCAAATGCGATGTCACATTCGTGCTGGGTGGCGAATTTTTCAAGAACCTCGGCACCACGCTTGGGGTCGGTGCCATCATCTTCGGCGACGATTTCAACTGGGCGGCCATTGATCCCGCCCATGTCGTTGATGCGTTTCACCGCAGCTTCGGTGGTGCGGTTGTACCAGCGACCATAGGCTGCGCCGATGCCGGTGCGGTGCACCTGAAAGCCCAGTTTGATCGGAGCCGAGCTCTGTGCCTGGGCAAAGCCGCTCAGACCAGGTAGGGCGCTGGTGGCCGCAATCGCGCCGGTGCCAGCTGCCAAAGTTTTCAGCACTCCGCGGCGTGTAAATTTGGATTCGGGTTTAGTTACCATTGTTTTCACCTCCCATAGACGCACCACTCATCTGGGCGCATTGCCTGCATCTTGTGTGTATACAAATGACTTGTCCAGTAATTTTTCCAAAGGACAAGGGGGTTAAGGGTGTTACATGCCGCGCGGTGTTGCCAGCAGCCACAGCCCAAAGATTGTATAAAGGATCATAAAAACCGCCAGCGGAAGCTGGCTGATCAGGGTCTGTCGTTTTGTCTTGTAAAGACGGGCTGCAAAACAATGCGCAATCAGAACCGAGATCACATGTGACAGCACCACACCCCCTGCCTGAATGAAGAACACCACCTGAACGCTGTTTTTTGTCTTTAGAAAACCTGTTGTTACCTGCGTCTTAGCCAGCCCTAGATAATTCGCGCCAGAGGTCAAGGGATCGCTCAGGGCCAGCAGGGCGTATTGGCCGTTGACCAGAAAATAGATGAAAAAATGCGCAAAGTGATAGCCAAGTGCAATCGGAATGACCGACAAGGAAAACCAGCAGAACGCGGTGGTGAAGGGAACCCGGTTCCTTGGCGCCAAGCTGCTGTTGGCGGCGCGGATGCCGATATAGGTCACCGCGGCAAAGACCGTGACCAGCACCGCGTTCAGGGCCAGCATCCCATAAACGGACTGCCAGAAGATGGCAGATTTTCCCGGAAACATTAGCGGGTTCACGCCGATCTTGGCCAACCACCAAAAACTCTCTTTCAACCCGTCAAAACTACCGACACCCAGCAGGGTGAGACAGAATACCGCAAGGCTGATGCTTGGCATGTTCAGCGAGAAAATCGACCAGCCAGGCAGGCCGATGCGCAATTCGGGTACCCAGCGAACGGGCGAGATCGCCGCGACAAGCTGGAATAGGATGGTGAAGGGCTCGCAGCGTGACAGCCAGACCTTGTCGCCAAACAGCACCATGCCGACAAAGGTAAACAGCCAGTACCCCAGCACAAATGTCGTCAGCCGTGCCGGATCGTCCGGCGCCGGATCGGCGATCTCGAACACACCAAAACCCAAAAACACCAGCACCGCGATCCAGTGACCACAGGCCTTGGGCAATTTCAGATAGGGCGGCGCGGCTTGATAGCCGATCAGCACATGATACAGCCCGGTCCAGGGGTTCAGCAGGCTCCACAGATTGCCCAGTACCCCATGCGCCAGTACCAGCCCAACCCACCAAATCGCCCAGATCGTCAGTGAAAACAAATTGTTCAGCGGATCAGCTGTGCCAAAGGCTCCGATTGCGCTGATCGCAAACAGGAACGTCATCGAGGCAAAGCTGGTCACCAGCGGCACAGTGTCGGGCAGGGGGGTGCGAAACAATGTCAGCGGTTTGAACGCCGCCAACAAACGCGACTCGGACAAATACGCTACGCCCACAATGGATGCCGCAACCGCTACACATCCGGCGATGATATATAGATTGGTCGGCAGCAATAAAACCAGAGCTTGCTCGGATGCATGTGCCTGTGCGGGCAGGGATTGCAGGACCCAGCCAAGGATGCCGGCGATTAATAAGGCGGGAAAAGAGCGTGAGATGTGTCTGAACCTTGGAAATATGTAAGTGATGTGCGCCAGCCTTATAGTCAGGCAGATTGAAATCTGTACAGCGTCTTGCCTGCTGCCTCTTCAACCTTACAGGCTTGACGCTCGGAGTAAATACATTAGCATACTAACAAATAAAACACACCGTGGAGGCCCCGGCCATGACCAAGAAACTTGTCGTCAAAAACATTGGCATGATACTGTCTGGCAAAATGGAGCAGCCGATCCTTGACGGTGACTGCCTGATTGCCATTGATGGCAAGATCCACGAGTGGGGTTATGAAAAAGACTTGGATACCGAGGATGCCACCTTGGTTGTTGACGCTCATGGCGTCACCTTGGCACCGGGGTTGATCGACAGTCACATCCACCCGGTGATCGGCGATTATACCCCGCGCCAGCAACAGCTTCATTGGATCGATTCGACCCTGCACGGCGGTGTCACCACGCTGATTTCTGCCGGTGAGGTGCATATGCCGGGCCGTCCCAAGGACATTGTCGGGCTCAAGGCGATGGCGATTGCGGCGCAACGCTGGTACGAAAATTTCCGTCCCTCGGGAATGAAGGTTCACGCCGGCGCGCCGGTGATCGAACACGGCATGGTCGAGCAGGATTTCAAGGATTTGGCCGATGCCGGTGTCAAACTGTTGGGTGAGGTCGGACTGGGCACCGTCAAGGACGGCAAGACTGCCAAACAGATGGTGGACTGGGCGCGGAAATACGGCATTCAGTCAACAATCCACACCGGCGGCCCTTCGATCCCCGGCTCGGGGTTGATCGATGCGGATATGGTGCTGGAAACCGGCACCGATATCATTGGCCACATCAACGGCGGCCATACTGCGCTGCCGGATGATCAGATCATGTGCCTGTGCGAAGGCTGTACTGCTGGACTAGAGATCGTTCACAACGGCAACGAACGCGCCGCGTTGTTGACCCTGAACACTGCGCGCGAGCTAAAGGTGATGGACCGCATCATTCTGGGGACCGATGGCCCTGCTGGATCGGGCGTTCAGCCGCTGGGAATCTTACGTATGGTGGCGATGCTATCGTCGCTGGGTAATGTTCCGGCAGAAATCGCCTTCTGCTTTGCCAACGGCAATACGTCCCGCCAGCGCGAGTTGGATACCGGGCTGATCGAGCAGGGCTATTGCGCTGATTTTGTGCTGATGGATCAGGCCCAGCACGCGCCGGGTAAAACGATGCTCGAGTCGGTTCAGCTGGGCAACCTGCCCGGTGTGGGCATGACCATCATTGATGGCGTGGTCTGCAGTGAACGCAGCCGTAATACACCGCCAGCAACTCGCCTGCCTGAGGTTCTTGCTTAGTAACTGGGAAGCTAGAAGGCGCTGCCCGGCCTGCCGGCTGGGCAGAAGTTTGATTTGGTGTTTCGAGATTTTTAAGTCAGCTTGCGCAGCAGCTTTAATAATTTACGTTGTTCAGCGGCGGTCAGCGGCGCAAGTGTCTCGGCGGTGATCTGGTGCGCAACCGGGAACATGTTCTCGACCAGCTGTTGCCCCTGCGGCGAGAGTGAAATCAGGCTGCGCCGCTTGTCATTCGGGTCGGACTCGACCAACGCGTAACCCTTTTGGCGCAACCGATCCACCACTCCCTTGATGGTGGCGACATCCATCGATGCAAGCCGCCCCAAGTGGTTTTGCGAGCATTTTCCCTGCTCATACAGGCGCGCCAGTGCGGCGAACTGAGTTGCCGTGAGCCCCTGCAAGGCATGGGATTGATAGATCGCGGCGTGTTTCTGGCTGGCCAGGCGCATAATATAGCCGACCTGATCGTCCAGAATGTAGCTGTCTTGCGCGTCTGTCTTGGTCTCGGCCATGGTCAATCATCTCACTCACGTTTTATTCGTGGTATAATGAAAAATGCCGACGGGCAATGTCGATCACGAGAAGCTTTGAGCGGTTATGCCCTTCGTTTCCCGTGACCCGACTAGCGCTAAGCTACCGTAATCCGTCTTTGCCCACAGCATCACTGCTGGTCAGCCCACCCACACGGGGCAGGGGGCGACCACTGTCGGTCACCGCCACGGCCACCATGATTTCATTGGCACGCGGCGCATCGTTCAGGCGCACCTCGATACCGTCGAAATGACTGCGCACATAAGCCGCATCCTTATGGCCCAGTGGCACATCCAGCACCTGACCGGGGCTGCCCATTTTCTTCGAAGAGGCGACAAGCGCCGCGCCTTTTTCAACAGCCTCACGCAGGGGGGCTCCCATTTTGGGATGCAGAATGGCGGCGGCATGTTCCAACTCGCCGTTCTCGCCAACCATCGCTGATTTGCCATAGCTTTCGGCCTGCTCAGGGGGGATGCCCAAGGCCGCCACACATTTGGCCCCCAGCAATCCGCCCAACTCGGCACCGATTTCCATCAGGTCCGACAGGTCCTCGTGATATTGCCCGGCAAAGGGATTTGCGATCACCGCCACAGCCACCGCCTTGCGGGTCGGAGGGTTAATGATGCGGCCAATTTCAGAATGTGTCTCCTCGACATTCACCGCAATCTTGCGAATTTGAGCTTTCATCGTAATCCATCCTCTCCTTTGATGTCCCAGGCTTCCAACCCGCCAGAACGGGAGTGGACACGAGCACCCGTTGTCATCACCAATGCAAAGGCCAGCTCATTTGCGCGAGGCGCGTCGTTACAGCCGACTTCCATTGAATCGAAATGGCTACGTACATAAGCAGCGTTGATATGGGTGATCGGCACATCCAGCCGCGCGCCGACGCCGCCGACCTTTTTCGACGAGGGCACAATGGCGTTGGCAGTGCCCAGCGACTGCCGCATGGCATAGCCGCCCGGCGCATGCCACAGCGCGCCATGCTCCAGCTCTCCGCCTTCGCCGACCAGCGACCCCTTGCCGTAGCCTTCGATCTTGTCCGCGCCACCCAGCATTTCGAGCAACCGTTCAGCCATCTCCAGGCCCAGAGGTTTCAGATCCTCCATGAAACCTTGGATCTCGGGCTCATAACGACCTGCGAACGGGTTCTTGATGATGGCCAACATCGACCCGCGCAGCAGGGGCGTCTCGGCAACCGGGCCGCCTTCGTGGTGAATTTCTTCACGCGATGAGACGATTTTTCGGATGATTAATTCAGGCATGTAAAAGTGTCCTGTGAGAGGAGGTGAAACCGGTTTGGCCAACCAGCGTGCTTTCGCCCTGCAAAAACAGCGCTGCGGCGATGATATGGCCTGCGTGTTGCATGTCCAGGGCGCGGTGATATCCGGCCTGCAATGCTAAATGGGTTTTGGCTAGGGTAAGCGGCTCGCAATGTGTCACCACAGACTGCTCGCCCAGATCGCTATCGCTTTGCAGCTGGTCAGCGGCGCGGCGGTGAATTCCCGGGTGGCCCGGCAGATCCACGTCATTGGCGATCAGGGTGGCTGCGGCATCGGCTTGTGCGGCGCTTCGGGCCAGCACCGTGACACTGTCGGCAATACCCAGGGACAGGCTGCGACCATGGCGACCCGAGGTGGCAATGCCACTGATCCCGTCCGAATGGCTGATTTCAAGGCGGCCAAGATCACGGCCCTCGTGATCCATCATTGCACTGGCAAAGCTTTGGCCAAGGGCAAGGTGCAGGGCAATATCACCGCCGTTATTGACATAGGCGCGTTGCAATGGTGTGGCGGCACACATCGCGGTCAGAATGGTATCCGCCACCGCCCCCGCCACCGCTGCCATAGGGGTGATGAACTTGGCGCAAAGTGGTCGCGTCGCCTGATCCATGCGCTGGGCAATTGCGCCCCGCGGCAGGGATGAGCCCGGCTCGAGCTGTGAGCGCAACAGCGGCAGTTCGCTCACCAACTCGTCCAGCACAGTTTCAAACCGCGCTTGCGCGGCGGCAAAGGCCGCCTCTCGGTCACCATCCGCCCCAATCACCAGATCAATTGGCCCGTGCTGCAAATGCAGCCGGGTGCCACAGGGCAATAGGGTGGCCAGCGGTGCCATCAGCTGCGCTCCCGTGCCCAGCGATAGTTGGTGTGATCCATCGGGTCGGGTTGGTTGCCGATCTGAGCCACCTTGCGGGTCTCAGCCGAGACAATTGCCGACACCTTTTTGACCTCGCTCATATGGCCGCCAAGTGTTGCGTAATCACTCACCCGCATGGTGAACTCGATCGGCGCCACCAGTGCTGGCGTGGGCACATAGCCAAACGAGCCGGTCGGCATGTCCAAAACATCCACCATCACGGTGATACCGCCGCCGGGCCAAACATAGGATTCAGCACCACCACAAGACACAAAGGTCAGCGAGTCCTTGACCGACCGGGTCAGCCGCACCGGATTTTCCGTCACCCCGGCGCGCAAGCTGCCACCGGCACCGCCCATGAACAGCACCGAACAGACCGAGGGTTCGCAGTTCTCGGCAATCAAGTCCGCCGAGGCCCTGAGCCGGTCAGGGATGGTGGCCGCCTGTGGCACCAGATCGCCGTCCAGCACAAAATAGGCATATTGCTCGCCAGTGGTCGAGACCATCAGCAGACTCAACCCCTCCCAGGCGATTTTGGCGTTGAACGGGCCAAGGATGGTCAGCGGATCCTCAATATCCGTGCCACCCCAGCCAGTACCAGGCTGGGCCACCTGAAAATAGCGGCCAGGAGTGGACTTGCGGCCCTTGATCTTGATGCCGGTGGGCGCAACATCCAGCAACTTGCCGGTCTGGTGCTCGGACAATACGCCAGTGATATGGTCATCCACCACCACCACCTCGTCGACATGGCCGACCCATTGCTTGGGGAACATGCCGATGGTGGCAGAGCCACAGCCCACTCGCATCAGTTTCTCTTCCATGCCATTGACCACAGGAGGCTTACCAGCCTCGACCACGACGGTTGTTGTGTGATCTTCGTCGCCGATCTCCATTTCAACAGCTTCGCGGTTGCACAGGCGCAGCAGTGCGTCACAGGTGACGCGGCCCTCTTTCTTGGACCCACCGGTCAGGTGCTCGACCCCGCCCAGTGACAACATCTTAGAGCCATATTCGCTGGTCATCACATGGCCGATGGGTTCACCGTTCACCCGCACCACATCGCACTCGTGTCCGATGTGGCGGTCAGTGTCGATCTTCACCTTCACGCCGCAGTAGGAAAAAATGCCCTCGGTCACCACGGTGACCATATCAACGCCTTCGATTTCCTGACTGACAATGAACGGCGCGGGTTTGTAGTCGGGATAGGTGGTGCCAGCGCCGACGGCCGTAACAAAGGGACGGTCGCCCTGAACGATGTCGCCATTCCAGTCATCCGGCTGGCTGTCGCTCAGGAATGGCACCAGCTTGTGGCTGGTGTTTTCAATAATGGTCAGCGGATCCAGTCGCACCAGATCGCCGCCATGATTGGCATAGCGGTCACAGGCGCCGATTTTACCGTCCGCGATGAAACACATCACCGGGCAGGCATCGCAGCGAATTTTCTCAGGCGTCACGCGGTCAGTTGCCATGTCTTAGATCCTTGATTGCAGCACGGACGCGTGCAGGTGTGGCGGGGACTTCGGTCAGTCGCGCACCAGTAGCGTCTTTAATCGCGTTGAGAAGTGCCGGAGCGGTGGGGATCAGCACATGCTCCCCCAGTCCCTTGGCCCCGTAAGGGCCGTGAGCGTCTGGAACCTCGATAATGAGGGTCTCGATTGGGGGAATGTCGCCTATAGTTGGGATCAAATAATCGTGCAGGTTTTCGGTGCGTCCGGGGATGTATTCTTCCATCAGCGCCATGCCCAGCCCCTGCGCGATACCGCCTTCGACCTGACCTTCGACTAGCATTGGGTTGATCGCCTTGCCAACATCATGTGCGGCGACAAACTTGATCGGAGTCACCGTGCCCAGCGCCATGTCGACCTCGACCACCACCAACTGCGCGGTATAGCCAAACTGCGCATAGGGCACGCCCTGACCGTTGACATCCAGCGGCTTGGTCGGCGGGTCATAGGTTTCCTGCGCGCAGAAAACATAGCCCTCGTCACACTGCGACAACGAAGACAGGTTGATCCAATGGCTTGAGGCCCCGTCATTCACCTCGATCATCTCGCCTGCAAATTTCAGGTCTGCGGTCTGGCTGGCGTTGACCTTGGCCAATATATCGCCGCGCAGGGCGTCTCCGGCCAGTCTGGCGGCATTGCCCGAAACAAAAGTCTGGCGCGAGGCCGAGGTTTTGCCGGCGTCCGGAGTTACATCGGTGTCCGCCCCAACAAGCTGGATCTGTTGCACCGGTACGCCCAGCGCCGTGGCGAAAATCTGAGTGATGACGGTATTGGCCCCCTGACCAATGTCCATAGCGCCCTGATGCAGAACAATCGTTCCGTCAAACCGAACACCCGCCTTGATGGTTGATGGATTGGGCAGCGAGGTATTGCCGCAGCCATACCAGCCCGCCGCAATCCCAACGCCACGCTTGTGCACTGGGTTGACCGCGTTGAACGCCGCTACAGCCTTGCGTTCGCTGTCCCATGCCGGGCGCAACGCCTCAAGACAGGCTTTGATGCCGACACCCTGTTCAAACACCTGACCGCAAACCGTGGGCGTGTTGTCCTGCAGCGCGTTGCGCAGGCGAAACTCCAGCCGGTCGATCCCCAGCTTGTCGGCCAACTCATCAAACAGACTTTCCTGAGCAATGGCCGATTGTGGCACCCCAAATCCGCGAAAGGCACCCGACGGCGGGTTGTGGGTGTGAATGGCGCGGGCCTCGGCCTGGTAGTGTGGGATGCGATATGGGCCGGATGCATGAACAGGTACGCGGTTGGACACTGTCGGTCCCCAACTGGCGTAAGCGCCGGTGTTGAAATCGCCGGAGAAATCAAACCCGGTGATGCGTCCGTCGCGGGTGGCACCAATCTTCAGCTGGATGTCTGAAGGGTGCCGTTTGGTGGTCGATTGCATGGATTCTGTGCGCGAATAGGTAATCCGCACGGGCTTGCCGGTCTTCAGCGCCGCCAGCGCCAGATAAGGCTGTACTGAGATGTCCAGTTTGGAACCAAAGCCGCCGCCAACACCGGTCGGAACAATGCGGATATTCCTGCGGTCCATGCCCAGAATGATCTCAAGCGCCTCAAGATCCATCACCGGAGCCTGGGTGCAGGCGTGCACTTCAACCCGGCCATTTACAACTTCAGCATAGCCCGCTTCGGGTTCGATATAGGCGTGTTCGACAAAACCGGTTTGAAACCGTCCCTCAACACAGACATCCGCCGATGCCAGCGCCTGTTCTGCGTTGCCTTGTTTGACAAAGCCGCCACACATCAAGTTGCCATCACGCCCCGCGTGCAATTGCGGAGCCTGCGCCGCCTTTGCCTCGGCAACGGTTCCGGCGCTGGGCAGCTCGGTCCACTCAATAGGGAAACCTGTGGTGTCGAACGCCTGCACAACATCCGGGTGCAGGATCACCGCAGCCACGGCCTCGCCCCGGAACCGGGTCTCTCGCTCAGCAAAGACCGGCTGATCCACGAATGCCGGGATAACGCCAAACAGGTTTTTCCCTGGCACATCCGCACTGGTCAGCACGGCTTCAACGCCCGAGGTCTGCGCCTGCCACTGCTCAGTATCGCCAAAGGTGAAACTGGCCCGCGCAAAGGGCGAGCGGATGATCTGGACTACCAGAGCATCACGCGGGGCGACATCATCGCCGAATGTCTCGGTTCCATTGACTTTGTTCGCGCCGTCCAGCCTGCGGATCGGCGCGCCAACCTCGCCATTGCTCGTCGCAACAGGTTGCTCCGCGTGGCTGCAAACCACCGCATCAATGATCTTGCGATACCCGGTGCAGCGACACAGCACGCCGCCCAAAGCATCCTGCACCTGTTCACTGCTCGGTTCAGGCGTTTGCCGCAGCAACGCCACCGCTGACACCATCATGCCAGGCGTGCAAATCCCACATTGCGCCGCACCGTGGTTTTGAAAACTCTCCGCCAGTCGCAACGCATCAGCATCTTGCCCGGCCAAACCAGCAAGCGTCTCAATGTGCCGACCAGCGGCCTGCTGCGTCGGGGTGAGACAGGCGCAGACCGGGGCGCCGTCGAGCAAAACCGTACAGGCACCGCAATCACCGGCATCGCAGCCGATTTTCACATCCCGCTGACCCAATCCCTCGCGCAGGGTTTGCGACAACCGCTCTCCGGCCTTGGGGGCGGTGCTGACATTCTGGTTGTTCAACAGGAAGTCTGTCATGGTTTCTGAGACCTGCTTATCCATTTGGTAGCGCCGCCTTATGAATGGCTCGGGTAATTTGCTCGGAGACCACGTCCAGCCGGTAATCCGCATCGGCGCGGATATCCGAGATCGGCGACAGCGGGCTAAGGTGGTCGGGTGTAATGACCACCTGCTGCGGCATTTGCCCGATCAGATCCGCCTCTAGCCCGATCAGCCGCTTGGCCACGGGCGAGCAGGCTCCAACGGCAACACGGGCAAAATCAATCCGACCCTCGCCGTCACAGCCGATCACCACCGCCACCATCGTGATCGAGATCACCAGATACTTGCGACTCCCCAGTTTCTCAAACGCGCTGCGGGTGTGCGGCGGCAGGGCGGGAATGGTGATTGCAGTGACCAGCTCACCGGGACGTAATTGGGTGCGACGAGGGCCAGTGACAAAATCCTGCAGTGGCATTTGGCGTATTTCACTTGGGCCCGCCAGCTCGACTTCGGCACCTAGGGTCAGCAGCGGCGGCATGCCATCTGCGGCAGGTGAGGCATTGCAGATATTGCCCGCAATTGTGCCTGAGTTTTGGATTTGCACACTACCAACATCACGCGCTGCGGCCTGTAGGGCTGCAAAACACGTCGGCAGATCTGCCCTGGCAATCTCGCTCCAGCTTGTCGCCGCCCCAATGCGTAACCCGGTTGAGGTCCACTCAAGCCCCGACAGCCCATCGATGCGCGTGATGTCCAAAAGCCCTTTTTGCAAAGGCGTCTGGCCGCGTGCGGGAAAGGCATCGGTGCCGCCGGCAATGATATTCAGGTCTTCAGATGCCATCAGATCAAGGGCTTCGTTCAGCGCTGTTGGGGCGAAATACTGCAAAAAGTCTCCTCCTCGGACACCCGAAAACATTGTTTGTATGCAAATGGTATTGCGGGAGCTCAAACCTTGTCAAACGGAAAACTGTTTCCAGCGCCATCTTCAGGGAAATCTTGCAAAGCTGCGATATGTTTCGCGGGCAATTCCTCAGCGTTTGAGACTTGCGGGCATCAAGGTGATAGGGGGAGTATTGGTTCTGACCGCGGGACGGAAAGATCAGATGTCAGAGGCGATATTACCGCCAATTAGCTTTGGGCAAAAATGCTGCGCCATGCCTGCAGGGCAGCGTCCAAATTCTGAACTGACAGGGTAAGAAGCAAGATCTCATTGCGGTCGCAAGCCACAATAACCCGCATGTTGGGGGACATCGTCAGCACCATGCAACTCGGCGCCTGGTCTGGTACTTGCGGTGTCGGGCGGCGCTTTTGTCTAGCCACCGCGTCTGAATTTGCCAAGTCCGTTAAGCGCTGGATCTGATCATCAGGCCCGAAGCTCTCCGTCTTTGCGGTGCTGCCGTCCTGGAACACCCAAGCCTCGGCATCAGTTCCAATCGACGACATCAAACTGCGCAATCGGCCTTGGTCCTGCTGCGTGGTCAGTGTTTCCATCAGCAGTCTTGCCGAGCAGCTTTCGCTCTCAGCACTAATCTCGCAGGGCTGGCGCGTGATCCGAAAACCAGCGCCCTTGTTGGACAAAACCAACTGGCGCAACCGCTGTGCATAGATCTGGGCGATAGAAGTCTGGTTGCCGGCAGGGGACGAGACACCGCTCAGATCCAGCGACAAAAGCCTGCGATGGGACACCGTCAATTCAGCAACCGCCCGTTGATCAAAATACAACGTCAACTGCCGGGGTAATATAGTTTCATCAATCTCACGCAGCAAGCTGTGCATCAGGTCAGCACGCCCCTCAAAGGCATCTTGTTTCTCAGCAAGCAGGCAGGATGCATCCGCCGCAAACCGGGCAAGCACCTGTTTCAAGGCGCCGTCGCGATCATCAACTGTGATAATGCTTTCTGCGGTCGACGATTGCATCATGCGCCCCCAGCCAGATCGTTTAGAAGGTTGATGGCCGGGGTGATCAGGGTTTTGGCGGTTGTCTCGCTGTCACAGACGCACAAAATTGCATCGCATGCAGTGTCTTGGCCTGCATTCTGGGCCCGGATGTATACTCGGGTTTCCTGCGGTGTGATCACCATCACCTCGGGCACAGTGCGGTCGCGCGGCGAAACTTGGCTTGCAAGCACATCCTGCAAGCCAAAGCCATGATCCGCTTGCGCGCAAAGCTGATCCAGATATTCCTGAGGCGGCTGCGATGCGGCACTACTGCGCAGCACCAACCGGGTGCCAAGGTCGCCAAAGGCAACGAGATCACAGCCGGGGGCAGCCTGGCGCATGGTGTCAAGCCGCTCTGCAATGTTCATGCCGGATTCCCCCACGCGTGGCAGAACTCAGCAGGTAGCTTGCTGAATACCACGCCAGTCTGACAAAGGGGGGGTGAGGCTCTACTCATCCAGAACGTCCAATCGCGGTTGGCGAACACTGGGCCGCGCACCTTGTCGTTGCGCCTTTACCCGTCTGGGCACCACATAGTCGCCACCCGCAGGAACGGCGGCGGGTGCAGCCTCTTGTTGGGAGTGTTCGGCGGCGTCGCGGACTTCGCCGATAGCAAAAACTTCGGCCTGACTGATCTGCTCGGGTGCGCTGTCAGCTGGCACAGCAGAGGTGTTGGATGCCGACACCCCACGATGAGGCTGGTTCAGCAGGGTTTCGACTAGAAACTCAACCAGCTTATCGGCTCCGCTGTTGCTCCAGGCCTCCATGTCATCGCCGGCATCCAAGGCCTGGCTGAGGGAGACCGGGAAAATGCTGTCGAACAGCCCGTCGGTTTCTTTGCCGACGCGGGCATTGACGCGGGCACGGTCGCGGTCCGAGCGGAGTTTGTCGAAATGGGTGATCAGCAGAATATTGGGCCCACTCACGCCATCAGCGATGCTTTCCCAGACGGCAGCTTCGGACTGGCGCCAGGCCTGGGTGGCATGGGTACACCAGATCACCCCGTCCACATGCGGCATCAATGATTGCCAGACTTCGGCAGGCATGTTGGGGTCGGAAATACCCGGCATGTCGATCAGATCGCACAGGGTCAGCGCATCAGAGGGAAAGAACAGACGGATCATCGCCGTTGTTTCCATCGCAACCTCGTTCAGATCTTCGGGGTTGATGGCACTCTGGGTGCCGTCGTTGGATACAACATATGCGGCTTCTTCGCCGTAAGAAATCCACACGGGGGGCAGTCGGGTTGCAGTCACTCGCGTCGGCAGGATCTGACGGCCAACCAGCAGGTTGGTCAGGGTGCTTTTGCCGGCGCTAAATTCGCCCATCAGGGCAAGGCGCGGTTTACGCTGCGGCTGCGGGCTCTCTGTGCTGTGCATGGCTGTCTCCTGCGTCATGCTGTGTATTTTTTGAGTGTGCTTAATGCGGTATCCGTCGTCTGCTGCCGCTGTTGTTCGTCTTCGTTCGAGAACAGTTTTTGCATATCGTTGCCCTGACGACTGTGATCGGCGATTTCCATTAAGATATCGCGTTGTTCGTCAAAGAAAGTCCTGAGCCGGGCCACGGTATTGGTATGCGCATCTGCCGTTTGCACAAATTTGAGCTGGGTCATGAAGTCCTCAGTCTCGGCGCAGATCAGTTTTTGGAAGCTTTTGACAAAGGCTTTGTAGCCCCGGGTGCGACGCCACCACGACGACCACCAGCTATCGTTGAAATCCAGCGCAATGGTCTGCCCAAGCGCCACCGGTGAGGCCACAAGGGGGACTTCGGGCACCGAAATCTGGATGCCCTCAACGGCCGATCCAAACCCAGTATAGAGCAATTCGGCGACCTCTTGCACGGCCTGTTCATAGCGCGCCAGTGCTGTTGTCTGAACCCGGCTGCTCATGACGGAGTAGGCGGATTTCAACAGCAACCGCAGGCCCGCAGGATCATATTCCCAAACGCATTCTTCGCCCCAGCGTTCCAAATGTTCGATCAGCGAATGTGAGGCGCGGCTGATAAAGGTCGCATGTGCCCGGTCGGCGCGGTCTCGATACGCTAGGAAAACAGTGTCGATGTCTTCTTCAAGGGCTTGCAGATTGGACGCCGCGATCTGATCAAACCGGGTTTTGATGTCGTGCATGCTCAGGTTAGATCCCTGCGCAGCACCGTTGATCATAATGGATCGTGCGGCCTGTTGCCCAGTGACCAAGGTGATGGCAGAACTGGCAACCCGCGCCAGTAAAGGCGCGCCCAGATCCTTGACGATCCGAGTTGAGATTGATCGCAACAGCGCGGGCAACCCGGACAACTCCCAGACCATATTCTGCGAAGACTGTTCCGAGTTTGCGGCCTCAGGATTGGCTTCGGCCCAGTTCAGCAAGGCGGCACCGCTGGCGGGTTCCATCTCTTCCAGCTCACCGGTCAGCACCTTGCCTGCCCAATAGGCGCTGCCAAAGATGATCTCGGCGTCTTTTGGGCCGTGATGGGTGTCCAGCGTCTGGCGAATGCTGGCCTCAATCTCGGGGATCTGCCGGGCCGGGTCGGCCAATTCATCGATCCGGTTCACAAAGATCACCACCTCACGCGATTTGAGGTTCGAGATCATCCGGATCAGCCCCATATCAACCGAGGTCAGCGCCTGACTGGCCGACAAAACCACCACGCAGATGCGACTGTCGCGGATCGCCTGAATGGTGACCTGTTCGCGCATCATGAAGGTGTCATTCACACCCGGAGTATCGCGCAGGCACAGGGGGATGGGGACGGACTGGCTGTTCAGGTACAGATCGGCTGACCGGGTGATATCGGCAAACCGTCCCTGTGTGTCATCGCCGTCCATCCCCGGCTCCAGATCGAAGTCATCACCGAGGCAGATGTAACGTTCGATCAGGTTCTTATCAAAATACTCGTACTCGTGGGTTTGGCCCATCAGCAGTTCGAATTTGCGCCCCAACCGACTGCGCGAGCGCTCGCGCATCTGCTCGATCTGGGTCTGGATCTTTTGCAGCTCACTTTCGGCGCCAGCCCGCCCGGCCATCTCGCCGATACGACCACCTTTGGTCAGCAGGCGGTCCCATTCCTGTTCGGTCATGAACTGGAAACGCGCACTTGTTTCAACACGTTGATCGCCCGGCGTCAGGTGTAGCGAAGTCACCACGGACGTCCAGGGGTTCACATCCGAGGGCAGCAAATCAGCCCAGCCGCCCATGGCGTTGACCAGCGAGGTTTTGCCCGATTTCACCTGCCCCAACAGGGTGATGCAAGGCTCGAAGCTGCTCAACTCCTTTTTCAGGCGCGGCAGAGTACGTGCGGCCTTGTCGCCCAACACGCCGGACAGCGAGTCCAACGCCGTCTCAAGCTCACCCATCTGGGTGGCGAACGCGGCGAGGGGTTCCATACCGGCGTTCAAATTGCTGGGTCGCGCGGCGGCGCGAATGTTGGTCATACTGTCAATCCGAGGCTGCATGTTCATGATGTTCTGACCGCTTGGTAAAAGTGTCGTGGTGATGTTGGGGCGTCGCAGGGATCAATGAGAGATGTCATCGGCGATCTCCCGTTTTAGCTGCAGCATCAGGGTCACGGCATCGACGGCAGCATCTTCAC
>MAAY01000047.1:46645-68068 GCA_002162795.1 Rhodobacterales bacterium 56_14_T64
GCTCTTCGCTGTCTTGCACCGCCTCTAATGCGGCTTGTTCCTGCGGGGTGTGGTGTTGCGAGGCCAGCAGGGTTTTGGACAGCTCTTTGACCGTTTCCATACAGGTCGACAGGATTTCGTCTGCATCCGCATCGCTATCAGACTCGGCGAGCATCTGGTTTGCCCGTCGCTGCAACAGATCCAGCGCGGTGTGCAGCAGATCATCGGTCGGCGTATTTTTCGCAGTCGGCTCTGCCACGGGGGCAATGGGTGTTTGCTGCCATTGTTGCTCGGTGATCTTGGGGGCAAACTGGCTCACCAGCATTTCCGCCTGATCCACGTCTGATGCGCGGCCCAACTCGACTTGTTTCAGCACATCGCTGAACAGTTGTCCGCCGCCGCTGGATTTCCACAGAGGCGCATTGAGTGATGGCCCGGCGGTTTGCGCGGTGATGGCCTGCACCGCGGCCAGTGGGTAGAGGCCCAGAAATTCCTCGGCAGCGATGGGGCCAAGCTCTTCCAGCAGGCCTGTCAGAGAGCCGCGCATGATCTGGCGGTCGGCCATGGTCAGAACCAGAAAACTGTGATCCTTTTTCTCGTCCGGGACGGCAGCCCAAAGCTGTTGTTCTTCCGTGTCAAAGCTCTGACTGCACCACAGGATCACATCCGCATGACGGGCGGCGCGTTGCAGGGTGTTGTGCATGTGCTCGGGCGATCCGGTCAGGGTGATCTCGACATAGCTGTGCCCCTGCAACCGCGTGTCAGGCAGTTCTTGCATCACTCGGACAGTGCCCGCTGGCGCAGCAGTCTCGGCCAAAAGACCAGCGTACCGGGTTGTACTGCCATCGCGGGCTTCAAACACGGTGGCGTCCTCGGGGCCATAGCAGACTTCGATGACCGGATTGCCTGCATGACGCGACACTGCTGAGCGGCCCAGCATCATATCGATCACCGCCGATTTGCCACTGCCGGGCAGGCCAATAATCACGACCTGCACTGGCTTGTCCAAACGCCGCAACAACTGGTTGCCCCAGTCAAAGTATTCCTGTGGCAGACCGTCCTGGCTCAGCGCATGTTCGAGCTGGCCGAACAGGGGGCTTTTGGCTTGTTCTGGGTGTCTCATGCGCTATCCCCGTTCACGATGTGAAAAGAGGTGATGCCCTTGGACCGCGAGGCCGAGGCCATGATGGTGATTGTATTGGCTTTTGATTTCGGCGGCGACACTGGGCGCTGAGATTCGGCGGGTTTCGCGGGCTGCTCGACAGGTTTGAACTGATCTGCAACCTTGATGACGCAGAACGATACATTGTCCTGCTCGGGGTCATTCAGGCTGTCTAAGCACTTCATCAGCGAGGTGCCGATTTGGCTGCTGGACCGTTCTTTCTGCGAGGCTAGAACTGCGGCGATGACGCTCTCCTCAAGGTACTGCAAGCCATCGCTGGCGGCGATGACGATGTCGCCGTCACGCAGGCTGAACGGTTCACTGCGACAGTCGATCAGGGCGATATCCTGGCCGCCGAGAACCGAGGTCAGGCAGGCTCGGTCTGGATGATTGAAAGCTTCGTCGGTGGTGATCAGGCCCTTTGCTGCCCGCGCATCCAACTGGGCGGCAAGCGAGTGTTCGTCGTTCAGACGTGTCAGTTTTTCGTCACGAAACAGATACAGCGGCGAGTCACCGATCGAGATCCAGTACAGCCGATCGTGAAATATAACAGGGGCCAGCAAAGTGGCGCCCATACCACCGGACGCGGTGTTTTGGTTGGCGTAATGGGCGACACATTCATTGGCAGCAAAGGCCGCAGCAGACAGGGCACCGGTGATCTGTTTCTCCAGTTCCTCGGGCTCGTCAGCGCGAAATTTCAGCTCGCTGAACACCTCGGTTACGACGATCTTGCTGGCGATATCGCCGGCCGCATGACCGCCCATACCATCCGCCAACACGGCAAAGCCCACACCTGTCCCCGCCATAAAATCCGAGGCGACGGCGTCTTCCTGCCGTTCGCGTCGGCCCCGGCTTATCGCGGTCGAGGCGTCATATTCGAACTGGGCCTCAGGAAGCATGCCCGGCATCGCTTTGTTGTGCCTCGTTCCAGCCGAAATCAGGACCACACAGCGGCACAAACCGCAGCGTTGTCTCGCCAATCCGGATCAAATCGCCCATCCCCAGCTCTTCGGTGCTAAGCACAGGACGGTCGTTGCGCCTGACCAGATTGGCCTTGCCGCCATGACCGATGTAAAAGGCGTTTTTCTCGGCGTCGAATGCGATGGCTGCGTGGTTGTCGCGCGAAATGCTGTTGTCGCCGAAGTCCAGCCGCACGGTCTGGTCTTCGCCGCGGCCAATGACGGTGACGCCGCTGAACAACGTATAAGTCGCGCCGCGTCCCGGCCCCTTGATCACCGCCAGCCAGCCGACCGGGAATTGCGTGTAAGCGTTTTCACTGGTTTTGCCCTTGTCGGCAAAGGGATCAGCGCCTGCAGCCTGACCGGGGTTAAAGCCCAGCAATCGGGTTTTAACCCGCCCGGCCCGGCTGGATCCACGACCCATGGCAGGCGAGGGAACATCAATCGGCTGGTCCGGTTCTGCGGCTACAACCCGTTCGCGCGCGGCAGGTTTGGGCTGGAGCAGGGACTCGAGTGAAGCCTGTGGTTGGGGCACCTCCACTGTGGCTTCCTGCACAACAGGCGCTGGCATCTCGAGTGCCGCGCGCTGCCGGATCGGAGCCGGGTGCTGCCGCAATGGGGCTGGCTGGACAGGCTCTACCGGCTCATGATGAATGGCACTCTCAGCTGTGACTGTGTGATCTTCAGGCTCTTCCAACTCTGGTGTGTGCAGACGTGTCTGTGTTCTGGTGAACCGCTTGAAGGATCGCTGCTGTGGAGCGTCCTGTTGCGCGGCAACCGAAGCCGCGAGGCGTTGGAAATCCACGTCCGAGGGTTCATCGTCTTCAAAATACTGCTGCAAGGCAGGTTGCTGTGGGGTTGCGTCAGCTACGGGCACTTCTGGCTGGGGACTAGGCGCATCAAATGTGTCGGGCTCTAGCCCACCAGAATCGGCGGCGTCATCATTGCCAAGACCGGCCAGGCCAGCAATCAGTGCGTCTGTATTGTCTTCGTCGTCACTATAACCCGCAAGCTCAGGCTCGGCGAATACCTCGGGTTCCGCGTGTACTGGTGGCTCTTCGATCTGGGGCTCGGGTACCTGAAAACTGCTGTCCAGACGAAAGGCCTGCGGTGCGGGTGCGGGTGCGGCGGCAGGGGCTGTCTCGGAAAGGATCGATGCCATGACGTCGTGATCGGGCCTCGGCTCGGCAACCTGCGCTCCCTGTGGAGGAACCTGGTCACGCTTGTCGGCAATGATGTCTCGGATAAACTTCATGATGGTTCCTTTTCGCTCTTGGCGGCGGGCTAATCGTTACGCTGTTCTGCAGGGCCGCCAAAAATGCGGCGCAGAGGTCGGGGGATGAGTTTTGTGAAGAACCGGCCACGGATCGGGCTTTGGCCGTTCGGAAGATCACTGGTTTCAGGCTTGACCGGGGAGGTCGCGGCCGCCTGTTTCTTTCTGGAAACCTTGTCCTGTTCGCGCAGCCACTTGTCGACGTTGCTGACGGGGTCACCAAAAATATCGACCAGTTGTTTTGGCTGTGCAGGGGGTTTGGGCTTTGGTTGTTGTGTTTCAATCTTGCGCTGCGTTGCCGATTTCGGAAGGCCGGTCACCAAGCCGATGTTGGTGTTTTCCACCAGCGAGGCGAGCATGTTTTCCAACTCGGCATTGATTTCCAGCGGTGCGACAACTGGGGTGAAGATTTCACGCGGGGCAATGGTCTGGGGTTCCTGCGGCTCGACCTGCAACTCGTCCAGCCATTCGGCGGCGGATTGGTAGCGCACACCGGGCAGTACCGACAGGGCCTTGTCGACAGAGGCGAGAAAATCCTGATCAAAGTCAGGATAGGAGCCAGCCAGTTCCATGCAGGGATCAGGGTGGCCAGCAGATAGCGCATCCAGTCGGTTTTGACTGATGGGAGGGGCTGTCCCGGTCACCAGATAGTAGAAGGTCGCGCCCAGAGAATAGAGATCGCTTGCAGGCCGGTGCGGCATGTCGGGCTGATACAGCTCATGTGCGCTATAGCCGTCCTTGACTGACAACATCGGATCAAGGCCGGCATCCTTGTCCGATTGCTGGCCGGTGGCGGCGCCAAAATCGATCAGCGTTACGGTGCCGTCATCGCTCAGCAGGAAATTATCCGGGGAAATATCGCGGTGCAGGATGCCAAGGTCGTGGATAAAGGTGAGTGTGCTCAGGGCTTGTTCCAGAATGCTTTGCAGCAGTTCGGTGTTCACCCGTTCGGGTTGCTCTTCGCGCAGGCTGTCGAGATCGATGCCATCGACAAATTCCATCGCGATATAGGCGGTGTTGTTCTCGCGGAACACCTGATGAATGCCAACGATACCGGGGTGGACCGAGCGCGCTAACCATTGCGCCTCGCGCAGGAAATGGCGCAGAACGGTTTTGTATTGTCTGGCATATGGCTCCGAGATGGGCGCGACCATTCCATCGACGCGGTAGCAGACACCGGCGGGAAAGCATTCCTTGATGACCACGCGACGGTCCAGACTGTCGCGCGCCAGATAGGTGATACCAAAGCCACCACCGTTCAGGGCGCCTTCGATCTGGTATTGACCATGCAGCAGTTTGAAACCGCATTGCAGTTCATCCGCCTGATGCTGATTTTCCGCAATGTCGTTGTGAAGCACAGCCATGACCCCCTGTGGCAGCAAGAACTTGAGCCCCAAAGGTGAAGGTGGAATGCGCCGGGATCGTGTCATTTCCCTGACAAATTGGGCGAACCTGCCTTTTTGTCGCCTTGATTGGCCGGAATAGCTTGAAAAACAAACCTTTCTAGGCGGCTAACAACATAGGTAAAAATTGTTTTAGATCAGGGGGCTAATTGGGTTGCCTTGGCCTTGGAGAGAGCAGGCAGCTGCGTGACCGGACCACAAGGGGCCCGGTCAATGGCACGGTGATGTGCTTAGCCGCCGGGGCGACTGCGGATGTTATCGGGTAGCCAGGTGGCCAGCTCGGGCCAGACCACCAGGATCACCACCATCAGCAGCATCAGCCCCACCATGGGAATGGCGGTTTTTGAGATGTAGGAGATCTCGTGTTTCGTCATGCCCTGCAGAACAAACAGGTTAAAGCCAATGGGCGGCGTCACCTGTGCCATCTCGACCACCACTACGATGAAGATACCAAACCAGATCGGGTCGATCCCGGCCTGCCGGATCATCGGCTCGATGATGGCCATGGTCAGCACGACCGATGAAATCCCATCCAGGAACATGCCAAGGAAGACATAGAAGATGGTCAGCGCCACGATCAGTGCCAGTGGTGACAGGTTCAGTGTGTCGATCCAATCGGCCAAGGCGCGCGGCAAGCCGGTGAATCCCATCGACAGCGACAAAAAGAACGCGCCCATCAGGATCAGCGAGATCATCGCCGAAGTACGGGTGGCCCCCATCAGGGATTGGGTGAAGGTGCTCCAGCTGAGCGAACCTTGGAAGAACGCCAATGTAAGGGATCCCAACACACCCACGGCTGCGGCCTCGGTTGCGGTGGCAAAGCCCATGTACATCGACCCAATCACCACCGTGACCAGCATCAGCACCGGCACCAGAAAACGGCTCTCGGCCAGCATGGTGCCAAAGCTCATCGGGGGTTCCGGATCTGGGCGCGGGCCTTTGGTGAAAAAGTGCCAGCCCATGATGTACAGCGTGAACAGGCTGGCCAGCACCAGACCGGGGAAAATGCCGGCCATGAACAGCTTGGTGATGCTTTCATTGATGGTGACACCATAGACGATCAGGGTCAGCGAGGGTGGGATCATCAGGCCCAGCGTGGCCGCACCGGCCAGGGTGCCGATGATCATGTGCTCGGGGTAGCCGCGTTTGCGCAGCTCGGGGATCGACATCTTGCCAACCGTCGTCAGCGTGGCGGCCGACGAACCAGAGACGGCAGCAAAGATGGTGCAGCCGGCAATGTTGGTGTGCAGCAACCCGCCGGGCAGCCAGCGCATCCACGGTGCTAGCCCACGGAACATGTCTTGCGATAATCGGGTTCGATATAAGATCTCGCCCATCCAGATGAACAGCGGTAGCGCGGTCAGGGTCCAGCTGGAGGACCCAGTCCAGATGGTGGTGATCATCGCGTCACCAGCAGGGCGGGTGGTGAACAGCTCCATCCCGACCCAGGCCACGCCCATCAGCGCCAGCCCGATCCAAACTGAACCACCCAGCAGGGCGAACAGCACGAACAGAAAGATAAGGGTTGTATAAAGCTCGTTCATTCGACCGCCTCCGAAATGATGCTGCTTTCGCGGTGGACCAGCAGGCGAGTCAGGTAATCCCAGATGGCGACAGCCAACAGAACGGTGCCAATGGACATCGGCAGTTGCGGCAGCCAGATCGGAGTATAGACCCAGTCAGATCCGGTGTCAGCCCAGATCTGCCCCCATTTGCTGGGGGCATTGGCAAACATGGCAAAGAAACTGAGCAGCCATTCCGGCACAAAATCAGTTCCCTGTGTGCGGTCGTTCAACATTTCTGACATGATGTTTGTTTTGATGGCGTAGCGGGCGAAATATGTGGCTGTGATCGCGGCGACCCACATGGCAACTGCATCCAGCCAGAAGCCCAAAAACTTGTTCATGTTGAGGAATATCGACACCCGGATATGGGCCCCGCGCGTCAGCGCATGGGCCAGCGCCAGAAACGAGGTCGCGGCCATGGCATAGCCGGCATATTCAGTTGCGCCGGGAAAGGTCAGATTGCTCCAGCGCATGACCATCTGTGCAACGATCAGCAACAGGATGGTCACCATACAGCAAGATGCGGCAACGCCTGCGCCCAGATAGACACGATCCAGCACGCGCCAGACGGGACGCAGTAGGCGTTCGGCCGGATCGCGGTAGGCCAGACAATACGCCGCCAAAATGGTTGGAAAAATAAACAGCCAGACCCATAACGGCAGGCCCAGAAAAGGTTGCCAGTCGCGCAATACCCTATCCCCCGGTCAGATATGACACGGCCCCACGCATTGACGCGCAGGGCCGTGATACAATGTTGTGAACTTAGTTGGCGTTATAGGCGTCCAGAATGGCCTGACCGTCAGCACCAGTGTCTTTCAGCCAGTCCGCCTGCATCGCGGCACCAATGGCCTGCAGCTCTTTCAGGAACTCAGGGCCGGCATCTTCGACCTGCATGCCGTTTTCAGCCAGCTGCTCGAAGTACCAACCTGCCAGCTCTTCGGACTTGGCAGCACAAGCGGTGCCGGTTTCATCCGCAGCCTTTTGCAGTCCGGCCTGAGTTTCGGCATCCAGGCCTTCCCAGACACCCTTGTTGACCATCACATAGTTGCGTGGCAGCCAGGCGTTGACCTTGTAGTAGTGCGACAGGTGCTCCCAGACCTTGCGGTCATAGCCGGTAGAGCCGGACGAGATAAACGCCTCGGCTACACCAGTTGCCAGCGCCTGGCTCAGCTCGGCGGCTTCGACCTGAACCGGGACCATGCCGAGGTGTTCAGCAAAGGTGGCGGTCGCAGTGTTATACGAGCGGAACTTGACGCCCTGAGTGTCCTCGGACGAGGTCACAGCCTTGTTGAAATAGAAGCCCTGACCCGGCCATGGGCAGGTGTACAGCGCGACCAGATTGAGGTCGGAGAGCTGTGCGTTGACCTTGTCTTTGGCGATCCCCCAAAGCTTGTCATTTTCGGCATAAGTGGTCGCGACAAATGGCAGGTTGTCCCAACCCAGCAGCGGTACTTCGTTGGCGTGCGCCGCCATGAAACGCTCGCCGATTGGCACCTGACCGGTCTGGATCGCGCGTTTGATTTCGCCGCCTTTGAACAGCGAGCCACCTGGGTGCACGGTGATGTCGATGGCGCCGCCAGTGTAGTCGCGGACCTTATCGGCAAAGACCACGCCCATTTCCGAATGGAAGTTGGTCGCTGAATAGGCCATTGGCATGTCCCAGCTTTCGGCCATTGCCGCCGAGGCCCCCAGCGCAACGGCCGAGACTGTCACAGCGGCTTTCAAAGTGTAATTGGTTTTCATGGTGTTCTCCCTATTGTTTATTTTGTTATTCTTCGGACCCTTAGCCAAACCGTTGTGGGGCGTAGGGTGTCATATCAATATTACTGCGTTGGCCGCTGATCATATCCGCGATCATGCGCCCAGTTTTGGGGCCGCCTGTCAGCCCGATATGGTGGTGGCCAAAGGCTGCAAAGACCCCGCTGCTGCCGACCTCGCCAATCAGTGGCAGGCTGTCGGACGGCGCGGGCCTGAAACCCATCCACTCTTCTTCGCTGCTGGCGGTCATCTGCGGAAATAGCTCGCGGACCTTTTTGCGCAGCAGCTTCAGTGGTGCCTTGGATGGGTTGTCTTTGATCCCTCCAAACTCAACCACACCTGCACACCTTAGACCTTGATCCATTGGTGTAGCAACGAATTTCCCTGCCGCCATCATCATCGGATTATTCGGTGTTTGCGAGGGGTTCTTGAACAGGACGTGATACCCGCGCTCGGCCTCGAGCGGGACGTTGATGCCCAGTTTCTGCATTAGTGGTTTGGACCAGACACCGGTTGCCAACACCGCCTGATCACAATCGAACCGGCCCTGATCAGTGTCCACTGCGCTGATCTTGCCGCCGCTCAGGTCAAAATCCTTGACTTCGGCCTGCACAAATGCGCCACCCATTTCGGTGAGAAGTTTGACCAGATCCTGCACATAATGCGCTGGATTGTGAATGAAGCCATGGCTTTGGTTCACCGCCAGCAGGTTCACCGATTTCGACAGGATGGGTTCTTTTTCCTGCACGGCAGGGCCTTCGATTAGCTCGGGTACAAAACCGGCCTCGCGGCGCAGCTCCCAAGTATAGGCATCTGCATCAAAGGCGGCTCGATTGGTGTATGCAAAATTGTATTCACTGGGTTGCACCCATTTGGCGGCATCCGTGCCGGCAGTTAGCGCCTGATGTTGTTGCAGACTGTCACCAACGATATGGGTCAATCCACGGGCAATGCGGCGGGTGTCGCTGTCATTGGCATTGGACAGGTAGCGCATCAGCCAGGGGATCAGTTTCGGCGTGTAACCCCAGCGTATGAACAGCGGGAAATCCGGGTTCAGAAGATAGCCCGGCCCTTTGGTGATCAGCCCCGGAGAGGTCACCGGCACCATGGCGCAACTGGCCAGAATGCAGCCATTGCCGTACGAGGCCCCCATTCCAGGCTCGCCTTTATCGATCAGGGTGACTTTGTGTCCGGCGCGGGTCAGCCAGATCGCTGTGGCAGCTCCGACAATGCCGGCTCCGACAATAACAGTATGGGATGAGGTCATTGGCCTGCTCCGGTTGCAGGGCTCGTTAGAAATATGATTGAACGTAGCACAGTATTTTCCATTGGTTTAAAAGAACATGCCTGTGTGCGGGTATCATTTCAAATACGATTTTTTGGCTATGCTATCATTTATTGTGATAGGCGGTTGGGATGCATCTTCGATTTCGCCAGCTTCAGGCCTTTCATGCCATCATTGAGACCGGCACCGTCACCGGTGCCGCCTCGCTGTTGGGGATCTCGCAACCGGGGATCTCGAACCTGTTGAACCAGCTGGAACAACAGACCCGGTTCAAGCTGTTTGAACGTATTAAGGGGCGGTTGGTGGCAACGCCCGAGGCGACCCTGCTGTTTCAGGAGATCGACACCGTGGTGCGCGGATTTGATCACGTCACTCAGGCGGTGATTGATCTGCAGAACAAGCAGGCCGGGCAGTTGCAGGTGGCGTCACAGCACTCGTTATCCTTTGGCTTTATGCCCAAACTGATCGCGCGTTTTGCCCGGGATCGGCCAGACATGACGATCTCGTTTCAGTCTCAGTATTCCGCCAAGATCCAGGAGTGGGTGACGTCGGGGCTGTTTGAAATCGGCGTCTGTGAAATGCCGATCCTGTCCGACGCGCTGGAGGTGTTTCCGGTCACGGTCGAGACCAGGATTGCCTTGCCAGCAGACAGTCCCCTTGCCCAGCACCAGGTCCTGACGCCTGAATTGCTGGAGGGGGTGCCGTTTATTGTGATGGGGCCGGATCACATGACCCACCGCCGCACCCGCGAGGCGTTTCACACTGCGGGAATTCCGCTAAGTACACGGGTCCACTCACATCTGTTCAAGAACCTGCTGAGCTTTGTCAAAGAGGGGATGGGGGTGTCGATCCTAGATCCCTTTGTGTTGGATTTCGATTTTGAAGGTGGCTTTGTCAGTCGGGTGTTTCGCCCGGCGATCATGATGGAGATGGCGGTGGTGACATCGAAAACCCGGCCTCTATCAGCGATCGGGCAAGAGTTTCTGGAGCTGTTGAAAAGTGAGGTGGAACCCTACCGCGCACAGGCTTGACCCGGTGCAAGATCAATCTTGCCGGGGAAGGGCTGTGTATTCATCACTGTAACAATCCGGGTTGAGATCAGAAGGTGTTTGGTAAGGGGGACGGCGCCGCCCATGCGGAAGCGGACGGGAATTTCACCCGTGTGAAGTAAGCCAACTCAGCGCTCCTTTCTTTACAGGAGCCCAGTCCAAAGGTGCCAGAGTGCCAGTCTGGCGGGTGTCGCGACGGGATGTAGAATGACATCTCGCGGTTAACGCCGCGCGAGCAGGGCGTTCGGCGGATGCGCAACGAGGTGACGGGCAAGTGCGTTGTTTTACTTAACGTCGCTCGACCCCAAGCCATTCAACCACTGAGCGCACTGATGGCGTCGGTATCGTGGAATTCGTAGATATGGGTCACCATGCTGTCCTTGATCGTTAGGAATAGGGCAGATTGGGAGGACAGAACGGCACCGGTCTTTCGGTGCTTGGATTGAATAGCACAACGACAAGCAGCTTTGTCACCACTCGCAATGATGTCTATCAGTTCAAAACGTTGAAATTCCCAGTCGGCGCCGTATTGTTGCAGTGCACCGATAAAGTCATTTTTGCAATTGCAGGCAATTGCATAGGGGGCAGTTTCTGGTCTGGCTTGAACGCTATAGTGGATGTCTTCGCAACAGTGTTTGAGGAGAGTGTCCAAGTCGCCGTTTCCATAAGCAGTGATCAATGTGCGAACTAACTCTTCGTTGGTCATAACTTCATCTCCGGTAAAAATGTACTTGTGACAAGTTTGGTCAGTCTAGGATAACCATCATAGATTGATAGGGGTTTTGGCCTACACCTTATCAGTGTGGGGCTTTTGCCGGAGCGTCTCTTATTCGGTTCTAAGTTCCGGAGCTCCGCCCGTAAGCAAGCGAAACTGTTTCCCAGACAGTTTCCAGGAAGCTTGCTTACCCCATCCACCGCCGCACTGGCGCGTTGCTTTCCTCTAGCGCCTGACAGACCACATCAATCAGGGTGGGGCCGTCGTGATCGACCGCTTCGCGCATCACGCGGTCCAGATCCGCAGGGTTTTCCACCCGCCAGCTTTTGACACCGTAAGCGGCGGCCACGGCGGCGTGGTCGGTTTGGTTGAAATCGACGTTGTAATAGCGCGCGTCTTTGTCGGCGTATTGGCTGGCCTTGATCCAGCCGAAGGTGGAGTTGGAAAACACGATCATGGTGATCGGCGCGCGGCTGCGGCAGATGGTTTCCAGCTCGCCTACGGTGAAGCCAAACGAGCCATCGCCCATCATCGCCACCACCTTGCTGCTTGGGCGGCCAAACCATGCGCCAAGGGCGGCGGACATGGAGTAGCCAAGTGCTCCGTGCGCGCGGTTGGTGATGAAATAACGACCCGCTTGCGGCAGTTGGTAATAGGCCGAGAAATAGGGGCAGCTGGTGCCGGGATCAGACACGATTGTGGCGTCTGGCGGCAGCACCTTCATCAGCGTGTCGATCACCCGTTCGGGGCGGATTGGGGCCTGATCGCTGGCGGCGAACTGGCGGAACACGTCGAACTTGCGGGTCTTGATATCGGCGATTGCAGCTGCGCCACCAAAACTTTGCGCGCCCTGATCACGGGCATCGAGTACGGCGTTGACCTGTGCCAGAGACAGCCGCAGATCGCCGACAACACCGACCTCGGTGCGATAGTTGGCGCCGATCACCATGGGGTCATTGTCGAAATGTACGATGCGGGTATTGGCCGTGGGGGCCTCCCAGCGCGAGGTGGTGGTGGAGCCAGCGCGGCAGCCCATGAAGATCACCAGATCGGCGACCTCCATCATTTCCCATGTCTGGTCGGTGCCGCCGTTAGAGCCGACGACACCAAGGCATTGCGGATGGATTTCGGCCAGCGAACCCTGACCCGAGATCGAGGTGGCCACGGGGATATCCAGTCGGGTGGCCAGGCGCGAGAGTTCCTCCATTGCGCCTGCGATCACCACGCCGCCGCCACAGACGATCAGCGGGTTTTTGGCAGACAGGATGGCGTCAACGGCAGCCTCGGCGGCGCCGGGTTCGGGGGACTGCGGGTAGGCGGGGTAGCTTTGGTGTTTGGGGTCGGCCCAAATGTCGGCAGGGTCCACCTGATCGTATTGGATGTCATAAGGCAGGCCCAGATGCGCCGCACCAGACCGTCCGGTGGTCATTGCCCGGAAGGCTGTGCGCATCATGCGGGGAATATGCTGGGCCTGTTTGATCACCGTGTTCCATTTCGTTAGCGGCTGCATCAGGCGGTCCTGATCCACTTCGGTCAGGGGGTATTTGCCGTACGAGCCAACCGAGATGTCGGTGGTGATGCCAAGCACGGCATAGGAGCTTTCGGTGGCCTCGATCAGGCCGGGAAGGATGTAGGTTGCGCCACCACCCGAGGGGCCCTCGGCGACGCCAACGCGACCGGTCACGCGGGAATAGCCATCGGCCATATAGGTGGCGCTGCGCTCGTCCCGGGTCATCACATGGGTGATGCCGTGGTCCATTTGATGCAAGGCATCGTAAAAGGGCAGGGTGGTGTCGCCAGACAGGCCGAACATATGACGCACACCATGCGCCTGTAACATCTGGACCATGGCCTCGGCGCCGTTCAGTTTCTCGGTCATGTCGGTATCCTATAGGCTGGTTCGCTCGCGAAGAAGTGCATTCATAATTGTATACAGTTTAGAGTGCAAACTTGCACGCATGTCAATTCACTTGTAGGTTGCTCAAAATTCAAGACAGGCGAGCTGTATGGGTAAGCAAGAAAGCAACGTGGATCGGGTGTATGAGGCGCTGCGCCAGATGGCGGCTGATTTTGCCTTTATGCCGGATCAGCGCATCAACGAAAGCGAGCTATCCAAGCAGCTTGGGGCCAGTCGAACGCCGCTGCGCGAGGCGTTGAACCGATTGGTGGCCGAGGGATTTTTGACCTTTCAGAACAATCGCGGGTTCTTTTGCCGCTCGCTGACTCCGAAGTACATTCAAGACCTGTACGGGGCGCGGGTTGCGGTGGAGTGTGAGGCGTTGCGGTTGTCGTGTGTCCGCGCCACTGACAGTGAGATCGCAGCGCTGGGCGCGTATCTGGAGCAGACTGAGCCGGTGTATGAAACGGCAACGGATAGTGGCGAGCAATTGACCATGGATGAAGCGTTTCACATGCGGCTGGTGCAGCTGTCTGGCAATGCAGAGCTGGAGCGGATGTTACGCAATCTGAACGACCGTATTCGTTATATCCGGCTGATCGATCTGAAACGAATGCGCGACAAATCTGGCGCGCGGGTGCCGGGAGAGCTGTCGGTGCATAGTCGAATACTATTGGGACTGGCAGGCCGGGATGCCGTGGCGGCAGACGCCGCGATGCGGGGACATATCGAAAAGCGCCGCGAAGCTGCAACCGAGGCTGTACAGATCGCGTTTTCTCAGTTGTATGTACCACAAGATTAATCAGGATTAGGACAGTCAGCCAATGCAACACGGCGGTAAGACAATTTACGGAGCCACGGTCGGAATCTTGATGCTGGAAACGCGGTTTCCCCGGATTTATGGCGATATGGGAAATGCCATGACTTGGGATTTTCCAGTGCAATATCGCGTTGTCGCTGGTGCAACACCGGACAAGGTGGTGCGCAGCAAGCCAACCGAGTTGACCGAGAATTTTATCGAGGCAGGGCGCGAGTTGGTGCGCTCGGGTTGTGATGGGATCACCACCAATTGTGGGTTTCTGTCGCTGATTCAGGACGAGGTGAAACAGGCCTTAGGCGTGCCGGTGGCGACCTCGTCGCTGATGCAGGTGCCGATGGTTCAGGCGCTGTTGCCTGCGGGCAAACGCTGTGGGGTGATCACGATCTCCAAGGCCTCGCTGACGGACGAACATCTGATCGCGGCCGGGGCACCGGTGGATACACCGATTATTGGCACCGAGGGCGGGCGGAACCTGACCACCAGTATTCTGGGCGACAAGCTGGAGATCGATTTCGAGGCCTGCCGGTTGGATATGATCGATGCAGGGCTGGAGATGGTGCAAAGCCACCCGGATGTTGGCGCTATCGTACTGGAATGCACCAATATGGTGCCCTACGCCCGTGATATCCGCAAAGTCACCGGCTTGCCGGTGTTCTCGATCTATACGTTCATCAACTGGTTCCAGTCGGGCATTCAGCCGCAAGCCTTTCCGTTGGAGCTGGATGATCCTCGTTGGTGAGATCTGACGATTAGTTCTGCTGCACTGTGCTGTGCCACTCGGCCAGGAATCGTTTGCGTTTCAGGTGATCCAAAAAGACCAAGAGCCCTGGGCCCAAGTGAATGGGGCGGAATGGCGCGTTCTGGGCTAATTCGGCAATGGGATAGCGGTGGAACGGGTATTCGGGCAGTTCCGGGCTGTCCCAGGCGGCGCGCAGCAGGTGATCAATAAACGCCCCGGCCAATTTGGGGTGCTCGGCGGTCTGTAGGATGACGGCGGTGCGCAGCATCATGTTGGTGTAATCTTCGGGCTCGATGATTTCGATCCGGGTGGCCAGATCCTTGCGGGCGCGGGCATAGCTGCCCAGCACATTGTAGGCGACGGCGATATCACCGCGCGCCACGCTTTCGATCATATCGCCGGAACAGCAGTACAGCTTGATTTTCAACCCACCCATGATCTCCATCAGCCGCCAGTAGGATTCCGAAGTGCGGGCATCCTGGGTGGCAAACAGATAGCCCAGCCCGCTGGTGGCAACGTCATAGGTGCCGATGCGGCCGCGAAACCGATCCGGGTGTTTGCGCAGCAGCGAAATCAGCTGTTGTCGTGAGCGGGGGATTTCCAAGCCGGCAAAGGCGGCTGGGGAAATCACAATCGAGGCTGGTTCCTGCGAAAAGGCAAACACATGGTTGCGCCAGCTGGCCCAAAGCGGGATCAGATCAACCGCGTCCGAGTGATGCGTCCGTGTGTAGCCGTCGTTGGCCAGTTTGATTTGCAGGTCCATCGCCGAAGACAGCGCCAAGTCGAATTGGTGTTCCTCAGCCATTATCGCCTTCATCACCTCAGCGCTGGTGGCGCTGGTGTAGTCAATTGCCACACCCGGATGGAGTTCCAGAAAGCTGTCAATCATCGGCGCCAGTAGTTCGGTGTCGGTGGTCGACAGAATTCTAAGCGTGCGGGCGTCTTCCGCGCCAAAACGTCGATGTTCCTCGACCTCAAAGGCCCATGTAGGCACTGCCAGAGCCACAAGGGCGGCGATCAGGCTAAGGGAAATGAAAGGGATACGCATGCGCCTGCTCCGGAACCGCTGGTTTCAATAATGAGGGCGCCGCCATGGGCCTCGACCACTTCGCGGGCAATGGTCAGCCCTAATCCCGAGCCAATGGTGCCAGCCGCGTTTTTGCCGCGTATGAACCGTTGAGTCAGGGCATCGGTGTCCATATCGGCAAAGCCGCCGGCCTCGTCCTCGACCTGAATCAACACGGTGTGGCTGACCTGCCGGGTGCTGACCTGAATGGCGCTTTCGTATGGGGAGTATTTGATAGCATTGTCCAATATGTTGCGGACCGCGTTCTGGATCAGGATCTGATCGCCGCTGATCTCGGGCAGGGGACTACCGTCAAAGGTCAGGGCGATGTCTTTTAACTCGGCTATTGGGTGCAGCCGGTCCACCAACTCGCGGGTCAAATCGCCCAAGTCGATCGCCTCGCGCTCTAGGCTGTCAGTGCGAAAGGTGACCATGGCGTGATCCAGCAACTGCCCCGCCGCGCGCGAGCTTTCGTCGATGGCACGGATCATTTCGCGGAGCGAGGCGCGGTTTTCGGGTTTGTCGACGCGTAGTAAGGTGATTTCAGCCTGCGCCCGCACTGTTGCCAGTGGGGTGCGGACCCGGTGCGCGGCCTCGGCGATGAAATCCTCGGAGCGTGACAGCGACACCCGCAACCGGGCGATGAACTGGTTCAAGGATTGCACCAGTGGCACCATCTCGCTGGGCACTGGTCGTCGCACCGGGCGCAGATCCTTGGGGCCACGGCGGGACATGGCCTCGGTCAGCTGTTTCAGCGGGCGGATGCTGGATTGAGCGGTCCAGAAAGCCAGCACGGTGGCGACCAGAAAGAACCCCAGCCCCAGTTGCAGGGCCGAGCGCGCCAACTGCGCCAGCTGCGTCGCCTGACCTTCGCGGGTTTGAGCCACCGAGATAATGATGTCAGCCGGAGCGCCATTCAGCGAAAGACGTCGCGACGAGGTGACCATGCGGATGCTGTCGCCCTTGTAGACAAGAGTGTCAAAGGCGGAATGCCCAGACCGCACGCTTTGGCTGGTGCTGGGCAGATCCTGGTACCCGGTGAGAACCTGGCCGCGCATTGCGATGCGATAAAACACCCGGTCATCGCTGACATTGCCCAGCATCGACAGCGCCGCGTAGGGGATATCGACGGTGACTTCATCGGCCTGCACCGAGACCGAATCCATGATCGAGGTGGCCGAGGCGAGCAGGATACTGTCATGGGTTTGTTGCGCCACGTCACGGGCAAAGGCGAGGACGACAAAGAACAGCAGCATGGCCAGAAAAGCGGCACTGCCAACCAGTTGCAGTGTCAGGCGACGGCGCAGCGAGCCACTGGTCTGCAAGGCATCACTCATGTCAGCGACATCCGGTAGCCCATGCCGCGCACTGTGGTGATTTCGACCCCTGAGCCATTCAGGTGCTTGCGCAGGCGGCCGACATAGACCTCGATTGCGTTCTCGGACACGTCTTCGTCATAGGAAAACAGCCGGTCTACCAGCTTGGGTTTGGAGAAGATCCGATCAGGAGCGTTGAGGAAAATTTCCAGCAGCCGCAGCTCTTTGTTACGCAGGGTGATGGTCTTCCCAGCCACCGACAGGGTGCCTGCCATAGGGTCAAACACTAGGTTTCCGAATCGTTTCTGGTTGGAACTGTCACCGCCGTGACGGCGCAGAACCGCACGGCAGCGGGCTTCGAGTTCGGAAAAGTCGAAGGGTTTGGTAATATAATCGTCGGCGCCAAGGTCCAGCATTCCGACCCGATCCGAGACCTCGGAACGGGCGGTCAGCACGATGACTGGGGTTTCGATCAGCCGGCTGCGATGGGACCTGAGAAAGGCACGGCCGTCACCGTCGGGCAGCATAATATCCAATAATATCAAGTCGTAATCGGTGGTGGCTGAGTAGTCTTCGGCGGCGGCGATATTGGCGGCGTGGTCGACCACATGGCCATCCATTCGTAGCCGGTCCAGAACGGCAGTGGCGAGGCTGATATTGTCTTCGACCAATAAGAAACGCATGCTGATCTGTTCCTTTTTACTGTCGTGACAGGTTTGTGTCAGCTTGCCGTGGTCCCCTTAGTCATGAGCGGCTGAGCCGTGATTTGTCAAATGGGAGGACAATATGAATATTTCGAACCTAACCCGCCGTGCGGTGATGGCAGCTGCGGCTGCGACATTGGCACTGGGTGCCCCGGCTGTGGCCGAGGAAAAAATTCTCGACAGCCTGCACTTTCTGATCCCTGGTGGCGCTGGTGGCGGCTGGGATGGCACTGCGCGTGGCACTGGCGAGGCGCTGACTGGCGCGGGTATCGTTGGCACTGCAAGCTATGAAAATATGTCCGGCGGCGGCGGCGGCAAGGCGATCGGCTTTCTGATCGAAAACGCTGACAGCCAGCACGGCACATTGATGGTCAACTCGACCCCGATTGTGATCCGGTCGTTGACGGGTGTGTTCCCGTATAACTTCCGCGACCTGACCATGGTTGCCGGTACCATCGGTGATTATGCGGCCATCGTGGTTGGCAAAGACAGCGCGCTCAACTCGATGGGTGATCTGATTGCGGCTTATCAGGCTGATCCACGCGCGACCGCCATCGGTGGTGGCTCGGTTCCGGGTGGTATGGACCACCTGGTTGCGGCCATGGTGATGAAGGCTGCGGGTGAAGATCCAACCGGCGTGAAGTACATCCCATATGATGCGGGTGGCATGGCCATGGCGGCATTGCTGTCGGGTGAAATCGCTGCGCTGTCGACCGGGTTCTCGGAAGCGGTGGATCTGGCCAATGCAGGCGAAGTGAAGATCATTGGTGTGACTGCGGGTGACCGGGTGTCTGCTTATGCGGATGCGCCAACCATGAAGGAACAGGGCATCGACGCCGAGTTCGTGAACTGGCGTGGGTTCTTTGCGGCTCCGGGTCTGTCGGATGACAAGCTGGCATCTTATCAGGCGACTTTGGCCAAAATGTATGAGACCCCAGAGTGGGAAGCCGTGCGCGAGCGCAATGGCTGGGTTAACATCCACAACAATGGCGACGAGTTTGTCACATTCCTGGAGAAGCAGGAACAGATCATTGGTGATCTGATGAGCGAACTCGGCTTTCGCTAACCCATGAAATGTTCCGGGGCGGTTGCGACTGGCCCCGGAATTTTCAAAAATTCCGCCCCGTTTTCTGACAAGAAAACGGACGGTGACACTTACCTTTTTGGGGAGGATCCTATGGCGCTTGATCGCTGGATCGCATTGATCATCCTGATGATCTGCATGGCCTATGGATATGCGGCCTTTTTCACTCTGGACGTCGGACTGCCGCCGTTCATGCAACGTAATGCAATCTGGCCCAGTACCTTTCCCAAGGTTCTCGCAGTTCTGGCCATCGCTTGCGCGCTGATTATTTTGCTGGGAAAAAGTGAGTCTGAGCCCAAAGAAGGTGATATCGATTATCGCCGCCTGATGGATTACAATCTGGGGCAGGCGCTGCTGCTGCTGGCGATGATGGCAGCTTATGCGCTGATGTTGCGCCCCGTTGGGTTTCTGATTTCAACGGTCGCCTTTCTGACGGTCAGCGCCTTGGTGCTGGGTGAGCGCAGGTTGCAGTATCTGATGCCAATCACCGTGCTGGCCACCGGGGTGGTCTGGTATCTGGTGCAACAAGTGCTGGGGATCTATCTGCGCCCCTTGCCATATTTCCTTGGAACCGGAGGCTGATATGCTCGAAGGCATTATGATCGGGCTGAGCACAGCCTTTACTTTCTCCAATATTATGCTGGTCATCGGTGGCTGCCTGATTGGTACCTTTATCGGCATGTTGCCGGGACTGGGACCGATGAGCATCATTTCCATCATGATCCCAATCGCGATCTCGATGGGAGACCCAGCGGCGGCGCTGATCCTGCTGGCGGGTGTCTATTACGGTGCTATTTTTGGCGGCTCGACTTCGTCGATCCTGATCAACGCACCGGGGGTGGCGTCAACCGTTGCCACCTCGTTTGATGGCTATCCATTGGCGCGTGCGGGCAAGGCGGGCAAGGCGCTAACCGTGGCGGCGATTTCATCGTTCTGCGGAGGGTCTATTGGCGCTGTGCTGCTGATGATCTTTGCGCCCGCACTGGCGACCGTTGCGCTACTGTTCCATTCGTCCGAGTATTTTGCGCTGATGGTGGTTGGCCTGTCGGCGATTGCCGCCTTTGCAGGCACTGGTCAAGTGGCCAAGGCGCTGCTGATGACTTTGCTGGGTCTGATGATGGCCACTGTGGGCGAGGGCGCGCTGTTCAACCTGCCGCGGTTCACCATGGGCATTATGGATCTGCAATCCGGGTTTGGCTTTGTCACCCTGGCGATGGCGATGTTTGCCCTGCCCGAGGCGCTGTATCTGGTGATGGACCCAAGCCGGTCCAACAATGAAGCCGGTGGCGAGATCAAGGATCTGCGCATCACCCGTGCCGAAGCCAAAGAGATTGCACCAGTGATTGGCCGTCAGTCAATCCAGGGCTTTCTGATTGGCGTCTTGCCAGGGGCTGGCGCCACTATCGCCTCGTTCCTAGGCTATGCGGTGGAACGCAATATTGCCTCGAAAGAGGACCAGGAGAAGTTCGGCAAAGGCTCGCTTAAAGGCTTGGCCGCGCCAGAAGCCGCGAACAACGCGGCCTGCACTGGCTCGTTTGTGCCGCTGCTGACGCTGGGCATTCCGGGGTCGGGTACCACGGCGATCTTGTTGGGGGCGTTGATTGCGTTGAACGTCAATCCGGGCCCGCGCCTGATGGTGGATAAGCCCGAGATTTTCTGGGCGGTGATCATCTCGATGTATATCGGCAATCTGGTGCTGTTGATCCTGAACCTGCCGCTGATTCCCTATATTGCCAAGATCCTGGCGGTGCCGCGCAACTATCTGATCCCGTTCATCCTGTTCTTCACCATGATGGGGGCCTACATCGGCCAGAACAATGCGACCGAATTGCTGTTGCTGGTTGGCCTTGGGATCTGCGCAACTATACTGCGCTTTGCTGATTACCCGCTGGCACCGCTGCTGATCGGGTTCATCCTTGGCTCGATGCTGGAGGACAACTTTGCCCGCGCGATGCAGCTATATGACGGGCTTGGCTTTATTCTGGCACGGCCGATGACCATGGGGCTGCTGGGGATTGCGGCGGTGCTGATCATCTTGCCCAGCTACCGGGCGCGACGGGCGCGATTGCGAGCCGCTGGTGTTGCGGACGGCGATTGAACACAACCTATCAGGGGGGCGGAAGCTCCCCTGATTTCATTTCGAATGCTGGAATTCCTACATGATTGCTAAACTTCAGCTGAGGCCGCGTCTGCTGACGGCTGGTATTGCGGGCATTGGAGTGCTGCTGTTTTTGTGGCTTCGCTTGCCGCTGCCGTTCCTGCTGGGACCGATGATGATGTGCCTGGTGTTTGCACTGGGCGGCGCGCGGATGCTGGGGATGGGGCAGGTCGGGATGGCGTTTCGCACCATTCTGGGGGTGGCCGCCGGGGCATCGATTACGCCGGATGTGATGACGGCGCTGCCAGAGATGGCGCTGTCTTTGGCGCTGGTGCCGGTGTTTGTTGTCTGTGTGGCACTGGCTTCGTTTCCGATGATGCGGCATGTGTTCAAATTTGACAAAGTGACCAGCTATTACTGTGCCATGCCCGGAGGGTTGCAGGACCTGATGGTGTTTGGCGAGGCGGCGGGGGCCAATTTGCGGGCGCTGTCATTGGTGCATGCAACGCGGGTGTTGCTGATCGTCAGCGTGGCGCCGTTTGTGCTGGATC
>MAAY01000047.1:68118-68949 GCA_002162795.1 Rhodobacterales bacterium 56_14_T64
ACGCCATTGATGCAGCTGGCGTGGATGGTGTTTGCGGGGTTGACAGGCTGGGGCATTGCCACGCGGTTGAATATCCTTGGAGCGTCGATCATCGGGCCGATGGTGTTGACGGCAGCGTTGAGCCTGACGGGTGTTATCACCCAGCGGCCTCCGGCTGAGATGATCTGGGCCTGTCAGTTCTTTATCGGCATGGCGGTGGGGTCGAAATATGTCGGTGTCACCTGGCGCGAGTTGCGCCGGGTAGTGCTGGCCGGAGTGGCCAATGGGGTGCTACTGGCGACGCTTAGCGCTGTTTTTATACTGGTGGTGAGCAGCCTGGCGATCGCACCAGCGCTGGATGCGTTTCTGGCGTTTCTGCCTGGCGGGCAGGGGGAGATGGTGGTGCTGGCGATCATTGCCGGGGCGGATCTGACCTATGTGGTGCTGCACCATATTCTGCGCATTGCGCTGGTGGTGATGCTGGCGCCAGTGCTGTTGTCTCGGTTGCGGTAATGTGGCCAGGGCGGTGCCCTGCGTTTTACCGGGCTAGCTTTTTGTTCAACAGCAATGTGCCATAGATTGCCACAAACCCGAAGAACCCGAGGATCCAGCTGGCGCCGGCGATATGATACAAATGGTCGGCGGCATCGGGCCAGATCCCGGCGGCCAGTCGTGCCAGAACTGACACCGGGATGCATAGAAACATCGCGACAGTTCCGGGCCCGGCAGTCAACGCGTTGCCAGTGTGGCCCAGTGTGGCGCGGGCCATCACGGCCAGCGTCATCAGCGAGATCGCTCCGGCCATCCAGACGTGCTGGGCTGCTGATGGCAGCAGGATATCCAGCCACAGGA
>MAAY01000090.1 GCA_002162795.1 Rhodobacterales bacterium 56_14_T64
GTCCGGCACGGTCAATCCAGCCCGACCAATTCCAGCAGGCTTTCCACAAACCCGGTCGTCTGCCTCAAGGGCAAACCAAACAGCACTTTGATGGTCAGGCGTGCTTGAATGGCCGCATCGCTGTAGGTCTGCTGACGTCCACGATGGCCTGAAGGCTTCGCCTCCCACGCCATCTCAGCATCAAACCAGATCGATAGAGAACCACGCTGCTTCAGGGCGCGATTGTAATCCGACAAGTTCTTGGTCTTGTAAGTCGTTGGTGTCCAATTCCTCATCGCCGCCAGCTATCACACTGGATTCACGCCTTGAATTCAGTCGACAGGTCTATGCAACAAAGCCGCGACTGGGAAGTCGCCCATTTCATGCCAAAGGACGGCACATCCAAGGCAACAAAAAATGCCTGCGTCTCATCTATACACTTTTAACAAAAAGTTCATCCTACGCACGTATCTCAATAGGGATGGAGCGGCTTAAAGCTGTAGTATTTCACGTGTAGCCGAACTGGCGCTCCTGCAGACCAGACCATTCGGCAGCGGGAGCGCCAGTATAAATATGAAGACTAACAACCAAGCCAGAACAAAGCTTAGCACCCTTATCTTTGGCTATGCCCATTTCTTGGCTGCCGCTGTTTTCACGGTCGTCTTGATCGCCGGATATTTTATCGTCTCGGGGCTCCTCGGGACAGTGATCGAAAGAACGGTGGTCAATAACGCCCAAACAGTCAGCACTGCCCTCACTGCAGTCAGAAGCCTATACTCTAGGGAAGTTGTTGAGGTCGCCCGCGCAGAAGGGATCGAAATTTCGCATCAGTTCCAGGGAGTTTCGGGCGTTATTCCGTTGCCCGCATCCCTAACAATCGAGCTGGGAGAGGCCATCGCAACTGGACCGACAGGGGCGTCAACGGCTCTATACAGCCCCTATCCGTTTCCCTGGCGCCAGGACGCGGGTCTGAACGATAGCTTTCGTGTCGATGCATGGGAGGCTATTTCTCAGAACCCTTCCGAGCCTTTTGTCCGGACCGAAATTTTTAATGGTGTCGCGTCGGTTCGATACGCAACCGCGGACTTCATGCGGGATTCCTGTGTCAGCTGTCACAATAGCCACCCTCAATCTCCCAAGACGGACTGGCAGGTCGGAGATGTCCGGGGGCTTTTGGAAGTTATCCAGCCCATCGGCGCCATCCAGCAGAATTTTACGCTGCAGGTGCAGAAATCCTATCTGGGGTTCAGTGCTTTAATCGCCCTCGGGGCACTGGGGATGATCATCGTCTTCCTCGCCTACCAAAGGCGGATCGCAGAAAACTCTGGCCTGCTCACCCGGCTTGAGGACAACAACGCCAACTTGACGGTCCTGAATGACGAACTGCAACAATTTGCTTATCGGACCTCACATGATCTCAAGGCGCCGTTGCTGTCCATCAAGGGGCTGTCGCAATACATCATTGATGATCTGGACGACGGCGATCTGGACGAAGCCAGAGACAATGTTGCGAAGGTCCGCAAGCTGTCTGAAAATCTGGAAGGAACGATCAACGGCATGCTCAACCTCACAAAGGCAGAGTACATGACCCGGGATGCCGAGGTCGTTCAGTTTGAAGAGCTTACCAACAGTGTCCTTGATAACCTGCAGGGACTGATCGATGAGAGCGGCGTTGTCGTTTCAAAGGATTTCAATCACGTTTGGAACCCGCACAGCAACGAGGTCAGACTGAAGCAAGTTCTGGAAAACCTGATTTCCAACGGCATTAAGTATGCCTGCGAGAAGCAGGAATCCCCCAGTGTTATCGTGATGACCAAAACAACCAAGACCCATTTTACCATCACAATAAAAGACAATGGCATTGGCATTCCCGCCGACAAGCGGGCGGATGTATTTTCAATGTTCACACGATTCCATCCCACGCAATCCGCCGGCAGTGGTCTGGGTCTCTATCTGGTCAAGAAACATATTGATGCTCTTGGCGGCAAAATCGATTTCAAATCGAATAACGGCACGGAATTCATAATTGAGCTCCCGGAAACTCAACCCGGAGCAAAGGTCTGAAAAGGCCCATCCCATACAGGAGATTAAATATATGCTACAATCACTGCTCGTCATTGATGACAGCGAAATGGATCAATACATCGTTCAAAGAGCGCTAAAAAAATGGGGCTTTGGTGGCCCTCTGTTTCAGGAACGCGACGGCCTGGGTGGCATCAACTTCCTGAAAAGCCACCGCGAAAACCCAACCGCTTGGGGCGACGGTTTCCCGCCAACGGTTATTCTGCTTGATATCAACATGCCCAGAATGAACGGGTTCGAGTTTTTGGAGGAGTTTCAGGAGCTTTTAAACACCCATGAAGGTCTACACTCTTCAGTCATCATGATGTTCTCATCCTCCGAGCTACCGGCCGACAAAGAACGGGCTTTGAAATACCCGTTTGTGCATGGCTACATCAGCAAACCGCTGACCAAAGAAGACATCCAAAGCATTGCGGAGTCACTGACCAGTTATAAACCTCAAGCCGTTCAAACGTCCGGTTAGGGACGTTCGGCCAGTCGGGGCGTACGGCAGCGAATGACCTGATGCTGCTCCTCTCGTCAGATGTCGGCTGTGAGCATCAAGAGCCTTTAGAGGGCCGAACTTATGGGGATCAATAGTGTCACAGTCCATGGCCGACGTTCCGTGGGCGTTACTGGGTGGTTCATGGCCCATATTCCGGGGATGTGGGGCCAGTGCTTATGAGCCCTCAGGCCTAGGACAAAGTAGCCCCATTCATTAAGTACCGTGCGCCTGCCCTCTAAGTAGTCGCCGCGCTGATAGATCGCGGCGATCAGAGGTGGTCGCTGGAGTTCGGAGCATTAGATAAGGTGGGTCGACTTGCCCGTCAGATGATCCGATATGACGAAACGAAAGAACCATTCGCCGGATTTCAAGGCTAAGGTTGCGCTTGAAGCGATCCGCGAAGACGTGACAATGGCGGAGTAATCGAAAAAGTACGGCGTGCATCTATTGCTTTTCGGTGTTTGCTGGCAAACACCGAGAGGCCACGCAGATTGTGACTTGGAAGCGTGCCGCTATTAAGAATATGGCTGCGGGGTTTTCCAAGCGAGGCGGAGATCCAGCGCAGGCGGATGACGCCGCGATTGATAAACTTCATTCTATCAATCATCGAGAGGGGTCGATTGGTCAGGTGGTGCCTCTCTGGGGCAAGCACCCCTGTCAGCCAATGGGCGCAGAGCGAATTTTTTCGAACTGAACCGGAATAGCAAAGCATCCGGGGGATGGTTTGCCCGGTGGGCGCCTATGGATTGTGTCCCAAGCCCGGAACGTTAGTATAACTGAAAAGGCAAACTATCAGGCGGACAGAGACATGGACATTTCAAGGCGTCACTTTGGGTTTGGTCTTGCAGCTTTTGGCCTTGCCGCATGCGACAGCGCGGCACCACTGAGTGTGCGCGGCTCGGATGCTGCAACTGGCCTGCCCGCCGATCTTCGCCCCGTTTCCAATCGTGGTTACGATGCTTGGGTTGCTGCGTTCCGGAGCCGTGCATCGGACCAGGGACTTTCCCAGGCTACGCTTGCGACTGGGTTTCGAAGTGCGGGCTATCTGCCCGGGGTAATCACACGCGACCGCAGCCAGACCGAATTCAAGCGCAGTCTGGAAGACTATCTTTCAATTGCTGCGTCAGACGAACGCATTCGTAAGGGTCGCACAGCGTTTTCCAAGTACAGGGCGACCCTAAATGCGCTTGAGAACAAATACGGTGTGGATGCGGAGATCATCACTGCGATTTGGGGGCTGGAAAGTTTTTATGGCGAGCGTCGGGGCAATGTGCCTGTCATATCCGCGACATCAACTCTTGCCTATGACGGGCGGCGCGGATCATTTTTTGAGAAGCAACTGATTGCGGCTCTCAAAATTTTGCAAAATGGTGACGTCCCAGTATCGCGCCTGACCGGAAGCTGGGCGGGTGCAATGGGGCACACTCAGTTTATTCCCACATCCTATCAGGCTTATGCGGTTGATTTCACCGGTGACGGTCGCCGTGACATCTGGTCAGAAGATCCGAGCGATGCGCTTGCATCCACCGCTGCTTACCTGGCACGCAATGGCTGGACTCGTGGCGTGCGATGGGGTGGGGAGGTTGGCTTTGGCGCGCCTGCAGGCACCATTATCCAACCGCAGCCCGGCGGACCACAGTTTTCTGTGACGGGCAACTTTGGGGCCATCAAGCGTTACAATAATTCAGTGTCTTACGCCCTTGGAGTAGGGCATTTGGCGGATCGTATCGGCGGGGCAGGCCCCCTGCATGGAAGTTTCCCGCCCGATGCCAACGGGCTGACAAAAGACGACCGTATTTTGTTGCAAGAGCGCCTGACAGCCAAGGGCTTCGATACCGGAGGCTCCGACGGTGTGATTGGTCCAAAAAGCCGCGAAGCCATCGGCGGTTACCAGTCCAGTCGCGGCCTTCCTGCGACTGGCGAACCATCGTTGGAATTGTTGCGCAGTCTTAGCTAGCCACCCATCGACGCAGGCGCATATTGCGACGGATCAACGCTGTCTGGACGACCGGGCAATCGGAGTGCGGATATGCTCGGTTGACTGGTCGCAATCACCTGACCGGCTCGGATTACGGTGAGACGCGTAGCCCTCAGTCGAATTGCCTCGATTGGGTCTTTCGCCTGCAGCAATACCATATTGGCCTTGCAGCCTATTTCCAAACCATACCCTTCGAGCCCCATGATCTGGGCCGAATTGCTGGTAACGGCGTCAAAGCACCATGCCATGTCGGCGCGGCTGGACAGTTGGCCGACATGCAGTCCCATATGGGCAACATCCAGCATGTCGGCTTTGCCCAGTGAATACCATGGATCCATAACGCAATCAGAGCCAAACCCAACGGTCAGGCCTGCGGCCTTTAGTTCGGGAACCCGAGTCTGGCCCCTGCGTTTGGGATAAGAGTCATGGCGTCCCTGCAACATGATGTTGATCAATGGGTTTGGAATGACGTGCAGACCGGCTTCGACCATCAATGGGATCAGTTTGGAGACATAGTAATTGTCCATCGAATGCATCGAGGTCAGGTGCGATCCCGCGACGCGCCCCTGCAGCCCCAGCCGTGTGGTTTCATAGGCAAGTGTTTCAACATGGCGGCTCAGCGGGTCGTCGCTTTCGTCACAGTGCATATCGACCATCAATCCGCGCTCTGCCGCAATTTCGCACAGGTGCTTCACCGAGGCCGCACCATCCTGCATGGTGCGTTCAAAATGCGGAATGCCGCCGACAATATCCACGCCCATATCAAGTGAGCGGATCAGATTCTCCTGGGCCGTTGGGTCGCGGAATACGCCATCTTGAGGGAAAGCCACCAGTTGCAGATCCAGATAGGGCGCAACTTGTTTGCGGACCTCTAGCAGGGCCTGCACACCTGTCAGTTCGTCATCGCAGATATCGACGTGGCTGCGGATGGCTCCGATCCCCATCGAGACCGCCAGATCGCAATACCGCAGCGCCCGCTCAACGATATCGTCAATACTTTGTACTGGCTTGAGTTCGCCCCACAGGGCGATGCCCTCGAGCAAGGTGCCTGAGACATTCAGGCGTGGCGTGCCAAGGGACAGGGTGGCGTCCATATGAAAATGGGGGTCGATGAACGGTGGTGAAACCAGTTGTCCCTTGGCGTCGATCACCTCTTTTGCCTCGGCTTTGATATCGCGCTCTACCGCAGCGATCAGCCCGTCTTTGCACGCAATATCAATGCCAATCTGTCCGTTGGGCAGGGTGGCATTCTTTATGATCAGATCAAAATTCATTAGCGTTGCCCTTTGAACCACGGTTTTAATAATGCGCCGGGATACTCAGCGCGGCGGGCGACGATAACAAGTGCGAAAATCGACAATACATAGGGCGCCATCAGGAAGATCTGTGACGGTACAAAGGCGCCAACTTCGGTTTGCAGCCGTACCTGAAAGGCATCAAATGCGCCGAACAACAACGCCCCAAGCAAGGCTTTTCCCGGCCGCCAGCTTGCAAAAATGACCAGTGCGATACAGATCCAACCGCGTCCGTTGACCATGCCAAAGAAGAATGAGTCAAAGGCGGACATGGTTAGGAATGCGCCTCCAAGTGCCATCAGGGCAGACCCGGCAACAACCGCTCCGATCCGTAATCCGTAGACAGACAGCCCCTGTGCATCAACCGCATCCGGGTTGTCACCAACGGCGCGAATGGCCAGACCCAGAGGTGTGCGATTCAGCACCCACCAAACCAAGGCGACCATAACCAGCGCCAGCCAGGTCATCGCCGTTTGCTGGAACAAGACGGGCCCGACGAACGGTAAATCGGACAGTACGGGAATATCTAGTGGCTGAAATGGGACGATCTTTGGCGGTGATGAGACCTGGGGCAGAGCGGTGCGATAGGTGAAGTAACTGACCGAGGTGGCAAGCATGGTCACCCCCAGCCCCGACACGTGCTGGGACAGTCCCAACGGTACGGTTAGGATGGCGTGGATCAAGCCAAAGAAACCTCCGACCAGTGCCGCCACCAGCAGGCCGCCCCACAATCCAGCCCCGAGCCAGACGGCCATCCAACCTGCCATGGCTCCGGCGGCAAAAATGCCTTCGATGCCAAGGTTCAGCACGCCGGATTTCTCGCAGATCAAGGCGCCAAGCACCCCAAAGATTAACGGTGTGGCTATGCGCAGGGCAGCAGCCCAAAAGCTGTCTGATATCAGGATTTGCAGAATATCCATCACTGGCCCCCCTTGTTGGTCCGAGTGATGCGGTAGCGGGCGATAAACCCGCCAATCAACACACAGATCAGCGACAGCGCGACCACTAGATCGGCCAGGTAGCTCGAAACGCCCATGGCGCGGCTCATGGTGTCGGCACCAACAAAGACCGAGGCGATAAAGATTGCTGAAATGACCACGCCAATCGGCGAAAGTCCGGCCAGCATAGCAACCACAATTCCCGTATAGCCAAAGCCGGGTGACAGGTCAGTGGTCAGATAGCCGCGCAAGCCCGCGACCTCACTGACGCCAGCAATCCCAGCTAGGCCACCAGAGACAATGGCCGCGCTCATCATTGTTCGTTTCACGCCGATGCCCGCATGCAGGGCTGCTGCTGCGTTTTCACCAACGGCGCGCAGCTTAAATCCCCAGACGCTTTTGGACAGCATGACATGGGCAACACCTGCTGCAACCAGCGCGATGATCAGCCCAGAATGGATCCGCATGCGCGGCATCAATTGCGGCAGTATAGCATTATCGACAATGGGTTCTGACTGCGGCCAGCCCATTCCCATCGGATCTTTCAGCGGCCCCTCGAGCATCATCTGCAAGAAGATCAGGATGATGAAATTCAACAGTAGAGTGGTGACAACCTCGTCGGCGCCAAATCGGGTTTTCAGATAGGTTGGCCCTGCCATGCCAGCAGCGCCAGCAGCGGCCCCGGCCAGTAGAATGATCGGGATCAGAATAATGGACGGGGCATCAATCAACCCAGTGCCAACCACAACAGCGGCCATCGCGCCAAGGTATAGCTGACCCTCGGCGCCGATATTCCAGAGCTTGGCGCGGAACGCCATTGTCGCGGCAAGGCCGGTAAAGATCAGCGGTGTTGCGCGGGTCAGCATTTCGGTGAATGCAAATTTGGATCCGAATATCCCCTTGGCCATTTGTGCGTAAGCCTCAAAGACATTGGCCCCTGCCGCCATCAGCGGAATGGCTGCCAGCAGAAGGGCTATCAACGCAGATGCCACTGGAACCCCAATGGTCCACCAACGCGACGGTGCGTCACGCGGTTCAATCCTAATCATGCCTGTTCTCCTGCCATCATCAGGCCGATGGCCTCGCGGTCATTGGTGTGGGCCTCATGCAGTTGGCCGTCATGGATGACGATAATGCGGTCTGACAGCGCCAGAACCTCGTCCAGATCTTCGGATATCAGCAACACGCCTGCGCCCCGCGCGCGGGCCTCCAGCAGGCGGCGGGCCACTTCGGCCGCCGCGCCCATATCAAGCCCACGGGTGGGTTGATTGGCCAGGATCAAATCCGGCATACATTCAAACACCCGTGCCAAAATCAGTTTCTGGATGTTGCCACCCGATAGCAGTCTGGCATCGGCATCAATGCCCGGTCCGCGGACATCATAGTCTTTGCAAAGATCTTGGGCGTGGCTGCGAATGGAGTTTTGCTGCAAAAACCCGTATTTCTGCACGTCACTATCGCGCAACCGTTCGATCACCAGATTTTCGGCAACCGACATCGCGCCAATAATGCCATCATGGTGGCGGTCTTCGGGAATACGGCCAACGCCTGCCTTTTGCATCACTGGCGGGGTAAAGCGGTGTATTGGCTTGCCACTTATCAACAGCTCACCACTATCCGGAGTGGCCAAACCCGACACCAACCGCGCCAATGCCGATTGTCCGTTGCCTGACACGCCGGCGATGCCGACGATTTCATGGGCATGGATGGTCAGGTCCACCGCATGTAGGCTGGTCCGCGCACTGTCGCCTTTTACGGTTGTAGTCTTAAGCGCCAGTACTGGTGCCCCCGGTGCCATTGCTTCGCGAGGCGTGGTGGGGGTGTCCGCGCCAACCATCATCCGGGCGATCACTCGTTCATCGGCGTCTGATGTTGCGATCTCGCCGACCAACTTACCATGCCGAAGCACCGAAATCCTGTGCGAGAAAGCCAGAACTTCGCGTAGCTTGTGTGAGATGAAAATAACCGACAAGCCGTCTTTGGTCATCGCGCCGATGTTTTCAAACAGAGTATCGGCCTCTTGTGGGGTCAGCACTGCGGTTGGCTCATCAAGAACCAAAATACGCGCATCGTGATACAGCGCCTTTAGGATCTCGACCCGTTGTCGTTCCCCCACGGTCAGCTTGCCGATCTGCTCATCCAGCCCAACTGTCAAGCCGGTGCGCTGCATAATCCTGCCAACTTTGGCGCGGGCCGCTTTGCGTTTGTGCCGCCAAGCCAACAGGCTTTCAGAGCCCAGCAGGATACTGTCAAGCACGGTCAGGTTCTCGGCCAGAGTAAAGTGCTGATGCACCATTCCAATGCCAGCCTCTAGGGCGGCTTGGGGGTGGCCCAAAGTGAGAGGGCGCATGTCGCCGCTCTCATCGGCAACGTCGATCGAGCCACCATCCGGCAGGTAATGCCCGAACAGCATATTCATCAGTGTGGTTTTGCCAGCACCGTTTTCGCCCAGCAAGGCCAGGACTTCGCCACGGTGCAGTTCAATGCTGACAGCATCATTGGCAACAACCGAACCAAACCGTTTGGACAGGTTGTTCAGGGAAAGAACGCGGGTATTTGTCATAGGTGAAATAGGGGCCGGTCGAAACCGGCCCTCCTGTTTTTAGTTATCAGAAACCGGGGCTTCGTCGTTCACGGTGATGCTGTCGCTGCCATCCATGATAGCCGCTTCCTTGGCTTTGACTGCCGCAACAACGTCAGCCGAGACCAGTGCCTCGTCCAATGCCAACGAACCACCGCCATGCGCCATATAGCTGTACTGGCCATAGTCCTCGGCCGCATATGACCCAGCCGCCACTGCTGCAATAGCGGTATCGACGGTTGTTTCCATATGCCACAAGGCTGATGCCAGAATGGTGCCGGGATAATCGGCTGAGGTGTCGATCACGTTGCCAATTGCCTTGGCACCGCGCTCAACCGCAGCATCTGACACGCCAAAGCGTTCCGCATACATAACGTCAGCACCAGCATCCATCATTGCAAAGGCGCTTTCTTTTGCCTTGGGTGGATCATACCAGCTGTCAATAAAGTTCACGAGGAATGTGACTTCGGGATTTGTTTCCCGCGCACCTTCCATAAAGGCATTCATCAGGCGGTTAACCTCGGGGATGGCATAACCACCGACCATTCCAATCACGTTGCTTTCACTTGCCGCACCAGCAACCATACCGGACAGATAGGCTGGTTCGTGAATGAAGTTATCAAACACCGAAAAATTGGGTTCTTGCGGGGCAAAGCTTGACCCCATAAGGAATGCAGTTTCGGGGTAATCGGCAGCCACTTTACGGGCGGCACGTTCCAGGCCAAAGACTTCGCCAACAACCAGATTAACACCGCTCTCAGCATATTCACGCATAACGCGCTCGTAGTCGGTGTTGGACACGTTTTCGGAGTAGGAATATTCAATGTCGCCGCGCTCTTGCGCTGCATTCAGCGCAATATGAATTCGGCTGATCCATTGTTGCTCTACTGGCAGAGTGAAAATTCCGGCAACTTTTACAACATCTGCCATGGCTGCTGCCGAAGTCATCATCAACCCGAGCGTGGTTGCTCCGGCAATCACGCCTCTTCTGCTTAATAAGCTTGGTAGTTTCATATCAGTATCCTCTTTGTTGCTGCTCTTCGCCGCTTATCTAAGAAGCCATGCGCGTTTTGATCAATTGGTCAAGATAAATCATTGGTAATCGAATGAACAGAAGGCGCCATTTTGGGGCGGAGCATATATTCTAGACATCACGATGGATTTTAGGGCGCAGGCCGACCTGCGGAGATTGGCAGCCTAGATGAGACCTGATCCACCATAAGCAGGCAGCAAGCTGGTCGAAAAGGTAGGACAACTTCTAAACCGGCTGGCCTCAGAATATGGCCCAGGTGTTTGCTCTGATTTTCTGGGTCATGAACTCTACAAAAACCCGGGTCTTGGGCGGCAAATGTTGCTTATGAGCAAAGACCGCATGAATAGGGATGCTGGCAGGGCCGTGTTGGTGATCGGGCAGGATCCGGACAAGCTGGCCACTGTCCAGTGCGGTCTGCACCGTCCATGACGGCTGCATGACAATCCCGTAGCCAGACAGGGCCGCCGCCATCAGCGCATCGCCATTGTTGCTGTACATCGAGCCACTGACCTTCACAGACCGGAATTGGTCCCCAAGCGTAAAACTCCAACTGTTCTTGCCGGGATTGGAGCGAAAGCACAGACAATTGCGTGTCGCCAGGTCGGCGACCTGTTCGGGTGCTCCGTGTTGACCCAGATAGGCGGGGCTGGCGCAAGCGACGAGGGCGCTGCCTGCAAGGTTGCGAGCGACGAGCCCGGAGTCCGGCAGCGCGCCGAACCGGATCGCGACATCGTAGCCGAGGCTGACAAGATCCTCGACCGTATCCTGCAGGGAAAGGCCCATGTTGATTTCTGGGTATAGCGATGAAAACTCAACCAGATGCGGTGCAATGTATTGGCGTGCAAATCCAGCAGGCGCAGTCACCCTGAGCAGCCCAGAGGGTGTACCACTGAGGTCGCGGACGGCGGCGCTGGCCTCGTCCAGGGCGGTGACAATCTGGCAGGCACGTTCAAAGTATATCCTTCCGGCCTCGGTCAGTTGCAGGCTACGGGTAGAGCGTTGCAACAGGCGGGTGCCGAGGTTTTCCTCGAGCCGGCTGAGCAGGCGCGAGGCTGACGATTGCGGCACGTTAAGCCGGGCGCCGCCCTTGGAGACGCTATTTTCCTCGACCACGTTTACGAAAAGTCGCAGGGCCAGTTCATTGTCCATTTGATACATGCTTAGTTTGGATAAATCATATCCAATCTGTCAGTCTTATCTATTTTGGGCAATTAAATTACATCCCTTGCACAAGAGAAACTGATTTCCGGTTTCCCAGCCAAGGAATACAGATGATGACCCATGCAGTATTGCCCACCCTTCCGCTTCTTGATGAAAACTCTGCTTTGCCAGCGGCAGCAGAGCAACTGACCGCGGCCAAAAAGGCCATGGGCTTTGTGCCAAATATGTACGGATATATGGCCAACCTGCCTGCAGTGTTCAGTACTTACAACGCCGGGTATGCGGCCTTTCGGAGTGAGGCCGGGTTTTCCTCGGTTGAGCAGGAGGTGGTTTTTCTGGCAATCAGTCGCGCCAACGGATGTGATTATTGTACTGCGGCCCATTCGATGGTGGCGGACAAGATGTCGGGCGTTCCGGCAGATGTGTTGCAGAACCTTCGCTCGGGCACACCGATATCTGACCCCCGTCTGGATGCACTGGCGCGGTTTGCCTTTGGCATGACCGAGACACGCGGCAAAGTAGATCCGTCCCTGATGGATGATTTCCTGAGTGCCGGTTTCATCCAAGAGCATGTTTTGGCCGTGATTTTGGCGATATCGGTCAAGACGCTATCGAACTACACCAACCATTTGGCTGAAACGCCTGTGGATGCCGCGTTCAGTGACTACGCGGTCTAAACTCGGTTACACAAAAAGAAGGAGGCCTTTAATGGTTACGCTTTACTCCGCCTGGTACTGCCCATTTGCACAACGTGCCTGGATTGGGTTGGTTCACAAAAAGGTCTCTTTTAATTATGTGGAGACCGACCCATACGAAAAAACAGGTGACTGGATGCGTGTATCGCGCGGGACCGGGCAGGTTCCTGTGTTGCAGATGCAAGGGGCAGGTCTGGATGCGGCAGTGGCTGTGCCGGATTCACTGCGGGTGCTGGAATTCATCGACGAGGCATTTCGGGGGCAGGGGGCTGATCTGTTTCCCCGGTCCCCGGCTGCGCGGGCGGACGCGTTGTACTGGACTGATTTCCCTGGCCGCAAGATCATCCGGTAATCCCCCCATTTTTAATGGGATGGGGTCGTAGAATTCACGCGGCCATATTCAGTTTCATGGCGGGTGTGATGCCGCCGATGCCCATATTCGGGCGGTCATTGTTGTATGT
>MAAY01000102.1 GCA_002162795.1 Rhodobacterales bacterium 56_14_T64
TGCGGTGGTGACATCCATATCCCGATCAGCATGATGCACCCGGTGCAGACGCCACAGCACAGGCACTTTGTGGGTGATCAAGTGTTGCAGCCAAATCGCAAAGTCGAGGATCAATATCGTCAGCATAACCTCTAGCCAGCTGGGCAATAACAGCGCGTTGAACAGGCCCCAGCCTTTGGTCTGGGCGTCTAGTGCAGCCCCCACGGACAGCAGCGGCAGGCCAAAGGCCAGTGCTCGCAAAGTCAGGGTATTCAGCACCGTGATCGCGAGATTGGTGGTCCAGCGACCCGCACGAGGTAGCTGGCGCTTGCGACGCGGGGCTAGTTGTTCGGCGCAGGCGAACAGGGCGAACAGCCCCAGAAAGATGGTGAGACGGAGTGTGGCTTCGTGTTCCATGTATTCAGAAATGCGCATGCGACTGCAAAGTGCAAGCCCGAAGGGCACACGTTATCGTCAGAAAGCGGCAGAAGGTTGGCTTTTTACCCGCCTGACGGATTAGTCGGGGCGGATCATTGATCCGGCGCCATGCAGGGTGAACAGTTCCAGCAGCACCGAGTTCTGCACCCGGCCATCTACGATGGTACAGGCCCGTACACCGTTTCGGATCGCTTGCAATGCGGTTTCGGTTTTGGGAATCATGCCTCCGGCGATGACACCACTGCGGGTCATGGCTTCGACATCTGTCGCCTTCAGCTCGGTCACCACATCGCCGGCGGCGTTTTTGACGCCTGCAACATCGGTCAGCAGCAGCAACCGATCCGCTGCGAGCGCCGAGGCAATGGCACCGGCGGCAGTGTCACCGTTGATGTTAAAGGTCTCGCCCTCGGGCCCAGAGCCGATCGGTGCAATCACCGGAATCATGTCTTTCTCAAACAGGTGATGCAGCACCGAAGGATCCATGTCGGTGGGGGTGCCGACAAAGCCAAGATTGGCATCGGTTTGCGTACAGTTGATCAGGTTGGCGTCTTTGCCGGACAGACCAACACCCATGCCGCCCTGACGGTTGATCGCCTGCACGATGCGTTTGTTGACCAGACCGGACAGCACCATCTCGACCACTTCCATGGTGGCTTTGTCAGTGACGCGCTTGCCGTTCACAAATTCGGATTTGATCGCCAGCTTGTCCAGCATGGCGTTGATCATCGGGCCGCCACCGTGCACGATCACCGGGTTTATCCCGACCTGTCGCAGCAGCACGATGTCACGGGCAAAGGTATCCATTGCCTCGTCGCTGCCCATGGCGTGACCGCCCAGCTTGATGACGACAATAGCCCCGTCATAGCGCTGCAGATAAGGCAGGGCGCTGGACAGTGTGGCGGCGGTGGCAATCCAATCGCGGTTCATATCTTGTTTCTTCATCGCTTGGGGTCCCTTTGACGGTTTCTGTTACGCGGTTCTGGCGTTGCTGCCAAGTGTGGCGTTGCAGCTGGGGGGGGTGGTGGTAGGGTTACCCCCAAGTTCAAGGGTGAGGATCGGCCTATGCGCCAGAAAACAATGTTGCTGACAGGGGCCAGCCGGGGCATCGGTCACGCCACCGTACGCCGGTTCAACAGCGAGGGTTGGCGGGTGATTACCTGCTCGCGTCACCCTTTCCCGCCGGAATGCCCATGGGGCGGCGGGCAAGAGAACCATGTGCAGGTTGATCTGGGCGACCCTGCAGGCACCATCAACGCGGTTGGAGTGATTCAGGATCTGCTGGACGGTAAATTGGATGCGCTGGTGAACAATGCCGGGATCTCCCCCAAGGGGCCAAACGGCGGGCGGCTGAGTACGCTGGACACCGATCTGATGGACTGGGGCCGCGTGTTCCACGTCAATTTCTTTTCCTCGGTGGTGTTGGCGCGCGGGTTGAAAGATGAGTTGGCGGCGGCCAAAGGTTCTGTCGTCAACGTGACATCAATTGCGGGCAGTCGGGTGCATCCCTTTGCTGGCGCGGCGTATGCCACCTCCAAGGCCGCCCTGGCGGCGCTGACGCGCGAAATGGCGCATGACTTTGGCCCCCTTGGGGTGCGGGTCAATGCAATTGCGCCGGGAGAGGTGGAAACCGCGATTCTGTCGCCGGGTACGGATAAGATTGTCGCCAAGCTGCCGATGCAGCGGTTGGGGCAACCCGAAGAAGTGGCCGCCGCAATCTATTTTCTGTGTTCGCCCGATAGCTCCTACATCTCGGGGTCCGAAATAGAAGTGAACGGGGCACAGCACGTTTAAGGTGGTATCTGGTTCTGCCCGGCGGGTCCGCCGGGCAGGGTTTCAAGAGATGTCGCTTACGAGAAGGCGCGTTTGACGGCTGGAATATTGCCGATGATCAGCACATCAAAGGCCAGTACGGCCAACAGGGTCAGGCCCAACATCGGCACCGCAATGGATGTTACGACGCAGATCAGCGCAGCACCTTTCCACAGCGGCATATCTGTAGGTGCGGGTGGGGCTGCCAGACGGCCGGCCTGCGAAGGGCGGCGTTTTAGCCACATCACAATGCCAGACACACAGACAAAGATCACCAACAGGCAGAACAGCAGGTTGAAGACAAAGCTGACCGGACCCATCAGCCCCATGTGCAGCGGAATGCTGACGGCCATGGCTTTGCCCATCCACGAGTAGTCCTCGTATTTCACGTCGGCCAGAATCTTGCCGGTGTGCTGGTCGATGTGGATGGTGCGGTCGACAAACGGGTCGTTGCTGTCGCCGCTCATGCTGTCGCGGTTGATGGTCCAGACACCGTCGTCACCACGCGGATAGGCAACGCGGAAACGTCCGTCCATGCCCAGCAGGCGACCCAGAATGACCACGCTGTCGATATTCACTGCAGTCTCGGCCGGGATGCCGGTCAGGCCCGCGTCGGACCCCGAGGCTGGCATAGGGGTCTGTTCCAACGCCCAAGGCACGTCATTGGTTGAGCCGTGGTTCATGCTGGCATGGATGCTGTCCGACAGCGGGACATTGTCCCATTTTGCGGCTGGAAAGCTGCTCCAGGCCTGTACAAATTTACCGCCCCAGATGCCAGCCCAAGCCAAGCCTGATACCAGGAACGTGACCAGCACCAGTGAAATCCAGAAGCCAACAACCGAGTGCAGGCTTTTCCACAAAGCACGGCCACGTGCCTTGAAATTGGGGACAAGCACGCTGGTGTCACCCCCACGAGGCCACCACAGGTACAGACCGGTCAGCACCAGTACCAGACCCAGCCCGGCAGAGATTTCGATCAAGCGGTCACCGATGGTGCCGATCATTAATTCCGAGTGGATGTTGTCAGCAAAGTCGTACCAACCAGCGCGGCGGTCCCAGCTAGAGATGACCTCGCCTGTGTATTGGTTCATTGCGACCATGCGCTGGCCCGCCTCAGTCTTGACGCGGATTACGGTGGCCAGATCGGGTGCCTTGGGGCCGATCCATTCGGTGACAGTGCCGGGTACCGCTTCTAGCGCCGCCTCGGACAGTTGAGTGATGCTTAGCGCGGCCTCGCCTTGGGTGACGCGGATTGTTTCCCCGTCACGGCCACTGACCTGGGTGATCAGCATCATGGTCAGGCCAGTGATGGCCAGCATCAAAAAGAAGGGGACGACGTATAGGCCGGCATAAAAGTGCCAGCGCCAGACGGCGAAATAGGATTTTTCGGATAGCGAGCGGGTTTCAACCGCAGTTTGGCTGTCGAATGCCATTGGTGTCTCTCCATATCGGAACAGGGACCGGTCGCGTCAAACGCCGGTTCAATAGTGTTGGAATGTTCAGAAAGTCAGGAGAGTGCGGGCGGGCCGCGGGCATCATAGCGCCAGTGGAAACCGGCAGAATAATGGGTAAAGGGTTCATGGACCCACCGCGCAGAAAGCACTGAGCCGTGGATATGAATGGGGCCGATGTCTGGGATCACACCGGCGGTGGTCAAGGTGGAAAACGGGCAGCTGCGGTCGTCCATCTGCTCGGCTGGGGTGGTGTCACCGTCCAGATCGACCCACTGTTCTTGGGTCCCGTCAGTGGTACAGATCACCAAAAGAACCTTGCCGTCACTGCTGCTGGCGGGCATCCAGCCCGTCGGGATCAGGCTGGCCAGCGCCAGCGTGAACAGCAACAGATATGACGGCAAGTGCTTCAAGGTTTAGACCAGCCCAACGATGATCGAACGCAGGGTGGCAATGCCATCGCCTTTTTCCGACGAGGTCATTACCATTTCAGGATAAGCAGCCGGATGATTTGCCAGCTTGCTGCGCACTTGGTTCAGCATGGCATCATGGTCCTTGTCTTTGACCTTGTCCATTTTGGTCAGCACACACTGGAATGTCACCGCCGAGCTGTCGAGCAGCGACATGATTTCCTCGTCCACCGGTTTCACCCCGTGGCGGCCATCGATCAGCACAAAGGCGCGACGCAGGGTCTGACGGCCGGACAGGTACTGCTTTAGCAGACGTTGCCATTTCTCTACCACGGGCAGCGGCGCGTTGGCGTAGCCATAGCCGGGAAGGTCGACCAGATAGTGATCGGGGCCTTGGGTGAAATAGTTGATTTCCTGGGTGCGGCCCGGCGTGTTCGACGCCCGTGCCAGGCCTTTGGTGCCAGTCAGCGCGTTGATCAGGCTGGATTTGCCGACGTTTGAACGGCCAGCAAAGCAGACCTCCATCCGGTCAGCAGGTGGCAGGCCGGACATGTCGACCACGCCTTTGACAAACTCGGACTCGCCGGCAAACAGCTTGCGGCCCTTTTCGGTTGTGAACTGGTCTGGCGCCTCGGCCAGGGTAAATTGCATTTGCATCAGAGTACCTTTACTGCGTCGCCGGTCTGGATTGTACCGCCCTGGATCACTTCGGCATAGACCGAGAAATCCTGATGGCCCCAGGTGTCTTTCAGGACCTTAAGTGTATCGGCGTCCCGGACGCCGGTTTCAGGGTTAGAGGTGGTTGCCAGACAGCGAACGACCCGTTCCCGTATCTTAAACACCACTTCGCCGATCTGGACTTTGCGGTCGATCAAATTGTGCTCGGCCCAAGCCTCGCCCAGATCAAACCAGATATTGCCGCGCCAGCGTTTTGAAGACAGTTCATGCCCGATGGCCTGTTCCACCGCGCGATGCGAGGCCCAGTTGCACAGGGTGACAGAAGGATAGTCGGTATCTGTCATGCCGCGATCAGGCACGCGGATGATGCGGGCCGATGCGGCGCGGTTGTCGGGCATCAGCGGCTTTACCCAATCCAGAAAACTGGGAAGGTCCGCAGCGGATTCGGGCAAGAACTCAAGATCCGGGCGATTGGGGTGGCTTAGGGTCACACGACCACTGGTATCATCCAGACGGGCATTGATCGCCATCAGGTCGGGCGCTTTGGAGCCGCGGCTGAAATTGGCACAGGGCACCCATTTAGAGGCATCCGCCTTGGACGCCTCATGTGCTACCGCCCAAACACGATCGCCGGGCATGGTTTGCCCGGCGATCATTGTTACGGTGTCCAGTGGCTCCCGGCCATGTGATTTGATCGGGTGTCGCCAGATATCTGTAACTTGGTTTGTCATTTTTTTTCCGTCTTGGGAGTCTTCTTGAAGCCCGACTTGATATTGCCAAACACATCCGGCTTGTAGCCTTGGCTGCGCATGATCAGGTACTGCTGAGTAAAGGTGATGGTGTTGTTGGTGATCCAGTACACCACCAGGCCGCTAGCAAAGCTGCCCAGCATGAACATGAATACCCATGGCATCCAGGCAAAGATCATCTGCTGGGTGGGATCGGTCGGTGCCGGGTTCAGCTTTTGCTGCAGGAACATTGAGATGCCCAGCAACAGTGGCAGAATACCGATCAGCACAGTGGCCATCATGGTGCCTGGCTCGGGCGCGCCCCAAGGCAAGACGCCAAACAGGTTCATGATCGAGGTTGGATCGGGCATGCTGAGATCCTGGAACGGACCAAAGAACGGTGCCTGACGCAGCTCGAAGGTTACAAAGATCACCTTGTAGAGCGAGAAGAAGATTGGGATCTGCAACAGGATTGGCAGACAGCCCGCGGCGGGGTTCACCTTTTCCTTCTTGTACAGCTCCATCATGCCCTTCTGGACGGCCTGCTTGTCGTCACCGGCCTTTTTCTTCAGCTCCTCCATCTGGGGCTGCAATTCCTTCATCTTTGCCATCGAGACGTAGGATTTGTAGGCGAGCGGGAACAGCAGCGCCTTAAGGATAAGGGTCAGGGCGATGATCGATACACCCATGTTGCCGATCACTTGGTTCAGGTTGTGAAGGAGCCAGAAAATCGGCTTGGTCAGGAAAACAAACCAACCCCAGTCGATGCTGTCGATGTAGTTTTCAACACCGGCAGCCTCATAGGCGCGAATGGTGGCCCATTCTTTGGCACCGGCGAACAACCGCGTGGTGACCTCGGAAGACTGACCGGGGGCAACTGTCACTGTCGGCAGCACGATATCGGTTTGATAGATGTCGCGACGCTCGTCATATTTGGCGATTGAGCGGAAGGCCTGACCATTGGCCGGAATCAGCGTCGACATCCAGTAGTGATCCGTAAAGCCAACCCAGCCACTTGTTTCTGCTTGGTAGACTTCTGCCGGGACACGCTCACGCTCGTTGACGTCAAGGTCGGGCATGTTGGAGTATTTGATCTGGTCCAGAATGCCATCGGTCATGCTGATGGCGCCTTCGTGCAGGATGAAGAAGTTCTTCAGATCTGCAGGTTCACCGTGGCGGGCCAGAGTGCCGTAAGGGGCCAAGGCCACCGGCGAACCAGTGGTGTTTTCAACCGACTGGGTGACGTCGAACATGAAATCTTCGTCGACCGAGATGGTGCGGGAGAAGATCAGGCCATTGCCGTTGTCCCAAGTCATCGAGACAGGCGTGCCAACGGTTAGAATGTTGTCGCCCTGTGGCTGCCAGATGGTGTTGGCACCGGGAACTTGATCCGCCGCCAAACCGGCGCCCGGAGCCCAGCCGTAAAGCGCATAGTAGGCTCCAGCTTCGCCCACTGGAGCCAGCATTTTGACGATGTCGGCACCGTCTTCGATCGAGACGTGGTAATCTTTCAGCGACAGATCGTCGATGCGGCCACCCTGCAGCGAGATGCTGCCGGACAGGCGCGGCGTGTCGATGTCGATCCGCGGTGCCTTGGGGGCTTCGGCCTCGTCGGCCTGCGCTATGGCGGTGGCGTCGGTTGCAACGGTGCCACCAACCGCTGGGGCACCCGCTGTGCCGCCGTCTGCGACGGATTCAGTTACCGCAGGATCAACTGCAGGGATCGGCTCTGGCGGTGGGAAAAAGGTATACCAACCGAGGATCACCAGGAAGCTGAGCACGGTTGCGAGTATTAGATTCTTGTTCTGATCGTCCATTTGGGACTGCAACCTTGTACATGGAATTACAGGGTGTGGTTCAACAGAGAAGACCCCCAAAGGTCAAGCAGATTCGGGAGGAATGGGACGTCATTGCGCCCCAATAGGTAATTTACCGGCGCTTAGCTGCGCCGGGAGCCGATCACCGGGGCGTCTTGCAGTTTTGCCCGATGCGCAGTGATCCAGTCCAGCGTCTGATCAAACGGCATCGGACGACCAATACCAAAGCCCTGCACATGGTCGCAGCCCAGCTGCGCCAACAGCGCGTGTTCGCCCACGGTTTCGACGCCTTCGGCCAGGGTTTCCAGCTCTAGACGTTCGGCCATGGTCAGGATGGCGCCAATCAGTTTCTGCTGTTCGGGATCACGGTCGGCCTTCATCACAAAAGAGCGGTCAATCTTGATACGCGAGATGTTGAAGCGGCGCACCGAGGCGATCGAGGCATGGCCGGTGCCAAAGTCATCCAGATCAATCTGGCAGCCAAGCGCGCCCAGACCGGAAATATTGCGGGTGATGACGTCGTCGGGTGAGTCGCTGACCACGGTTTCAAGAATTTCGACTGCCAGCCGACCCGGGGCCAAATCAAACCGCTCCATTTCCCATTTGACGCGATCCACCAGGCTGGGGTTCTTCAGCTCGTCCATGGCAAAGTTAACGCCAACGGTGGGCACTTCGACACCAGCAGCATCCCAGGCTTTGAGAGCGGTCATCGCGTGATACAGCATGACTTGGCTGAGTTGCTCCATCAATCCGGCCTCTTGCAGCGCGGGCAGGAAAGTCGAGGGCGGGATCATGCCGTGCACCGGATGCGACCAGCGGGCCAAGGCCTCGAAGCCGCTGACTTTGCCAGTGTCGGTTGAGATTTGCGGTTGGAACCAGGGCTGAATTTGCCCGCCTTCCAATGCGGCGGCGGCATCTTCACGCAGGTCGCTGCGGGCCTTGGTGCGGCGGTGGATGTCGGCGCTATAGGCGCGGATACCCGAGGGGCCGTTGTGCTGGGCTTCGGTCAGGGCGGCGTTGGCGGCAGCGAGCCAGTCATCAGCGCCAGATCCCGGTGCCCGGGTGCGCATGCAAAAGCCAACCGAACAGGATTGGTAGATCGAGGCGCCATCCAGCGAAATCGGCTCTTCCAGTGAGGCCTGCAGCCGTCCTGCCAGTTGCACAGTAAGTTCGAGGTCCAGTTGCTGCACTGGGGTGAGGCAAATGGCAAATTTGCTGTCACCAACCCGCGCAACGGTATCTTTGTCGCGCAAAGTGGCGATGATTCTCTCGCCGCAGCGCTGCACCACAGCATCGCCGGCGGATTGGCCGTGACGAGAGATGAGCTCTTTGTAATCGTCGATTTCCAGAATCAAAACGGCGGATTTCAGACCGGTGTCGTCGGTGTCGCGGTGGGCGCGTTCCAGCTCCACCTCAAAGCCGTCGCGCAAAAGCATGCCAGTGATGCTATCGCGCGGGACATAAGACAATCTGGGGCTGCCAAAGGCCCCCATGGCTGCAAACAACACCGGCAAACCCAGTGCGACAGCCAGCAAGGCAACTTCGCCACCCAGCCAGAATGTGGCAAGTGTTATCGCGGGAAGAAAGGCAAGAATCGGCGGGCCAAGCAGGACCGGAATGACCTTGCTTCGAATTCGCATCAAGTGACCTGAATTCGGATGGAGCATAAAATGACCTTTCGCCTAAACGCAGCTTTTGCGCTGCCCCGACAATAGGGTCACTGATCTGACTCGTCCGTTAACGCAGAACGGGAATCTCGTCTAAATTTGTATCTGATTCCGAGTTTTTACGCTCCAGCCCCAAAAAATCGAACAATTTGGGGTCCAAAAGATGCGAGGGGCGGGCATTCATCAGCGCCCGGAACATTACTTGGCGGCGTCCGGGGCTGTTTGATTCCCACCCGTCGAGAATCTGTTTTACCTGCTGGCGTTGCAATCCGTCCTGACTTCCGCACAGATCGCAGGGGATGATCGGGTAGTTCATGGCGCGGGAAAATTTTTCGCAATCCGCCTCGGCGACATGTGCCAGCGGGCGGTAAACAAACAGATCGCCCGCTTCATTGAGCAGCTTGGGTGGCATGGTGGCCAGACGACCGCCATGGAACAGGTTCATAAAAAAGGTCTCAAGGATGTCGTCGCGGTGATGGCCCAGCACCACTGCTGAACAGCCCTCTTCGCGGGCGACGCGATACAGATTGCCACGGCGCAGGCGCGAGCACAGGGCGCAGAAGGTGCGGCCAGCCGGGATCTTGTCCATCACCACACTATAAGTGTCTTTATACTCGATCCGGTGTGGCACACCCATCTTTTCCAAAAACTCGGGCAGGACGGTTGCCGGGAACCCAGGTTGGCCCTGATCCAGATTGCAGGCCAGCAGATCAACCGGCAGCAATCCGCGCCACTTGAGCTCGTACAGCACTGCCAGCAGGGTATAGCTATCCTTGCCGCCGGATAGGCAGACCAGCCATTTTTGCGGCTTGGCATCGGCGTCGCGCGCATCTTGTTCGATCATGCCGTATTGCTCAATCGCCTCGCGGGTATGGCGCACAATGCGCTTGCGCAGCTTTTTGAACTCGGTGGTCGAGGGAGCGCCGGCAAACAGCGGGTGGATCTCGTTAGACTCTTTATCAAGCATGTCGGCCCCTTAGCGGTTGGGGGACGTTGTGCCAAGGAAAAACCGGCTTGAGGTCAGGTTTGCCAGCCTTGTCAGCCGGATTCATGGGTCTAGGCTTGGGGTATTGGAGGATGTGTGATGAGTGATGTGAGTAAGGAAGAACGGATTGTCCGCAAGGCGGTTTTAGAGGCCGAAACAGGCCTGAAGGCGCTGGAGAAGGACCTGAAATCGGCGATCAAGCAATTTGAAAAGGGCACGCTGACGCCAGCCAAGTCCAAGGCTGCAGGGGCAAAGATCCTGGCGTTTATGAAAAAGCAGGCTCCGGTGACCAAACTGCAGAATGCGCCGTTCTTTGGCGATCTGCCGCAAGAGGTGCAGGGTGATGTGGTCTGGCTGGACGGAGTGGTGAACGGGTTGAATACCGCGCTGGGCTATCTGTCTGGGGCGTTAAAGGCGACGCAAAAGAAGCCGGATAAAGACGCCAAGGCGCTGGTCAAGACCGCGCGTGAGATGGAGACCTATATTAGTGTTCCACCAAAGGGTGTCGCGATGTTGCTGAAAGAGGCCAAGAAGGGCCTGGCCGATGGGCAGCCGATGTTGTCGATGCTGCCGATGGCACTGTTGATGTGGATGATCATCGATACCATTGTGCGGGGATGGAGATCGCGCAGTTAGAATTTGGGTCAGCCGATCATGGCGCTTCTATGCATTAGTTGAGGTTGATTGTGATTGCCTGCGAGAACCTTAGGTGGATCGCAGGGCTCGTGATACTTTTTAGGTTTAGTGATTTTGGGAAGTGGATTTAGATATGGATTTTTTCTTTTCGGTGCGCGGGCGCGACGGCGATTGCTATTCCAACAAAATGGGAGGGGTCAAATACATTTCGGTACCAGCGACCGCTGACGCCGCCCAAAAGAGCCATGAAATTTCGCGGACCAGTTGGTTTGGCGATGTACAGGCCGCCGCCGGGGCCGAGGGGATCGAGAAGGGCCATATTGTGTTCTTTGTCCATGGTTTCAACACCGAACAATACGACATGCTGGAGCGTCATCGAAAAATCCGCACCGGGCTGGAGGCGCAGGGGTTCAAAGGGGTTGTGGTCAGCTTTGACTGGCCCAGCGACGGATCGGTCTTGGGATATTGTGCGGATATCCGAGATGCGAGGTTGTCAGCCGACAAGTTGTTCAAACATGGGATAACCCAGTTTTCGGCACTGCAGCGGCCTGATTGCGCGTACAACATTCACATACTGGCGCATTCGATGGGATCCTTGGTGGTGCGCGAGGCGTTTGATTATGCCGATGACGACCATAAGACCGCACAACGCAGCTGGAGTGTCAGCCAAGTAGCCTTGGTGGCGGCGGATATTTCGTCCAAGTCGATGCGCAGCAGGAGTTCCAAGTCATCGTCTTTGCTGCGCCATTGTGCCCGGCTGACCAATTATTGCAGCCCTTTTGATGACGTTTTGTCGATCTCAGAGGTCAAGCGCATAGGAGTATCGCGCAGGCTGGGTCGAGTTGGTCTGCCATCGGATCATTCAGAGAAGGCGGTCAATATGTACTGCGGGTCTTATTTCCGAGATCACCAGTCGGATTTTGGCGAGGGCGTCGGAATTTCTCACCGGTGGTATTTTGACTCGCCACGATTTTATGAGGATCTGTTCCATACCTTTATGGGCAAGCTGGATCGCGAAGTCATTCCGACTCGTGGTCCGACTGACAAGGGCGGGCTTGGTCTGAAGTAGCATTTGGATCGGGCACTGGGTCATAGCCATCACGGCCAAATGGGTGGCATCGGCCAATGCGTTTTGCGGCTAGCCAACTGCCTTTGAGGGCTCCGTGCTTCTCTAACGCTTCAAGTGCGTAGGCGGAGCAAGTTGGTTGATAGCGACAGTTGAAGCCAACCCAGGGGCTGAAAATCAGCCGGTAAGCGCGCACGGGCAGTGCGATGATATGGGCCAGTGGGTTCATGAGGGGTAGATAGGGGCTCTGGCCGAGGGCTGCAATGCTTCGAGGGCGATACAAGAAATCGGAACTCAGCTACGATAAACCGGAATTTTGGAAAATTCCGAACCGGAAAATTCGAATTTTCCGGATAGCGCGGCCATAGGGGCGGTTTTATCTGGGTCAGCTTTAGAGGCGGGGTGCGGCGTGGATCTTTTTTAGTGCTTGGATTAAGTCGCCCTGCAGTTGCTCGAACGGGCGCAGCGCGGTCTCGTTTGCGCGGCCGATCAGCACGTAGTCCCAACCCGCGCGCCCATGGTTGGGCAGAACCAATCGTGCCACTTCGCGCAGCCGGCGTTTGGCGCGGTTGCGGGCAACTGCATTGCCGACCTTTTTGGAGCAGGTGAAGCCAACCCGGATGCCGGCGTCATCGCGGCGATTGAGGCCCTGCACCATCATGCCCTTACTGCCCTGCCTGCGGGCGCGGGCGGCGGCAAGAAATTCACTGCGTTTGGAAAGAACCTGCATATCGACCTTTGGCAAATTTAAAGCAGCAGACAAACGGAAACCGCCGGAGGCATGTCCCCAAGGCGGCAATGCCATCCATGGGGGCCTCCGGCGGTGTCAAATCCGTCAGAAAACTGGGTGCGCGTTTAAGCGCTCAGTTCTTTGCGGCCCTGTGCACGACGTGCATTCAGGATCTTGCGGCCTGCCTTAGTGGCCATGCGCGCACGGAAACCGTGGCGACGTTTACGAACCAGGTTCGAAGGCTGAAAGGTGCGTT
>MAAY01000055.1 GCA_002162795.1 Rhodobacterales bacterium 56_14_T64
AAAGTGCCTGGGATGGAGAACTCCAACTGAAGCCTTCAGGGACGAGCTTATGAAACTGAGATAGAGCAAACTGTCGCAACGACCCTTGAGATTCCAATCGGAGCAGACGCACCAAAAACTAACTTGCTTCACAAAGGCTGGCTCAGCAAGCCAATGCCAACTCTGAGCATCGCCCAGATTGGTTGTCAAATTTGACACTTCCTTCCATTTTTTCAATTCTGGAAAATGTTCGCATTTCAGCCTGTTTGCAACGGGATCAAAAAATTTCTGACAGATGAAATTGTATACTCATAAGACGTGGATTGATTGGGACCTGAGTTTCCAACGTGATTTAGTTATCGACATCACAGCTAAGCCTGCCAACAACGCCAAGGCCAAAGACTGTAGAAACAGCATCACGGTGGAAATACTAGCCGCTGTCAAATCTCGACAGTTCATCCAAGACATACATCCTCCTAATCAAAAATAGGGATTCCTGTTATCAGTTGCAACGGTTGCAGAAAGGCGGTCCAGCTTTTCCCTTTGGTTAATGGCGCCTGGTTTCGGCGACAAATCAAACCATACAGATTCCAACAGAAGAGTGAATTAGTTCGTTTACCCTTTTGAAAGCACTTTACAATGTCAGAATACGTAGCTCTAAATAGCAACAAATCCTGAGACTTGGTCTTCGACAGCGTTTTTTTGTTCTGGGAGGTTCACCACTGCATAAATGCAGCATATTTGCATAATTGTGCAGTGTGGCGGCTGTGAACTGCAAAGAAATGCCGCAAAATTAACCAAGAAAGCCGAATGACTATAGCGGCTTGAAACGCTCTCCTTGCAGAAATGTTGATACGTGTTGGTTTTCTGACCAAAAAATCTGATATTGCAATAATCTACCTATCAAGGCCGTCAAATCGCTATCACAGGGGAGATTTTCCAAGGCATCACTTGGCTTTGTCCGGTGCGTTCGGCTCTCTGGAGGTCGAGACATCAACAAAATAACTAACTTTTCAACACAAGTTCACCGTTTGTGCACGCCTTTTTCGCCTTTCCCGATACTGTGTCGAGTCTCCTCGTGAAAGCAAACCGGAAAACCCAATGGCCTTTTTCGTAAGCCGAAGCATCCGTTTTCCATTGCAATATTGCTGCCACGAAGGGGGTGTTCCAGGATTGCAAAGTAGCTTTGCATGAACGCACTGCTTGGCGTGTGGGTTAACAGTTCCGAAAACCACGTCGGCTCACACATCATTCGGGTCGAAAAGTATTTGGTCACGCCCCTGCCCTTACGACAATGAACGTGACCGAAATTCATGTTGATCAGAAAAAAGCTTGAAGTCCAGTTTGAGCGCGGCCCAGGATCAGCGCGTGCACGTCATGGGTGCCCTCATAGGTGTTAACTGTCTCTAGGTTCATCATGTGACGGATCACTTCAAACTCAAGAGAAATGCCGTTGCCGCCGTGCATGTCACGGGCGTGTCGCGCGATCTCCAATGCCTTGCCGCAGTTGTTCCGCTTGATGATCGAAATCATCTCGGGTGCCGCTTTAGCCTGGTCCATCAAACGACCCACCTGCAATGATGCCTGTAGCCCCAAAGCGATTTCAGTCTGCATATTGGCCAATTTTAGCTGAAACAACTGGGTCTGGGCCAAAGGCCGGTTGAACTGATGCCGGTCCAACCCATACTGACGCGCCGCATGCCAGCAGGCTTCGGCAGCGCCCATTGCGCCCCAACTGATACCATATCGGGCACGGTTCAAGCAGCCAAATGGCCCCTTCAATCCCTGTACATTCGGAAGCAGCGCATCGTCGCCGACTTCGACACCGTCCATCACGATCTCACCTGTGATTGAGGCGCGCAGTGACATCTTGTTCTCAATCTTTGGTGCGCTCAGCCCCTTCATTCCTTTGTCTAAGATAAAGCCGCGGATCTTGCCGCCGTGTTCATCTGACTTCGCCCAGACCACAAACACATCCGCAATCGGCGCGTTCGAGATCCACATTTTTGAGCCGGTCAGCTTGTATCCGGTGGGTGTTTTTTCGGCTCGGGTCTTCATCCCTGCCGGGTCTGAACCAGCGTCCGGTTCGGTCAGTCCAAAACAGCCAATAAATTCACCCGAGGCCAGTTTTGGCAGGTACTTCTGCCGCTGTGCTTCGCTGCCATAGGCATAGATAGGGTACATAACAAGTGAGCTTTGCACCGACATCATCGACCGATAACCGGAATCCACCCGCTCGACTTCGCGTGCGACCAGCCCATAAGCAACATAACTGCCGCCCAATCCACCATATTCTTCGGGGATGGTGGTGCCCAGCAAACCCATTTCGCCCATTTCGCGAAAAATTGAGGGATCACATTCCTCGTTGGCATAGGCGCTGGTGACGCGCGGCTGCAGTTTTTCCTGTGCATAGGCTTTGGCGGCATCTGCAATCATCCGCTCTTCTTCGCTGAGTTGATCACTCAAACGTAGCGGATCTGTCCAGTCAAAACTGTTCAGGTCCGGGGCATCCTTGGCACGCAGCGTCGGTTTGCTATCAGTCATCGTCGTTGTCCTTGATCAGACCTGGAGTTGGGCAAATCTTAACTGCAGGTAAACGGAAAAAACAGCGAGACTTTCACATCATTACATGACTAATAGTCATACATGATAGCTCCTCGACGTTTACTGCCGTCAATCTCTTCCTTGCGCGCATTGGAAGCGCTGGATCGCCTTGGCTCAGCCTCGGCGGTGGCAGATGAATTATCTTTGACTCAAAGTGCAATAAGTCGCCAATTACAGGCGTTGGAGCGGCAATTGGGTGTCGAGTTGGTTGTCAGAGACAAGAAACGCCTGTCCCTGACCACTGAGGCCCAGGATTATGCGGCCGAAATTCGCCAAGCGCTGACACATATTGCTCAATCCACTCTGCGGCTGCAAACGGCTCCGCTGGCAGGAACCCTTAGTCTGGCAATTTTACCGGCCTTTGGAATGCGCTGGCTGATGCCTCGCCTGCCGGATTTCTCGAGGCTGCATCCTGAGGTGACGATCAACATGACGACGCGGTTGGAGCAGTTTAATTTTGCGGGAGAGCCTTTTGATGCAGCGATACATTTTGGTTCTGCAGATTGGCCTGGAACCCAGTCCTTGCTATTGAAGCATGAGCAACTATTGCCGGTTTGTTCACCATCTCTGCTGGGTGATATGCGGGTCAAAAATCCGAGAGAGATTCTGGATCTTCCCCTGCTCCACATTCAAACTCGGCCCCAAGCCTGGAAAAATTGGTTTTCCAGTTTGGGAGTGGAGGGCCAGCCATCTCTGACTGGAACAATGTATGATCAATTCGCAACTATTTCCCAAGCCGCTTTGCACGGCTTGGGGGTGGCCTTGATGCCCGATTATTTGGTTGAACAGGACTTGGCAGCGGGTCGACTGCTGTCTTTGCACCCGACCCCGGTTGAAACCAATGGTGCCTATTATCTGGTTTGGCCTGACTCCAAATCCCGCCATGCTGCATTGATCAAATTCCTCGATTGGCTATCGACCCAATCGCAGCCCGAAGATCCGCTTCCCCGGTGACATTTACCACCGGGTACTTCGATATTTAATTTATTTTTCAAGTAGATACAGTGGGAAATGAATGTCATCCCAGCGCATAACCTGCCCCACGTACCGTGCGTAGTGGATCGTCACCGCCAAATTGGCTCAGAGCTTTGCGTAATCGACCAATATGGACGTCTACAGTGCGGGTGTCGACGTAGATTTCCCGCCCCCAGACGCGGTCCAGCAATTGCTCTCGGCTCCACACACGACCCGGCTTTTCCATAAAAGTTGCAAGCAGTCGGAATTCCGTCGGCCCCAATTTCAAAGGGTTGTCCGCACGACTGACACGGTGGGTTTCAGCATCCAGAACAATATCGCCGTACGCTAGACGCACACCAACGGTCGAGGGTCGCACCCGTCGTAACTGCGTCCGTACGCGGGCCATTAATTCGATCACCGAATAGGGTTTAATAACATAATCATCCGCCCCCGTTTCCAATCCACGAACCTTGTCAACTTCCTCGGTGCGGGCTGATAACATGATGATAGGAATGGCAGATGTTTCAGGGCGTGATTTTAAGCGACGACACACTTCGATGCCGCTGAGGTTGGGCATCATCCAGTCCAGCAACACGACGTCTGGCTTTTCCTCTGACACAAGAAGCAATGCCTCTTCGCCGTCTACTGCCTTGATAACCCGAAATCCGTCGGCCTCGAGATTGTAACAGAGCACCTCGCGCTGCGCCATTTCGTCTTCGACAACCAGTACGGTTGGTTGATCCACTGACATAGGTCAGATCTCCTGAACTTTGGTAGAGGTGGTGTCGGCTTTGATGCGGCCTTCATCCGGTCGGTCGCCCGTAACCAAATAGATAACCTGCTCGGCAATCGCGGTGACATGGTCGCCCATCCGTTCTGTGTTTTTGGCAATGAAATGTAAGTGCATACAGGGGGTTATATTGCGAGGGTCTTCCATCATGAAGGTGAGGAATTCGCGAAAAAGCGCGTTGTACATCTGGTCGACGTCATGATCACGGGCAATTACATCAGCTGCCAGTTCAATGTCGCGCTGGATGTAGGCATCCAGCGCATCTTTTAGCATCCGCTCAACCTCGCGCGCCATTCGACGCAAGGCTGATGTGCCTTCCCTGACTGTTGGCCCTTGCGCCAGTACAACGGTACGTTTGGCCATGTTTTTGGCATAGTCACCAATGCGTTCCAAGTTGGCCGAGATTTTCATGACCGACAGAACCAAGCGCAGATCACCGGCTGTCGGCGAGCGGATTGCGATCAAACGTGCGGCCTCTTCGTTGATCAATTCTTCCAGTGAATCTATGGCCTTGTCGCGGGTGCGAACTTCTAGGGCCAGCTCTTCGTCGCTGGTTTCCAAGGCGCGGGCCGCGTCGATAATTGCGGCTTCGACCAATCCGCCCATTTTCATGATCCGCGCCTGAATAGCCTCCAGGTCGCGGTCAAAGGCGGATGCGATGTGTTGCTCTTCCATGTCTCGTCCCTTTGGGTCAGCCGATACGGCCGGTGATATAACTTTCGGTGCGCGGATCTTTGGGGTTAGTGAAGACCTGTCCAGTCTCACCAAACTCCACCAAGTTGCCCATGTGGAAAAAGGCGGTTTTCTGACTTACCCGAGCCGCTTGCTGCATTGAGTGGGTTACGATCACCACGGAAAACCGCTGGCCTAATTCATCGATCAACTCTTCGACTTGGGCAGTGGCAATCGGGTCCAGTGCGGAACAGGGTTCGTCCATCAACAGCACCTCCGGTTTAGTGGCCACCGCACGGGCAATGCACAGGCGTTGCTGCTGCCCGCCTGACAGGCCGGTGCCAGGGGCCTGCAAACGATCTTTGACCTCTTCCCAGATGGCGGCACGACGAAGCGCGGTTTCTACGATCTCATCCAGCTCGCTTTTGGTGTTGAACATCCCGTGGATTTTGGGGCCATAAGCGACGTTATCGTAGATCGACTTTGGAAACGGGTTGGGTTTTTGAAACACCATGCCAACCTTGGCGCGCAGCTGCACCGGATCCACCCGTTTGTCATAGATGTCTTCACCGTCCAACAGGATCTTTCCAGTGAATCTACAGGTTTGGATGGTGTCGTTCATCCGGTTTAGGCAGCGAAGGAAGGTGGATTTTCCGCAACCAGACGGACCGATAAAGGCGGTGACCGTTTTGTCTTCGATCTTGACGTTTACGTCTTTGATCGCATGTGTGTCACCATAATGGACCTGCACATCGCTGGCCTCTATCTTAATGTCTTGCGTTTCCACTTTTCGCTCCATTAGCGTCATATCGTTCATAGCTTTGCCCCTTCTTACCAGCGGCGTTCAAAGCGACGGCGCAGGATCACCGCGACCGTGTTCATGGTGACCAGGAAAAGCAGCAGAAGGATGATACCACCCCATGCGCGTTCATAGAAAGCGGGGTCTGCCCGCTTGGCCCACTCGTAGATCTGAGCTGGCATAGCCGAGTTGGGCGACATCAGGCCTGATGCAATGCTGTCAGGCGCGTTCGAGGCAATAAAGCCAACCATGCCAATCAACAGCAGTGGTGCGGTTTCTCCCAATGCCTGCGCCAATCCCAGGATTGTACCGGTCAGTATTCCGGGTGCAGCCAGCGGCAGCACGTGGTGAAATACCGCCTGCATACGCGAAGCCCCTATTCCCAGGGCTGCGTCCCGAATACTGGGTGGTACAGCGCTGAGTGCGGCGCGGGTTGAGATGATGATGGTTGGCAGTGTCATCAGTGTCAGCACCAATCCGCCAACTAAGGGTGCCGACATTGGTAGGTGCATATAGTTGATGAACACGGCCAGGCCCAAGATGCCAAAGACAATCGATGGCACCGCAGCCAGGTTTGAGATGTTCACCTCGATAATATCAGTAATCCAGTTTTTTGGCGCAAATTCCTCTAGATAGATCGAGGCCCCAACACCAATGGGCAGCGCCAGCGCAAGCACCACCATCATCATCGACAGTGAGCCCAACATTGCCACTCCCATGCCTGCCGCCTCGGGACGTTGGTCCGAGGCGTCGGCGCCGATTATGAAATCGATATTAAAGGTCTTTTCAATCACACCCGCAGCCATCAGCGCATCCACCAAGTCCAGCTGTGCAGGTGAGATGTTTTTGTCGTTGGCGATGCTGTCTCGGTGCACCCTGCCCTTTAGGTAGCCATCAACGCGGCTCGACGCCAGGAAACGAAACTCAACCGTGTCGCCAATGCGATCAGGATTATTGATAACAAAATCGCGCAGTTGGGCCGCGGCACCCTTGGAAAGAAGTCCCACCAACTGTTTGGATTTCAAGCCAGTTTCAATTCCCAGCTCTTCGACTTTGGCGGTCACGGCAGATTTGATCAGCGGTGCGTAGCCAAAGGTCGAGACCTTCTTGATATCGGCTAGAATACGGTTGCCCTTTTTGTCGATTTTCTTTTCCAGCAGTTCGACCTGTAACGTGATGAATGTTTGTTGATAGGCCCCCAACCCTTTGCTGACGATGGTGGTGACCAGTACCAACAACATCAGCAGGCTGACCGCGATTGCGGCAATTCCGTAAGCCTTGAACCGGGTCTCGGCGGCATTTCGTTTCTTGGTACGGGCACTTTGCGTCAGCAAGGACCCACTGTGTTTCCCTTGGGTGATCATCAGTCGTACTGCTCTCGGTAGGTGCGCACGATATACAGCGCCAGAATGTTTAGCCCCAGGGTCAGCACAAACAGTGACAGTCCCAAGGCAAAGGCCACCAGCGTTTCAGGGCTGGAAAAATCGGTGTCACCAGTCAATTGGCTGACAATTCGAGTTGTAATTGTGGTCATCGATTCCAATGGGTTGACCGAGAGCTTGGCAATAGCCCCTGCGCCCATAACAACGATCATGGTTTCGCCAATCGCACGTGACGCTGCCAGCAAAACCGCTCCAACGATGCCCGGAAGCGCCGCAGGGATCACCACTTGCCGTACTGTTTCAGACTTAGTGGCACCAAGGCCAAGTGAGCCGTCACGCATCGATTGTGGCACCGCGTTGATGATGTCATCCGACAGGGATGAGACAAACGGGATCAACATGATGCCCATCACCAATCCAGCAGTCAGCACCGAAGTTGCGCCGCTCATCCAGTCCAGACCCAAAAGCCCCTGATCTCCGCGACCAAATACCTTCACAAGCATTGGCCCAACAGTCAGCAAAGCGAACAGACCATAGACGATGGTCGGGATCCCGGCCAAGATTTCCAATAGCGGTTTGGCAAAAGATCGGGTTGTCGCAGTGGCGTATTCGGACAGGTAAATCGCGGCGAACAGTCCGACAGGCACTGCGACCAGTAGGGCGATGAAAGAGATGTACAGCGTCCCCCAAAGCAGCGGTAGCATCGAAAGTTCACTATCTCCGCGGAAATTCGGCGCCCAGGTGGTGCCAAAGAAGAAGTCACGCCAGCCGTGCTGGCCAAAGAAGTTGACGGTTTCAAACAGCATTGAAAACACGATGCCAACAGTGGTCAGGACCGCCAGCGATGCCGCGACAATCAGCAAGCCCATAACTCCGCGCTCTACCACGTTGCGGGCACGGTAATCCTTGTCTGTGCGACCATAAGATCTGGAAAACCCAATCAGAGCCAGTAATCCCACCACAATGGTCATCATCAAGCGACCGTCATGGGACATACTGCGGTAACTGCGTGCAGCGTCCAGAATTTCGGGGCGAACGTCAGATCCCAACGCAATGCCCAAACTCCCTAGGCGGCTACGCAGATCAGAGGTTTCGGCATCCAGAAAAACGACTTCACTCTTTGACATAATGCCTTGAGATATCGCTATATTCAGACCTTCAGAGATCCGGCGAACATCGCTCATCATTAGGCCAATATTGGTGTTCTCGGGGATCAGATGTGATGGGATCGTTGACGCGACCCGTGTTTCAATGAACATCGGCTGAGCCAACAGCCAAACGGCGAGAACAGCCAGTGCTGGAACTGATATTGATAAGGCGACATTGGCCCCATAATAATTCGGCAAGGAATGAAGGTTCCGAACCTGACCACCGGCCGATGCCAAGGCGCGGTGGCGTCCTAAGGCAAATCCGGCAGCGGATAGCAGGATCAGGCAGGCAACTAGCCAGAAAGTGGTCATCAACAGCTCCATCGGGGTGTTGCAGCAAGGGGGGTTGGTCCAGCACGCGACCGGGGCGAACACCTCGCCCTAGTCTGTATTTTCAATCGGTTAGACCGATTAGGAGTTGCCACCCATGATGGCTTCTTCGGAAACGGCTTCCTGAGTTTTCTCAAGCTCTGGATCAGAAACCAGACCGTATTCAGCCAGCGGGCCATCAGGACCGGCAACTTCGTCAGCCACAAAGAACTCTGTGTATTCTTTCAGGCCTGGGATGACGCCGATGTGGGCTTTCTTTACGTAGAAGAACAGCGGACGCGACACTGGATATTCACCAGTTGAAATGCTTTCGGTGGAAGGAACAATACCGGACATCGTGGCTACCTGCAGCTTGTCGGTGTTGTTCTCGTAGAAAGCCAGACCAAAGACGCCGATACCGTCCTTGTTGCTTTCAATCCGGGCCAAGGTCTCGGTGTAGTCGCCGTCGATATCGACCGAACGACCATCGGTGCGCAGCGAAATACAGGCTTTTTCAGCGGCCTTCTTTTTGGCCTTGGCTGTGTCACCTTCAGCTGTAGCCAACAGAACGTCGAATGCGCCAGTGGCTTCGCAGCCGGCCAGGATCACTTTGTCTTCAAACACTTCACGGGTACCGTGCTTGGTGCCTGGGACAAATGCCTGAATGGGCTGCGCCGGGAAGTTGGCGTTGACGTCAGCCCAGGTCTTGGCAGTGTTGGCAACCATTGTGCCGTCAACCAGAACCTCGTTCGACAGGGCAAGGAACCAATCGGTGGGGGTGAACTCAAACGAGTTTCCCTGAATGTCACTGGCAAACACAATGCCATCATATCCGATGCGCACTTCGATGATGTCAGTCACACCATTTTCAGCGCATTTGGCGATTTCATTGTCTTTGATAGCGCGCGAGGCATTGGCCACGTCGATGGTGTTTTCGCCAACACCATCGCAGAACCGTTTCAGGCCTGCCGAGGATCCACCTGATTCAACAACAGGTGTTGGGAAGTCAAAATTTTCGCCAAAGGCTTCAGCCACAATCGAGGCATAAGGCAGAACCGTAGAGGAACCAGCAACTTGGACCTGGTCCCGCGCCGAAGCTGCGGTTGCGGATACGGCGGCAATGGCCAGGGCAGAAGCGGACAATTTCACAAAGGACATCTCATGTTTCCTTAAGCAGACAAAAGGTCGATCACCCCATGATGATCTTGCTGCCACTCTTAAGTGGGCTGCATGAGCCTTTTGTGACGCCAGTGTAACAGCTGCATGACAAACACGCCGAAATTTGGAAAATGTTACCGTGGTTTTCCGATAGACCGCGAAAATCTCATGGCTTTCGTTGATATCGATCCGGTTACATTGCTTCACACGCGAAACAGTGAGGCAACATTACTGAACAGATTTACGAGGGCTGCAGCGGCAGCGTAATACAGAATTGGGATCCCTGCCCCAGTTCGCTATCGACCCGGAATCTGCCACGATGACGATTGGTGATATGTTTTACAATCGCAAGTCCTAAGCCGGTGCCTCCCAACTCGCGCGAGCGATGACTGTCAGCGCGATAGAACCTTTCTGTTAGGCGTGGCAGATGGATGGGCGCAATTCCGGGACCGTTGTCGATCACCTGCACTTTGACTGCGGAGCTGCGCAGGACTGGGTCGCGATCCAGAGTTTCCAGCTCAACCCTAACCTCGCTACCGCCATATTTGATCGCATTCTCGACTAGGTTTGTAAAAACCTGCTGCAATTGGTCCGGGTCACCCGTTACTGTAACAGGATCGACGCCGGCATTCAGGATCAGTTCAACATTGTTCGATTTGGCCAGCGGTTCCAAGGACAACAGGGTCGATCTTAACAGATCGGACAGCTCCACCTGGGTCTTTGGCCGCACCCGTTCCTGGCTTTCAACCCGGTTCAAGGACAGCAAATCACCGACCAGCCGGTTCATCCGACTTGCTTCGCCCTCCATGATCGACAGGAAACGATCGCGGGCGTTGGGATCATTTTTTGCAGCCCCGCGCAAGGTTTCAATGAAACCCATCAATGCAGTCAGTGGTGTACGCAACTCGTGGCTGACGTTTGCAACAAAGTCACGGCGCATCTGGCTGGCCTGTTCGCGTTCTGTAAGATCCAGGAACGTCAGCAGAACCGCACCGCCGTTTTGTTCGCCAATCCCCTCGACATAACGCAAGGTGACTTCATGTGTCGTGTTTTGTGCCCCATCATTGGACAAGTGGCTAGTATTGCGGGCTTGTTGATCCAGCAGGCAGGCCTCAATGGCGCTAATGACTGTTGGCTGGCGCAAGACAGTGGCAAAATGACGGCCACGAAGTTGCATTCCAAGCAAGGTTGCACCTTCGGAGTTGGCTCCGATGATGCGTTCGCTTTGGTCGATCAACACTGCCGGCATCGGGATGGCTACTAAAAAACCGTCGATAAGTTGCTGCGACATTGGCCCCTCGTACTTTATGTTTAGCGGCCTACTTAACGCCCTATTGTAACTAAGACGTGGCAGCCGCCACCGCTTGGGTAAACACCGCCAGCAGAACTTCGGGATCTTCCAGGCCAACCGACACTCGGAAGAATCCCTCGCTCAGCCCTAGACTGGTCCTCTCATCCGCAGTCAGCGCCCGGTGCGACGACGAAGCCGGATGTGACAGTGTGGTTCCAACGTCACCCAGCGTTGGAGCGAAATTCAGCCCCTCAGCCTCTCGGGTAAAGATATTGGCGGCACCTCGTCCACCCTCTAGTTCAAAACTGACCATATTACAGCCGCTTGTGCCCAGAAGTAGAGACGCCAAAGCGTGGTCCGGATGGTCATCCCGCATTGGATAGAGCACCCGTTTAACGCCCGGCATCGTCGCCAAGTGATCGGCCAGCAGGACTGCCGTGGCCTGGGCCCGGTCAAACCTCAGTTCAAACGACAACATGCCCCGCTCGGCCAGCCAGCAGTCAAACGGGCTGGGGGTCATGCCGGTGGTAATTGCAAAGATCCGCATCTGCTCGTTTATCGCCGGATCGCGCGCTACCGCATAGCCCAACATCACGTCCGAGTGGCCGGCCAGTAATTTGGTGATCGAGTGGATCACGATATCAGCGCCATGCTCAAACGGTTTAAAACCGCGTGGAGTGGTGAAGGTATTGTCGACCACTAAAAGGATATCACGATCCTGGCAGAGCTTGGCCAGCCCATCGATATCAGCCAAGGCAAGGGTTGGGTTTGAAACAGCTTCGACCAGTATCATCTTGGTTTCTGGTCGAATTTCGCCCCGAACAGCCTCGACATCTCCGGGATCGGCCAGCGTTGTAGCAATGCCCAAACGTGGCAAGTCGTCTTTCATCAGTCGCAGAGAACGACCATAAAGCTGGTTGGCGCCGATGATATGATCTCCAGCCTTTAGCAGCCCAAGAACAACCGCAGAAACCGCCGCCATGCCGGAACTGGTAACCACACCGCCGGGCATGCCCTCCATCGCGTCCAGTCGCTTGGCAACCACATCGGCGTTTGGATGCCCCTCGCGAGAGTAGGTATAGCCATGGACCCTGCCCTCGTATTGGTCATCCAATGCATCCGGGGTTTCGCTGGCATAGACTACAGACGGGCTAAGCGGCGTCACCACTGGATGGCTCGCACTTAAGGGCAGCGGATCGGGCCGCATTAGCGAGCCTTTGGAATTACGCATGTCTCAGACCTCTTTCAATTCGGTGCGAAAACGCCGCATATTTTCTTGGTAGTGCCGCGCACTTTGGTGCAGTTTCTCGGCCAGCGCCGTGTCAACTTCGCGGACCACTTTTCCCGGAGACCCCATGACCAGAGAGTTATCGGGAATTTCCTTATTCTCGGTGATCAGTGCGCCCGCGCCTATCAGGCAGTTTTTACCAATCTTGGCGCCGTTCAGAACAATGGCCCCCATACCAATCAAGGTATTGTCGCCAATGGTACAGCCGTGCAGCATCACTTTGTGGCCGATGGTGCAGTTCTGACCGATGCTCAGCGGATAACCGGCGTCGATATGCATGACGCAGTTTTCCTGCACATTCGATCCCTCACCCACCCGGATTTCTTCGTGATCAGCACGGATATTGCACCCAAACCAAACCGAAGCACCCTGGTCGATCACGACCTGACCAATCAGGTTGGCATCTGGAGCCACCCAGGAATCATCGTGAATTTCAGGCTTGTGGCCCCCAAGCGCATAAATCGTCATTGCTGGTCCTCGAACTCGGTCTGCAGGGCCCGTACATGTTGGGTCAGCGAAGGTTGTTGAATGCGGCGCATACGCTCGGCCTGGACAATGGTCTTTAGCCGTTCCTCGGTTTCATCCAGATCATCGTTGATCAGCACATAGTCGTAATAGCCCCAGTGACTGATCTCGTCCCAGCTTTTCAACATACGTTTGCCAATCACATCCTCGCTGTCGTGCGCCCGGGTCTCTAGGCGACGACGTAGTTCGCGGATGGAGGGTGGAAGAATGAATATCGACAAAGCGTGCTTGCCCAAGTCCGAATTGCGAATCTGGATTTCACCCTGCCAATCGACGTCGAACAAAACATCTTGACCAGACTCGATAGTCTTTTTTACTGGACCAGCCGGGGAGCCATAGAAGTTGCCAAAAACATGAGCGTGTTCCAGCATTTCGCCATCAATGGCCAGCTGCTTGAATTCCTTCTCATCCATAAAGAAGTATTCCCGCCCGTGTTCTTCACCTGGACGAGGTTGACGGGTCGTGGCGGACACCGAAAACTCCAAGCTAGGATCCCAAGCCATCAACCGTTTGGCCAGTGTGGATTTTCCGGCACCAGAAGGTGACGAAAGGATAATCAATAGACCGCGCCGATCTGTCATGACGAGTTCTCCTTATTCTATGTTCTGGACTTGCTCACGCATCTGGTCGATGACCGCCTTCAGCTCAAGCCCGGTGGCGGTCAGATCGCTGTTTTGCGCCTTAGAGCACAAAGTATTGGCCTCGCGGTTGAACTCCTGCATCAGAAAATCAAATTTGCGGCCCACGGCACCGCCATTGGTCAGCAATTCACGCGCCGCAGAAACATGAGCCCCTAGCCGGTCAATTTCTTCGGTGACATCGGATTTAACCGCCAGAATGGCCAGCTCTTGCGCAACGCGCCCCGCATCTGCTCCGTCGGTGTTGTCTAAAATCTTCTCCAGATTGACCTTCAGGGCAGCAGCAACCAAGGGCTTTCGAGCCTCCGCACGGTGGGCTGCAACTCCTGTCAACTGCTCTACCAGGGCCAATTGATTGGTTAATATCTCCGCCAAGGCCGCGCCTTCGGCTTCTCGCATTTGCACGAATTCGGACACAAGACTTTCGAATTCCTTACTCAGTTCTTTAACAAGCGGCGCGGGATCGTCGCTGGTGGTGGAGTGTTCCAATACTCCGCGCATAGACAGAAGATCAGCCGCACTGGTGGGCGCAAGTTTGACATCAGCATCTGCGGCGGCAGCCTCAACCTCTGCAACCGATCGCAAGATGGATTCCAGAATTGAGGTGTTCAATTCCAGCTGTGTACCACCCTCTTCACTGCGCGACACCCGCAATGCCAAGGATACATTCCCACGCTCCAGGGCCTTGCCCAATTGGGTGCGCAGCTGTGTTTCAAACCCTTCCAGCCAATCGGGAACCCGCAGACGCAGGTCCAAGCCTTTGGCATTCACCGAGCGGATTTCCCAGCTCCAATTGTGACTTCCCAGGTTTCCCTGGGAGGATGCAAAACCAGTCATTGATCGCAGGGTCATACGGCAGGCTCCTTGCTGTTTCCTGACAACTTGATCAGCACCTAAAGCCATGGGCACAACCTGCACAAGACCGGATACCAGACGATGGCGATCAAATTGGTTAACAGGGCGCACCCGATGAGATGTTAACCATTGTTTAAACATTTAGTCCAAAGTTTAGCTAGATTGTGTCATCTTAACTCCAGAGTAACCATTTCGGTACTAGTCGTTGAAAGCAAGTTTGCTCCGACGGGCACGGGAATGAAATCGGACGCAAACGGAGGGATTGGATATGTTTTTTGGTAGTCGCAAGGGATCTGGGCACAACTTGGGTCAAGACAAGGTGATATCGATGGATCGTTTCCGCAGTGGTTGTTCCCTGTCTCCTATTCGTCAGGCCGAAGCCTATTGGACCGCTTTGCGCCAAGGCGAAGATGTTCCCCATCGCTCACAGATTGATCCGCGCGGGCTGGAAAATATTCTTAGCCAGACTTTTGTGCTGGAACGCATTGCACCTGGCATCGCCCGGTTCCGTTTGGCAGGTCAGAAATTGAACGAAATGGCCGGCATGGAAGTGCGCGGCATGCCACTTACCGCGTTTTTCACCCCAGCCGCCCGCAAACAGGTCAGTGCCGCGCTGGAACATATGTTCGATACACCGTCGATTGTTGAGTTAACCTTGTCGTCCGTGGCCACCAGAAATCACCCAGCACAGGAGGCGCGTATCCTGATGCTGCCGCTGCGCAGTGATCTGGGCGATGTAAGCCGCGCCTTGGGGGTCTTTGTCTCAGAAGGTAATCCGACCAAAACCTCGCAGCGTTTTGACGTTGTTGCTACTGACTTGCGCCAAGTATCCAGCATACCAAAGACCCAGAAAAGCCCGAAGCCAACAAATAAGGTCAATGCCGGATTTGCTGAAGTTCAAGCCCGGTTTGGTGACGAGCGTACCGTGATGGATGAGGCCCGTGAACTGGCAAAGAAAAGCCGCGAAACAATGGACATGGCGCGCCAAACGCTGGACGAAATCAGCGAGCCCTCCGCTAATCCAAAGACGGATCGTGCGCCGCATCTTCGCTTGGTGGTGAGCCGGGATTGATTTTTACCCGCTGATCTGTTAGGACTTTATTATTGGTTCAAGCCGCTGGTCATAGCACTTGGAACAAAGGCGCCCCGTGGAGAACCCCGGGGCGTTTTGTATTTGGACCACAAGTTTCGCGGTAACATCTTGCAGACCATAAAAAATGCCCGACGGAAACGCCGGGCATAAATCATTTCAGTTTGCGGTTTTGTTGTTACCCAGCCTGACGCGTTTCGCGCTCGGTGCGGAGATTCGACAGTTCTTCCGCCACCAAGAAAGCAAGTTCCAACGACTGGCTGGCATTGAGACGCGGATCACAGGCTGTATGGTAACGGTCGCTCAGATCCTCATCCGTCACAGCACGTACACCACCTGTACATTCGGTCACATCCTGACCGGTCATCTCAAAGTGAACGCCACCAGGAATAGTGCCTTCGGCATTGTGGACAGCAAAGAAATCACGGACTTCGCGTAGAACGCTGTCAAATGGACGCGTTTTGTAACCCGAGGGTGATTTCACAGTGTTGCCATGCATTGGATCACAGACCCAAGTGACATTGGCGCCCTCTTCCTGCACGGCTTTGACCAGACGCGGCAAGTGTTCAGCGACTTTGCCAGCACCAAAGCGCGCGATGAGGGTCAGTTTACCCTCTTCGTTTTTAGGGTTCAGCTTAGACATCAACACCTTGAGGTCGTCAGCTGATGTGGATGGACCGCATTTCAAACCGATGGGATTCAACACACCACTGCAGAATTCAACATGTGCTCCATCGGGCTGACGGGTACGGTCTCCAATCCAGATCATGTGACCCGAGCCAGCCAACCAATTGCCAGAGGTCGAATCCAGCACCGTCAGTGCTTCTTCATACTCTAGCAGTAGACCTTCGTGGCTGGTGTAGAACTCAACCGACTGCAGTGTATGAGCCGTTTCCTGAGTCACCCCGGCCGCCTTCATGAAGTCGAGCGTATCGGTGATCCGGCCAGCCATCTCACGGTATTTCTCGACTTTCTCGGCCTCGGTAAAGCCAAGCGTCCAAGCGTGCACCTGATTTACATCGGCATAACCACCAGTGGAAAACGCCCGCAGCAGGTTCAGCGTTGCGGCAGCCTGAGTGTAGGCCTGCAACATCTTGTTTGGGTTTGGAATTCGGCTCTCGGATGTGAAAGCCAACTCGTTGATGATGTCGCCGCGGTAGCTAGGCAGCTCCACGCCATTGATGGTTTCAGTGGGCGCGCTGCGTGGCTTGGCAAACTGACCAGCCATACGGCCAAGTTTGATCACCGGAACCTTAGCACCATAGGTCAGAACCATGGCCATTTGCAGCATGACCTTAAAGGTATCGCGGATGTTGTTGGCGCTGAATTGCTCAAAGCTTTCGGCGCAATCGCCACCCTGCAGCAAAAAGGCCTCGCCGCGTCCGGCGGCCGCAAGGTGTTGTTTCAAGCGACGCGCTTCACCGGCAAAGACCAAGGGTGGATAATTGGAGAGCTGCGCCTCGACAGCCGCAAGGGCCTTAGCGTCGGTATAGTCAGGCATCTGAACCCGCGGTTTGGCGCGCCAGTTCGTTTTTTGCCACTCACTCATAGCTCTATCTCCACATCGAAGTCTTACGTTAATTGAGGTGTCTCTATACTAAAGCCATGCCTTTGTGACCAGTTATGAAATGCGCCCACTTGACGTAGCCGCAAAGCTATGAGCACCGTGCCAAACACACCCTTGGTCTGACACCCCTTGGTGTCTCCGAATAGTTAAGGGAACGCGCGCTATGGAACAGCAACGCCAGCTTGTCGAAGTGGACAGCTCCACAGATCGTCCGCGCCGGTTTGTCTTTGTTTTAATGGACAAATTCACCATGCTTTGCTTCTCGGCGGCATTGGAAAGCCTGCGCATTGCCAACCGGATGAGCGGCAAGGAACTGTATTCATGGGTTCTTGTTGGCGAAGGTGGTGACTACATTACTTGTTCCGCGGGTACGTCCTTCCGGCTTGACCAGGATCTGAGTGATTTGCAGCGCGATGATACGATTCTGCTGTGTGGTGGTATTGAGGTGCAGGGCGCCACGACAAAGAAACTGCTGGGGTGGCTGCGCCGAGAATCACGCAAGGGGCTTTTGGTTGGAGGTCTATGTACGGCTGCCTATGTGCTAGCAAAAGCTGGTCTGTTGGACGGTAAGAAAGCGACCATCCACTGGGAGAATTCCGACAGTTTTACCGAGGAATTTGACGAAGTTGAACTGACCAAATCGGTTTTTGTGTTGGACGGCAAGCGGATGACCACTGCTGGTGGCACCTCGTCGATTGATCTGATGTTGAAACTAATTGCCAATGATCACGGTGAAGATCTGGCAAATGCGGTGGCGGATCAGTTGATCTATTCCTCGATTCGAACAGATCAGGACAGCCAGCGACTGTCGGTGCCGACGCGCATTGGGGTTCGTCATCCAAAACTGTCGACCGTGATCCAGATGATGGAAGCCAATATCGAGGAGCCGATCAGCCCGTCAATCCTGGCCAAGGATGTGGGAATGTCGACCCGTCAGCTCGAACGCCTGTTTCGACGGTATCTGAACCGATCACCCAAGCGGTATTACATGGAACTGCGGTTGCAAAAGGCACGTAACCTACTGATGCAGACCGATATGAGTGTGATCAACGTGGCCCTTGCCTGTGGCTTTGCCTCGCCCTCGCATTTTTCAAAATGCTATCGGGCGCACTATGACACCACGCCTTACCGCGAACGGGGCAGCATGGCGTCCAGACCTCCGCGGTGAGACCTAGAACTTGTCGAAGATTTTGGATGAACTTGTGTTGAGGTTAAACTTCAACACAACCAGCTCGTCTTCTCGTTGGTGCAAAAACGCATAATAGTAGACATAGCTTAAGCCGGTCCAGAACACTCTGGCTTCTTGCGAAAACCCCGAACCAAGATCGACTGACTTGATGACGGCACTCTGAGTGAAGTCTTTGGGCATGACCGAGCGCATTTGTCGGTTGAGGGCACGTAATTCCTCTTTGGTGAGTTCGTCACGGCCACCCAACTGCAATATAAGCGTTTGAAACTTACGGGCCATGACGTGTTCAGTGACGAATTTTTCATAGGCTTGGTAGTTGGTGAAAATCGAGTCCTTAGCGGCAGACAGAGCAGGCAAAATAGAAAATGCGGCTGCGAACAGAAGAGATTTCATGGGAAACGGCCTTTTCTTGTTAAACACTGGTTACTCGTTTGCAGGGCTGAGCCTGTAGATGGCTCCTTCGGTTTCCGAGGCAAACCAGATACTGCCGTCCGGTGCTTCGGCAACGTCGCGGATACGACCGGTCTGAGGGCTTGTCAGGCGCTCCTTCTCGGATAAAGCACGTCCTGAAAGTCTTGAAATATAATCAAACTTCAGTGACCCGACAAAGAAATGCCCGCGCCATTGGGGCCAGAGTTTGCCAGAGTAGATCATCATACCCGAGGGCGCGATTGAAGGATTCCAATACCAGGCGGGTTGCTGCAGACCGGGCTTTGCGGTGCCTTCGCCGATCTTGCTGCCGGAATAGTGGCGGCCATACGAGATCACCGGCCAGCCATAATTGGCACCTTTGCGAATCAGGTTTATCTCGTCGCCGCCTTTGGCACCATGTTCGACGGCCCAGATGGCACCATGCAAATCCTGCGCCAAGCCTTGCGGATTGCGATGGCCATACGACCAAATCTGGCTTTGCGCCGTTGGATCACCGACAAACGGATTGTCGCGCGGCACTGACCCGTCCCGGTTCAGACGAATGATCGAGCCTTGGTGCAGGGAAAGATCCTGTGCACTATCGCGCTCCCCCCTCTCGCCCAAAGTCATGACAAGGCTCCCGTCTGCGGCCTCAATCACACGAGAGCCAAAATGGCGTGAGCTGGTGGAGCTTGGGGCTGCCTCAAAAAGGATACGAAACCTGATCAAACGTTTGAAATCAAGGCTCAATTCTGCGACCGCCAGAGCCGTGCCTGAGCCTCGGTTTTGACGCTTTGAGAAGGTCAGAAAAATCTCGCGACTTTGGATGAAATCGCGCGGCACCATCACATCGAGCAAGCCGCCCTGCCCTTGGCCAAAAACGCGTGGTGTGCCCTTGATTCGGTGTTTTTGGTGTTGGCGCAATATATACAAAGAACCGCCACGGTCGGTGATCAAAACGTTATCATCAGGCAAAAAGGCGATGGCCCACGGGGTATCAAACCCATCCGCCACTTTTGTCATCACCAATGTGCCCTGGCTAGACTTCAGTTCTTCGGCCTGAGGTATCGTCGCCAAAAGCGAAAACATCAAAACCCAGATCAGCTTGGTCAATTTTTCTTCCCTTCCAGATACTTTAAGTATAAAGCAATTAAATCATCTGACCACCCGTAAGAGGCGGCAAGATGTTCTATGACCCCAGCCAAACTGATAAGACTTTTCTTTTTATCCGCGCTTGCCTAGGGTCGACGGCGAACAGTTATGTTCCAATAATGGGAGTTTTCTAATGAAAAAGTTGCTGATGGCCACCGCTGCCGTTGCACTGACTGCTGGTACGGCCTTTGCTGGCGGCCATGCCAAAGAAGTTAAACTTGGTATCCTGATTGGTTTTACAGGGCCAATTGAATCGCTGGCTCCGGCCATGGGTGCTGGTGCCGAGTTGGCAATGGCTGAAGTCACCAAATCTGGAGCGTTGCTCGACACGGCGACCGTAATACCAATGCGCGCTGACACCGGCTGTATCGACAACGGCCTGTCCACTGCTAACGCTGAAAAGATGCTTGCTGACGGCGTCAACGGCATCATCGGCGGTGACTGCTCGGGCGTGACTGGCGCAATCCTGCAGAACGTCGCCATCCCAAATGGCATGGTCATGATCTCGCCGTCGGCAACTTCGCCCGGCCTGTCGACCATGGAAGACAATGGATTGTTCTTCCGTACCGCTCCATCGGACGCACGTGAAGGCCAGGTCATGGCCGAGGTTCTGACAGACCGTGGTGTTAAATCCATCGCCCTGACCTATACCAACAACGACTACGGCAAGGGCCTGGCTGACGCGATCAAGACCTCGTTTGAGGCTGTTGGCGGTGAAGTCACCATTTCCGCAGCTCACGAAGACGGCAAAGGCGACTATTCCGCTGAAGTCGGCGCGCTGGCCTCGGCTGGTGGCGACATCCTGGTGGTTGCCGGTTACCTTGACCAAGGTGGTCTGGGCATCATTCAGTCCTCGCTGGACAGCGGTGCGTTTGATAAATTTGGTCTGCCCGGCGGCATGATCGGTGACTCGCTGCCTGCCAATGTTGGCGCAGATCTGAACGGCTCGTTTGGTCAGATTGCTGGTTCTGGCGGACAAGGTGCCGAAGCCTATTTCGCCATGGCCGAAGAAGCTGGCTTTGACGGTTCCTCGCCCTACTCGCCCGAATCCTATGACGCAGCGGCGCTGGTGATGCTGGCGATGCAAGCGGCCAACTCGAAAGATCCGGCTGACTATGGCGCCAAGATCATGGACGTCGCCAACGCTCCGGGTGAGAAGATCTATCCGGGTGAACTGGGTAAAGGTCTGGAATTGCTGAAAGCCGGCACCGAGATCGACTATGTTGGCGCCTCGGCGGTTGAGCTGATCGGACCCGGTGAAAGCGCTGGTTCTTACCGCGAAATCGAAGTTACAGACGGTGAAAACAAAACCGTTCAGTTCCGCTGATTTAGCAGTTTCATGGTACTAACGATCAGCCCGGGCATTGCTCGGGCTGATCCAAATCAATAGCTGCACAAACGCAGTAGGGGATGAATTTAAATGATCGTCGTCGAAGACGTGCACAAGCACTTCGGCGGTTTCCATGCTGTTGACGGTGCAACGCTGGAAATTGCCAAGGGCTCCATTACTGGTCTGATCGGACCTAATGGTGCCGGAAAAACCACTCTTTTCAATGTGATCGCTGGTGTTCTTCCACCCACTTCCGGGCGGGTGACGATGGATGGTGAGGATATCACCGGCCTGCCGCCGCATACGTTGTTTCACAAAGGACTGCTGCGGACCTTCCAGATCGCGCATGAGTTCTCGTCGATGACATGTCGGGAAAACCTGATGATGGTACCCGGCGGGCAATCAGGTGAAACGCTGTGGAACACCTGGTTTGGTCGCAAGCGGATCGCTGATGAAGAACGCGCCCTGCGGGCCAAGGCTGATGAGGTGATGGAATTCCTGACCATCGAACACATCTCGGACCTAAAGGCGGGCGAAATCTCGGGTGGCCAGAAAAAACTGCTGGAACTCGGCCGTACCATGATGGTGGATGCCAAGATCGTTTTCCTGGACGAGGTCGGCGCCGGCGTGAACCGCACCCTGCTCTATACCATCGCCGATGCGATCAAACGGCTGAACCAGGAACGCGGCTATACCTTTGTCGTCATCGAGCACGACATGGAGTTCATCGGTCGCCTGTGTGACCCGGTAATCTGTATGGCCGAGGGCAAGGTATTGGCGCAGGGAACCCTGGACGAGATCAAGGCCAACGAGCAGGTGATCGAGGCTTATTTGGGCACCGGGTTGAAGAACAAAGACAAACTGGCCGACGCGTAACTGTGGCAGTTTGTACAAACACCCTGCGCGAACGGGGTACGGGGGACTTAAATGTCTGAACCATTTCTGATTGGCGACAGCATGACTGGGGGGTACGGCAAGGGGCCGGATATCCTGCATGATTGTACGATCGCTGTGAACCGCGGCGAGATTGCCGTGATTGTCGGGCCTAATGGCGCCGGCAAGTCCACCGCAATGAAGGCGGTGTTTGGCATGTTGAATGTGCGCGGTGGCTCGGTCCGGCTGGACGGCGAGGATATTACCGCCCTTAGCCCGCAAGACCGGGTGGTTAAGGGCATGGGTTTTGTGCCGCAGAACCAGAATATTTTTACCTCGATGACAGTTGAGGAAAATTTGGAGATGGGCGCGTTCATCCGAACCGACGACATCCGCGAGACCATGGAACAAATCTATCACTTGTTCCCAATCCTGAAAGACAAACGCCATCAGGCAGCCGGAGAACTGTCCGGTGGTCAGCGTCAACAAGTCGCCGTTGGTCGCGCCCTGATGACCCAACCCAAAGTTCTGATGCTGGACGAGCCCACCGCTGGCGTGTCGCCGATTGTGATGGACGAGTTGTTTGACCGCATTATCGAAGTGGCCCGCACCGGAATTCCGATCCTGATGGTGGAACAGAACGCCAGACAAGCGCTTGAGATCGCAGACAAAGGTTATGTTCTGGTGCAGGGGCGCAATGCCTTTACCGGCACCGGGAAAGAGCTGTTGGCTGATCCCGAAGTCCGCAAATCTTTTTTGGGAGGCTGATCAATGGATCTTCTCAACGCTATCGTGGCGCTTACCAACTATGTGATGATCCCAGCAATCGCCTATGGCAGCCAACTGGCGCTTGGCGCGCTAGGCGTCACCCTGATCTACGGCGTGCTGCGGTTCTCCAACTTTGCCCATGGTGACTCCATGGCCTTTGGCACCATGGTGACCATTCTGGTGACCTGGTGGATGCAGTCGATGGGAATCAACCTCGGCCCACTACCAACCGCCCTGCTCGCCCTGCCCTTTGGCATCCTTGCCACCATGGGGCTATTGCTGTTCACTGATCGGGTTGTCTACAAATTTTACCGCGAGCAAAAAGCCAAGCCAGTGATCTTTGTGATGGTCTCGCTTGGTGTGATGTTCATGATGAACGGCCTCGTGCGGTTCATCATCGGCCCCGGCGACCAGCGGTTTTCCGACGGCGAACGTTTCATCATCTCAGCAAGGGATTTCAAGGCGATGACTGGCCTGCGCGAGGGTCTGGCGTTTAAGACCAGCCAAAGTATCACTGTGATCACCGCGGTGGTGGTTGTGATCGCTCTATTTTGGTTCCTGAACCGCACTCGCACCGGGAAATCAATGCGTGCCTATTCCGATAACGAGGATTTGGCACTGTTGTCCGGCATCAACCCGGAACGTGTAGTGATGTACACTTGGATGATCGTGGCTGGATTGGCGACCATCGCCGGGGTGTTATACGGATTGGATAAATCGTTCAAACCCTTCACCTATTTCCAACTGCTGCTACCGATTTTTGCCTCGGCAATCGTTGGCGGTCTTGGCAATCCACTGGGTGCTATTGCTGGCGGCTTTATCATCGCCTTTTCCGAAGTGTCGATCACCTATGCATGGAAAAAAGTGCTGGGCTATATGATGCCAGAGAACCTGCAACCTGACAGTTTGGTGCAACTGCTGAGCACGGACTACAAGTTTGCTGTCTCCTTTGGGATCCTGCTGATTGTTCTGTTGTTCAAACCCACAGGTCTATTCAAAGGACAATCAGTATGAACGCGACCGTAAAACACTCCCTTATGTTTGCCTTCGTCGGGTTGCTGATCATCCTGGATGGCACCACCAGCTATGGCATTTTCTCGGGCACTTGGAATTCGGCGCTGGGGATCCTCAACATGGGGCTGGTGTCGGCGATCATGGCGCTGGGTGTGAACCTGCAATGGGGCTTTGCCGGCTTGTTCAATATCGGCATCATGGGCTTTACCGCATTGGGCGGGCTGGCTGTGGTGCTGGTGACGTCAGCCCCGACTCCTGGCGCGTGGAGCGAAGGTGGTATCGGTATCATCATGGCGCTGGTGTTGGGCGCTATGACCGTGGTGGCCGCAGTAATGATCACCAAGAAAATGCCACCGGGCAAGCAGCGGATGTTGATTCTTGGTGCGGTGCTGATCGGTGGTTTCTTTGCCTACAGGGCGATTTTTGATCCAGCCGTGTCTGGCTTAGAAGCCATCAATCCGGCCCTATTGGGCAGTCTTGGTGGACTTGGCTTGCCTGTCCTTCTGGCATGGCCAGCCGGTGGCTTGCTGGCGGCGGGTGCGGCCTGGCTGATCGGCAAGACCGCTCTGGGGCTGCGCTCGGACTATCTGGCGATTGCCACCTTAGGCATTGCGGAAATCATCATTGCTGTGATGAAAAACGAGGACTGGCTGTCGCGCGGCGTCAAAAACGTGGTTGGCTTGCCCCGCCCGATGCGAAAAGAGATCGTGCTACAGGAAGATCCCGGTTTTCTGGAAACAGCGGCCTCTCTGGGGCTGGATCCTGTGCTCGCCTCAACTCTCTATGTGAAGATCACCTATTCACTGCTGTTCACTGCCGTTCTGCTGGCGCTGCTGTGGATGTCGCAGATGGGTCTCAAAAGCCCCTGGGGTCGGATGATGCGGGCGATCCGTGACAACGAGGTCGCCGCCGAGGCAATGGGCAAAGATGTCACCCGTCGCCATTTGCAGATCTTTGTGCTGGGCTCGGCAATTTGCGGCATTGCCGGTGCGATGATGACAACGCTGGACGGCCAATTGACACCGGGCACCTATAACCCGCTACGATTTACCTTTCTGATCTGGGTGATGGTTGTGGTTGGCGGCTCGGGTAACAATTTTGGCGCAGTTCTGGGCGGCATCCTGATCTGGTTTTTCTGGATCAAAGTCGAACCGATGGGCGCAGGCTTGATGAACTTTGTTACGTCCGGACTTGCCGACGATAGCGCGCTAAAATCGCACCTGCTGGACAGCACCGCCCATATGAGGTTGTTCACCATGGGGTTGATATTGCTCCTGGTTCTCAGGTTCAGTCCACGCGGGTTAATCCCCGAGAAATAGATAAACGCCGCCCCAGTCCCCTGGGGCGGCGTTTCCACTGCTGCAGTCTTCTTCTTGTTAAAAATACCTCCGACGCCGGCGGTATGGGCTTGTTCAAGCCCGTTCTGCGTTAACGCCCTTTGAACAAGCCTCCCAGAATACCACGAACAAGTCGGCGGCCAGTGGTGCCCTTCAGCTCTTTGATCACCGCCTCGCTTATGGCTGATCCAAACGAGTCCCGAGACCGCGTCATGCGAGACGAAGATCGGCTTACCCGATGGCCAGTGTAGCGCCGTGCCGATTGATACTCGCGTTCCATACTTGGCTGCTCTTCGGCCTGCGTCTCTACAGCTTCGGCCTCGACAGCCGCAGCCTGAGCTTTTTCAGACAGGATTTCATAGGCAGACCGGCGGTCCAACACCTTGTCATACTTGCCGGCCATATCCGACGACGTCATAACCTCGGCCCGTTCGGCTGTTGTTATTGGTCCAAGTTGCGAACTGGGCGGACGGATCAGGGTGCGTTCGACGATGCCCGGCACACCCTTTTTCATCAACATTGACGTCACCGCCTCGCCAACACCAACCTCACGGATTGCGGCCTCGGTCGAGAACCGCGGATTTTCGCGATAGGTTTCAGCGGCCAATTTCAAGTTCTTGCGATCGCGGGCCGTAAAGGCACGTAGTGCGTGCTGAATTCGATTGCCCAATTGGCCCAGAATATCCTCGGGAACATCGGCTGGGTTTTGGGTGACGAAATAGATGCCGACCCCTTTTGAGCGAATGAGGCGTGCGACCTGTTCCACCTTGTCGACCAAGGCTTTGGGGGCATCATCAAACAGCAGATGCGCTTCGTCGAAAAAGAACACCAATTTGGGTTTGTCGGGATCTCCGACCTCGGGCAATTCTTCAAACAGCTCGCTCAGCAACCACAACAAGAACGTCGCATATAGTCCGGGCGCCGCCATCAACTTGTCTGCAGCCAGGATATTGACCATTCCCTTTCCCTCGCCGTTGCAGCGTATCAGATCATTTAGCGCCAGTGCCGGTTCGCCAAACAACCTGTCTCCGCCTTGGTTTTCCAACACCAGCAAGCGGCGTTGGATCGCGCCGATCGAGGCGGTGGAGACATTGCCATAACGAAGCGACAGCTGGTCACGGTTTTCACCAACCCAGACCAGTATAGATTGCAGATCTTTGAGGTCCAGCAATGGCAAGCCTTCGGTGTCGGCCAGCCGGAAGGCAATATTCAAAATGCCCTCTTGGGCTTCACTCAGCTCCAATAACCGCGCCAGCAACAATGGCCCCATTTCTGCAACGGTGGTGCGGACGGGATGCCCCTGTTGACCAAATAGATCCCAAAAAGTGACCGGGCAGGCATGATAGGAAAAACTGTCAAAGCCAATTGTCTTTGAGCGAGAAGTAAAGGCGTCGTGTAACTTGTGCTCGGCACTTCCGGCTTTGGCCAACCCGGAAAGATCGCCTTTGACATCCGTCAGGATCACCGGCACCCCGGCATTGGAAAAACCCTCGGCCATAATTTGCAGGGTCACTGTCTTGCCTGTTCCCGTCGCGCCGGCAACCAATCCGTGACGGTTGGCATATTTCAGGTTCAATCCCTGTTGGATGCTGTAGTCATCGCCGCCACCGCCAATAAGTATCGTCTGCGCCATGCTCAAATCCTGTCTGAAATCAATAAACTGCTCCGCGTACGGAAAGTTAACGTTTGTATGCGACAGTGACAATTGTCCGCTACTGCCATCCGGCACATTCGGCGGACATTCCTCCCTGTCAGACTGGGCCGTGCCGATTGGCACGGCCATTTTTTTAGGCACCCTCGTCATTTGACCTATTTGCGCGAATAACGACCAGAAAATTCAAGCCTCGGTATAAATATTTTTCCCCAGCTGTTGACCGATGGCCGCGCCTTTCGTAACGTCGCAACCAATAACTAAGTCGGCCAGTCCGACGGGGAAAAAAAACGAGAGAGGGAACCTAGTGGGTTCCCTTTTTTGATTTCATTTCCAAGGTGTTCCTGTGATGAACAGGTCGCAATGCAATTCACCGCTGATACGTAGATATTTACCTGACACTGCTTTGGCGCCATGATACAGCCAGTGTGGACGTGCAGAAAAAAATTGAGGCTTTTATGTTTAAATCCCTGACCCCACTTTCCTTGGCTGCGATGATGGCGCTTGCAATGCCTTTGACGGCACAAGAGACCAACGCTGACGCCGAGACTGTAGGAACCGAAACAACCGAATCCGACACGACGACAGCGACAGATCAGGGGCTCGACCTTGGCGTGCCGGTGGACGCGGGGCCAAAATTGGGTGATCGGTACTCAAAGGAAAAACATGGCGACTGGGATTTGGCCTGTGTGCGCACCGAGACTGAAACCGACCCCTGTTCACTGCTGCAAATTCTGACTGATGCCAATGGCAACCCAATGGCAGAGGTTTCAATGTTCCGGCTCGGTGACCAAGGCGGCCAAGCAGTTGCTGCAGCTACAGTGATCGTTCCACTGGAAACGCTGTTGCCGGCTGCATTGACCATTTCGGTCGATGGCGCTCCGGGTAAACGTTACAACTACTCGTTTTGCAGTCCACTGGGATGTATTGCCCAGATCGGTTTGACCGCCTCCGATATCGATGCGTTCAAAAAGGGCACCGTGGCAACATTGTCTCTGCGGCCTGCGCCTGCTCCAGATCAGGTTATCGAGATGGAAATGTCGCTAAAGGGATTTACCGCCGGATTTAACGTCGTCGACGTTGTCGAGCAATAAATTCTGCTAATCGCGTATCAGCAACCGCCGCTCTAACCAGAGTGGCGGTTTTCTTTTGGGCGCTGCAAATTAGATCCGTCGCAGAGCCAGCACGGCGTTCAGTCCGCCAAAGGCAAAGGCGTTGCTGAGAGTTACATTGACCTTGGCCTCACGGGCCTCGTTCGGCACCACGTCGAGGGCACATTCCGGGTCCGGCTCTTGATAGCCGATAGTCGGCGCCACAACACCGTCGCGTAACGCCATGATACAGGCCAGAAGTTCAACCGCTCCGGTGCCGCCGATCAGGTGACCGTGCATGGATTTGGTTGACGATATCATCAGTTGATCTGCATGTGGGCCAAAGACATCCGCCACAGCGGCGCATTCGGTTTTGTCATTAGCAGCGGTACCAGTGCCATGCGCGTTGATGTAACCAACCTCATCCGTGTTGATGCCGGCATCAGCTAACGCTCCCGCGATTGCCCGAGCCGCGCCTTGTTTGCTGGGCATCACAATATCTGCGGCATCCGACGACATTGCAAAGCCAATCACCTCACATAGAATTTCGGCACCACGGGCGCGGGCGTGCTCATAGTCCTCGAACACAAAAATCCCGGCACCTTCGCCCTGGACCATACCGTTGCGATTAGCACTGAACGGACGGCAGGCATCTTTGGACATCACCCGCAAACCCTCCCAGGCCTTTACGCCGCCAAAACACAGCATCGATTCCGAGCCGCCGGTGACCATTGCGGGGGCCATGCCAGTTCGGACCATCTGAAACGCCTGTGCCATGGCATGATTGGACGAGGCACAGGCCGTCGAGACCGTAAAGCTGGGCCCTTTCAGATTGTGCTGCATTGAAACATGGCTGGCGGCGGCATTGTTCATCAGCTTGGGTACGACAAATGGATGCACCCGGTTTTTGCCGTCCTCGTAGACAGAACGGTAGTTATCATCCCAGGTCGACACCCCACCACCCGCAGTGCCCAGCACAACCCCGGATTTTGCCGCCAACTCGCCGGTAAACTCCAGACCTGACTGTTCTATCGCCTCTTTGGCGGCTGTCAGGGTAAACTGAGTGAAACGGTCGTAAAGGCTAATCTGTTGGCGATTAAAGCGGCCCTCAGCCTCGAAACCACGCACCTGACCGCCGATCCTGATTGTCAGCCGGTCAACATCGCGGAACTCCAGTGGGCCAATACCACAGCGTCCCTCGCGCATCGCTTCCAAAGTTTCAGGCACCGAATGCCCTAAGGCGTTGATCGTGCCGGCCCCGGTGATGACAACGCGCTTCATATGATCAACCTTTGCCCGTAGGCCGTTGTTACTTTTCTGAAATCAGTTTTTCGATGCCAGCGATAATGGAGCTGACGTTGGAAATATCAAAACCGCTTTTATCTGGTTCGTTGGCGTTGAAGGGTATCGTGATGTCGAATTCTTCTTCGATGGCAAAGATGCACTCAACCACCCCCATGCTGTCGATGCCAAGATCATCTAGCGTACTGGTGAGGGTGACGTCGGACGGCGCCAAGATCGCCTGTTCAGCAATGATGGCAAATACCTTGTTTTGAATGCTCATAAGAGACCTCTGATCAAAAGCACTGATGCTGAACTAGCGGCTAAACAGCTATTTGAAAACAGCCTTCTTCAGCGCCTCAATGTCGCGCATCAGACGTGGCAGACGGCGCTGTGCTTTGTAAATTTCTGTATGAGTGTCCATCTTGACTGCCGGGTAGCCCATTATCACCCGACCCGCCGGAACATTTGAGATGATCTTGGTGCCGCCCCCAGCGACAACACCCTTGCCAATAAAGATATTGTCATTCACGCCACATTGGCCGGCCAGTACCACGTTGTCGCCGATATCCACCGAACCCGACACGCCGGTTTGACCACACAGCAGGCAATCTTTGCCGACGCGGGTGTTGTGACCGATGTGCACTTGATTATCGAGCTTACTACCATCGCCGATGACCGTGTTGCGGATGGTGCCGTTGTCGATGGTGCAGTTTGCACCAATTTCAACGTCATCACCGATCGTTACCGCACCCAGTGAATGTATCCGCATCCAGGTCTGGGCCTTGGCCTCACCCTGGTCTGCCAGCGACTTGCGGGCGTTTTCCACCCCTGACACTTCGGGGGTCACAAAGGAAAAACCATCGCTGCCAACGCGAGCACCTGGTTGGGCAATAAACCTTGCACCAACCGTGGCGCGGGCGCCTATCGATACCATTTCGCGCAGAAAGGCCCCCTCGCCGATCACAACATCGGCGCCGATAAAACAATGCGGACCAATTACAGATCCCGCACCGATACGCGCGCCTGCGCTGATGATTGAAAGAGGGCCAACCGAGACACCCTCAGCTAAGCTGGCCGAGGGATCAACAACGGCCGAAGGATGAATGCCGGTGCCAAATCCCTGCCCCGGATCCAGTGTTGCGGTCAGTCCCGCCATAGCCCGTCGTGGGCGCGGGGCAAAGATTGCAGCCTTAAGCCCCATTGATTGCCAGTCAGCATCAGGCCACAGCAGTGCGGCCTTGGCATTTCCCTGATCCATAGTTTCGGCATATTTGGGCGACATGGCCATCGCCAGATCCTGCGGGCCGGCTTCGCCAGGTTCGGCGGCGCGGGAAATCTGGAGATCCAAATCCCCCTGGGCGTCAGCGCCCAGGGCCTCGGCTATCTGGCGAATGGTGAACATTTCGAGGCCCTTCCCGGTGGTTTGGCTTTGGGCCCGAGGATTACCCCTGAACGCCGCTTAACACCACCCCTGCCCGTTCCAGAGCCGCCCATACCTTGGCGTCACGTCCGTAGACATCGCGGCGGTATTCAGCACGACCTTTCGGAGAAACGATGGCGGTGCGGTAAATGATGTGAACTGGCACGTCTTGTTCAAGCTCAACCTTGGTTTCCTTGCCACTGTTCAACACGCGGTGAAAGAAGGCCTTGGGATCTTCAGTTTGACGCGCCAACAGAGCATAAGCAAACTCAAATGGCTGGGCCAACCTGATACATCCATGCGAATATGCCCGTACCTCGCGCGAAAACAGGTTTTTGGCAGGGGTATCATGCAGGTAGATATTGTGTTTGTTCGGGAACATGAATTTGACCAGCCCCAGTGCATTGCGGCTGCTTGGTGGCTGGCGCATCGCAAAAGGAAAGTTGCCCCGGGTAAATTGAGTAAAGTCCATGGTACTGCGATCAACCCGGCGTCCACGGCGGTCGGTGATTTCGATATGGCCGGCAGCATTGGGGTTTGACTGCAGTTTTGGCAGATATTCTTTGACCACAATCGAGCGCGGTACGTACCAGCTGGGATTGATGACCATATGTTCCATGACATCCGAAAACTCGGGCGAGCGACGGTCGTGCTGGTTCTTGCCAATCACCGAACGCGTTTCAAACGTGACGTTGCCGTGGTCGATAATTTTTGCGGTGAAATCAGTCTGGTTGACCAATATATGGCGCTCGCCGCGCTCAACCGGGAGCCAGCGTTCGCGCTCCATCGCCACGATCACCGACTTCAAACGGGTTGAAACCGGTTTGTTGACTTCGGCAATGGTGCCTTTGCCGGCCACGCCATCTGCTTCTAGGCCGTGATCGCTCTGAAACTGTTGGACTGCGGCTTCCATGTTCCCGTCATAGGTCCGGCTGGCACTGGGGCGCATGTATCCCATAACAATCAGACGGTTACGTAGCGCAATGACATCAGCGCCGCTTTCGCCTGGCTCCAGTTTGCGATTTGCAACTGCAGGACCCCAACCGCCCTGTTGTAGTAACGTCTCCAGGCGCTGCTTTTCTTTCATCAGCGCGCGATACTGTGGTGACTTAGGCGTCAAAGACCGGATATAGGACATCGGCTGCCCATCGCGCATCCCTGCCAGAAATGCATTGCCGTCCGCATTTGGTTTCTCACGGACCATGCCATCGTCAATTTGCAACGGCACCAACACACCCGTTTGGATGTCGCTTGCATAGTTCACCAGAGCCCTGCTCAAGGCCACTTCAACCAGTCCCAGATCGCGTGTGGTTCGGGCGTTTTGCATCTGCTCTGTCAGCTGGGCAACTTCAGCGGATCGATCTGGCAACCCATGGATCGACATATTGCCAAGAGCCGCCAGCAACGCCGCTCGGCGGGCGCGGTCCTGATCGCCTGCCCCAGTCCAGATCGGTTGATAGTCGTTCTCCCGATAAAATGCTGCCACTTCGTCATCCACAGACGCGGCCTCGGCGATGGCTTGTTTGAACGCGGTGACCTGAGCCTGTACCGGCGCAGTGGTTATCCCCAACCCCAATCCACCAAGCGCCAAGATGAAAACACCGGCTCTTAGTTTTGGTAAAAAAACAGCTTGGGAAAAGCACATCATGTCAAAGTTCCTTGAACAGCTCACAGGTCATCTAAAAGGCCTGCCTATATGAAATTCTGGTAAATACTAGGGGGAGAAGTCCATTCACATTTGCATCAGTTTGGAACTGCCACTGCAACTGATGCAGGGCAGACGCATCCAAAACGCCCTCACCGTGGCCAAGAATTGCCAGAACCTGGTTAATGCCGCAATTTGCGCAAAAAGTCGCCGAAAATTGGAAGTAGATACAAGTTGCACCAATCCCTTCTTGGCACACGAATCGAGCTGTGCCATACAAGTTACATCCGGGGATGGATGAAAACAGCGCTCGTAACATCGGGCGCAGGCAGGCATAGCGTACGGGACGGCGCAGGTAAAATGGTAGAAACCAAATCTTCGGGTATGACCCGACGGGGCTTATTGGGTGCTTTTGCGGCAACCACACTAGTTGCAGCCCCAACCTTCTCTAATGCAGCAGGATTCTTGCGCGGCTCAGGCGACATTCGACGTATTCGAATGTATTCGGGTCGCACTGGTGAACGGATCGACATGATCTATTGGATCGATGGCAAGTACATCAAGGATTCAATCAAGGAAATCAACTATTTCATGCGTGATTGGCGCAATGATCAGATCAAATCGATCGATCCGCGCACTATTGATATCATGGCGGCTTCGCATAATCTGTTGGATGTGAACGAACCCTATATGATGTTGTCAGGGTATCGCAGCCCACAGACCAACGCCATGTTGCGTCGCCGCTCGCGCGGAGTGGCCAAAAACTCATTGCACATGCGGGGCCAAGCAGCCGACTTGCGTCTGGCGTCGCGTTCCGTCAACCAGATGGCTAAAGCCGCCCTGGCCTGTCAGGCTGGTGGTGTCGGCAAATACCGCCGCTCTAACTTTGTGCATATGGACTGCGGCGTGGTCCGTAGCTGGAACGGCTAGAGTAACGCCTTAAAGTTAAGTCACGACAAGGCCCGCAAGCTTATAGCTTGCGGGCTTTTTTGCTTTTGCACTTGTGTGGTGTCTGTTTTTTTGCTCTGCACTGGCCACATTCAACGCATTTCTCAAGCTCGAGCTAAAATCATAATTTACTGTCAAAATTTGAAATCCCTAAGCACAGAAATTCAAGCCAAACGTTCCTGAAATCGACGTAATTAGCCATTGCGGCGGTTTGTTTCCACAGTTATACCGCCGTTGAAACGGACACCTGTACTCGGATGGATTGATCGTCGCTCTCTGACAGTCGCTCATTGTATGATTAAGGTGTTGGTTTGAATTAGAATACCTCTGGATGCGCCGCTTAGATGTTCAGAATAGAGGTCCCATAGCTCAGCTGGATAGAGCGTCGCCCTCCGAAGGCGAAGGTCATTGGTTCGAATCCAATTGGGATCACCACTTCTTTCAAATATTTTAAGCATAGACGGACTTATAGCGGGTCTATGGCCTAGGTGCGTTCCTCCTACGCCAGGAAAATGACGCGCGGGATGATGCGGTGCGGATGGTTGAGGCCGAGTGGTCAAAATTTTCCAGATGGTTCTAGGGCTACTCTCCGATCGTTAGATGAGGATAATATAAGCCCCAACCAGCTGGCCGGGGTTTATTGGGAAATGTCTGACTGTATTCAAACTGTACACACCGCAGTGCTAAAGTTCGCAGATGCAAAACTTCTTAGGGGGCCCAATGGACCGTTGTTTCAGACAGCACCGCGTTAATCGGAGCCTGTTCGGGCGGCAGAAGCAGGGCTTTCTCCAGTGCTTTACGTTTGTCCTCACCATAAATCACCAAATGCTTGGATATTGCCGCATCCAGCACCCGGGCTGATAGGCTGATACGGGCTTCGGGTTGGCTGTCAGGGCGAAGAATTGTCAGGGGCGTCGCCGATGGATTTAGGGCTTTTTCTAGCCCCAGAACACCCGGAAATAGCGAGGCTGTGTGCATATCGGCCCCCATGCCCAGCAATAGCACTGAGATTGGCAGTTCCGGGGCGATCATGGCCTCGACCTCGGCGATCACGTCTTCGGGGTCTCGGTCCGGCACATGAAAAGGCAAAAACCGTGCGGCGGAAGCACGGTTGACCAGCAGACGCTTGCTGATCATACGAGCGTTAGATCGCTCGCTGTTGCTTGCCACCCAGCGCTCGTCAGTCGCCATCACCCGTATCCGCGACCAATCGACATCTGCCGCGCACAGATCATCAAAAATCGGCGCTGGGGTGGTTCCGCCTGCCACTGCAAGAGATGCTGTGTCATGGTTCAATAGATGGGTTTTAAGATCCCCAGCTAGGCGATTGGCAACATCAATGGCCAACATGTCTTGGTCAGGATATTCTATAACATTCATGGGTTAATCCTCCGCCATTCACGTAAATCTCGGTGCATCAGAGCATCCGTATGCTTGGGTTTTGCGCTAACACTCGCATATGGTTTAGGCACATCTTCGGGTGATTGCCAGCCTGACAACGCGAATGAGTGACTTCACGGCCCTATCAATTTTTTGTTCGCAACCTTTCACTTGCCTGCCAGTATAGGTTAGACCTCAGTGAAAGAAGCCACCGGAATGTCCGAATGAAAGACCTCTCGCAAGCCACCGCCAATATTGGCAAGTTCCAGGACAGTCATGTGACGGCTGATGGCCAGGACCGCGCCAGCGTGGCGCTTAGCAATCCTGAAACGCTGTGGTTCAACACCGGCACTCTTTGCAATATTGAATGTGCCAATTGTTATATATTCAGTTCGCCCAGCAATGATGCACTGGCCTATATTTCTGCCGATGAAGTGCAGATATATTTGGATCAGATCGAGGAAAGAAACTGGCCGGTCAAAGAAATCGGGTTCACCGGCGGCGAGCCCTTTATGAATCCGCAGATGATCAACATGACTCGTTTGGCTCTGGCGCGCGGTTATCGGGTGTTGATCCTGACCAACGCGATGGCGCCAATGATGCGCAAGACGGTACAAGCGGGTTTGTCACAGTTGAACTCCGATTTTCCCAATCAGATGGTGATACGGGTTTCACTGGATCATTTTGACAGCGACGTGCATGACGCAGAACGCGGTGCTGGCAGTTTTGCAAAGACATTATTGGGGATGCAGTGGCTGCAGGAAAACGGTTTTTCAATGGCCGTAGCCGGGCGCAGCCAATGGGGCGACAGTGACGCAGACTCCCGTGTAGGATATGCCGCATTATTTACAGAGCATGAGTTTAGCATTGATGCCTATAACCCAGGTCAAACTGTCTTGTTCCCGGAAATGGATGCAGCGGTTGAGGTGCCCGAGATCACAACCGCCTGTTGGGGAATTCTGGATAAATCACCGAATGATGTGATGTGTTCCTCGTCCCGCATGGTGGTCAAACGCAAAGGCGCCTCTAGCCCTACAGTACTGGCCTGCACTTTGTTGCCTTACTCTCTAGAATTTGAACTGGGCCAGACACTGGCCGAGGCTGAACGAGATGTGCACCTGAACCATGCCCATTGCGCAAAGTTCTGTGTGTTGGGCGGCGCCAGTTGTTCAGCATAACATCCACGATGGCAGTCGGATTATTCAAATAATCCGGCTATGATTGCTAATGGGCCTTTAATGGAGGGTCATGATGCCGGTGACATTGCGCCATTCGCCCGGGTTGATCATTTTGCGGTGGCAAAACCGCACAGAATGAAGTGGCCCGTCGATCTCCCGCTGCCAAAACTCGATAAACTCAAACAGTTTTGGGTGGTCCGGCATCAGGTCGTAGTCTTGCCAGACGTAGGTGTTCAGCACATGTGTGTAGTCGGGCATGTGATAGGTGAACTCGGCGGTTGTCAGCCCGTACCCTTTCAGCATCAATTCGGTTTCTCGTGGCTCCATTTTGACCTCCAAATATTGGGTGTGTCTGACGATGGTAGCGTGAAAATAGTTAATTTACCTCAAAACCAAAGCGTTACTGAGATATTAATGGCGAAAAGGCAGTCAAAAACTCTGTTTGCTTGCGCCTCATATGCCCTGTCTGTTAGGGTGCATCCACAAGATATAGACCCATCAATAACAACGGGCAGCACACGTGAGCGATACGCCGGACACTCCTGAAAATATGGATGAAACTCCGCCATCTCGGCCGATTTACGACGGACCTACCGTCACTATCGAATCCGAAATGCGGACCTCTTATCTCGACTATGCGATGTCAGTCATCGTCAGCCGAGCCATTCCCGACCTGCGGGACGGATTGAAGCCGGTGCACCGCCGCATTCTCTATGCGATGCATGAGACCAACAATACCCACGACAAGTCCTATCGAAAATCGGCCCGCCCGGTTGGCGATGTGATGGGTAAATACCACCCGCATGGTGATAGCGCGATCTATGACGCGCTGGTGCGGATGGCACAGGATTTCTCGATGTCGCTGCCATTACTGGATGGTCAGGGCAACTTTGGCTCGATGGACGGCGATAACGCAGCCGCGATGCGCTATACCGAAGTCCGGATGGACAAACCGGCTGCGTTTCTGCTCAGCGATATCGACAAAGATACCGTTGATTTCCAGGACAACTATGATGGCAAGGACCGTGAACCGACGGTTTTGCCGGCCCGCTTCCCGAACATGTTGGTCAATGGCGCCGGCGGTATTGCCGTGGGCATGGCCACCAATATTCCGCCACACAATCTGGGCGAAGTCATCGACGCAACTCTGGCGCTGATCGAGGATCCCGACCTGACCACCGAACAGCTGATCGAGTATGTCCCCGGCCCTGATTTTCCCACTGGCGGTATCATGCTGGGTCGCGCTGGCGCCCGTAAAGCCTACCTCGAGGGCCGAGGATCGGTGATCATCCGGTCAAAAACCCGGGTCGAGGAAATTCGCCGCGATCGCTATGCTATTGTTGTCGATGAGATTCCATATCAGGTGAACAAAGCGGCGATGATCGAGAAGATCGCCGAACAGGTGCGTGATAAAAAGATCGAAGGCGTTGCCCACGTTCAGGATGAATCCGACCGCAACGGAGTGCGTGTGGTCATCGAATTGAAACGCGATGCTACTCCAGAAGTAGTGATGAATCAGCTGTTCCGGTTCTCGCCGATGCAAACCTATTTTGGCTGCAACATGCTGGCACTAAATGGCGGCAGACCTGAAACCCTGACCCTACGCCGTTTCTTGACGTCGTTCATCGACTTTCGCGAAGATGTGGTGGCCCGGCGGACCGCCTATTTGCTGCGCAAAGCGCGCGAACGCAGTCATATCTTGTGTGGTTTGGCCGTCGCCGTCACAAATATCGACGAAATTGTTGCCACCATTCGAGCTTCGGCGGATGCCGCAGAAGCGCGTGAAAAGCTGATGACACGACGCTGGCCAGCGCAGCCTATCCTGGAATATATCGCGCTGATCGACGACCCGACCCATACTGCCAATGACGATGGCACCTACAACCTGTCAGAAACCCAGGCCCGTGCGATTCTGGAACTGCGCCTTCAGCGTCTTACTCAGATTGGCGTCAAGGAAGTTACTGATGAACTGGAAGCGTTAGCGGGCAAGATCAAGGAATACCTTGAAATCTTGGGCTCTCGTGAGCGCATCATGGGTATCATCTCTGATGAGCTGACTGAGGTACGGGACCAGTTCGCCGTGCCACGCCGTACCCAGATTGTCGACTGGTCCGGTGATATGGACGACGAAGATCTGATTGAACGCGAGGACATGGTGGTGACCGTGACCTCCGGTGGCTACATCAAGCGCACCCCGCTGGCCGATTTCCGCGCTCAGAAACGCGGCGGCAAAGGCGTGTCAGGCATGCAGACCAAGGAAGAGGATGTGATCACCACCCTCTTTGTGGCCAATACACATACTCAGCTGCTGTTTTTCACCACCGATGGCATGGTTTACAAGCTGAAAACCTGGCGTCTGCCTCAGGGTGGCCGAACCGCCAAGGGTAAGGCCGTGGTCAACATCCTGCCGATCCCTCCCGGAGTGTCGATTGCTGCCATCATGCCGGTAGACGTGCCCGAGGACGACTGGGCCAAGCTGCAGATCATCTTTGCCACCACGGCTGGCGATGTCCGCCGAAATGCACTGTCCGATTTCGTCAACGTCAAACGCAACGGCAAAATCGCCATGGACCTGCCCGAGGGCGTTGAGATGGTCAATGCGCGCATTTGCTCCGAAGACGACGACGTGATGCTGGTCACCAATGCCGGCCGCGCCATTCGGTTCTCGACCACCGATGTGCGTGTTTTCAAGGGCCGTAAATCGACCGGTGTGCGGGGCATCCGTTTGAGTGATGGCAAGCATGTCGTTTCAATGTCGGTGATCCGTCACTTTGAGGCCACGTCGGATGAGCGAACTGCCTATCTGAAAATGCGCCGGGCAGTGGCTGGTCTGGCCGATGATGCCGAGGGAGCTGATGAAGAGGCCAATGCCAACGCAACGATCAGCCAGGAGCGCTATGCCGAAATGTCGGCTGCTGAGAACCAGATCCTGACCATCACCAGTGGCGGTTCAGGCAAGCTGTCCTCTAGCCACGACTATCCAGTGCGCGGACGCGGCGGCATGGGTGTCGCTGCTATGGACAAAGCCATGCGCGGTGGTGAATTGGTTGCCTCGTTCCCGGTAGAGCTGGACGACCAGATCATGCTCGCAACATCCAAAGGCCAGTCTATTCGAGTTCCGGTTGATGGCATCTCGTTCCGGTCGCGCAGTGCTGGCGGTGTGAAAGTGTTCAACACTGGTAAGAATGAAGTCGTGGTTTCTGTTGCATGGATTGCGGAACAAAATGATGACGATGCAAATGGACAAGCGGAAGAGTAACGCCGGAATTTGATATCATCACATGATTATTGGGGGCCTGCTTTGCACAAAAGCAGGCCCTTTTTCATGTCCAGGGACATTGCCCTGCGATTTCGTCATATTCTGTAGTGCTTTCTATTCGGAGGCCGTGAATAGAGAGGTGGTACCACCAAAACGGAAGCGGACGGGAGTTCTAAGCCCCGTGCGTGAAATGCATCCTGTTGCGCCCCGTGCCAAGGGGGTCCTGATCCTGGTGCTGGGGGTGTCAGGCCCAACGGTAATCGCGATTGCCGACAGTCTGTTATATATTTCAGAATATCATCTAAACAGAGCGCACGCCCATGGCGCAATGGGATGTAACAAGCCCAAAATGCAAAGGCGCCTGCGAGGTGTCGCAGGCGCCCAATTGTCCATGTCCACCGTTCTTTGCGGACCGGTTTTCACGTTACCTGCGCATTACAACTGATAGATTTCGCCGAACTTGGTTTCCAGATAATTCAGCAATGGCTTGTGGCTTGGCTCCATTCCAGCTGCGTGAGAAATGGTTTCCTTTGGGGACCGCAGACCTCCAAATTGCTGAAGATTGTCTTTTAGCCAACTGGTCGCGCCTGACGTGTCACCCAGAGACAGCTGTTGATCCAGATCCGGAACCCCCTTGCGCAGTGCCTGGTCCAAGCAACCAGCATAGACATTGCCAAGGCTGTAGGTCGGGAAATAACCAAACAGGCCAACCGACCAATGAACATCCTGCAAACAGCCGTTTGAGGGCTTGTCCACCTCATAGCCAAAGTCGGCCTTGAAGCGATCATTCCAGGCACCCTCGAGGTCAGCAACCTGCAAGTCACCAGACATCAGCGCCCGTTCCAGATCAAACCGCAACATGACGTGCAGATTGTACTGCACCTCGTCAGACTCGGTTCGGATATAGCCGTTGTGCACAGTGTTGACCGCAGCATAAAATGCATCTGCGTCTTCAATACCAAAATCACCAAAGACTTCTGTCAACTGACCAAACAGCCAACCGGTAAAGGCTCGTCCACGGCCAATTTGGTTCTCGTAGATCCGGCTTTGGCTCTCGTGCACGCCCATCGACACACCACTGCCCAGTGGCGTCAGCAAATAGGCCTTGTCGATATTCTGCTCATAGCAGGCGTGGCCAACTTCGTGGATGGTGGAGTAGATGCAGTTGAAAGGGTCATCGGCACTGGTGCGTGTGGTGATACGAACGTCCAACCCGCTGCCTGAACTGAACGGATGAACTGCCTTATCCACCCGACCGTGGTTCATGTCATAACCAAACGCCTTGGCCAGTTTGCGGGCCAGCTTCATCTGCTTGGGTTCGTCAAACAAACCGACCAGCCCCTTGGGCGTTGGCTTATCCAATACCGCTGCACGAAGGGCCACCAAGCGCGGTCGCATCGCATCAAAGATGTCCGCAATCTGTGCGCTGGTGGTGCCGTGCTCGTAATCTTCGATCATGGCATCATACAGATTGCCACCAGCGGCCAAGGCAGCGCCCTCTTCCCGTTTCAGCGCTACTACCTCTTGCAGCACCGGCACAAAGGCAGCCACGTCTTCATCCGCGCGCGCAGCGGCCCATTTGCCCTGTGCCTCGGAGGTGAGCTGCGCCAATTTCTTAGCCAGATCAGCGGGCACTTTCAGAGCGCGATCATAGCCACGGCGGATTTCACGCAGTTGGGCGGCACCCGCCTCGTCCGGAGCTTGGGCTGTCTCAAGCCAGTCGCCAACACGTGGGTCCATTCGGCGGGCATGTAAGACGGATTCAATCGCCGCCATTTCTTCGCCACGCTGGGACGCAGCGCCGCGTGGCATCATGGTTTCCTGGTCCCAACCCAACCGGCCGGCAACCTGCCCCAGGGCCTGGGTATCACGCTGGAAACTCATCAGTTCGTCAAATGCGCTCATGTTCAGATGTCCTTGATCGAAGTGGTAATGGGATAAGCAGAAAGAAAGCGGGCCCGTAGGATCAGGACCCAGAGGATCACCGCCATTAGTTGGTGTAAAATAGCGGCCGGCCAGGGGGCGCCGTAGACAACGGTAACAATGCCCAGAACGATCTGTAGCAGCAAACTTGCAAATACGGCGTGAAAGGCATTTTGCGTTATTGGGTGTGCGCTAGTGCGTCCGCGTAGCCAAACCACTACGCCAAATGCCATCAAAAGGTAGCCACTGACACGGTGAATAAATTGAGCCAAGCCGGGACTTTCAAAAAAATTTCGCCACATGGGTTCCAGCATCATGGCGTCTTGCGGAATTACCTGTCCGCCCATCAGTGGCCAATCTGTATATGACCGACCGGCGTCGATCCCAGCCACCAGCGCGCCAAGAATGACTTGCAAGAATGCAAAGTGCAACAGCCCTGTCGATAGACCAAATAGCTTCTTTTCTTGAGCCCGGCGCGCCTGCATCAGCGCCCGATCTTCGCGCGACAACATCAATACATACCGTGCAATGAAGCCAAGAATGACAAAGGCCAAGCCAAGATGAATGGCCAGCCGGTACGAGGCAACGGAGACCATGCCCTCGCCCTTTGTCACGCCTGAGGCAACCATCCACCAACCGATGCCACCCTGCACACCGCCTAGCAGCCCTGGCAGGGCCAATCTGCCGGTCCAGCCGGTCGGGATTTTGCGTGCAACCAGAAAGCCAAGAAAGCCCAGCGCCCAGATCAGTCCCATCACGCGACCCAACTGCCGGTGGCTCCACTCCCACCAATAGATCGATTTAAAGTCGTCGAGCTGCATCCATTGGTTTTCAATGCGCCACTGATCGATCTGTTGGTATTTGTCGAACTCTGCTTGCCAGTCAGCCTCGCTCAACGGTGGCATCGCACCGGTCACCGGTTTCCACTCGGTTATCGACAGGCCGCTGTCGGTCAGCCGGGTCAGCCCGCCAACAACAATCATCGCCACCACCAGCGCAAACAGCACCATCAGCCAAGCCCGGATGGCCCGTCGGGCGCCACCGCTGTCACGATCAATCAGACCAGGCGTCACCTCGGGTGAATCCGAGCGCTCGCCGTCGACTTCTTCAAAAATGCTGCGCTTGCTCATGCTTGCCTCGTCTTATTTAGTGCCACGCTAGATCCCTGCCCCCAAGAGGTCCAGCCAGCTTATTCGTCGCCGCGCTGTTTCCAGCGTACCATCTGACGCATCACCCCATGCAGCATCTGCACATCCGCGCTTGTCAGTGACATCCGGCTCCACAAATTGCGCAGGTTGAGCTTCATGTTTGGTGCCTTCTCGGTCGGGAAAAAGAAACCTGCCTGCCCCAACCGCTCCTCGTAATGGTCAGAGAGTTTCTCAATTTCAACACCAGTGGCCCAACTGGATTTGCCCATCTCGACAGTCTCGTGCTCGATTTCGGCCACTTGGCGCTGCCATTCATAGGCTGTCAGCAGCACGCATTGACCCAGGTTCAAGGATCCATAAGCCGGGTTCACCGGCACCGAAATAATGGCGTTGGCCTTGGCCACGTCTTCGTTTTCCAGCCCAGCGCGTTCGGGTCCAAACATCACCGCGACTTTTTCGCCGGCAGCAATCTTCTGAGCTGCCAGTTTCATTGCAGCTTCGGGGCTGTACACAGGTTTGGTCAATCCGCGCTGTCGTGCAGTGGTGGCAAAGACAAAGGAACAATCCGCCAGCGCATCCGGCACATCCGGGCTCAGCAGTGCCTCGTCCAGCAAGCGCCCAGCGCCCGAGGCCATGGCAACCGCCTTGGGACTGGGCCAGCCGTCACGCGGTGCCACAATGCGCATACGGTCCAAACCAAAGTTCCACATTGCACGCGCGGCAGCGCCGATATTCTCGCCCATCTGCGGGCGCACCAAAACAAAAGCAGGCTGTGGGGTCTGACTGGGCATGTTACTCTCACTGAAATTTCGCCCCGATCTAATCCGCAATTGCCGCCAGAGCAAGATCTGGTGCTTTTGCTGCGCCTCATTTACCCTGTCAGCACCTTAAAAACTTGCGCAAACGGCGTTATTCGCTAAATAGCGGCAAGACATCACAAGGACCGCACCCATGGACAGCCCCGAGCAGCCGCAGATCTATCTGATCACACCGCCAAGTTTCGAACTGGGCCAGTTCCCGGATCAGGTGGCCAAAGTTTTGGATTCCACCGACGTTGCTTGCCTGCGATTGGACATGGCCAGTCGCGACGAAGACACCCTGAGCCGGGCAGCAGATGCCTTGCGTGAGGTCACTCATGCCCGTGACGTCGCCATTGTGATTTCCGACCACCAGATCCTGGCCGAGCGGCTGGGACTGGACGGTGTGCATCTAACAGATTCCGCCCGTTCTGTGCGGGCAACCCGCAAGGCAATGGGCGCTGACGCAATCGTAGGTTGCTTCTGCGGTGCCTCTAACCACGACGGTATTTCGGCAGCCGAGGCAGGTGCTGATTACGTCAGCTTTGGTCCGGTTGGCACCTCTGGCCTTGGGGATGGCGCCATTGCCGAAACTGAGTTGTTTCAATGGTGGTCCGAGATGATCGAAGTGCCCATGGTGGCCGAAGGCGGGTTGACCGAGGATCTGGTCCGTCACTTGACCCCCTACACTGACTTTTTCGGTTTTGGCGATGAGATCTGGCGTGAGGGCGATCCGGTTGCAGCACTTAAACGCTTAACTGCCGCAATGGGCTAAGCCCTCTCTACAGAAACACCCGTTCGACAAACCAATAGGCTCCGATCACCGCAATGGTGATCGAGGCCGGTATCGCCACCCGACCGCGATATTTGGGGTGGGAGCAGAACCAAAACCCAACTGTGGCAAACGCAATTGCAATAACGGTAAGTTGGCCCAGCTCAACGCCAACGTTAAAACCAATCAACGCGGCCATAAATTGATCTCGCGGCAATCCGAATTCGCCCAGCACTGCGGCAAAGCCAAGCCCGTGCAGCAGACCAAAGCCAAAAATCACCAGTGGACGCCAGGCGGTGAGGTGGCGGGTAAAGATGTTCTCCACTGCCACATAGACTATGGATGCCGCAATCAGCGGCTCGACGATGCCAGCAGGCACCTGTACCCAGCCCAGCGCGCCCAACGCGAGGGTAATGGTATGCGCCACAGTGAAGGCGCTGATCTGCCACAGCAGGGGCCGTAGCCGAGCGCTGAGAAAGAACAATCCCAGCACAAACAGGATGTGATCAAGCCCCTTGGGTAGGATGTGCTCAAACCCTACTGGCAAATAGTCGACAAAGGCCTCTGCCGGAGATATCGCCGCGCCGCCGCTCAGCGGGATGGAGGGTGTGATCTCGCCACCCTGCAAGAAACCGGTATAGGGTTCCTCTACCCCGTTCTGCCGCAACACCACGCCGCCTGACCCCTTGGGCCAAAACAGCGTCAGGCTACGTGCGTTTGCCGGGATGGTTCCGTTGAGCATGAGATATGAGGCGCGCGGCACCTCAATATCTCCGGCGTCGGGTATGATCACCTCTGTGACGCTGAGCTCCACACGTCCCTTAGCGACGAGTTCCACCGTTTCCAGCCACTCCTCGGCAAATTGGCGCACCATCGGTTCCAGTTCATCCTGCTCCAATTCCCGCAGGCTGTCATAATCGGTAGCCTGCGCCGCCTGATTGGTATCCTCCATCCCATCCAGATTGATGCCGGCTACAAACGCTTCGATGTTCAAACGCAAATCCAAGGCAATCTGACCGTCCTCAACCCTGAAGTCGGCGATTGTTGGCGTCACCTCATGGGCTCGTCCCTGTGACAGCAGTGTGATCAAGGCCAGACTTGACACCAACAGCACAACTGCCAGCCTGTTGCCCAGTCTCCATAAGGTCTTGCCTATGCCCATTTGCCTGTCCTGCCGTCTTGTTTTTGCTTTTGTCGGCCTGGTTCTAACCACCCTGCCCGCTCTTTCGCACGAGTTTTGGATTGAACCGCAGAAATATCAAGTTGATTCAGGTCGGCCGGTGATTGCTGATTTGCGGAATGGGCAGAAATTCACTGGTAGCAAGCTGGTCTATTTTGCCCGACGCACCCGGCGCTTTGATATTATGCAGGGGGATCAGGTCACACCATATCAGGGCCGCATGGGGGATCTGCCGGCATTCCATTTGGACCAGATTGATGACGGGCTTTTGGTCATTAGTCATGAAACAGTGCCAGAGACCCTAACTTATGAGACTTGGGAGATGTTTCAGGCTTTTGTCACGCACAAAGGTTTTGTCGGTATCATCCAGAGTCATCACGCGCGTGGCCTGCCAGAGCAAGATTTCACTGAAACCTATTCGCGCCACGCCAAGGCACTGATTGCAATTGGGGATGGCACTGGCACCGATAGCCTACAGGGTATGGAGACTGAGTTTGTTGCCTTGGCCAACCCCTATACCGATGATCTGTCCTTGGGTATACCCGTCCAGCTGTTCTATCAGGGCCAACCGCGTGCCGAGACCCAGGTCGAGGTTTTTGAACGGGCCCCTGATGGCACCGTGTCAATTTTCCTGCGCCACACCGATATTCAAGGCTACGCGCTGATCCCGGTAAAGGCAGGCCACACCTACCTGTTAGACGCGGTGGTCATTCGGCCAGCCCCAAAAGCAGAGGGACCGGTTTGGCAATCTCTCTGGGCCGCGCTGACATTTGCCGTGCCCTGACAGCTGTTGCGACTTGCGATGTGACACAAAAATAGGCAGAACACGCAAATGACCAAAACCTCCGATCAGTCCGACCCCAATATTCTCTGCATTGGCTCCGTCCTGTGGGACATCATTGGCCGATCACCCGTGGAAATGCATCACGGCGCTGACATGCCGGGGCGCATCAGTCGCCTGCCCGGTGGTGTTGCGATGAATATTGCAATGACCTTGGCTCGTTTTGGCCTCAAACCCGCGTTGCTCAGCGCCATTGGCCGCGACGACGAAGGCAACGAGCTGATCACGGCCTGCACTCGTCTTGGATTGATCACCGACTATCTCTACCGCTCCGAGGATTTGCCGACCGACCGCTACATGGCGGTTGAAGGGGCCAATGGGCTGATTGCCGCCATTGCAGACGCCCACTCTCTCGAAGCTGCCGGGGATAAAATCTTACGCCCCCTACACGATGGCAGCCTCGGCTCGGTCGAGCAGCCCTATGCCGGTCCAGTGGCACTGGACGGCAACCTGACCCTGTCGCTGCTGGATGACATCGCCAATGATCCCGCCTTTGCCGCCGCCGACCTGCGTGTCGCGCCGGCCTCGCCGGGCAAGGCAGAACGGCTGCGCCCATTCCTGACCCACAACCGGGGCACGCTTTACGTCAATCTCGAAGAAGCCGGGCTGCTGTGCCAGGCCGAATTCATCGACAGCGAAACCGCCGCATTGGCCATGCTGGAACGCGGCGCCGCCCGCGTTCTGGTCACTGACGGTGGCAGTTCCGCCACCGAGGCTGGCCCAAATGCCCCCATCACACTTACTCCGCCCCGCGTCACAGTCGCCCGTGTGACCGGAGCCGGAGATACCTTTATGGCTGCCCATATCGCTGCCGAGGCGCGTGGAGAAACCCACGAGACCGCCCTGGCATCTGCCCTTAAGGCCGCCGCTACCTATGTTTCCGGAGAACCACCCCTGTGATCGATATCCAATATTCTGCCGAAGTACAGGCAGCCAAATCTGCCGGTACCGCAATTGTGGCGCTGGAAAGCACTATCATCACCCACGGCATGCCCTACCCGCAAAACGTCGAGGTGGCCACTTTGGTCGAACAGGATATCCGTCAGGCTGGTGCTACTCCAGCTACTATTGCTGTGCTCGACGGGTGCTTGCATGTCGGGCTCGAAGCCGACCAGCTGCAGGCGCTGGGTCAGGCCACCGGTGTCGCCAAGCTGTCGCGCGCAGATTTCGCCGCCTGTCTGGCCACTGGCGGCACTGGCGCCACCACTGTCGCGGCCACGATGATTGCCGCGCATCTGGCAGGCATTGAAGTCTTCGCCACCGGCGGTATCGGCGGTGTACACAAAGGCGCGGAGCAGTCATTTGATATCTCGGCCGACCTGATGGAACTGGCCGCGACGCCGGTCACTGTGGTGGCCGCTGGTGCCAAGGCAATACTCGACGTGCCCAAAACCCTGGAGGTGCTGGAAACTCAGGGTGTGCCGGTCATCGCCTACGGCCAAGACAGCTTTCCGGCCTTCTGGTCGGCGCAATCTGATCTCACGGCGCCGCTGCGGATGGACAATGCGATGCAAATCGCCCGCGCCCACAAGATGCGTCAGACTATTGGCCTGCCCGGAGGCCAGCTGATTGCCAACCCAATCCCCAAGGGCGACGAAATCGCGGCCGATATCCTGGCACCGATCATTGCGCAGGCCCAATCCGAGGCCGACTCGCAAGGTGTTAGTGGCAAAGGTGTCACTCCATTTTTGTTGCAGCGGATATTTGAGCTGACCGAAGGTCGATCGCTGACCGCCAATATCGCCCTGGTGCGCAACAATGCCCGGCTGGCGACGCAGATTGCCCGGGAATTAAGCACTCTGCGCACCTGATCTACACAGATTGGAGAGCCACCATTGCAGCTGCTCTGCAAACTTCCTAGGTTGCAACCGACCAACAGCGAAAAAGACAGATGACAACGCCATTTGACCATGAACCCCACCGTCGCCCGGGCCTGTTTGCACGGCTGCGATCTTCGTTTCTGACCGGCATCGTGGTGATCGCTCCGGTGGGGCTGACAATATGGCTGTTGTGGTCGATCATGGGCTGGGTCGACAGTGTTGTGCTGCCACTGGTGCCTGCCACCATTCTCCCCGAGAAATACATAGGCATTAACCTGCGCGGCATCGGGCTGATCATCTTTTTCCTGTTCACCATCGTGATTGGCTGGATCGCCAAAGGCATCCTTGGTCGCTCGCTTATTGGTTTTGGGGAAAGTCTGGTCGAGCGAATGCCTGTGGTCCGTACGATCTATTCCGGTATCAAGCAAATCTCGGAAACCGTGTTTGCTCAGACCGAGCGTAGTTTTGAAAAGGCCTGTTTAATTCAATACCCGCGCCCAGGAATCTGGGCCATTGGCTTTGTTTCGACCGTCGCCAAGGGCGAAGTACTTGAACGCGCAAACCCTCGCGGAAATTTGATGAGCATCTTCCTTCCGACTACTCCGAACCCAACCTCGGGCTTTTTGTTGTTCTTGCCAGAAGAAGACGTGATGGAACTGGACATGAGCGTTGAAGACGCAGCCAAACTGGTGATCTCGGCAGGCCTGGTTTACCCAAACTCCAGAGACCCCAGTCAGCCACCATCGCCGAACACCGACTAAAAGCCACAGTTACCGTCAGCTGAAGGTGCGGGGTTACCCGTCCTACAGTGCGGTCCAGCCGCCATCGACGCTAAGCGTGGTGCCGGTCATCTGCGCTGCGGCAGAAGAACACAAGAACACCACTGTACCGCCCAACTGTTCCACCGTTGCAAATTCTTTGGATGGTTGACGCGCCAACATGACCTCTTTGATCACTGTCTCGCGGTCCATACCGTATTCTTCCATAGTCGCGGGGATCTGCGCTTCGACCAGAGGCGTCAACACATACCCAGGACAGACAGCATTACAGGTGATCGGTTCCTGCGCAGTTTCCAGTGCTACTGCCTTGGTCATACCCACAACACCATGTTTGGCTGCGACATAGGCTGATTTGAACGGCGACGCAGTCAGACCATGTGCTGAAGCAATATTGATCACCCGTCCCCAGCCCTTTGCCCGCATCAGCGGCAGTGCCGCTGCCGTCGTGTGAAAAGCCGAATTGAGATTGATCGCGATAATGGCGTCCCACTTGTCTTGGGGAAATTCATCAATTGGAGCGACGTGCTGGATTCCGGCGTTATTAACCAGAATATCGCAGCTTCCTGCGGCCTCAATCAGGCCTCTGCATTCTTCACCGACGGACATATCCGCCTTGATGTAACGGGCCGATACGCCGAATTCCGCCGATAACGCCGCCGCCAGAGCATGATTCTCGTCTCCGTCGGTGAATGAATTCAACACAACATCCGCCCCGGCCCGCGCCAGTTCCCGCGCGACTCCCAGTCCAATCCCTGAATTTGAACCCGTTACAACTGCGGTTTTTCCCTGCAAAGACATTGGTCTCTCCCTCTGAATTAACGTGATATGGTTGCCAATCATTGTGCCATGCTGCAACTGCAAAGAAAACGCCGGATCGAGGTGTCTTCTGTTTTTCTAAAATTTCTGAGGGGTTTAGAGGACGCATACTGTAAACAGATCATGGTCCGGTGGTTTAGAGCTAAGGGAGTTTTTGCCATTAGTAAGTCTGCCACTTACTTCCAGGCACCAAAGGTTAACGCCGCACAACAAAAAAAAACGCCCGCGCGAAGCGGGCGTCAAGTTATTGAGGCAGGTTTCATACAGGCAAGAAACCTATCGAGCAGTGACCCTGTTATACTCAATAATCTGACGTTATCCAAGCTAAAAGTTTGAAAAGACCCAAAAGCACGGGTAGCCTGATATCTCAAGTAAATATGGGCCAAGCAGGATTGTTGCCAAAATGCGATCAGACTATTTCTCAAAAATCACCTCAACATTGGCAGGCATCACCTTGCTGATAAGTGTTAATTGTGCAGCTGCAGAATCATCCCATGGCATTGCCATGTATGGCCAGCCGGCACTGCCACCAGATTATGTGTCACTTCCCTATGCCAACCCCGATGCGCCCAAAGGCGGGCGCGTGGTGTTTGGCAATACGGGCGGCTTTGATACGCTCAATCCCTTTGTCCAAAAGGGTACTGCTCCGTGGCAGCTGCGGTTCTGGGGATATGAGAGCCTGATGGGCCGCTCTTGGGATGAGCCGTTTTCACTGTATGGTCTGCTGGCAGAATCCATTGTGACTCCCGAGGACCGGTCCTGGGTCGAATTCACCCTTCGCCCCGAGGCTCGTTTCTCGGACGGCTCACCGGTGACCGTCGAGGATGTGATCTGGTCATATGAGACTTTGGGCACCAGCGGCCATCTTCGCTATCGCGGGTTTTGGTCCAAAATTGACAATATTGCCCAAACTGGGCCGCGCAAAGTTCGGATCACATTTAACACCGAGGATCGCGAGTTGGCTTTGCTCGCCGGGATGCGGCCAATTTTGAAGAAAGGTCAGTGGGAGGGCAAAGACTTTGCCTCCAGCGGTCCGTCAGAGGCCCCCATTGGCTCAGGTGCTTATGTGGTTGACGACGCTGATCCTGGCCGATTTGTCAGCCTGAAGCGCAACCCTGATTATTGGGGCAAGGATCTACCATTTCGACGCGGCACGCAGAATTTCGACGAAATGCGGATCGAGTTCTTTGGCGATGCGACTGTTTTGTTTGAAGCCTTCAAGGTGGGTGAGCTGACTGCGGTACGTGAATTCAATGCTGGCAAATGGGACAACAGTTATAATTTTCCCTCGGCGCAGCGTGGCGATGTGGTGAAGTCAGAGATACCCCATCAGCGCCCGTCCGGCATCACCGGGCTGGCCATGAATACCCGCAACCCGTTGTTCAAAGACTGGCGCGTACGTGAAGCACTGATCCATGCCTTCAATTTTGAATACATCAACGGCACCGTGACCGGCGGTACCCAACCTCGTATTACCTCGTACTACTCTAACTCGGCATTGGGTATGCGACCAGGGTCGGCTGAGGGACGTGTTCGGGCGCTGCTTGAACCTTATGCCGACAGTTTGCTGCCTGGGGCTTTGGAGGGTTACTCTTTGCCCGTCAGCGACGGAACCGAGCGAAACCGCAAAAACCTGCGCAAGGCGACCAAGTTGCTGGGTGAGGCAGGATGGACCGTTCAAGATGGCGTTTTGCAAAATTCACAGGGCGAGCCCTTCGAATTCTCAGTTCTTTTGCGTCAGGGCGATGGTGAGATGCAAACCGTTGTGGAAATATATGCAAGCGCGCTGGAACGGTTGGGCATTAAGGTCGCCACTGAAACAGTTGACAACGCCCAATATGTTTCTCGCCAGAACGAATATGACTTCGACATGACCCGCTATCGCCGCGATTTGTCGCTTAGCCCGGGCAATGAACAGTTTCTGTATTGGGGACGAGAGGGCGTGACCCAACCTGGCACCCGCAATCTGATGGGGGTAGACAGCCCTGCTGTCGAGGCCATGATACCTGCCATGCTTAATGCAATCAGTGCCGAGCACTTCATTTCTGCAGTTCGGGCACTGGACCGGGTGCTGACCACGGGTCGCTATGTGATCCCGATCTGGCAGTTCGACAAAGGTCGCATTGCCCATGCTAAAGAGCTGCGCTTTCCGGACAGCCTGCCGATTTACGGCGATCGTCCAGAGTTCATGCCGACAGTCTGGTGGTATCAGGCAGATTAACCCAAATTTGTAAAACATGGGTTGACCGACTCAATCTATTTCCATATTTCCCGAAATATGGAAATAGATATCACAAATCAATTGAGCGCACTTGCTCACCCAAAGCGTCTCGCCCTGTTCAGGTTGCTGATGCGGCGATATCCGCACGGGGTGCCTGCTGGGGAAATTTCCGGTGCATTGGGGCTAAAAGCAAACACTGCCTCAAGTTACCTGTCCGCCTTAACGCAAGTTGGTCTGATATCTCAGACACGGAATGGCACCACGCTTCGCTACAGCGCCAATGTGACCACCCTACGAGGTTTGTTTGGCACGCTACTGGAAGATTGTAGCCAGAACAGGCCTGACATTTGCTTGCCGTCAACACCTCAGATCTTTAGCCCATCCGTCGAACGCCCCTTGAACGTGCTGTTCTTATGCACTGGAAACTCTGCCCGCTCGATCCTTGCCGAAGCACTGCTGGCATCGTTCAGCGGTGGCAAGTTCCAGGCATATTCGGCTGGCACCACCCCAGCCGAGGCTCCTCACCCCGACGTTCTGGCTTTGCTAAAAGCCAAGAGCCACAGTGTTGATGGTTTGACGTCAAAAACACTGGACGTTTTCCGGGCTCAAAATACGCCAAAAATGGACTTTGTCTTTACGGTTTGCGACCAAGCGGCAAACGAAGAATGCCCCAGTTGGCCGGGTCACCCGATGAATGCTCATTGGGGGCTAAGCGATCCTGTGTCCAATTCCTGTACACCTAAGGACCTCCCAAAGGCTATCGAACAAACCTATGACGTTCTAAAAAGCCGTATCCAAAAATTCGTCGACTTGCCTTTTGGCTCGCTCGACCCGCAGTCGCTTCAGCATCACTTAGATGATCTTGGCCAACAAAATGTCTGACACCTCCCTGAGAAAGCAAACCACATGAATATCCTTGTTCTCTGCACCGGCAATTCGGCGCGCTCCATTCTGTTGGAGACACTGATCAACAGCCAAAGCGCGGGTCGCTTGCAGGCCTATTCTGCAGGGTCTGCCCCTGCCGGACACGTGCATCCACAATCTCTGAAACTGTTGTCAGAACACGGCCATGACACCTCGCTTGCCCGCTCCAAAAGCTGGGACGAGTTTGCCACGTCTGACGCGCCGAAAATGGACATGGTCATCACCGTATGCGGCTCAGCCGCAGCTGAAACCTGTCCAATCTGGCCCGGCGCCCCGGTGCGCGCGCATTGGGGTGTCGAGGATCCGGCAGCCGCGGTAGAACCCGATTGGGATCCGGCGTTTCGCACCGCTTACGACATTTTGAAAAAACGCGCCTCAGCCTTGTTGGACCTGCCGTTTGAAACCCTCGCCCCGCAAGAGCTATCAGCCGAACTAGCCCGCATCGGAGATCTGACATGAGGGCGCAAAAACTACTGGCCGAGGGTTTGGGCACCGCGTTCCTACTGATTGGTGTCGTGGGCTCGGGTATCATGGCGCAAAACTTGGCAGGTGATGCCACAGCACTGGCCCTATTGGCCAATGCCATTGCCACTGGCTGCATGCTTTACGTTATCATCACCACGCTTGGTCCCATTTCTGGCGCTCATTTTAATCCTGCCGTCACATTGGCGTTTGCCCTGCGTGGTGACCATCCCTGGAGCGCGGTTGCGCCCTATATAATCGTGCAGATTGTCGGCGGACTGTTGGGCGTATGGGCCTGTCATGCAATGTTTGACATCGAAATATTGCAAAGTTCTACTACCATGCACCGCACCGGTTCAGCACAATGGGTATCCGAGATCATAGCTACATTTGGTCTATTGTTCGTCATTTTTGGTGGCTTGAAATCACGCCCCGAGGCGGTGCCCGCACTGGTCGGCCTCTATATCACCGGAGCATATTGGTACACCTCATCGACCAGTTTTGCCAATCCAGCTGTCACCATCGCCCGCGGGTTCACCGACACCTTTGCCGGCATTCATCCTAGCCATATAGGTATGTTCATTGTCATGCAGATCATCGCCGTCGGCATTGCCCATGTGGTGTTGACCCGGCTTTTCACTGACGACTGATCAGTCCCGCTAAATCGAGTCAAAATCTGTTACCGCTGCCAAACTGGCGGCGGTATCTTTTTGGGCTATATTTGGATACACTAAACAGACAAACGATCCGCTGCTGCCCGGTGGGAGGACTGCCCATGACCGTTTTACGCTCGACTGATGCCTGGATCACCAGCTTGCCACGTATACAGAACCGGTTTCCTTACCTGCACCCGCAATTGGTGCCGAAGCTTTTGCATGACCGCGACGCCTTTGTTGCGCATCTTGCACAGACCCACCAGCTTACGTTGACCGAAGCCAAGGAAGAGGTCGAAGACTTCTTTTTTGTCGAGGGTCTGCTGCGCGAAGTTGAAGTCGAAGGCTAAGCCTCCGCTGCACACCGCTCACGCCAGTGACGTGACCCAAAGGATGGTTGCATCCTCGTCGCTTGATGAAATGACGTTATGACCCATTGCCGCGTCGTAATAAGCGCTATCGCCGCGCCGCATTTCAATGGGTTCGTAGAACTCGGTATAGAGCTGCACCACACCGGTTAGCACATATAAGAACTCTTCGCCGTCATGGCGCACCCAGCCATCAAATTCGTCCATGGACCGGGCCCGGACGCGGGCGCGATACGGCAACATTTGTTTGCGTGACAGGCTGTCAGCCAACAGTTCGTGCTCATAGGTGGTGGTGGCATGGGCTGCCCCTTCACCGGTCTTGGTCACTGTCAAACGGCCATTCACCTGTCCCCGCTGTGGCGGCGTGAAGAGTTGTGGAACCGATATTTGCAACCCTGTCGCCAGCTTCTTGAGCGCGTCGTAAGTTGGTGACATCTGGCCATTTTCGATCTTTGACAAGGTCGAACGTGCCAGCCCGGCCTGGTTGGCCGCGTGTTCCAGGGTCCAGTCGCGGGCCTTGCGCAACTCACGTACCCTTACCCCCAGATCCAGCGGTTCTGCTTCGCTCTGGTTGCCGCTGCTGCGGGCAATGGTAATCAGTGATTTGGGATCTCGTTCTGTCATCTGCTCTCTATAGGCCGCCCTCCGGCTGCTTGCAACGCAGCACCACCCGCGATAGCCACGTCTTATGTTATCTATCTTTGACCAAGGCCCGTTTCCACCCTGCCCTGCGCCCTTTAATCTGGCCGCTCATGTGCTGCGCCATGCGCCCACCACACCGGACAAACTTGCCCTGTCTATCCTGTCCAAATCCAGCGCGCAGAACTGGACATACCAAGCACTCGAAGCCGCCGTACGTGGCACCGGCACCGGTTTGTTGCAGTCCGGCCTAAATCCGGGTGACATCCTGCTGATGCGGTTGGGCAATACGGTCGAGTTTCCCATCGCCTATCTGGGCGCCATTGCGGCCGGGCTGGTGCCGGTTCCAACGTCGTCTCAACTGACTGCAGCGGACACTGCCAAAATGATAGCCGAGCTGTCCCCGGCAGCGATCCTGCGCGATGAAGATGTGGAATGTGCACCCCACCCTAACCAGATCTCCACCGACTCACTGATGGCGATGCGCGGCCTGCCGCCTTGCAGTTACAACTTGGGCGATCCCGAGCGACTGGCTTATGTCGTCTATACTTCGGGCACCAGCGGAAATCCGCGCGCTGTCGCGCATGCCCATCGCGCCATTTGGGCCCGGCAGATGATGGTCACAGGCTGGTATGACCTGCGGGTCGACGACCGACTGCTGCATGCCGGCGCGTTCAACTGGACCTACACACTGGGCACTGGATTGATGGATCCTTGGACAATCGGTGCAACGGCGCTGATCCCAACACCGGGCACCAACCCAAGAGATCTGGCGGAGTTGTTGCAAACGCACCGCGCCAGCATTTTTGCCGCTGCACCAGGAGTCTACCGCAAAGCCCTGCATGGCAAAGATAAACTCGACCTGCCAGACTTGCGCCACGGCCTTAGTGCTGGCGAAAAACTCTCAAGTGATTTGCACCAAAAATGGACCAAAGCCACTGGCACCCACCTGTTTGAGGCTTACGGTATGTCTGAATGTTCCACCTTCATATCGTCCAGCCCCGCGTTGGCGACGCAAGGCCAGACCCTTGGTCAACCGCAACCTGGTCGCCGTGTGGCCATCCTTGGCGCAGATGGCCCAGTGCCGCAGGGAGATGAGGGCACAATTTCTATTCATCGCAGTGACCCGGGCTTGATGCTCGGCTATCTCAACGCGCCACAGGAAACTGCCGATCGTTATCAAGGTGACTGGTTCCTAACTGGCGATTTGGGCTCAATGTCTGCGGACCACCAGATTAGCTACCTTGGTCGCAATGATGACATGATGAACGCCGGTGGTTTCCGCGTTTCGCCGCTTGAGGTCGAAGCCGCACTGTCCAACCATCCCGGCATCTCCCAGGTTGGTGCAACAGCGATTGAAGTCAAACCCGATACCTTTGTCATCGCCGCCTTCTACACTGGTCCCGAAAAGTTGAACCACGAAGACTTGCAAACTTTTGCCAACATCCATCTGGCGCGATACAAACAACCCCGCGCCTATATCCATCTCGAAGCACTGCCGCAGAGTGCCAACGGCAAACTTCTTCGCCGCGCCCTGCCCGCTTATTTCAAGGTTACACCCTAATATGACCGTCAAGCTCGACATCATCTCAGACCCGATCTGCCCCTGGTGCTATATCGGTAAGACCCACCTGGACAAAGCATTGGCACAGGTGCCGGATCACCCCTTTGTCATTGAGTGGCATCCGTTTCAGCTGAATCCGGACATGCCACTCGACGGCATGGACCGGCGTGATTACTTGGAAGGCAAATTTGGCGGTAAAGACGCCGCAGTAAAAGCCTATGCACCAGTGGTCGAACATGCCGAAAAGGCAGGTCTCACCATCAATTACGAGGCTATGAAGCGCACCCCAAATACCTTGAATGCGCACCGGCTAATCCACTGGGCTGGCATCGAGAGTAAACAGACCGAAGCCGTTGACGCCTTGTTCCAGGCCTATTTTGTAGACGGCCGCGATATCGGTTTGGCAGAGGTCCTTGGCGACATTGCTGATAGTATCGGTATGGATGCAGCCGTGGTGCAAAAACTGCTCAGCACTGACAATGACATCGATGATATCAAAGCGCGTGAAGCTCATAGCCGCCAGATGGGTGTCAGCTCGGTACCGACGTTCATTGTTGACAATAAGCACGCGGTGCCTGGTGCCCAACCGCCCGAGCTTTGGCTGAAAGTGATAGGTGAGATCATGGATCAGATGGTCGCAGACGACGCTTCTGACTAAGAAACCAACACCGATGAAAGCTTGAAATCCGCGCAATCGGCATTTCCCAGTGGTCTTGAACACGACCGGATACCTGCATTCGGTCGTGAATTTCCCAGAGGTGAATTACCGTCATTCGATGGCGGTAAGAGGGGGCAGCGCCCCCTCTCTCAAATCCAGCACCAATGCACACCCATTTGTGCAATTCAGCTTCTGGCTGATCTCGTTTTTCTGTGATAGCGCCAAAATACGAACTGCCAGATTGGATCCGATCTCCGCATCCTTCTGCTGCACTGTCCTGAGGTTTCTATGTCCAATCCCGCCGCAAATTCGATGTCCAAGACAGAATTCATCGCGCTAATCGCAATGATGTTTGCCACCATCGCCTTTTCCATTGATGCAATGCTTCCGGCGCTGCCAGAAATTGGCGCGGCACTCAGCCCCAATGACGTCAACCGCGCCCAACTTATCCTCACGTCGTTTGTGCTTGGTATGGGAGTCGGCACCTTTTTTACCGGCCCACTGTCCGACGCCTTTGGCCGCAAACCAGTGATCATTGTCGGCGCTGCGCTATATATCCTGTCAGCTGCGGTGGCCTGGGCAAGCTCCTCGCTGGAACTGTTGCTGATCGCCCGCGTCACCATGGGATTAGGCGCTGCCGGTCCACGCGTCGTGGCGATCGCCATTGTGCGTGATCTCTACTCTGGACGTGAAATGGCACGGGTGATGTCGATTGCCATGATGATTTTCACTCTGGTCCCGGCCTTTGCGCCCATGCTGGGTGTTGGCATCATTGCGTTTGCAGGCTGGCGCGCGATTTTCATCGCCTTTGCACTGTTCCTGATCATTGTCGTGACCTGGACAAGCATACGTCTCCCAGAAACGCTGGCACGCGAAGATCGCCGTCCGATGAAACTGCCACTGATGATCAAAGCCGTGTCCGAGATGTTTGCGCATCCCACCGTGCGCCTGTCGATCTTTGTGCAAACCCTGTGCATGGGCGCGCTGTTCACCATGCTAACGATGGTGCAGCCGGTCTATGACATTATATTTGGCCGCGGCGATAGCTTTCCATTCTGGTTTGGCCTTGTCGCGTTGATTTCGGGCAGTGCCAGCCTGATCAACGCTGCTGTCGTGGTCAAAGTCGGTATGCGCCGGATGGTCACCTGGTCACTGGGTGGCCAGATCCTGTTCTCAGCCGCAGTCCTAATCCTCAGCAACGCCGATCTGCCCGAGGTGGTTCAATTCGGGGTGTTTGTCGCCTGGCAAACCACCTTGTTCTTTATGGTTGGCATGACCCTGGGCAACCTGAACGCAATGGCAATGGAGCCGATGGGGCACATTGCCGGCATGGCTGCCTCGGTCATTGGGGCGATTTCTACCGTCGCGGCGGCGATCATTGCTGCGCCAATTGGCCTGCTGTTTGACGGCTCCCTATTGCCGCTGATCATTGGAATCCTGACAATGATCAGTGTCGCCTTCTTGCTGATGCTTCGGATGGGACGGGTCGAGGCGCGCCTGCCCGCAGAATAGACGCACCGTCTTCCTTGCTGCATCGCATTGAAAACCCTACCCTCTCTGTATTTGCACAGAGAGGGATAGATGAGCGATTACTATAACCTGGGCAGCTATTCCTGCCCCGTCACTTGCAGTTCAGCCAAGGCGCAGCTCTGGTTCGACCGAGGACTGAATTGGACATACGGGTTTAACCACCAAGAAGCCGTGATCTGTTTTGAACGCGCGCTGGAACATGACCCAGACTGCGCCATGGCACATTGGGGTGTCGCCTATGCCTCTGGTCCGAACTACAACATGCCCTGGGAACTGCACGACACCCAAGGCCGTGCCGAGGCGCTGGCCAAGTCCTATGACGCTGCCCAACAAGCCTTATCCCATGTGGACAGCGTTACTCGTGCCGAGGCCGAACTGATAAAGGCACTCAGTGCCCGTTACCCACAACGCGACCTGACCGATGACATGCACGCCTGGGATTTTGCCTTTGCCGACGCCATGCGTGCCGCGTTCAGAGCCTGCCCAGACCAATTGGATCTGCGCACTGTCTATACGGAAAGCCTGCTGAACTTGACCCCCTGGAAGATGTGGGATCTCAAAACTGGAGCCCCAGCAGAAGGTGCTGCCACTCTTGAAGCGCAAGACGTGCTGGAATGGGCCATGACCAACGCCCCCGGTGCAATGAAACATCCGGGCCTGTTGCACATCTACGTGCACCTGATGGAAATGTCCCCAACGCCTGAGAAAGCACTGAAAGCCGGTGATGTCTTGCGGACATTGGTGCCGGATGCCGGTCATTTGGTTCATATGCCCAGCCACATTGATGTGCTCTGCGGCGACTACAAAAGCGTAGTCCATTGGAATGAAAAGGCGATTGAGGCGGATCTGAAATACTACCAGCGCGAAGGTGCCCATAATATCTACACCGGCTATCGGCAGCACAATTACCACTTTGTCATTTATGGCGCCTTGTTCCTGGGCCAGATCGAGCCAGCACTACGCGCCAATCAGGGTATGTGGGACACCGTCCCTGAGGAAATGCTGCGTATCGAGAGCCCACCAATGGCCGATTATTTCGAATCCTACATGGCCATGGGCCCGCATATCCTGATCCGCTTTGGACGCTGGGACGAGGCGATGGCACTGGAGCTGCCCTCGGACCCTGATCTATACCGCACCTTGACTGCCACTACTCATTACGCCCGCGCCATTGGATTTGCCGCCACCGGTCTTGTGGAGCAGGCCGAGGCCGAAGAGCAGTTGTTCTTGGTCGCCAAGAGCCGGATCCCGGATACACGGCTGATGCACAACAACCGCGTTGTGGATCTCATTGAAATTGCATCGGAAATGCTGCGTGGCGAAATTGAATACCGCAAAGAGAATTATGACACGGCCTTTGCTCATCTGCGCCGTTCAGTAGCGCTGGATGATAGTCTGCCTTATGACGAGCCTTGGGGCTGGATGCAGCCCACCCGCCATGCTTTGGGTGCGTTGTTGTTTGAACAAGGCCATGTGACCGAGGCTGAAACAACCTACCGTGAGGACTTGGGGCTGGCTGGCACTCTTTCACGCGCGTCCATCCACCCCGACAATGTCTGGAGTCTGAAAGGCCTGCACGATTGCCTGAACGCACGTGAAGAAGGTATTGAAATTGTACACGTAAAACAAAAGCTTAATTTGGCATTGGCGCGCGCAGATCACGTTGCAGCGTCTTGCGCTTGCGCCCAATCTGCCATGAGGGGAACTCAATGAAACAGATCATTCTGGTAACAGCTCTATGCCTTGGCTCATCCCTCGAAGCCCAATCCCTTCGGGTATCGCCAGTAGATCAAGCTGGCCAAGACCCTTCGCTGGTCTCCTTTCGCGAACAGCTTTTGAGCGACATCGCAGCAAGAGATGTGAAAGCCGTTCTAAATGCCTCTTGTGAGGGAATTTATCTTAGCCATGGAGGCAATGGCGGCCACGATGAGTTCATGAGCTATCTAGCTCTGACGGATGAAAACGTAACCGATGAATACCGGCGAGATCTGGAAGAAAGGCGCGAGTCCTACTGGGGACAGTTGGAGAAAACACTGCGCCAACCGGGACGTTTCAACGGTTCGACCGAATTCTGGATGCCGGTTTACTGGCAGGCTGATCTCCCTGATACCGTAGACGCCTATGAAGCCTATTTTGTTACCGGAGATCGCGTAAATCTACGGCAAGCGCCCAGCGGCGACGGCAAGATCATCGGCTCGCTGAGCCACGAGTTGGTCACGGTTTCCGAATACGACGAAGAGGCCACCTATCTGAAAATTCAGGTCGCGGACGGACGTAGTGGCTACATGCATCAAGATTATCTTTGGTCAGCAGTCGGGTATCGGGCTGCCTTCACCAAGTCAGATAACCAAGAGTGGCAGCTCTGCATGTTTGTGGCTGGGGACTAGAAACCGCCCACTCAGGCCGGTTTCTTCTTTTTCTTCTTGGCGGCAACAACCTTTTCGGCAAGTTCACGGGCAATGGCAAAGGCACCCTTGATCTTGTCCCCGTCACTGCGCCAGTCACGCCGCACCACAATTTTGTTGTCCTTGACCTTGGCCAACCCATCCTGCGCCTGGATGAATTCAACCAGCCCAGTGGGAGAGATAAACTTGTCGTTGTGGAACTGGATCGTCGCCCCTTTGGGGCCACCGTCCAATTTGGCAATCCCGGCCCGTTTACACATCGCCTTGATCCGCACCACCAGCATCAGTGTATTGACCTCTTTTGGTAATTTCCCAAAGCGGTCAATCAGTTCGGCAGCGAAACCCTCAAGCTCCACTTTGCTGGTTAGCGACGACAGCCGCCGGTATAGCCCCAGCCGCACGTCCAGATCAGGAACAAATTTCTCGGGGATCAGCACTGGCACGCCAAGATTAATCTGCGGTGCCCATTGGTTGTCAGCCTCAGACAGACCTTCCATTTCACCAGACCGGATCTTGGCAATCGCTTCTTGCAGCATCGATTGATACAGCTCATAGCCAACATCGCGCATCTGGCCAGATTGCTCTTCACCCAAAAGGTTACCTGCGCCCCTGATATCAAGATCTTGCGAGGCCAAGGTAAAGCCGGCCCCAAGGGTGTCCAACGAGCCCAGAACCCGCAGTCGTTTCTCGGCAGTCGCGGTCAGTTTGGTACGAGGTTTGGTGGTCAAATAGGCATAAGCACGGATCTTTGAACGCCCGACCCGACCGCGGATCTGATACAGCTGCGACAGTCCGAACATATCTGCGCGGTGAACGACCATTGTGTTGGCAGTGGGAATATCCAACCCGCTTTCAACGATGGTGGTGGCCAGCAACACATCATATTTGCCGTCATAAAACGCGTTCATGCGCTCATCCAGATCGCCCGCTGCCAGTTGTCCGTGGGCAATCACATAGGTGACTTCTGGCATCTGCACTTTCAAAAACGCCTCGATGTCCGGTAGGTCGCTGACCCGTGGCACCACGTAAAAGCTTTGCCCGCCGCGATAATGCTCACGCAGCAGCGCCTCGCGGATGGTCACCGCATCAAATTCACTGACATAGGTCCGGATCGCCAACCGGTCTACTGGAGGTGTGCCGATGATCGACAGATCGCGCACGCCGGACAATGACAGCTGCAACGTCCGTGGGATCGGCGTTGCAGTCAATGTCAGCACATGAATGTCGGTGCGCATCTGTTTCAGCCGTTCCTTGTGGCCAACGCCGAAATGCTGTTCTTCGTCGATGATCAGCAGCCCAAGCTCTTTGAAACGGATACTTTTGGCGAGCAACGCATGAGTGCCGATTACAATATCTACCGTTCCGCGCGCTATCCCGTCCCGCGTGGTTTGTGCATCCTTTGCACTAACAAAGCGGGATAATTGCCTGACTTCCAAGGGAAACCCGCGAAATCTTTCGACGAAACTGGCATAGTGCTGCCGCGCCAACAGTGTGGTTGGAGCAACAATTGCCACCTGCATACCGGACATCGCAGCAACAAAGGCGGCGCGCATAGCCACCTCGGTTTTGCCAAATCCCACGTCACCGCAGATCAGCCGGTCCATTGGTCGGCCCGAGGTTAGGTCGTCGATCACGTCACCAATCGCCCGCAACTGATCGTCTGTTTCTTGATAGGGGAACCGCGCCGAAAACGCGTCCCAACTGCCCTCAGGCGGATCCAGTACCGGCGCCTTGCGCAATTCACGCTCTGCCGCCACCCGGATTAGCCGCTCCGCCATTTCACGAATGCGCTCTTTCAGCTTGGCCTTTTTGGCTTGCCAGGCGCCGCCGCCCAAACGATCCAAGAGCCCCTCGTCGTGCCCGTACTTCGACAGCAACTCGATATTTTCCACCGGCAGGTACAACCGGGCTGCCTCGGCATATTGCAGCAGGATACATTCATGCGCAGCGCCAGCGGCGGTGACCACTTCCAGCCCCAAGAACCGGCCAATGCCGTGGTCCACATGTACCACCAGATCACCAGCGCTGAGCGATTGCGTCTCGGTCAGGAAATTCTCGGCCTTGCGGCGTTTTCGTGGTGCCCGGATCAGCCGGTCACCCAGCACATCCTGTTCCGAAATCACCGTCATATCCGGAGTGATAAAGCCGTGTTCCAGCGCCCAGACTGCCAGAAACAGCCCGGATTTTCCGATCCGGGTGGCATTGGTCACCGGGATCACTTCCGACAGGCCTTCGTCTTCGATCAGCCCGGTCAACCGCTCGCGCGCGCCTTCGGAATAAGACGCAACAATCACCGGACCTTCAAGTAATTTTGCCTTAATATGATCCGCGAAAGCTCCAAAAAGGCTGACACTTTCCATCTGACGCTCGGGTGAGAAGTTGCGCCCAATACGGCCGCCCGCGTCCACCACTCCCAGGCCAGTCGCCTGAGGCAAGGGGTTCAATTGGATCATCCTCTGACCACCAATTGCCGCCTCCCAAGCGGTATCATCCAGATACAACAGACCGGGCGGCGTCGGCTTGTACACCGTGTCGATCCGGCCCTTGGCCTGCATCGCTATTTTGCGGTTCTCATACTGATCTTCGATGCTGTCCCAGCGTGCCAGCCTGGCGGGCGTCACCTGATCATCCAGCGTCACCGTGGCCTGGGGCAGATAATCGAACAGAGTCTCTAGCTTGGCATGGAAGAATGGTAACCAATGTTCAATGCCCTGATGCTTACGCCCGGCACTCACCGCCTCGTACAGCGGATCATCGGTGCCGGCAGCGCCAAATTCGATACGGTAATTTTGCCGGAACCGGGTGATTGCGGCCTCGTCCAAGATCACTTCGGACACCGGTGCCAACTCGACCAGATCCAGTTTTTCGATGGTGCGCTGGCTAACCGGATCAAACCGGCGTGCACCGTCCAACACATCGCCAAACAGATCAAGGCGCACCGGACCGCTCTGCCCAGGAGGGAAGATGTCGATGATACCGCCACGAATGGCATAATCGCCAGGCTCCATCACCGTAGGGCTTTGGGTAAACCCCATTCGCACCAAGAAGTTACGCAGCGCTTTTTCATCGATCCGCCGATCGACCTGGGCCGAGAATGCAGCCTCGCGCAGCACCTCTCGTGCCGGTATCCGCTGACTGGCAGCATTTAACGTGGTCAGTAAGATAAACTCCTTGGGCATTTGATGCACCAAAGCCGCCAGCGTGGCCATCCGGGCCGCAGCGATGTCAGCGTTGGGCGACACCCGATCATAAGGTAGACAATCCCAGCCGGGAAATACAAACACCGGCATATCCGGTGCGAAAAACGCCAGCGCTGCCCGCATCGCCTCCATGCGTTTGTCATCGCGCGCCACATGTAGCACCGGAGAACCGGATTTCTGTACCTCATTGAGGATCAGACGGGCATCGAAACCCTCGGGCGCACCGCCCATGGTGATAACTCGTTGCGCCATTTTGGGCCTCACTTTCATTGAGCGACTTGTTGGTCCAAGCTCAGCCGAGAAAACCATATTTAAGGTTCTGATACATGCCCCACATTGCGGTGACAAAAATGGAGGCGGCCCCTATCAACTGGATGTACAGCCTTAAGCGGACCAGAGCCTTGCGCAGCCCCTTCCCTAAAATATGGTCACGATCAATTTTGCTTGCAGTTGCCAGACTTACCACGCCAACAATGCTCATCGGAAAAACAAGTAGAAACACCGCTTGGGCAAATTCAATGCCGTAATAGAACCCAAGAACCACCAATCCGGACAGTACAAAGCAGGCCAGCCCCAGCAACCAGACCCCGGATACCCGAGCAATATACAACATCCGATTGGTATTGACGCGCACCACATCTTCCAGGTCTTGCTCGGGTTGCCCGCCTAGACGACCGGCGCGGTAAACCAGGTCAATCGGCACCCCTAGAACCCAATGACTGGCCGATGACCACATCACTGCTAGGGCAATCCAGAACCAAAGGTTTGAAAATGACCGCAGGTCAATCAGTTCAACCAAAGTATCAAATAAATCCAAAAGTGGTGCTCCCTGCTGCACGCAAAACCATGTTCCAGCCTATATCCACTGCCGCGCCCGGCTGCACAAGGTCTGGAGGTAATAAAGCGAATACCGCGACGATTGTGCCCTTGTGATCGAACCCGGAACCATGCCACCCAAGACGATAGCTACTACAGGAGAACACCCAATGACGCCGACTGTTGCCGCTTTTCCCGCTGCCCGCCTGCGCCGCACCCGGTCGACCCCGGCAATTCGGGATTTGGTGCGCGAAAATACTCTCAGCGTTGGTGATCTGATTTGGCCAGTCTTTGTCCGCGATGGAACCGGGATCGAAGAACCAATCCCGTCGATGCCTGGAGTGATGCGACGTTCGGTTGATAAGATTGTGGAGGCGGCCGTTGAGGCGCAGACGCTTGGCATCCCGGCAATTTGCCTGTTTCCCTACACTGATGCCAGCCTCAAAACCGAAGACTGCGCCGAAGCCTGGAATCCTGACAACCTGACTAACCGGGCCATCCGCGCCATCAAATCAGCGGCGCCGGATATCGCGGTGATGACTGATGTGGCGCTGGACCCCTATAACATCAACGGCCACGACGGATATGTGGTGAATGGTGAGATTATCAATGACGCCACCGTCGAGGCGCTGGTCAAGATGACTCTAGCCCAGGCAGAGGCAGGCGCCGATATTATTGGTCCTTCAGATATGATGGACGGTCGCATTGCCGCTATGCGCAGTGCGTTGGAAAACGCAGGACACAGCAATGTTATGATCCTGTCCTATTCGGCGAAATACGCGTCGGGTTATTACGGCCCATTCCGCGACGCTGTGGGGGCGTCGGGCGCACTGACGGGTGATAAAAAGACCTATCAGATGGATCCGGCCAACGGCGACGAGGCCATGCGTCTGGTACAGCGCGACCTGAATGAAGGCGCGGACATGGTGATGATCAAACCGGGCATTGCCTATCTCGACATCTGCCACCGGGTCAAAACCAACTTCGGCGTTCCGACATATGCATACCAGGTCTCTGGCGAATACGCGATGATCCAGGCTGCGGCGCAAAACGGCTGGATCGACGGTGAGCAAGTGATGCTGGAAAGCTTGATGGCTTTTAAACGCGCCGGCTGCGACGGGGTGCTGACATATTTTGCCCCAAAGGTGGCCCGTCTGCTCAAAGGATAAAGCAACCGCAGCCTTGATTTGCGGCTCTTTTCCAGCAAGAAGCCGCGCATAAGACAGCGCCGACTGATGACATTTGGCAAAAACACACCTATAAGACGGGTCAGAGCCGGATCAATCGGCCTTTTATCGAGCTAATACAGGCAGTGTAATCCATGACTAGCATTCTATCTTCCCGGCTAACCCGTCGGGGTTTTGCCCTCGGCGCTCTGGCTACCACCGGGCTGACCGCAGCTTGCGGTAACGGAGTCGGCAGCAGTGGCGCCGGAACCATTGACGCTCGTGTTGATGCCACCTTAAGCCAGATGTACAATCTATATCCCAACACCAGAACCCTATCCGACAAATCCACCGGAATGCTGGTGATGCCGCTGGTGACAGAGGCCGGGTTCATCTTTGGCGCAGGTTATGGCCGTGGCGCCCTGCGTATTGACGGCGCAACAGTCGATTATTACTCGACGGTCAAGGCCAATGCAGGCCTGCAAATTGGCGCCCAGCAATACGCCCACGTTTTGTTTTTCATGACCGAAGACGCCCTCAGTACTTTCCGCCGGGCGACGGGCTGGACCGCCGGTGCGGATATTGGCTATGTGGTCAAAGACAAGGGCGATACTTTGTCCACCGATACGAATACTTTGACCTCACCCATTCTTGCCGCGATCTTTGGCCAGGCCGGGTTGCAAATCGGCGCTACGCTCGAAGGCTCCAAATATACCCGTATCATTCCCTGAATATCCTGATTCCAGGTATATTTTTGCAAAGAAAAACGCGCCGAACTCGGCGCGTTTTGTATTTTTGAGGGATCCCCTTCATCCGGCCGTTGGGTTCTGCCCCTTCAGCCCAGCAAACGCAGTCGCTTAAGAAGACTGGACGTATCCCAACGCCCCCCGCCCTGTTTTTGGACATCCTTGTAAAACTGATCGACCAGAGCGGTCACTGGCAGGCTGGCCCCGGTTTCATTCGCCGCATCCAGGCAAATCCCCAGATCCTTGCGCATCCAGTCCACCGCAAACCCGTGCTCAAAATGATCGTCGATCATGGTTTCATAGCGGTTCGACATTTGCCAGCTGCCTGCAGCCCCCTGACTGATCACCTCAACCACCGCGCGGCCATCCAACTCTGCCTTTTCGGCAAAATGCATCGCCTCACTCAATCCCTGAACCAAACCAGCAATGGCAATCTGATTGCACATTTTGGTCATCTGCCCCGCTCCACTTTCGCCAATACGGCGACAAATACGGGCGTAGGCGTCCATCACCGGAGCAGCTCGCGCATAAGAATCCTCGTCGCCTCCGCACATCACCGACAAAGCACCGTTTTCGGCCCCTGCCTGTCCGCCTGAGATCGGCGCATCAACAAACGACACGCCCAGTTCCTGAGCTGCAGTATATAATTCTCGCGTTACTTTGGCCGAAACCGTGGTGTGATCGACAAACACTGAGCCCGAGGCCATTCCTGCAAAAGCCCCATCATCACCAAGACAAACGGCCCGCAGGTCATCATCATTGCCG
>MAAY01000088.1 GCA_002162795.1 Rhodobacterales bacterium 56_14_T64
CAGAGTTTTTGGGTCCAAAGGCGGCCTAAACTAAGAGAGCGTTTGGCTCATCTGGTTGTTTGCATTATGCGGCGCGTGTGCTGTGATGCAAGCGGCGCGCTTCGAGCGTCTTTCGTTTGATCCTTTCTCGCTGTTGTAGAATGACTTTGTCCCGTCCGAAGTAGACGTCGGCAGGTGTGACGTTGTTCAGGCTCTCGTGGAAGCGCTGGTGGTTGTAGTGGTCGACGAAGGCTTCGATCTGGGCTTCGAGATCACCGGGTAGGAAGTAGTTTTCCAGCAGGATGCGGTTCTTCAAAGTTTGATGCCATCGCTCGATCTTGCCTTGTGTCTGGGGATGGTAAGGAGCGCCTCTGCTGTGCTTCATGCCTTTGTCCTGCAACCATTCAGCCAGTTCACCAGAGACGTAACTGGAGCCGTTGTCGCTGAGCAAACGGGGTTTGTGGAGCACATGAACCTGATCGCAACCGGACGCCTGTAACGCCAGGTCCAGTGTATCAGTCACGTCTTGGGTTCTCATGTTCGTGCAGAGTTTCCACGAAACGATGTAGCGGCTGTAATCGTCGAGGATCGTGCTGAGATAGAACCAACCCCAGCCGAGAACCTTGAGGTAGGTAAAGTCGGTTTGCCAGAGTTGGTTGATAGCCGTGGTTTTGTCTTTGAACTCGCTTGCCGCCTTGATCACGATGAAGGCGGGGCTGGTGATCAGGTCATGCGCCTTCAGAACGCGATACACCGAAGCTTCTGATACAAAGTAACTTTCTGCATCCGTGAACGTCACTGCGAGTTCACGCGGCGACAACTCTGTTTCCTTCAGCGCCAATTTGACGACCTTGTGTCGGACCTCGTCAGGGATGCGGTTCCAGACATGCTTTGGCTTGGGAGATTGATCCTGCAACCCAGCCTCACCGCGCTGAAGGTATCGGTCGTACCAGCGATAGAATGTGGTGCGAGGAATGCCCAGATTGGCCAACGTCAGACGTGCCGATAGATGCGATCCTTCGACCAGCCTGATGATCTCCAGCTTCTCAGATGCGGGGTACCTCATTCTTGGTCGCCCCCATCCATTGCCCGGCAGGGCATTGCGTAGCAATGTCCCGAGAGGGGCCTGTCATGCTTTTTTTGAGAAGGCGCAGTTCAAGCGTTTGTTCAGCCACGACTTCCTTCAGATCGCGAGCCTCTCGGCGCAGATCTTTGACCTCATCGGTCGTGGCAGCACGCGCTGTGTCGCCAGCCAGCCGTCGCTTGCCCGCTTCCATGAAGTCCTTTGACCATTTGTAGTAGATGCCTTGGGAAATACCCTCACGACGGCACAGTTCCGCGATGCTATCCTCGCCGCGCAGCCCGTCCAAGACGATCCTGATCTTCTCCTCGGATGAGTAATGCTTGCGTGTTGCCCGCTTGATGTCTTTGACGATCTTCTCGCCAGGGCTTTTACGTGTTCCTGTTGTCTGTCTCATCTTCCACTCCTCAGTGGTTACGATGAGCTAAGAACACTCTCTTATCAAATACGGCTATTACCCCAGAATTTCCCACCGCTAGTTTTGATCAAAAGAAGCAGTCCCAGTCCGCAGCCATCGGAATATTTCCCCGGCTCCCTGAGGTTTTTGACGCCCTGTGCTGTTAGCTTTCCAGCCATAGAATTTTGGTTCCCACAATAGTTCCCACAAAATTTCTAGGTATCCCCTAGTTTAGTGAGGAACACCTTGGAATCAAGGTAGGGCCTATCGCCATAAAAACAACGGCCTCGTGGAATTCACAGGATTGGGTTGGAAGGGGGAATGGCGGACAGACAGTCCGTCAATTAAACACTACAACATTCTGCATTAGATTGAAAAAATCTCACATGACCAAAGATATACCACATAAAATACCACGCAAAAATCGAAAATGGCCCAATTCTGTGTTAGCCAACTCTGCAATCACCTGGAGCTTCGTTCGCCCGGTTCCACTACATATCTACCTTCCAACACCCCAAAGACACATGGGAGTACTAAATCGATTTTTCCTACAACGCAAAAGCGATTTCCACGGTGTCTGACATCAGCGCCTATGAGTCCAAGTAGGGTGATTTGATAAGAGAGTGTTTCTGGCTCATCGTAACCACCGAGGATGCGGCCTCCTTCAATATCAATTTGTCCAGTGTCAGGTCTGAAACGGCACGCCGAAGGCGCTCGTTCTCCTTCTGAAGCCGCTTTAGTTCCTTGAGTTCTTCTGTACCCATTCCGCCGTACTTCTTCTTCCAGCGATAATAGGTTTGTTCAGTCACACCGATCTGTCTGATCGCATCTATCCGAGGCATGCCTTGCCCCATCAAAACTTCAACCTGCCGTAATTTCACGACAATCTCTTCCGGCTTGGGTCTCTTAGTCGCCATCTATGGTCCTCCGATTTCCTAATCATAGGCGCGGACCACTTTTTGGGGGGAGGCTCATTGTAGCGGTTTGATGCCGCTCCTTTGACAGCATTTATTGCAACAAAGGAGATGAACTATTGAAACGAAACGAACGGACGAATTCTGCAAAGATTCTGTGCGCATCGCACTTACCAGTGGTCTGACACGTAAACAGGTGGCTGAAGACCTTGGTGTTGGAATGTCGACGCTAAACAAGTGGATCACTGCACACCGAGACATGGATGTAGTGTCGAAAGAGGACTTGAGCATTGTCCAAGGGAATGGTCGGCGGCGTCGTGAGAGCCGCATCCTCAAGGAAGTGCGGGAGATTATAAAAAAGCCACGGTGTTCTTCGCAAGCCAAAAGCCGTGAGGTTGAAGTTCATCGAGAAACACCGCTCTGTATTTACCATTGGTCGGATATGCCGTGCAATGGATGTCAGCCGCGCGGTTTGAGGGCATTCCGCAGCCGTCCAACTTCAGCACCAGAATCTTGTTCAGCGAGAGCGTAGCCTTGAAGTCGAAACCGTCGAGTATCTTGACCGTCGGAAACTTTGCAGCTTTGATCCGCCGTTCCACCATACGGCGTTCTCGGTCGATGAGTTCCAAGTCGGCGAGGCGCAGAAAATACTAGGAATGATCAATCTCTTCTGTCGCGCATTGTTTAGCGACTTTGTCATACTCACGCAGGATAGTCGGCAGACGCAGGACCTTTAAGTGATGAGCTAACAATAGTTGGGGCGTATCGGTCATGACGGGCTTCCAGAAAGAAGAGCCATGTAATCGCCAAAGGGTGTGACTGCAACATGAGCTTCTGGCAGGTATGAAAAACTGTCATATCCAGCCGTTGAGGGCGGCATTCAAGCCAGCAACAAAGCCGCATCCACCCTAACCATTCGAAATGCGAAGGGACTTGCGCTTAGAAACTCCATCAAACAACCGCCACAATAACGCCTTGTTTTTACTTAAATTTGTATCATTTGTTCACGCTACGTTCACGGTCTTTTTTACCTATTGGAAACCAATTCCGTTCAGCCTTGTTTCCAGCCGGGTGGTGCCTCTGACATTGGTTCCGCTCTGCAGGTTCCAATCACTTGAAGCGGGATATACTCATGTCAAATTTAAAGCAACGAATCGGAATTGTTGTTGCCCTTCTGGCTTTCACTAGCGCGTGTAGCACCAGTACAAACACTAACAGTCGAAACCAGATCTATGGAGTCTCTGGTCAAAACGACGCTGTAGAAACGGTAAGTCGTCTTGCTACAGGGGAAAACTTCTTTGGGCAGAAAATGCAAGTGTACCTAACCGGCTATAGTTACTGGGACAATACACCTCGGGGTTCCGCCCAGATCGCACGACCGGTTATTCATAGAAGCGCAGGCGGAACAGGTACCTACAACGACCCGGTAACCCTTGCCGTCGGACATGTTAAGACGGGATCCAGAAGTGCGATGGATTTTCAGACCGGAACGCGGTTTTACATCGAGAGATTGCGAAAATATGCAATTGTCGAGGACTTATGTGGCGATGGAAACCGTCCGCAAGACGGTCCTTGCCACTCAGGTTACAATGGAAGGCCCTGGATCGACATCTATGTTGGTGGACGGAATTCCGACAAGGAATATACCAATAATTGCACCTATCGCATTACTGGCCTGCAAAATGTTATATTGAACCCTTCCCCTGGTCATCCCGTAAACGCCGGTGAAATAACAGCCGGTGGTTGCCAGGTATTCTAACGAACATCTGTCTATAGCCCTGGGGTGGCTCAGCCTGTTCTTAGGATGTGGGCAATGGCCTGTAGAATGACTGCGTTGGTGTTGATGTCCGAATAAAATTCAGTGACGCGCTGGCTCTGACTAAAAATACTGGCAGCAAAACCGTTTTTGGTGCGAGCGCGTGCCCTGACGTAGTTGACCAAACGATCTGAATAGTCGTGCGGTTGATATGCGGCCCACAAATAGGCAGCTTTACAACTGATAACCTGGTGCGAACGCCAGAAATCCGGCGTTCGGTATTCTGGTTCTTCGCCCACGGTATCAATTGCCCAGGTACGTTTTTTTGCATCTAGCTGCAGCCCTTGGTACGAAAACCATGGCTCTGCATCTAATGGACCTTCGGACGCACAAACCAGGTTCCCTGTCTCCCGGAATTCCTCTACCTGTGCGGCAAATAATACATCAGCCATATGTGCGCTTACTGCAGACATTCCCAACTCCAGCGCCTCTAACAACAACGGCTCAGCTCCAATGGGGCCAATTTTTGCCACTGCCTCTAGCAATGCCATCTGCCCATCATGAACCGACAGCCCATCAAAGACTTCATAGGGTGACTTTACCGTCAAGCCCCAGCGCCGAAAGGCCAAGGCTGAATAGTGGGCACTATGTGAAACATAACTCGAATGCAGCGCACCATCTGTGACCGAGTGCATCTCGCCGTTCACAATCACCTTGTCCAGATCCCAAGCTGACGTAATATCGTTGAGGCGCGCGCTGAAAGTGTCATCATATCGACGCAGGTGATCCAGCGCCGACATCAATCTGCCAGCATCGCTTCCATCAAAATTTTTGTTACCCCATTTCTGGCGGTCCGTTACAATCCAGCCCTGTGGCAGCAGGCGGTCTTGGGATTTTCGTCCTCGAACCTGAGGCAAGATCTTAGTAATCGAACTTCGAAATTCCTTTTGGTCAATCAGCCCGATTTGCGCAACGGCGATAAGACCGTTGATTTGACTGCCGACGTCCCACATCGTAACCGCCTTGTGGATGTTCCCACCGTTCGGCGAAAAATTAACTGTCGCCGGGCAAAGGCCGGTTTTTGGGTGCGTGAACCGTTCAAAATATCGCCATGCAGTGCGCGCATCTTCAAGAAAAGCTTCTCGGTCTTCCTTTGCCCTTGTTACTTGGGGACGGGCAAGATCTGGCAGAGCAGCCAATGTCCGACGCTGTCGAATATCAATTGGGTTTTGGGAAACATAACTTAACGCCATTCGATCAAGTGGCATTAGTTTTGTCACACCATCGTTCTTCATTGTTTTAAGGACCGTGACCAATTCTTGTCGCTGGAATGGGTCGCTTACAGCCCCTGCATGCACTGCCAGGACGATATCCTGCGTCCGGCTGAACCTTCTTTTCAAATGACCAATATCATCCGCATTTTGAATGTCCGCTTTAACCAAATGCAGAAAACCATTTCCATCAAGCCCACCTTGGCCATCCTCAACAGAGTTCAAAACAACACCAAGTCCCACATCCAACGGCCTAACCGTTTCCACAACTGAAAGCTTTCCCCTGTCAGATTGAAAACGGACCGCCTGCAGCGGTTTGGTGCTTTCCGTGGCCAACCAATAACCACCAAAGCGCCCTGCTTTTTCTGCTCCGTTTGCTAAACCAGCCGTGTAAGGGAGCCCCTGATTGACCAACAGTTTTTCAAAACTGGATATCGCTTGTCGCCCAGCTTCATCTTCCGGTTCAGTATCTACAAGTTGAACGCCGACAAACCGCTTGAACCCATAACTGTCGCGAAGCTGCAAATCTGACAAAGCTTGAACAGAATAATTTCCGGCAATCTCCTCAGCCACCAGGTCTCCAGTAAACCTCTCTGCCAATTTAGAAAAATCTTCAACCGATAGGCCATTCAGGTTTTGAGCTGACACATAGTAAACCAATTGGGCATCCGCAGGGAGCTTCGCCACCTGAGCACTGTCATAGGTACTTAAATCTATCCGACGCCCCCCATAGACGCGCACAGTACCATTTGGCCAGGTCTCGGAGGTCACAGGCTTACTATCTAAAGGAACCGCTAGAACATTATGACAGCCTGCACTGCGCACCCCGATGGGGGATAGTGGTGATGGCACGTCATTGCATGCAACAGATTGAAGGAGCGGTGCAAAAGGCCGTTCTCCTTGTGCCGCATGTAACAACCATTCAAACGCCTTAGTCGCTCGCTGTACAGAACGTGCTTGAAAATACTCTGATTTGTGCCCAAGGCTTGGAATAAACGGAGCAATTTCGACGCTACGATTACTCAATATATAAGCCAATAGCAGTCTTGCCAGCGGCGCCTCTGGCGCAAGAGGCTCCCCCTTTTCATCGAAGGGGGACACGATGCAGGTTACCGGAACCAAACGTGCATTCAAAGCATCCAACAAGGCTATTAGATGTGGAAGTGATGTTGTCGCATCAATCCCGTCGATAGCCACCATTGCCAGTCCCACACCACTGGCCTTTGCTGCCGTACCGAATGGTGCCGACAGGGCACCTAGTCCAGCCACTGTCCCTAGCAAAAACTTTCTACGCTTCATCTTCCCTGCGTGACCAGACCGTAATCTTGCCCCTGCCTATTCTGTTTGCCCCAATTGGCCAGTCGACCACTTATAGCACGCGTAATGGAACGGATCACAGAATAATACAGCAATGGACGATAAACCAAGCGATACGCAGGCCAAAGCAGCAGGCTCCAGAGGCTTTCATCTTTGTCGCGGGCCAAAGCTACAAAAGCCAACACCAGTTCCAACATAGGCAAAGCCAGGTATGCCCAGAACAGGTCTGGTGAAACTGTATCACCGCCGTCTTGAAGATATCGAGCCAGCAAAACGACAACAAGAAAATCTGCAATAGGCGCCAGCAAAGGAAACGCATAGCCGAAAATGAACATGTCAGGGATCGACAACAATCCAATGGCCCGCCGTTCTAGGATAGCGTTTCTATGCTTCCAAGCACTTTGAAGCATACCCAATGACCAACGCAGCCTTTGGGTCAAAAGTTGGCTAACTCGTTCCGGGGCCTCAGTATATGCGCGCGCCTGCTCGTCATAAATAATCCGGTACCCTGCCCGGTTCACCGAGATTGTCAGGTCGGAATCCTCTGTCATCGTGTCCTTGCGGAAAAGACCGCCATCATGCAAGGCCTGCACCCGCCAAGCACCCATTGCACCGGGAACCACCAGCATACCATTGATCAAATCATAGGCCTTCCGATCCATGTTTTGCGAAATGGAATACTCCAACGACTGCAGTCGAGCTAGTAGCTTGGAACGATTGCCCACAATGATCTTGCCTGCGACCGCACCAACCTTTGGGTTTGAAAAATGACGAACAAGGTTCGAAATTGAATTTTTGCAAATCTGCGTATCTGCATCGATGCAAACTGCTATTTCACTGTCCAAGGTCAGAATTGCCCTGTTTAACGCAGCCCATTTTCCTTGGTTTGGCTGCATAATAACTTTGACGTTGTTCCGGTGTTTGAATTTCAGAACCTTATTCAAAGTGTTGTCGGTCGATCCATCATCGACGATAATCACTTCGTAGTTCGGATAGTCACTGTTTAGCGCACATTCGATGCAGTTCTCGATGACCTTCTCTTCATTATAAGCAGGAATAATGATCGATACTTTCGGTTGCTCGATTTGCTTTACTGGACGATTTGGCCGCCGCAGAAATGCAAATACAAGGACACCACCGGAACGAATGAGCCCTATGCTCAAAACAATCCAGAATATCGACATCACTGTTTTTTGTGTGGAAGAAACCGCCGCGAAGGAAATACGGTCAATCACTTGGGCTGCACTGCTGGATTCTGGCATCAGAGTGCTGTGTTCCATTTCAAGCAAGTCAGCCATCGATGTGAATTCGTAACCGCGAGCCCTCAACTCTGAAATTATGACTGGAACGGCCGCGACAGTGGCGCTGCGATCAGCACCGCCATCATGCAACAAGATGACATTCCCGGCCCCAGTTTCCACTTGTTTGACCACGGTCGCGGCGATCTGTTCCGCTGACAGCCCTTCCCAGTCATGCGATGAGACGTCCATGCCAGCGATGACATAACCAGCGTCCTGTGCCGTCGCCAGAGAGGCCACGCGTGCCGCGCTGATAGGTCCACCACTACGCTGGAAGGGCTCCCGATAAAGTGTCGTACCAAGTCCTGTGACCCCGCCAATGACTTTATTCAGAAGCGAAAACTCCAACTCTGCTCGCGCTGATGAAACCTGATCCATTTGTGGGTGCGAAAATGTATGCGAACCGATCTCATGGCCCTCATCTACCATTCTCTCAACCAGATCAGGCGCATCCATCACGCTGGAGCCAACCAGGAAGAAAGCTGCGGGCACTTGCATATCCCGCAGTGTATTTAGGATTGGCTGTGTTGCTTCCCGAACTGGACCGTCATCAAATGTTAACACCAGTTTCTTTGCCACTGGTTTTCCATAGCGCCTTATTGAATAGGGCGCCGGATAAACACTGAATGACTGCCCCCTGACCCGACCGGACAGAGGATCAAAATCGATCGTCCGCAACCCAACCCGTTGTTTGGCGTCTATCTTCAAAAATGCACCTTCGCCGTCGTAATGCACATAGTTCTCGAACTGCACGACAGACAAATCGGCAGCCAGTGTCTCGAAATCATTCCAATCATGAGCGAGCACTTTCCAGATGCCTGGGTCCTCTTGGCCAGTAGACCAGAGCGCAACATTATGAATGCCCAGCTCTTGCAACATATTGAGCTGATTGTGCGTCGACGCCGCATCCAAGAGCCAAAGCTTGTGCAATGCTCCTTCGGCATCCCGGAAACTACTAAAGCTGTTCGAGGTGTTCGGACTAAACTGAAGCTCTGCTACAGATTTTGAAATTCGGTCTAGCGCTTCCGCATAGGGAAGCGTTTCAGGCATCGGTTCCCCAGAAACCCAATCAACTGCAAAATTGCCAACAGCCGCCACCAATCTGGTGGGGCCGATGATATCCAATGCCGCAGTTGCCGTCTCGGCAAACCAGATATCCGCAGCCAAGGGTGCAGGCGAAGAACCCATCCAGGGCTGATGGAACATTTTAAGCACCACCTGGTCGAAGCCCCGCACAAAAACCGGATCCTGCCAGGCCTGACCATCAGCCTGCAATACGATGCAGGACCGCAAATCAGATTGATTGAACGCAACCTGCAAAGCGGTAAAAAATGGATTGAGACGATCCAGAGACTCTTTATTCAATTGGCCAAAATCAATGCAGGCGCCCACGGCCTCAAGATCTTTAGCTGCAGTCACCAAATCCGACATTACTTTTGTCAGGGTGCTCGGGCGCAGCATGGCATCAATAATACCATCGGAATCCCTGGTAGCATCCAAATTGATAGTGGGCATAAGTTCAGGTGCAGTTTCGGAAGTACTATCAACAAAGTCACGGACGCCCGAACGGCTATCCTTACTGATGATCTCAACAGTGAAGTCACCGTCCAGATGGTTGAGAGTGATCCAATCCGGAACGATCACACCCACAGATCCACAACTTTCCTTTAGCGAACGATCGGCCCAGGGCTGAGCAGTTGGAACATGCGCAAAGACGCGACGCGGCGCCGAGCTATCCGCCATAGCAGCGTAAGGTGGCGGTGAATTCGGTTCACACACTGTCAGCGGCTGCGAAACCTCTGAACTGGCAGCTAAATGAACGTAGTCATGGTGGCCGGTATGGCCATCCTGATGAGTTTCATCATGGTCAAGTGACTGCAGAAATCGTGCAAATAGAAAGTGATCCTTAAGATCGTGTTTCAGACTGGACCAAGACACAACATCCTTAAGAAACACAGCCCCCCAGATAGGCACCAAAAGCAAAATCAACAGCACAAGCCAACGCAAACCTCGCTGACGTCTCCGACTTGGGTCGGAAAACACTTTGCGTGTCTCAGAGTCAGACCGCAAATAGTCCAAATGGTGCTGAAATCGCTTGCCCGCCATTACAGACCGTCAACATCCCGCCCACCGAGAAGCGGTAAGCTGTGAAAGGTCGTGAGGATCGCGGCCATCCGAGTCAATGTAACAATAACCTCTCCGTATTTTCTGAAGCGAGCAAAATGCAGAACCGTAGTCCCTTCCTGGAATCAAAAAGAGAGCAACTAGGCTGAGACAACTTGTGGCATGCAGAGGTATTTTTCCTGCAGGGAGGTGCAGAGTCAAATTTTTGATTAACTTTTAGTTAATTTTAACAATAATAGCTTGTTAATCGTTTGCGTCACGGAAACAGTATGGCTCCCCTTCGTATAATGTTGCCATCTAACGCAAATACTTTTGTTCGGCGTTCACTATTTTCACACCCGGAATATGAAAGCGAACAAATTTCGTGGAGGAGGAATATTCAAAATTCGACTGTTCTTGACCAGATTGCTGACATTGATTTGTCGTGAGCATTCCCCATTGAAGTAGTCCCCCTATGTTTAAGAAACTGGCGGACCATAAATGGCGACCAAGAGACCTAATCCCGAAGAGATTTTCGTGAAATTACATTAGGTTGAGGCGCATATGAGGCAAGGCATGCCCCAGACCGATGCAATCAGTCACTTCTGGATCACTGAACAAACTGTCCGTCGCCAGGGTGTTTTGGGGCCAATATCGGCCTGAACTAACAGAGCGTCTGTCTCATTTAGTTGAGTGCATTATGCGTGGCGTTTACTGTGATGCAAACGCCGAACTTCGAGGACTTTGCTTCTTGATCCATTACTTTTTCTCAGAATTTCATAATGCCCTCATTAAAACTCTGGACGGAGCAAGATTTCTCGCCTACTTTTTTCACACTTCGTTATCGGCAGCGCGAAGTTGCGGCCCGTTAGGGCTGTGTGCCAGCCCCCCAAAGCTGTGTGCCAATCCGCTACTCGCGGGCCGCATTTTCCTTTTGAGGATTGCCGACGAACATCAGATCTTAGCCTCTTTTCTGGAAAAACGACCGCTATTACAACGTTGTGAGTACTGTACTACCGAGCTACCCCAGAGTCCGGGAACAGGGACGAGGTTCATTTCACGTATTGTGGAGCGATCAGTTTCACCTCATGGCCGAGCCTGATCATCTCCCGAGCCCAGTAGTGGGCACCACCGCAGAAATCTAGGACCACGACACAAGGTGGGTGATCTGCCATGAATTTACTGAACTGCGGTCGCGAAAGCTTCTTCCGAAACTTGACCAGCCCCGTCATCGTTGCCCCATGAACTTGAAACACGTTCTTTGCCAGATCGACCCCGATCATTGTATCCTTCATTTTGCCACCCTTTCCGCATTATGAGTTTCAACACCCCACATTGGTACATTGTGATGCCGTCTGCGGGAGGGCAGCAATCACCCCATCTGACGCCGGTAGGTTCACGTTTGGAGTGCAACACCAGATACTGAAGTATGATATCGTCGGTGACGTTGCCTGACGTTGTGGAAAAGTATCCACGTGCCCAGAACCGCCTGCCCCAGTACCTTTTACGCAGGCCGGAAAACTCCATCTGTATCTTGCGCGATGACCGACCTTTGATACGCGCATCACGGTAGAGAGCACCAGATGCGGTGGGATCGACACAAACATATGCACGTGGTCAGTTGATAGGACGCCCTTGATGATCTGCACGCCCATCTCAGCGCAGGTCTGGCGG
>MAAY01000078.1 GCA_002162795.1 Rhodobacterales bacterium 56_14_T64
AACGTTTTGAGAGCGAGATGCACGTTGAAGCAGAGAGGTAGCTGCATATGGACCTGACTGGCAAACTCCTGATTGCCATGCCTGGCATGGGGGACGAGCGGTTTGATCACACAGTGGTTTTTCTGTGTTCGCACACCGAGGACGGTGCGATGGGGTTGATCGTCAACAAGACAGCCCCTGGGGTGCAATTGGGCGACCTGCTGCGCCAATTGGATATAACAGCGGATCCGCTGTCGCAGGGGGAAATCCCGGTGCGTTTTGGCGGCCCTGTCGAGACTCAGCGCGGCTTTGTGCTACATACCCCGGATTACGAGGCTAGTCTGAATTCGCTGCATGTGTCCGAGATGTTTTCGATGACGGCGACCCTGGATATTCTTGAGGATATCGCGGTTGGAAAAGGTCCATCGCAAGTGCTGATGATGCTGGGGTATGCCGGCTGGGGAGCCGGACAGCTGGAGGGCGAGATTGGCCTGAACGGCTGGCTGACCGTCGAGGCAGACGCGGCGCTGGTCTTTGACACCGAGGATGATCAGAAATGGAGTGCGGCGCTGCAATCGCTGGGAGTGGATCCCTTGGGTCTGTCGAGCGAGGCCGGACACGCGTAATTGTCCGGTGGGCTCCCGTCCAGCCCCGACCTCCTACCGGAGGCGCGTTGCCGGTTGGGCGTGGCACCGTGCTGCGCACGGCGCGGTTTCCTACTGAGCGGTACCGCATTGGATAGTTTCCCGCGTCACCTGTCCAATGCAGTATCGAACGGAGGAGACTTCACGCCCCCTGTCTTCTCTTTGTTGAAAATACCTCCGCCGGAGGCACGCCGCGCTTGGCGCGGCGCTATGCCCAACGTAAGCATTCACATCTTTGATGTGGCTGCGATAGGCGGGAGCACTAAGGGGCCCGGTGCGCGGAAAATAACGCTCAAACTCTAGCCCCGTGGGGCGGCGGCGCGTTGCAGACGGTCGTTGATGGCCTGGCCCAGTCCATGCGTCGGCACGGGTGCAACTGCGATGGGCCTGTTCATGGCATCAAGCTGGTGCAGGTGACCAAACAGATTGGCCGCAGCCTCGGCTAGGTCACCCTGGACCGACAAGTTCAGATCACAGGGCATCGTGCCAAATCCAAGCATCAACTCGCCGGGCTCGGCTTGGGTCGCATTCAGCCGCACGTGCTGGTTTGGGGCGTAGTGGGACAGCAGTTGTCCGGGTGCAGTTAATGTGTCGTGGGCATCACGTTGCAGCAGGGGCTGCCCTAGCGTTGCTTCGATCACTTCGGCGGCCAATCCTCCGGGGCGTAGCAGTATTGGCTGAGGACCGGACAGGCCGACAATGGTCGATTCCAAGCCAACACCACAGGCCCCGTCATCAACGACCGCAGCGATGCGCCCATCCAACCCGGCAATCACATGTGCAGCAGTGGTCGGGCTTATTCGGCCTGATGGGTTGGCCGAAGGTGCGGCGACCGGGCCATCGACCAGCGTCAGCAGGTGGTGTGCGGTGGGATGGGCGGGCACGCGGATAGCCAATGTGCCCAGCCCGGCGGTGACCAGTGGTGAGATGTCATGACCATCGCGCAGCGGCAGCACTAGGGTCAGTGGTCCAGGCCAGAAGGATACGGCCAGTTGTTGGGCCTGGTCATTCCAGACGACGTAACGTTTTGCCGCTTCGATCGATGCAAGATGGGCGATCAGTGGGTTGAGTGTGGGCCGCCCCTTGGCCTCAAACACGGCAGCAACGGCGCGCCCTTGGCGCGCATCTGCGCCCAGCCCATATACGGTCTCGGTTGGAAAAGCGACCAGTTGGCCTGCGCGCAACAATGCGGCGGCTTGGGCGATATCGTGCTCAGTAGAGCCCAGTATTTTGGTATGATCAGTGTTCATATAGGTGACGCCGCGTTTTGGTTTGCTTGCGCGGCTGGCCCCGCTAGGTAGTCGTCCAAGCTTTGACAGTTACCGGCTGCGCACAGGGATTCCAAGCCCACGCCGCAGCGCCATAGAAAGAGGATGCCATGAGTTTCCGCGCACCCGTTCCTGAGTATGAATTTTTATTGAAACACATTGTGGGCTATGGGCAAGTCTCGGCGACGGATCGATTTTCCGAAGCCGCAGAAGACATGGCAAGCGCGATCCTGACCGAGGCAGGCAAGCTGTGCGACGAGGTGATGGCACCCTTGCAACGTGGCGGCGACATGGAACCTGCGCGGTTGGAAAATGGCGTATTGCGCACGTCTCCCGGATTTGCCGACGGCTGGAAAGCGATTGCCGAGGGCGGCTGGATTGGTATGAGCGCGCCCGAAGAACACGGCGGTATGGCACTGCCGATGGCACTGACCACGGCTGTGAATGAAATGATGAGCGGCGCGTGTCTGTCGTTGCAATTGGCTCCACTGATGTCTCAAGGTCAGATTGAGGCGCTGGCGCATCACGCCAGTGACGCGCTGAAAGACCTGTATATGCCCAAGCTGATATCGGGCGAATGGGCGGGCACCATGAACCTGACCGAAGCGCAGGCGGGATCGGATGTTGGGGCGTTGTCGTCCAAGGCCGAGCCCAACGGCGATGGCACCTATGCGGTTAGCGGTCAGAAGATCTTTATCAGCTGGGGCGACAATGATTTTTGCACCAATGTCTGCCACTTGGTGTTGGCGCGTCTGCCGGACGGTGTACCTGGAACCAAAGGGATTTCGCTGTTTCTGGTGCCCAAGTATCTGCCTGACGAAGACGGCAACCCCGGCAAGGCCAACGATCTGAACGTTGTCAGCCTAGAGCACAAGATGGGCTTGCACGGCTCACCCACCTGCGTGATGCAGTACGACGGCGCCACCGGTTGGCTGGTTGGCCGCGAACATGGCGGTTTGGCGGCGATGTTCACCATGATGAACAACGCACGCTTGGGGGTTGGCGGTCAGGGGATTGGCGTGGGCGAGGGCGCCTACCAGCAGGCGCTGGAATATGCGCTGGAGCGCAAGCAGGGCCGTAGCGAAAGCGGCACCATTGTGGATCACGCCGATGTGCGCCGGATGTTGATGACAATGAAAGCTGATCTGTTTGCTGCCCGTGCGATCATGCTGTCCTGCGCAGTGGCCATCGATATGCAGGCTGCCACTGGCGAAGCAGACTGGGCGGCGCGCGCAGCCTTTTTGACTCCGATTTCCAAGGCCTTTGGCACCGATACGGGGATCTCTGTGGCGGATACTGGCGTGCAGGTGCACGGCGGGACCGGTTACATTGAGGAAAGTGGCGCGGCGCAGTTCTTCCGTGATGTGCGGGTGACGGCGATCTATGAAGGCACCAATGGCATCCAGGCGATGGATCTGGTGGCGCGCAAGATGATGGATGGTGGTGATATGGCCAACCGCCTGATCGACGAGATCGAAGAACAGGCCGAACGCGCCCGCACCACCCATCCCAACATGGCCGAAAGCGTCTGGCAGGCCTGCGAGACCCTGCGCGAAGCAACCGAATGGCTGGTGGCGCAGGATAACATGAACGATCGTTTCGCCGGAGCAGTGCCTTATCTGCGCGCGTTTGCGCGTGTGCTGGGTGGTCATTTTCACCTGACAGCAGCCATGGCCGATCTGGGTGGCCCGCGTGAAAAATTGGCGCGATTCTACATCAATCGGATGCTGCCAGAACATGTGGCACTGCTTGCCCATGCTCAGGCCGGGGCTGATGGTGCTTATGCGTTGACACTAGAAGAACTGGCAGGCTGATCATGATCTCTGTTCCCGAAGTTACTATGCGCCACCCGTGGGAGATACCTCCGGCACCGGGCGAGGCAATCGAAGTTGCCGAAGGTGTGCTGTGGATGCGTCTGCCGCTACCGATGAAGTTGGACCATGTGAATGTCTATGCACTGGATGATGGCGACAGCTGGACGGTGATCGACACCGGGTTTTCCTCGAAAAAGACCCGTGCCATCTGGGAGCAGTTGATGGCCGGGCCGCTCAAGGGCAAGCCGGTCAAACGGGTGGTGGTCACGCATCACCATCCCGACCATATCGGCAACGCAGGCTGGTTCCAATCCGAACACGGCGCCGAGCTGGTGACCACGCGCACTGCTTGGCTGTTTGCCCGCATGCTGACGCTGGACGTGCAGGAACAATGGCCGCAGGAAACGCTCGATTACTACCGCAGCGCTGGCATGGACCCTGAGATTTATGACAAACGGGTTGCTGAACGCCCGTTCAACTTTGCTGATGTGGTATACCCAATGCCGCTGGGCTTTACCCGCATTCAGCAGGACGACGTGTTTCGCATGGGTGGGCGCGACTGGGATGTGCACATGGGCAATGGCCACGCGCCGGAACATGCGACGTTCTGGAGCCGCGATGATAATCTGGTGATCACCGGGGATCAGATCCTGTCCTCGATCAGTCCTAACATCGGCGTTTATGCCACCGAGCCAATGGCCGACCCGCTGGCCGATTGGCTTGAGGCTTGTGAGCGACTGGCCCCCTTGGCACGTCCGGATCACGTTGCGCTGGGCGGTCACAAACTGCCCTTTACCCGTCTTCCGCTGCGCATGCGGCAGTTGATCGACAACCACCACGGCGCGCTGGAACGGCTGCTGGATTACCTTGTTCAGCCCAAAACCGCGGCTGAATGTTTCTCGGTTCTGTTCAAGCGCAGCATTGGCGAAGGTGAATACGGTCTTGCCTTGGTCGAGGCTGTGGCGCATGTAAATCACCTGTATTGTATTGGGAAACTGGATCGCAGCCGCCGCGACGATGGCGCATGGCTGTACCAGCGCAAGGGGTGACGCCCCAAGGGAGGCACCACATGGGCGACGAGATCATGACCACAGCCGAGGCCGTCGAGGCTGCGGCCTTGCCGCATTTGCATGAGGTCCATGCCGACCCAGAGGCCAATGCTGGGCTGAGCACCGTTCCCGCAGCGCTCAACAAGCCAGTGGAAAAGAAAAGTCAGGCGCGCTGGGCCTATGAACGTCTGATCCTTTATATCCAGAACTTTGAGAAACAGCTGGACAGCGATCACGAGGTCGCCATGGGCTTTACCGGCGGCGATGCCGGGGTGCTGCGGATCGAGGGCATGGGGTATTTCGACCCCGATATCATCACCTTCTACGGCAGCGACGGGCCGGGCGGTAAAACCCAACTGGTGCAGCACGTCAGCCAGTTGAACGTGATGCTGCGGGCGCTGCCCAAGCCGACGGAAAATGCGCCGGCTAAACGGATCGGCTTTCGGCTGGCCTCGGATCTTGGTGATGATCAAGATCCGGAATGATCACATCTTTCGCGTTTTGAGGCGACATTCTGAACCGGGCGAGCAATAAGATCGTCCGGGGAACAATCCCGCGCAGAGAAAGCCCGAAACTTGATGCTACGAACTTATGGCGATACCGACTTTATCACTGGGATGCGTGCCATAGCCGCTACAATGGTTGTTATCATTCATACCGGGGCGTTTGCTGATTTGGGAATGCTTGGGCAGACCATCAACAGCGCTGGAAAATATGGTGTTGATATCTTCTTTGTGATTTCAGGCTTCACCATCGCGAAGACATTTGGTGAGGCAAGTAGCTATGGAAGTTACCTAACGCGGCGCATAATTCGTATTGCTCCGATCTACTGGTTCGTTACGTCAGTCGCCTTCATGATGTATCTGTCGGGTGTTCTTCCTGCTTCGGATTGGATGCAGGAACTTGGCTCGCAGCCAGATATGTATAATTACGTGATGCACCTGAGCATGCTGAGCTTTCTCGACTATACGATTGCCAACTCAATTCTGGGGGTCGAATGGTCGATACCAATCGAGGTTTTTTGGTATATCTGCCTGCCGCTGGTGATCCATTTTGGTCGGTCGATACGGGCCGTTTTCATTCCTATTGTTGTCTTGGCGATCCTCACTGCGATCCTGACATATGCCAGCAAGAAACTTGTGGGTACGTCCTTACCTGTGAAATGGTCACCTATTGCTTATGGCCATCTCTTTTTTATCGGCGTTCTGAGCTTCCATCTGCGAGCAAAGTATCTGGTTTCGACCTCCCCCAAAGTAGGCTTGTGGATCGTCGGCGCCGTGGCGCTGTTTGTGGCTTCTCTGGTCCTGAAAATTGATGGTCGTGGTGAGATATGTGCTTTGGCGGCGGCAATTCTGATCGTCTGTGTCGCCCCAGGCCGGTCGGCTTGGCTGACCAAGGTTTTGACCAACAGAATAATGCTGTTTCTGGGGTCAATCAGCTATTCAATCTATTTGCTGCACACGCTTGTCGTTCACACGTTGCGCGAAGTCTGGGGAGGATTTGATTCCAGCATTGTGCATTTCCTTGTTGTCTATGGCGTTACCATTCTACTGGCGACAGCCACCTATTTTTTGATTGAACGACCGACAAATTCATTTGGAAAGCGACTGGCCTACATTATGAAAGAGCGCAGGGCCTAGAGTGTATTCCTGTGGCGGCGACGATCTAAGATAGAAATGCTTGGCAAGAGCCAGGTTTGACTTGTCGTCAGTATCTACTGCCTTTGGGCAAAATTGATTGATTAGGAGATTTCGCTTGAGACCTTTGAATGCAGTCCTAAAGGCCTATGCCGGTGCCAAGCAGCGCTGGCCGTTATTTTTGTCCGTGCATGTGTCACTCCGCCTGTTGGCCTTGGCGTTGATTGCTCCGTTGTTGGGCGCATTGATAAATTTGGCGGTGTCTTTCTCTAGTCAATCGGCCCTGACCGATCAAGACATCGCTCTATTTGTGTTGTCGCCGGTTGGGTTTGTTTTGTCGGTGGTGGTGCTCAGCATCGTATTGGTGGCCGAGGTCACCGGCTTTGCTGTGATGGCGACGTCTCTGCGCTATGAGCAATCAACCCGGTGGCAGACGGCACGTGTGGCGGTGTTGGCTGTGGTGAAGAAGTTATACGTTCTGGCTGTCTTCATCGGGTTGCTGCTGTTGCGGATCTTGTTATTGGCGGCTCCGTTTGCCGTGGCCGGGTTGCTGGTGGCGCTGTGGTTGCTGACTGAGTTTGATATCAACTACTATCTGACCTACCACCCGCCTGCCTTCAAACTTGCAGTGGTGCTGATTGGCCTGATCGCTCTGGTTCTGGGCCTGCTTTTGCTCCAGCGCCTGTCTGCCTGGGCGCTGGCCCTGCATCTGGTGCTGTTCGAGGACCAATCACCCCGCAGCAGCTTTGCTGCCAGTGCAGAGCGCATGCAGGGGCATCACTTGAAACTGCAGCTCGAACTGGTGGTCTGGATGTTGCTGCGTACGCTGCTGGCCATTGCTTTGGCGGCAATCGCCGGCTGGATAATCGCCTGGATGCCAGTGGGCCCCGACACCAGCATGATCGGCGTCTTGTTGGTGGCTTTGGTCGTGATGCTGGTTTGGGTGATCGGAGACGCGGTGTTGTCGGCACTGGCATTGGGGGCTTTGGCGCTGATCTTGGATCGTCATTTTGGCGGCGAACATCCGCCCTTGCCTGATGAGTTGCGACAGCAATCGGGTTTGCGGCCTGGACTGCTGGGCTTCGCTGGTCTGGCCGTGGTTCTGGCTGGCTTCTCGATCTGGCTGGGGCAGGCGCTGTTTGATGCCGCCAAGGCCGAGGATGATATCGAGATCATCGCTCACCGCGGCGCGGCCGGTAGCAAGCCGGAAAACACCACCGCCTCGATTGAAGAAGCATTGGAACAGGGCACTGACTGGGTTGAGATCGATGTTCAGGAAAGTTCTGACGGCCGTATCGTGGTGATGCATGACGCAGACCTGATGAAATTGGCCAAGGTCAATCTGCAGATCCATGCCAGCACGCTGGACGAGTTGCAGCAGGTCGATATCGGCAGTTGGTATGATCCCGCCTACGGCGATCAGCGCATTCCGTTGCTGAGTGATGTTCTTGAGCAGGTCAAAGGCCGGGCGAAACTGTTGATCGAGTTCAAGCAATATGGCTATGACGTCGATCTTGAGGGGCGCACGGTGCAACTGGTCGAGGCAGCAGATATGGCCGACGAGATTGCCTTTATGTCGCTGAAATACGAGTCGGTGCAAAAGGCCAAATCGCTGCGTCCAGACTGGCGTGCTGGTATACTCGCGGCCACTGCCGTTGGTAATCTGGCTGGTCTCGACGGCGATTTTGTCGCTGTGCGGGCCGAGATCGCCAGCCCGGGTCTGATATCCTCGGTGCAAGGCGCGGGCAAGGATATCTATGTCTGGACGGTGAATGATCCGCTGCAAATGTCTAAGATGATTTCGATGGGGGTGGACGGTCTGATTACCGATGAACCGGGATTGGCGCGGGATGTTCTTGCCGTCCGGGCCGGACTAAATACGCCGGAACGCATGGTGCTGTGGCTGGTCGAAGAATTGGGTTTGAATCTTAACCCCAAGGAATACCGCGATGTCAGTCCGTAGCGCCGCGATGGTAATGGCCCTTTTATTGGCCAGTCCCGCCACTGGGCAAGGCTGGGATCAACTGGGGCGCGGGCTAGAGATGAAGGCTCATGTTGCACTGATGTCTCAGGTGGCCGGAGCTCCGGCGCCGTTTACCACCGATGGCTGCAGCGGAGGACTGTCCAGCACATGGCAGAGCATTGCTGCATATTGGCCGCAATTCGCCAAGGACCATCAGGAACAGCCACCGTTTGAAACCTGTTGCATTACCCATGATCAAGCTTACCACAACGCTGGATCTGCGCGGGTAGCCAGCGACAGCTATCAGGCGCGGCTGGTGGCTGACCGAGTCCTTCAGGCCTGCGTTATCGAAACGGGTGAGGTCCGCCGCGCCGAATTGGCGGTGTTATACGGGGTGAGCGAGGCTCAGGTGGTTGAGGCCTACGAATTGCTGGCGGGCAGCATGTATTATTCAGTGCGATTCGGAGGGGGGCCTTGCAGTGGCCTAAGTTGGCGTTGGGGCTATGGATTTAACCAGTGTTGGAGCGGCAACTAACAGTGTTTCTGTCGCCCTGCGCCGCAATGACGTGGTGACAGGCTTTTCCAATTCGGATATTCAACGCAAAACATACGCGAATAGGAATACTACCCATGGCAGATCACCAGCACGGCTCGATGGACACAACGGTCCAGGAAAACACCTATAACGGCTTCATGACATTTGTGACCCGCTTTTGCGTGGCGATGATTTTGCTGGCGCTGTTCCTCGCCGTTTTCGCAACCTGATCCGGAGTAGGCTGTGCGTATTGTAACGAGTGTAGCGGCATCGCTTGTCGCCCTGACTATACTGGGCGGTTGTTCCTCGCAGCCTCAGCCAAATGCTACCGACGCCACCTTGGCGGCAGTGGCCTATCGCGCTCCGGGGCCAGCCACGCTGACGCTATATACCATGGTCAGCAATCGCACCGGACAAGGCGGTCATACCTCACTGATGATCAATGCATCACAGCGGGTGATTTTTGATCCGGCTGGATCGTTCTATGCTGATGTGGTGCCCGAGCGGGACGATGTTTTGTATGGCATCACGCCGGGTGTTGAGAAAGCCTATCGCAGCGGTCATGCCCGCAGCACCTTTCATGTGGTCATTCAGACCCTTGAGGTGACGCCTGAACAGGCCGAACTGGCCTATCAACTGGCAGTGAGCAATGGCCGGGTTCCGGGCGTCTTTTGCGCCAAATCCACCGCAACCCTGCTGGCGCGGATTCCCGGATTTGAGCAGATCGATCAAACGTTTTATCCGGTGAAGTTGTCGGAAAGTTTTGGTGCATTTCCTGGTGCGGTGACCGAGACGTACTATGAAAACGACAGCGAGGATCTGCAGCAAGGTCTGGCTCAGGGCAACGCCGCGCTAAACGGCTAGCTCACCCTTTAAGAAAGCCAACCAAATACTCCCGCCCCTGCGCGCTGCATTGGCCTGTGGCCAATCCTGCTTACGGCGTTGGGCGTGGCGCGACGCTATGCGTTGCGCCACGCCCAACGGGAGGATGGCATCTTTGATGCCGACGACGGGCGGGAGTTGCCCGTTCGCTTTGGAAAAGGCGCTTTGGTTTAGCTGATCAGATACAAAAGCCCGTAAAGCGTCACAGCACCACTGATCATGGCAGCAATGACGTTTTTGCTGAACAGCCCCACCGCCAGCGCTGCCAGTGCAGCCAGTAAATGTGGTAGGCTTGTCACTCCGTTGGTCGAGCTGGGCCAGACCACCAGCGGCGTCACCAGGGCCGGAATGATCGCAACCGCTGTATAGCGCAGGTGCCGCATCAACCAAGCGGGCATGGCGCGGTCTCCCATCAGCGCCAAAAAGGCAAACCGCAGGGTGAAGCTACCGATGGCCAGGCCAATGATGACGGTCCAAAGTGTGAAGGTATCGAACTGGCTCATCGGGCCACCTCGCTTAATGCCTTGCGCCGTTCAAGCCAGAGTTCCGTTTGCGCGCCAACAATCATCCCTGTCAGGCCCGCCACGATCAATCCAAAGTTATAGGGCAATCCGGCGGCCAGCAGAGCGGTGACAATGGCGGTAAAACAGGCGGCCAGATGGGCGGGAGTACGCAGCATCGGCCCGATCATCGCCAGAAAGGCCAGCGGCAGCACAAAATCCAAGCCCCAGCTGTCTGGAACCTGCGCCCCGACCAAAGCGCCAATGACGGTGGCTGTCATCCACAACGGCGCAATGATCCCGTTGGTGCCAGCAAAATAAGCCATGCGCTGCGGCACAGTCATTTTTGGCTCCGCCTCAAATTTTACGATCGACAGGGTATATGACTGATCGACCACCAAATAGGCGGCGAAGGCCCGTTGCCAAAGCGGGGCAGCACCCAGATAGGGTGTCAAAGAGGCTGAGTACATCGCCATCCGAAGATTGACCGCCAGAGCCGAAATCAACACGATAATCGTCGGGGCCTGCTCTTGCATCAGTTGCAGCGCGGTAAATTGCGACGCTCCGGCAAAAACGGCCATAGAAAACGCCAACGCCTCAAGGACATTTAGTCCCGCTTCCGCCGCCAGAACCCCAAACAACATGCCAAAAGGACCGGCCACCAAAATGAATGGCGCACTGTCGCGAAAGCCGGCCCAAAAGGCAGATTTGGTGGTGGTGAATGGCATGGCTTGATCCTAGGCTGATGTCATTGACCTACGGCCGATCCGGGAGAGTTGCAATTGCCCAAGACATTCGACGTGACGGAGTATCTGATTTCTCCCAATCCCGCCAATACCCGCCTGACTCGCGTGGTCACCGGCGTTGATCATAACGGCGCGGTCAGCCAGATCTCGGTGGTCGAGGAACGGCCACTGACCATCTATCTGAACGGGCAGGAAATTGTCACCGCCATGACTATCGGCGACTTTCCAGAATACCTGGCGCTGGGGTTCCTTCGCAATCAGATGATGTTGCGCGATGATGACGTGATCACCGGCGTCGATTACGACGACGATCTCGAGGTGGTGGTGGTGCGCACCGAGGTGCAGACCAGTTTTGAGGACAAGCTGAAGAAAAAGACCCGGACCTCGGGCTGTGCGGTGGGCACTGTATTTGGCGACATGATGGAGGGGCTGGAGGATGTGCAACTGCCCGCCACCCCTGTCAAAACCTCGTGGCTGTATTCATTGGCCAGCAAGATCAACCGCACGCCGTCCCTGTATCTTGAGGCGGGAGCTATTCACGGCTCGGTCTTGTGCCATCAAGACCGCCCGCTGGTCTATATGGAGGACGTTGGGCGCCACAACGCGGTGGACAAGATTGCCGGCTGGATGCTGTCAGAACGCACTACGGCGGCGGACAAGATCGT
>MAAY01000029.1 GCA_002162795.1 Rhodobacterales bacterium 56_14_T64
CTCGATCTTGCGCCTTTCCTCCAGGCTCAGCTGCTTGTAGGGTCTTTTCATGATATGTCCTTTTGAGTGCCAACAGTTTGTTATCACTCAAAAGTCGCAAGTCAGGATAGCGCGCACCTTCCAGCAAGATAGGGTAATTGTCGCAACCCAGTTTAGAATGTGCCCCAGTTAACCGAACCGCAAGCCAGCTGTTCTAAATGTGACGCGATCATCTTCGACCGCATCCGCCTGGAACACTATGCTGCCTTCTCCACTTGCGGTTCCTGCTCCAATCACCTCGCTCTCACCGTTCTCGGCACCCTTTGCCGTGATGATGCTGTGCCTTTGGCTGCTACAGAGCCGGGTCGAGCAGCCGTCGCTGCAGGCCTTGGGCGGGTTGATATCACAAATCTCCCCCTTGAAATGGTTGGGCGCTCTGATGGCAACCGGTCTCAGTTTCTGGGCGTTGGGGCGTTACGATCTGGTGGCGCATCGCCATTTTGGCACTGGCTTTGACAACCGCTTGGTTCGTGGTGCCGGAATGGCTGCCATTGCTCTATCGCAGGCCATTGGGTTTGGGCTGATCACTGGCAGTATTGCCCGTTGGCGGTTGCTGCCGACCTACGACCGCTGCAAGCGGCGCAAGTGACTGGCATTGTGGCTGTGACGTTCCTGGATGCTTTGGCGGCAATCTGCGCCATGATCAGTTTCACCTTGCCGGTGTCGGCGCTGTTGAAATGAGCGGCTGGGCTGACCTTATTCGGCGTATTCTGCGCTGGGGGCTAAGCCTGTTATTCCCCGAACTAGGCTTGGGACGGCATAGGCTGCGACTGCCGTCTGTGATCGCCATGCTGGCACTTGGCATCTGGGCAATGTTGGACGTGACCGCAGCTGGCACCGCGCTTTGGTTGCTGCTGCCCAATGACACAGGGATCAGCTGGTCGCTGCTGCTCGCAGTCTATTTCCTGGCCCTTGGCGCTGTCATCGTCTCCTTTGCGCCGGGTGGGCTTGGACCGTTTGAGTTGACCCTTTTTACCCTGCTTCCCAGCCAGAACCCCGGCGAATTGATGACTGCCATTATTGCCTTTCGACTGGTGTATTTTGCGGTGCCCGCCTTGGTATCCGCAGTGTTCCTGGCCTGCCCCGACTGTTGAAACCAGCCTCAGCCTGCACTGACGTCGCCCTGCAGTTTCCAGCGACTGCGCTACCCGACACCCGGTGCAAATCAGAAACCGGGGTCATTCGTCAGAACGGCGGCCAGTTGCTGTCCTGCGGCCCCGAGTAAGTTGCCGTGCTGGACAGCCCTCAATGTTCGATCGGGTTGTTTGATGCTGTGGCCTCCGCTGCGGCGGTGGGCCCCAGCTGGCTGCAGTCTTATGCCCGCAATCGCAATGCGGCGGCCTGTCTTTATAAATGCTCGGCACCAACTGCTCTTGGATTGCGCCGACAGGGATGGAAAGTGCTTCGCATCGCTGAGGAGGCATTATTGACCCCGATGACGTTCAGCGAAGAAAGCTCATCTCGCCGTCAGTTGCGCCGCTAACTACGCCAGGCCAGCAAGGCCGGGGATGAGGCGCCCGCCGCCGTGCGGCATTTGCCTCTGGAACAAATGACCCGTGTTGATCAGGCCTGGCAGCACTACCATGGGGCCGCGTTAGGCACCACAATGGGACGGTTCGAGCCTGTCTATCTGTCTCATCAACAGGTTTTTCTGGCCTCGAAAGATCAGGAGATCATTGGCTTTGTTAGCTTCCATGTCTCAACTCAGGAATGGTGTCTGGATCTGATCCGCATTCTGCCCGGCGCACCAGATGGCACCGGACATGCACTGGTGCGCGAAGCCATAGCAGTGGCCGCTGATCAGGCCCTACCGCGACTGTCGCTGGCCGCCGTGCCAGATCAGCCACTGGCGCATCATATCGACAAGGGGCTGCGGCGTTTCAAAGCCTGTTCTGGGCCTCGCTGGCAACCATTACATATGGCTGCACCCAATTGGTGGCAAATGGCTGTAAGCATCTCAGAGTTGCTGCGTCTGGTGCATCGCCCACCAAACCTGCAGCCCGCAGAGCACAGCTCCCGGCAACACAATGAGGCTGCCACCTTCACCCGGACTCATAATCAAGATGAACAAAATGAAATTGCCTTGTCGCGCTCTGCGTGACACAGGACATTCAAGACGATTGAACCGCCTAAGCGGCCCGGGGTCTTACCCCACCTTTCACGGGATACCAGAGATGACCAATACCTTTATTGACTTGCTCAACAGCAAAGATGTGCTGCTGGCTGATGGTGCCACTGGCACCACCCTGTTCAACATGGGTCTGCAAGCGGGCGATCCGCCGGAATTGTGGAACGTAGACGAACCCGCCAAGATCAAAGCCCTGTATCAGGGCGCAGTTGATGCGGGCAGTGATCTGTTCTTGACCAATACCTTTGGCGGCAATGCATCACGACTGAAACTGCATAACGCCCAAAGCCGCGTGCACGAGTTGAACCGCATTGGCGCTGAACTGGCCCGTGACATCGCTGACAAAACGGATCGTCAAATCGCGGTGGCGGGTTCAGTTGGTCCAACCGGCGAAATCATGCAGCCGGTTGGAGAACTGAGCCATGCGCTGGCGGTTGAGATGTTCCATGAGCAGGCCGAGGGCCTGAAAGAGGGCGGCGTTGACGTGTTGTGGGTCGAAACCATTTCAGCCCCGGAAGAATTCCGCGCTGCAGCCGAAGCCTTTGCTCTGGCAGATATGCCCTGGTGTGGCACCATGAGCTTTGACACTGCGGGCCGCACCATGATGGGTGTGACCTCGGCGGCACTGGCGCAATTGATCGAAGAGTTCGACAACAAGCCGCTGGCCTTTGGCGCTAACTGCGGCACCGGGTCTTCGGATATTCTGCGCACGGTTCTGGGTTTTGCGGCTCAGGGTACTGAGCGGGCGATCATTTCCAAGGGTAACGCCGGCATTCCCAAATATGTCGAGGGCCACATCCACTATGACGGCACCCCGGAACTGATGGGAAAATATGCGGTGATGGCGCGCGATAGTGGTGCCAAAATCATCGGCGGCTGTTGCGGCACCCTACCCGATCACCTGCGTGCCATGCGCGACGCACTGGACAGCCAACCCCGCGGCGAGCGTCCTGCGCTGGAGCAAATTGTCGAAGTGCTTGGCCCGTTCTCCTCAGCCACAGATGGCACAGGCGACGATGCCGCAGCCCCTGCTCGCGAGCGTCGCGGGCGTCGCCGCAGCTGAGGAATGACATCTCTATCGCAGCGTTTAGGTGCTGCGATAGGTTTGAGTATTTGGGGCAAAAAAGCCTTTTGTCCGGTATTCTTCCGCCAAGTCCCATCTCCCGTCAGAAGAATGACAGCTGATCCCCCGACTGAGCAGGGCAGGTAAAAAGATCGCGTCGAAGCTCGGCAGTTTTTTCTAGAAGGCCTAACCTTTTACACGCGCTTTTGAACCTATGCCCGATCATCCGGGCATATTCGCCTTCGCCGCGCATACGTAGACCCCAACGCGGGTCGTAGTCCCGCCCGCCGTGCATCTCACGCAATCGCGCCATCACCTTGGCGGCCCGTCCCGGTTCATGCTCGGCCAGCCATTGCTGCCACAGCTCAGAAACCTCCCGTGGCAGACGCAGCATGATCCAGCTGGCGGCATCCGCGCCGGCCTCGGACCCAGCCGCCAAAAGCGCCTCGATCTCGTGGTCGGTCAGTCCCGGCACCACAGGGGCCACCATGATCCGCACTGGAATACCGGCGTCGCTGAGCCGTCGGATGGTTGCCAGCCGCCGGGTGGGCGTCGGCGCCCGAGGTTCCATCCGTCGCGCCAGGTCAGGATCCAGCGTGGTCACCGAAATCCCCACCCGCACCAGACCCTTGGCTGCCATCGGCGCCAAAATACCAATGTCGCGCTCAATCATCGCCCCCTTGGTGACAAGGGCCACCGGGTGGTTGAACGCGCTCAGCACCTCAAGGCAGGCGCGGGTGACCTGCTGACCCTGTTCGATCGGCTGATATGGGTCAGTATTGGTGCCAATCGCAATTGGAGCCACGCGGTACGTCTTGGCCCCCAGTTCGTGACGCAGCCGGTCCGCGGCATTAGGACGTGCAACCAGTTTGGTCTCAAAATCCAACCCTGCGGACAACCCAAGATAGGCATGAGTCGGGCGCGCAAAACAATAGATGCAACCATGCTCACAGCCGCGATACGGGTTGATCGACCGATCAAACGGCAGATCCGGAGACTTATTGTAGCTGATAATCGTGCGGGCCATCTCCTGGCGAATTTCGGTGTCAATATGAGTGGGGTCCGGGTCTTGGAACCAATCATCTGCAACGGCCTCACGCGGCAGATCAAACCGCCCCGCGACATTGCTGAGTGCGGCACGGGCCTTATGGGTTCTGATTCTCGTCGATTCACTTGTCTGCATCGCCTGATCCTGCCCCATCAATGAGAACAAATAAAGAACAAACCCATCAAACCGAAGATCACCATGCAAAATCTTCATTATTATTCTGATATTTTTGCGCCTATACGTCGGTTCGAGCCATGGCAATGTCGCAAATATTGCAGTGTGCCCGCGACCTTTTGGCAAAAAGGGTTAGGAACACGGCCACTCCGGGGCAGCCCCCCGACTTAAGTCAAGGAAGACACCCATGTCAGACGAAGAAGATATCATCCTGGCGGAGCTGGACAGCGAAGAACTTGTCCAACAGATGTTTGACGACCTCTATGATGGTCTGCGCGAAGAAATCGAAGAAGGGGTTACCATCCTTCTGGCCCGCGACTGGGAGCCCTACAAAGTGCTGACAGAGGCGCTGGTGGGAGGCATGACCATTGTTGGTGCCGACTTCCGCGATGGCATTCTGTTTGTGCCCGAGGTTCTGCTTGCCGCCAACGCGATGAAAGGTGGCATGGCCATCCTGAAGCCGCTGTTGGCTGCGACTGGCGCGCCACAGGTCGGCAAGATGGTGATTGGCACCGTCAAAGGCGACATCCACGACATCGGCAAGAACCTTGTGTCGATGATGATGGAAGGTGCCGGATTTGAAGTGGTTGATCTGGGTATCAACAACCCAGTGGAAAACTACCTCGAGGCGCTGGAAAAGGAAAAGGCGGACATCCTTGGCATGTCGGCGCTGCTAACCACCACCATGCCCTATATGAAAGTGGTGATCGACACTCTGATCGAACAAGGCAAGCGCGACGATTATATTGTGCTGGTTGGTGGAGCACCGCTCAACGAGGAGTTTGGCAAGGCCATCGGCGCCGACTCCTATTGCCGAGACGCTGCGGTGGCTGTTGAGACAGCCAAAGAATACATGAGCCGCAAACACAACCAAATGAGCGCCTGATATGGCCCGCCGGGGAAGAGCGGCCCGCCTAACAGGCCGGGTCGCTGTTCATCCCCCCGGCGGCCGCACATTGGACGAAACAGCCCTCACCGAACAGGGACTGGCAGCGCCAGATTTCAAACCTGGCCGCATTTTGCTAATTGCCTGTGGCGCACTGGCGCGCGAGATTCTGGACATCAACACCAATCATCAAATCGACCACATCGACCTGACCTGCCTGCCCGCCAAGCTGCACCTTTATCCCGACCAAATCCCTACAGCGGTTACCGCTGCTGTGCTCAAACATCGCGCCAGTTACCAGCAGATCTTTGTGGTCTATGCCGATTGCGGCACTGGCGGTGCCTTAGCGCGCACCTGCGTCGAACTGGGGGTGGAAATGGTCGCGGGCCCTCACTGCTATTCCTTTTTTGAGGGCAACGAGGCATTTGAACAAAAATCCGAAGCTGGTGAAATCACCGCCTTCTACCTTACCGATTTTCTGGTCAAACAATTCGATGCCTTCATCTGGCGGCCCATGGGACTGGACAAGCACCCGGAACTGCGTGACATGATTTTTGGCAACTACACCACACTGGTCTACCAATCGCAGGTCAGTGATCCGGTTCTGGTAGAACGCGCTAAGGCCTGTGCCGAGCGGCTGGGCTTAGACTTTGAACATCGCCACACAGGCTACGGCGATCTTGAAACAACACTGCAACACTGGGCCGAACTCACCTCTTCACCCGGCTGAATTTATCCTGGCGGTGTCTGGAGCGCAGTCCAAGAGAGGATTGGCCCTCAACTTAGTTTCAAGCCGCTTCTGCCGTGATCAGGCGAATCCGTTCGATCATCGCACGCACCCCATTTGACCGTTGTGCTGACAGGTGATCATTCAACCCGAGACGAGCAAGCTCGCTGTGAGCGTCGACCAAAGGCACCTCACCCACTGGCAGCCCATTATACAGCGCCCGCAACACAGCAATCAGACCACGCACGATCATTGCATCACTGTCCCCGTCAAAGGTGAAAACACCCTGCGATATGCTAGGCTGCAACCAGACCTGACTGGCACAACCGTGCACTTTGGTTGACGGCACTTTGAACGCATCATCCAGCCCTTCCATCGCCTTGCCAAAATCAATGACATAGCGATAGCGATCCTCCCAGTCCTCCAGGAATTCAAAATCCTCGACGATATTCTCAAAGGCGGGGCTGGCCATGGTTTGGGTCCGATCATTTGGCGCAAGTGAACTGACTTCGACCTATGCCGAGCGATGTAATTTTTCAACCACTTTTCATCGCGGCCGCAATCGGGTAATCCATTGTTAGGACAATTCAAACGGGCGGCTTTCATGCGCAAATCCATTGCAGTTCTCATGGTTACCGGGCTAACGCTTGCCGGATGCAGCAGTTGGCAGGCGTCGCGGGTGAACCCCGGCAATTGGTTTGGTCGCTCAAAAAGCGCCGAAGTTGCGGTGGATGCCAGTGCGGAAGAAATCAATACCTTGATCCCGCAGAACACTGACTCCGGTATTTTTAGTCGCCCAGACACATCAACAGAAGATTTCAGCGTCGCGATCGCCAATGTAACCGAGCTGAAGGTGGAGAAAACTCCAACCGGGGCGATCATCTATGCCATTGGCCTGGCCAGTCGGCAGGGTGCCTATGGTGTCAGGTTGCGGCGCAATGAAGAGGCTGAGAGCAGCACACTCGACTATAGCTTTCGCGCCCTCTATCCCGCTGATCCAACACCGGTTGGCTCTGACACCAGCCGAACCCTAAGGGTCGCCGTCAGCTTAACGCATCAAGATCTTGCCGGTGTGAAATTGATTCGGGTTTCCAGCGAGGGCAATGCGCGCGAAACGCGTCGCTAGTCCTGGTAGATTGTTTCAGTAGAACAAAGGCGCCCTAGGGCGCCTTTTTACATGGTGTCAGAGTTCAACCACTTTGACCGTCTGGCCCTTGGCCGCCAGCGCAATCTCGCCATCACAGAGCCTGAGAGCATCCGCACCAAAGACTTCCAATCGCCAGCCAGACAGAGCCGCCACATCGCGTTGCCCGGCTGCAATAGCGTCGAGGTCCGAGCTTGGGGCAATCAATTTGGCCGCCACGCCCGCGCTTTCAGTCTTGGACTTCAGCAACACCCGCAACAGATCCGCCAGCGCCGGATTTACCTGCAGCTTTTCCTTGCTACGATCTGGCTTGGGCATCTGGTCTGCCGGGCAGTTCACCCCACGCTCAACCGCCGCAAGAATACCATCCGCGATCGCGCCGCGGCGGGCTTCGCGCAGAAGCAGCCGTGAGGCCCCAAGATCAGAGCCGTTTTTGGGCTTGGTCGAGGCCAGTTCAACCAAAGCGTCGTCTTTATATACCCGAGTACGCGGCACGTTGTTGGTCTGGGCATAACTCTCACGAAACGCCGCCAACTCGCGCACCACAGCCAGAAACTTGGCCGAGTTGGTGCGGGTTTTGATGCGACGCCAAGCGTCCTGCGGCTGAATGTCATAGGTCGCCGGAGAGGTTAGCACCTGCAGCTCTTCGGTTACCCAATGAGAGCGGCCGGATTTTTCAAGCTCAGCCGCCAGAAACTCATAGACCGTCCGCAGATGCGTGACATCGGCCAGCGCATAGGTCTTTTGGGCATCACTCAGCGGGCGACGCGACCAGTCGGTGAAACGAGAGCTTTTATCAACGCCCTCTTTGACGATCTTGCGCACCAGAGTTTCATAGCCGGCCTGATCACCAAAGCCACAGACCATCGCTGCGACCTGCGTGTCAAACAGTGGCTTGGGAAAGACCTTGGCGTCGACCCAAAAGATCTCCAGATCCTGACGGGCAGCGTGGAAGACTTTGACCACGGATTCATCGCGGAACAGCTCGTACAGCGGTTCAAGCGACAACTCTTTGGCCAGCGGATCAACAAGAACGGCGTTCTCGTCGCCTTCACCCGGATAGGCCACCTGTATCAGGCACAGTTTCGAATAATAGGTTCGTTCACGAAGAAACTCGGTGTCCACCGTGACATAGGGATGTTTGGCCGCGTCTTGGCAAAAGGTTCTAAGTTCTTCGGTGGTCGTCAAAGTTTTCATCAATCGCGTCTTTTCTTGATTTATTTTCCAACTATCCAACGGTGATACGCGGTTGTAGGGCGCTTTGCAAACCGCCCTACAGGTTAGTCCAGTAGAACCGGATTGCGATCACCTGCAGTAAAGCGTCGAAGCACCGCCGGATAGAGGATATGTTCTTGTTTCAGCACCCGAGCTGCCAGTGTTTCAGGTGTGTCATCGGACAGAATCGGCACCCTAGCCTGCCCTAAAAGCGGCCCATCATCCAGCACCGCAGTGACTTCATGGACCGAGCAGCCGTGCTCTGTGTCCCCAGCCGCAAGCGCGCGGGCATGAGTGTGTAAGCCGGTGTATTTGGGCAGCAATGAGGGGTGGATATTCAGCATTCGACCCTGAAACTGGCTCACGAACCCAGCTGTCAGAACCCGCATGAAGCCAGCCAGGCAGACTATATCGGCGCCCGAGTCCAGGATTGGCTTGGCCAATTCGGCTTCGAATGCCTGACGGTCGCCTTTGAACGGACGATGATCTACCACGGCTGTGGCAATGCCAGCGGCTGCGGCCTTTTTCAGACCACCGGCATCGGCGTTGTTAGACAGTACCAGACAGGGCCGCGCCGGGTGATCTCCGGTCATGCTGTCCACCAGCGTCATCATATTTGAGCCGCCACCCGAAATCAGGATGGCGACCTGTTTCGAATCGCTCACAGCAGTTTTCCGGAATAGCGCATGCCCTCGCCTGCGGTGACGGTGCCCAGACGCGAAACTATTTCGCCTTCGGCGGTCAGCAGTTCGGTCAGCGAGTCCGCCTGATCTGCGGATACGCTGAGGATCATGCCAATGCCGCAGTTGAAAGTCTTGAGCATTTCCGCTTCGACGATATTACCGGTTTGCGCCATCCACTGAAACACACCGGGCAGTTCCCAGGCATCCAGGTCGATGTCAGCCCCCAAACTTTCGGGCAGCACCCGTGGCAGGTTCTCAGTCAGGCCGCCGCCAGTGATATGGGCCAGCGCATGCACGCCCCCTGCCCGCACAGCGGCCAGACAGGATTTCACATAGAGCCGTGTTGGCGTCAGCAGAACCTCGCCCAGCTTGCCATCAGCAAAGGGGCAATCGTCATCCCAGCCAAGGCCCGAGATCTCCACCAGACGGCGCACCAGTGAATAGCCGTTGGAATGCACCCCATCCGAGGCTAACCCCAGCAGAACGTCGCCTTCAGCCACATCCGCTGGCAATGCAGAGCCGCGTTCCATGGCGCCAACCGAGAAACCAGCAAGATCAAAATCACCCTTGGGGTACATGCCTGGCATCTCGGCAGTCTCGCCACCGATCAGTGCGCAACCCGAGCGAACACAGCCCTCGGCAATGCCTTCGATGATGCGGGCAGCGGTTTCCATCTCAAGCTTGCCAGTGGCAAAGTAGTCGAGGAAGAACAGTGGTTCAGCGCCCTGACAGACCAGATCGTTGACACACATGGCAACCAGATCGATGCCAACACCATCAACCACACCAGTATCAATTGCGATACGCAGTTTGGTGCCAACACCGTCGGTGGCGCCAACCAGGATCGGATCACTATAGCCTGCATCCCTAAGATCGAACAAAGCTCCAAAGCCGCCCAGCCCGCTCATCACGCCCGAGCGGTTGGTGCGTTTGGCGGCCGGTTTAATCCGGTCTACCAGCGCATTGCCTGCATCAATATCCACGCCTGCATCTGCATAGGTCAGGCCGTTTTTGCCAGTGGTCATCGCCGGGCTCCTTGGTATGAGTTGCGCTGCCTTTAGCGCAACATTCGCAAGAATGAAATAAGCGAATCCGCCGCGCCTGGAAAACAGACCGCGGCAACCGAGTTTCGTGTCCTTTCAGGACGTATTCCCAAAGCGCGTCCGCTTATTCCTGTTGGCATTTGGTTTGTCGATGCCAAGACGTCACTTTTATTACAGGTTTGCTGTCACGACGCCCCCCCCTGAGGGGGAAATCGTTCAAAATCATTCAACGTTCTGGGCAATCACTGCTTGACCTGCTGTACGCCATTGCATAACCACCAAAACTGGCGGGCCTGTAGCTCAATTGGTTAGAGCAGAGCGCTCATAACGCTTTGGTTGGGGGTTCGAGTCCCTCCGGGCCTACCAAAACCAATGCTAAGCAATTGCTTTAAAACGATTCAATTACTCCACAGGGCACACAATGCGGCCAAAGTAATATCATTGGTTTGCAAACTCATTGCACCACGATGCAGCCGTCATTATTGTTGATTTTCAACAGATAAAACTCATCGCGCCCCCTGCTCTGCCCCGCGCATCGCCCCCCAGGAACCACCTACAAAAATGATCCGGCACTCCTTGATCCGCTTGGTGCGGTAGCGCGAACAACGCAACCGCTCTACCGCCTCGTCCTCCGTGATCTGATTACCTCATTTGGCAATGATGGGCGGAACCTGAACAGGCCCATTGTGCCCAACTACGCTTCCAGCCAGAGTTGGTGTTCAGGGATTACTGATAGGCGCATGCTGTCGCGTTTGAGCATGATCTGGGGATAGAGGAGGTCTTTGAGGCGGGAAAGCCCCAATGGGAACATTTCCGGAACTCTACCGAAGGGGCGGCACTTTCTTGCCTCTACACTAAGTGGACCTGTCACGGTTTGATGTCGCCACTTTGATAGCATTTATTGCAGCAAAGGAGACGAACTGTGGGACTGAAACGAACGGACGAATTCCGCAAGGATGCGGTGCGTATCGCACTGACTAGCGGGCTTACGCGCTAGCAGGTAGCGGATGATCTCGGCGTTCACTGCCCGGCAGGCGGTTGCGCAGCAATCTGCCGAGAGGGGATGTCGACGCTGAACAAATGGATTACGGCACATCCACTGCCCGGCAGTGCATGTTTACATGCATGAGAGGGGAGATGATACAGACGTGGTGTCGAAAGAGGATTTAGGCCTCGCCCAACAGAATGACCGGCTTCGGCGTGATAACCGCATTCTCAAGGTGGAGCGGGAAATCCTAAACTGAAGAGGGGCAGGAAAGGCCCCAGTGGGGCGTTTCCCCGATGAAGGCCACGGTGTTCTTCGCGAGCCAAAAGCCGTGAGGTTTAAGTTTATTCACTGCCCGGCAGCATAAACTTACATGCTCGAGGGGTGGTAATCCCCCCATTTTTAGTGGGGATGGATTCAGCCGGTCAGCGCAACACACAGTGTAGGTCCCTGGATTTAGAGGTGTGTGTGGATGGCAAAGTTTCTGCCGATGAATGAA
>MAAY01000048.1 GCA_002162795.1 Rhodobacterales bacterium 56_14_T64
AATGTTTGGGATGGAAAACACCCGCTGAAGTCTTCAAGGAAAAGGTCTTGGATCGGGCCGCATGAACCCCCAAACTCACACCTGCTCAAAAGTCGCAGTTCACGTATCGCTCACAGCGCTCAGCTATCACACGGTCCAGTTCTCGAGCAATGGCGCGGAGCCAAAGTCAGCGTCGACGTAATTGCAGATCGTCTCGGTCGTAAAAGATCGACATTATTCCGCGAACTCCCACGCAACCGTTATCAGGATGCCGAGATGCCAAAGCGCGGCGGATATTTTGGTGTTGTGGCCTCGATGAAAGCCTTCGCGCGCCGTCAAAAGGACCGCAAACTGAAGCGGTACAGCGAACTGCGTGTCTTGACTATTGAACGGATCAAAGACGGCCTCTTCTCGGCAGATTGACTTTCAACCGCCTGCCGGGCAATGGGACGCCTGAGCAAATCGCAGGTCGCCTTCGCTATGAGAACGCGCCTGTTCGGGTCTGTCAGGAAACGATCTACCGGTTCGTCTATTCAGCCGAAGGCATGAAAGAATAACTCTGGTGATATCTGCCAGAACACCGCCGAAAACGCGCCTCCGCAAAGGGCGTGTGCCGAAAAATTCCAAAACCCATCCTGAGCTAGGCATCGCCAATCGCCCTAAAATTATAGGATAAAGAGTCAATTTGGGCACTCACTGCCCAGTAGGTGATTGCAAAGCAATCTGCCGTAAAGGGAATCTGACTTAATGCTGTTCAGGCGGAAGTTTGGTCTCGCAAACGTAACATGGCTGGGCGAGCGCGTCAGTCGCTTCACTGTACTGTTGGTGAATGCGAACCGGACGACTTCCAGGGTCATGGGACGGCTGGCGAATGTGATGCGGACCCTCCCTCTCAAGGCGCGTAAATCCGTCACCTTCGATCGAGGTTCTGAGTTCATGGACTGGCCACATCTGCAAGCTGAAGTGGGGGCGCAAACTTGGTTGTCTAATCGCACGGCGCCAGTCAAGCCCTGGAGGGCACAAAACATGGATCGCGCCAACGCGCGTTAAGGTACAAGTCCGAAGGTGGGGCGCAATCTCGGTGTCTCGACGGGAGGAATCGTCTGCGTATGTCGGGAGCATGGTTGTCTTTGCGGTCGGACGTATGACCGCCGCATTATGGTCTCCGCAAGTAAGGACTTCCTATGTTCTGCACGCAGTCTCTGAGAGCTGCAGCCAAGTCTTTCGGAATGACCTGACCTACGTCCAGGACAGGGACGCCTCCTCACATCAGATTGATGACGCGTTGAGATCGGTGTGCTGGAAGGTGTGCTTAAGCAATACCCCAGCCGATGAATTGAAGGGTTCTCCGGTCTTGAGCATGGTGGACATGATAACTGCAAGCTTTCGAGCAACAGCCACGGCCGCGCGTTTGAAGCCAAGCCGTTCACGCAGTTGCAGGCCCCAGATTTCGAGATTGCTTTCGGTTTTGGCGCTGGTTCTCGTGAGCACCGCCGTCGCCGCCTCGGAGAGCAGGCCGCACAGACGGGTGTCGCCTCTACGTGAAATATGGCCGCCAAAGTGCAGCTCTCCGGATTGATAGCGGCGGGTCGTGAGGCCGAGCCAGGCATCGACGGATCGCGAATTTCGGAAGTTTTGCGGTGTTTCAATTGCAGCGACATAGGAAATCGCCGTGATGGCCCCAATACCCGGTATCGTCATCAGCAGTTTTGTGTCCGAACTCTGCCGTGCTGCTGCAAGCACTTGTCACGTAAGTGCGGCCACGCGCTCACGTACTTCGTGCCAGACATCGAGCGGAGCTAAACCATCTGCATCGTTGGCATCAGTCTTGTTGAGCGTCTCACTCAGTATTTTCTGTGCATGGCGCTTCGATGCAGACTGCGGGTAAGCCATTTGCCGCAAAAGCATGGAAAACCACGTATCGAGGGGGCCGGTTTCGAATTCGACGCGCTGTGGCTTTGGGGCGAGCTTGTGAATTGTTCGCGCGAGCGTTCGGGGGGCAGACGGGCACTTCCCCCGCCAAATCCGCTTGCCATCCTGCCGGATCGCAAGCGCAGTATCCTTCAAAGACACATCAAGCCTTATATGCTGACCCATGGTTAATCTCCATCCAATGGTTAGACACAACCCTTTCGCGAGTTCGGTTCTCAATCATATCGGTGAGTGCCCCTTTCCCAAACACACATGGCTCAGAGCGAAGCATCCCGCGATTACCCCATGTTCTGCGACCCTTCCGCACACTAGCAAAAGGGGCCGTGGAGAACACCAATCGCAGGTCGCGCAGGTGGCGGCCACGAGACACAGATCCCAGGAAACTCATACGTGAGCATCTGGAGGTGATTTGTGCTCGTCTCAACGCCACCCCTCGCAAATGCTTTGGGTGGAAAACACCCGCTGAAGTCTTCAACGAAAATGTCTTGGATCAAGTAGCATGATACTCCAAACTCAACCCAGCTCAAAAGTCGCAGGTCAGCTATCGCTCACACGCCTCGATGTCGTCGGGTTGGATAGTCAAGACCGGGTTCCCCGTTGATCCTGAAAGCGGTGCTGCACCGGAGCAACCTTCATCAACTGCCCGACATGCTGAAGATGGCCGAAACCATGGTCGCGCGGCGGATCGAAGCGGCGACTGTCCAGTTCCTCGGGTGGGGCAGCACCGGGCGGAACGTGGCGCCGGATGGATCGGTTCTGCCTTGTCACGCGGCGCAAACCATTCCGCATCTCAGCTTTGACCGGGTTCAAGACCGCCCGCTGGCAGACATCTGGTACAAAGTCACCGCGTCATGATGCTTTCCACCGCCGCCTTGATTTGCCAGACGGCACCCGAAAACCCCGGAATCGGTAGAATAGGTGCAGCTGATTTACAGCCTAAGTCTGACCTGACAGAGCCTGAAGTTCCCCGACACTGACTAAGTTCACAGGATGGTTGGGGCCACTCAGACCGAGCTCTTGCGGCCTGAAATAGCGACAACGCCGACAATGATTGCCCCGGTAACGATTAGGCGAAACCCAGCCGACAGGCCCACAGTATTGAGCATCGAAACCAGCAGGAACATAAACAGCGACGCTCCCCACAGGCCTGTGAGATTGGCATAACCTCCGGCAACTGAGGTGCCACCAATGACCACCACGGCGATCGACATTAGCAGATATTGTTCGCCCATGTTTAACGCGGCACCGCCGGAAAACCCTGCGAGCACAAAGCCACAGACCGCAGCCAGCACCGAGCACATGAGATAGGTGAGGTATCGCGTTTTCTCGACTTTGATGCCAGCAAGCTTAGCCGCGCGGATGTTCTGGCCGATGGCAGAGACCGACAGACCAAACGGTGTGCGGTGCAGCATAAATGCCATCGCCAGCGTCAGCACCAGCACAACAATGGTGAGGACCGGCAGGCCGAGCACTTTGGCGACGGCAAAGTCTCCCAAAATCTCGGGCGGTTTGACGCGCAGCCCTCGGTTCGACCAGATCGCGGTGGATTGATACAGAAACGACGCTGACAACGTGGCGATAATCGGCGGGATGCGCAGCAGCAGGATCAGCAAGAAATTCAAGGTTCCGATTGCCAGCCCAACCGTCAGAGAGATTAGCAATCCCGGCACCAGCAAAGAGGCGTCTCCATTCATGAATTTCATTGCCAGGGTCGCCGACAACGTCATGCAGGCCGGAATGGACAGGTCCACATTGCCCGGCCCCAGAGTGATGACAAACATCTGGCCGGTGGCGACGATAACAAAGAAGGTGCCAAACGAGGCTGCGGCGGACAGCACCTGCCCTCCGGCGCTGATCCCCGAAATTCCGGTAATTATCATCCACATTGACACTGCGCCGAGCCAGGCCCAGATCCAGGGTTTTTGGGTGAGTTGACTGAGAGCACTCACGCGCGCGTCCCCCTTGAATTGATCAAAAGGCGAAGGGCAAGCACCAGGATCAGAATCACTCCTTGTGCGCCGATCTGAAAGTCTGGGTTTAGGCGTAGAAAGCTGAGGAAAGAGCCGGCCAGGGCCAAGGTAATGGCCCCAATCACCGCGCCGATTGGGGAGACCCGGCCGCCGACAAATTCACCGCCGCCCAAGATGCCGCCGGCAATCGACAGCAGCGTGTAGCGCAGGGCAATGTTGGCATCAGCCGAAGTGGTCAATCCGACAAGCGCCATGCCGGAAAGCACGCCGAAAAAGCCAGCCAGCGCAAACATGGTGCATTTGACCCGCAACATCGACCAGCCCGCCCGCTCCACCGACTTTGGATTGCCACCTGCCCCGCGCAACACCACGCCAGCGGCTGAACGCATCAGACCAAAGTGAACGGTCAGGGCAATCACAACCGCAGCAATGATCGGAAACGGCACCAGAGCGGGTTTCAATGTCATCAATGTGCGGATCCAACCCGGAGCGGATCCGCCGGGTGTTGGCAGAACCAGCACCGCAATGCCGGTCCAGACAAAAGACATGCCCAGTGTGACGACAATAGACGGCAAGTTTCGCAGATGTATCAATGCGCCAAGCGCGGCATAGGCAGCAACACAGGCGGCCAGTGCCAGGATGCCAATCAACGGTGCATCATTTAGCCATGTCGCCGTGATGCAGGCCGTTAAGGATATGAATGCACCCAGCGACAGGTCCAGATCATTGACGCAGAGAATGAACATCTGCGCGATGGTGGCCAGCGCAATTGGCACCGCCAAATTCAGCAGCAGGTTCAGCCCAAAATAGCTCATTGTGCGGGGCTGCAGATAAAAGATGGCCGCTAGCAGGGCAGCCAGAGACAGGCCAGGCAACAGGGTTCGCATCATCGCGGGAGTTAATAACCGGGACATCTAAACATCCTCCGCTTCAAAGGAACTGCTTAGAATATTGGCTTCGGTCAGGGTCTCGCCACTGAGTTCGGCAACGATGTGGCCTTCGCGAAATACATAAACGCGGTCACAATGTTTCAATTCATCCGTTTCTGTCGTGTACCAGATTAACGCGCGCCCTAAAGCGGCTTCTTCTGTCAGGATTTCATAGACTTCCTGCTTGGTGCCGACATCGACGCCTCGCATTGGGTCGTCCATCAATACGATTTTGGCGTCCGATCCCAAGGCCCGTGCAAACAGCGCCTTTTGCTGATTGCCGCCAGACAGGGACAGGATGTTGTTTTTCATGTCGGCTGTCCGGATCGACAGCTTTTTGTGCCATCCGGCGGCTTCGTCATCTTCACGGTCAAAATCGAGCGAGAAGCGGTTCATCAGCCGCGCAAAGGAGCTGACCGAAATATTTCGGGTGATCGACCACAGTGGAAAAATCCCATCTGATTGTCTGTCTCCGGCGACAAACACGGCGGGTTCCGTTGCCGAGATCGCACGCCGCGCGCCCTGTGCAGCCTCAAAAATCTTGACCAACGCGTTTGTCTGCCCATGGCCGCTCAGACCGGCAAAGCCGATGATTTCCCCAGGATAGAGTATCAATTGGTGGCCATTTTCACGCGGGCCAGTCACCACCGGATCACTATTAACAATTTTGGTGTTGATGCGAGTGCCAAAACCGCTGTCGTCTACCAGCACATCGCCCATATCGCGCACCAGCCTTTCGCGATCAAAATTTGTTGTGTCATCGACAGCAACCACCACCCCGTCGCGCATCACCACCACGGTATCCGAGGCGGTTAAAATTTCGCCTAGCAAGTGGGAAATCAGCACTACACTGCGGCTTCCGGATACAAACTCCCGGATGAAAGTCACAAGTTGCGCCGCTGCATTTTGATCAAGCGAGGACGTTGGTTCATCCAAGATGACCAGATCAACCTGACTATCAACGATGGAAAAGGCCCGCGCGATTTCCACCATTTGACGGCGAGCAATGGTCAGGTCGCCAACTTCGCTATCCGGGTTGATCCCGTGCCCTGGAAAGATCTGGTCAAGCGACTCCAAGATCACTTTGCCGGCTGTCTTACGCCAGCCAAATCCTTTGATTGATGGATGTGAGATCCGCAGATTTTCCGCCACCGTAAGGTTGGGGCACAGCGACAGTTCTTGAAATACACACCGTATGCCGTGGCCCACGGCCGTGGCAGGATCATAACCCCGATCAAAATCTTCACCGTCTATACGCAGTGAGCCCGCATCGGGCCGGATAAGCCCGGACAGCACATTCATCAAGGTCGATTTGCCCGCGCCGTTGTGGCCAACCAGCCCGACACAGGTGCCCCGCATCAGCTGGAAGTCCACACCAGCCAGAGCGCGGGCGGCGCCGAAACTTTTCTCGACACCGCCCATGTCAACCAAGGGAGTATTCATTTGCACGTGGTCGTCTTTCTGTTCTTATCATTCATGCAGAGCTGGGATCTGTTGGCTTTAGTTGCCGAAGATCACAGCCTTGGAGTCATCCAGAGAATACTCGACATTCGCAACACCGCCAGCCTGAGTGGTTTTCAGGCTTTCCTCAAGGGTATCTTGTGTGATGCTCAGGAAGGGAACCGACAGATCCTGTGGGACCTCGGCACCATCAAGAACTTGCTGAGCAACCCAGAAAGCCAGGGTTGAAACACCCGGCGCAATCGACACCGACATGGTCTCGTATCCGTTGGCGTCTTTCTGTTCTTTCCACCAGGTTAGCTCGTCGTGACGGTTGCCCATAACGATGATCGGCGTGTCCCGGCCAGCGGCTTTGAACGCCTGTGCAGCGCCATAGCCATCACCACCCTGGGTCACCACAGCGGCGATATCCGGGAGGCTTGGCAGAATGCCAGCAACAGCTTTTTGCGACACGTCCTGCGCCCAGTCACCGTGGACCGACCCCTGGATGTTGAATTTGTCGTTTGCCGAAACACCTTCGTGAATACCACCCGAGATCTCGTCATCCACAAACACCCCGGCAAGGCCGCGGATTTCCAGCAGATTGCCGCCATCCGGGAAGCGTCCAGCCAGATACTCAACCTGAACTTTGCCCATTGCATGGAAATCCACCGCAATACGATAGGCGCAGGGTTCGGTCACGATGCCATCAAAAGACACCACTACTACACCCGCGTCACAGGCCTCTTTAACCGCACCATTCAGTCCTTCAGGCGAGGCCGCATTGATGACAATAGCATCATAGCCCTGCAGGATCAGGTTCTGGATTTGCGCGGCCTGCTCAGTTACTTGGTTCTCGGCAGTGGTAAAGGCATCTGCCGAGGCAACAACGCCGGCAGTGACAGCTTCACCCGTGACTTTTTCCCAGCTGGTCAACATGGCCTGACGCCATGAGTTACCCGCGTAGTTGTTGGACAGTGCGATTTTCTTTCCCGACGTATCGGCAAATGCACCGCTGCCAGTAACCAGCGCGACGGTCGCAACCGTACAGCAGAGTTTTCCTAGTGTTGTGAGTTTCATAGTAACCTCCCATTACGAAACCAATTGATCTGTATCTTGCTCTATCCCCAGGGCCGTGGCGCATAATTTTAAGCGCCATCAAAAATGTCCGCCATAATGGCCTTAAACATCTTGGTTGGAAGATTAGAAAACATGGCAGTGGCGGGAAACCAGCGGTAGCGACCAATTACATGCGCATCTCAACAGTCAGACTGCGGATTTCCGCAAGGCCACTGAAACTGCCAATTTGCCTATACCTCTATGCTCAGCCGCCAGGCGTTAAGCTGTTCTTCTGCCAATGACATTCCTTCCAGATTCAGCAGGCCCCGCGACAATGCAATTGACACCGCACGCGTACGGGAATTGAACGCGGGGCCAATTTCACCATTGATTAGGTCCTGATCGATCCCCAGCTTCTCATAAAGGTGCTTCAACCGGCTTTGCACCGTTCGCGTCGAGATACTGCGCCGCGCCGCAATGGCCTTGTCGGTCATCCCCAGTGAGATATCCGTCAACACCTCAAACTCGGTATTGGACAGGCCGGCGTGGATGTCCTGCGCCCGCTGCTGAACGCCACGGATTTCCCGGTCGATGATGCACTGATCCTCTTGAAACACCCCCAACAGGGCAAGGCCCAGCCGATGTTCCGATGCTGTTTTTAGCAGGTATCCATAGACAGCCCCGGTTGGGACAATACGAGAAATGCCACGCACATAGGCCTCGTCCGAGTAATTGGACCAAAACAGAATACGCATGGACGGATGTGTCTTCCAAATCGACGAGGCCGCCGCAATGCCGCTCATTTTCGGCATCTGCAGATCCATCACCACCGCATCAATAGCGTTGTTCTCGGCAATTTCGATGGCCTCTTCACCGTTTGTTGCCTCAAACACTTTGTCGCAATCGGGTAGCGATTTTTGCACGGTACTGGACAGGAAGGAGCGGTGGAACGGGTCGTCTTCAGCGATAAGGATCTTCATGGCATCTGTCTTTCTAGCTGCGCAAATTTATGGAGACGCGTGGTCGAAGGATCATCACTTTCCGGACTCCGGGTTAGAGCCGACAGTGGAATCGTCAGGTCCGTTTGGCTGCCAATCCCGTTGGCATTGCGACTAAATTCAACGTGGGAGGAAATCAGAGCCGCGCGAATACGAATATTGTCGACCCCACCAGAAGACCGCCGCCATCCCTCGGCAGGTTCGTCACCATCATTGGCCACCACTATGCGGATATGCTGCGCGGTGCTCGTCAGTTTGACGGTAATCCAGGAACAGCGCGAGTGTTTGATCGCGTTGGTGACCGCCTCTTGCACGATCCGGAACACGGCGGTCCGGATCGGGTCTGGCCCACCGTCCAACAGATCATCGGTTGCGTCCGTGACCGATACTTTCACAGCGCGTTCAATGCCAATCGTTGCCCGCTCTAGCTGCGCTTCAATCGCCTGAGTCAGTCCAAAAAGTTCCAATACTCCCGGCTTGGCGTTCTCAATGATCCCACGCAGTTCAGAAATACTATGCGCAATACTATCTGCGATTTGCCCCAACTCACCAGGCTTTGGTTTGGGTTGTTCTGATAATCGGGTGACCTGATGGTACACAGCAGACAACTCGGCCAAAGTCTGGTCATGTAACTCCATGCCCAGCCGTTGACGCTCTGCCTCCATTGCCTCGGTCAACCGCAAGGCCCCAACCCGCAACGATTGTTCACGCCCGCGTGCCGCGCCCTCGGCCAAGGCCGAGACACGCGCCTGTTCGCTCATATTCAACGCATAGACATAGGGTGAAATCAGATCCGCAATATTTTGGGTAATTGCCAAGTCTTCGTCGGTATAAGCATTTTTGCGATGTGACGAAACATTCAACGTCCCCAGAACCTCGCCATGCACATACAGCGGAACATGCATGCGGCTGTGTAGATTAGCCTCATAAATTGGTGCATCACTTGCCCCTTCAAAATGAAACCTGTCATCCTCCCAAGCATCACCGGTCAGAATATGGGAGACCTTGCCATTCAACACATGGCGCACTGGGCTTAGATCATTGGGCTGCGTGTCTCTGGTTTTGCCCCAATGCGTTTCAACCCCGGTCTCAAAGGCGACATGCATCGAACTGTCGCCTGGTGAAACGATGGCCACATCCAGATGATCGTAGAGCAGCAATTTTGACTGAACGGCCTCGGCAATTTTGTTCAGGACATTCTGAAAATCCAGCTCACCGGCCACTGCACGCGAGATCGCCAGATAATACTCCAGAGGGATTTTTGACCGTGCTGCCATGCCAGTACCTTTGTTTCGAATCACGCTACGGCATCACATCTGATAGGCCAAGTTGAGCCTTGGTAATTTGACTGCATGTTCGCACAATTCCATCTGCGGGTTCCCGCAATACAACTGCAGAAAAACGTACCCGAACATGAGAATTCTGGCCGTGATCATCAAATTTATTTTGGCTATCTGTTGGATGTAGCGACCAAAAAAGAAGTCCAAATGTCCGACCACATTCTCGCCCACAATAACCGTTTCTATGATTTGATCGTTCCAAATTCGGAATTGACCAAAATAGCCGGTGGGGCGCTGTGGACCGAGGGGCCGGTGTATTTTGCCCAAGGCGACTATTTCCTGTGGTCGGATATCCCCAACAATAAGGTCTACCAATGGGCCGAAGGCATGGGCAGCCGCATCTTCGATTATGAAGCGAACAACAGCAACGGCCACACCACCGATACTCAGGGGCGACTGCTGTCTTGCGAGCACTTGACCCGGCGCGTCACCCGGCGCGAGCATGATGGATCGACAACCATCATCGCCGATAGCCATGATGATAAACGTTTGAACTCGCCCAATGATCTTGTTGTCAAATCGGACGATTCAATCTGGTTCACAGACCCTTCATACGGCATCTTGTCTGACTACGAGGGAAAGAAATCACCACAAGAACAGGCTGGGTGTTTCGTCTACCGCGTCGAGTCTGCCGGCGCCGAACCAACCATTGTTGCTGATGACATGGTCAAGCCCAACGGGCTGGCCTTTTCACGCGATGAAAGCAGGCTTTATGTCTCTGACACCGGGCAAAGCCACGACCCAGATGGGCCGCACCACATCCGTGTTTTTGATGTCTCAGACAGCACGCTCAGCGGCGGAGATGTCTTTGTCGACATCCCGCATGGTCTGTCAGATGGTTTCAGGGTCGATACCTTGGACAACATCTGGACAAGCACCGGGCGCGGCGTCAGTTGCTACGCGCCAGATGGAGAATTGCTTGGCGAAATTTTGGTCCCCGAGGTGGTATCAAACCTGTGTTTCGGCGGCCCCAAAATGAACCGGATGATGATCACCGCGACAACATCGGTCTATACCATTTATCTGGGCGTCACAGGTTAGAGGGCAGCCGCGCGCTACATTGCTGCGCGCGCGTGTCAGTCATCCTATCGGGCTTCAGCGTCCCATCCAGCCACCATCGACGACAAGAATCTCGCCATTGACGTAGTCCGACGCCGACGACGCCAGAAAGACCGCCGGCCCGGCAAAATCACGCGGAGTGCCCCAGCGACCCTGTGGAATACGCCCCAAAATGGACTGGGACCGCTCAGCATCGTCTTGCAACGCTTGGGTGTTGTCCGTTGCCACATAGCCCGGCGCAATGGCATTCACGTTCACGCCTTTTCCGGCCCATTCATTGGCCAGAGCCTTGGTCAACTGACCAATGCCGCCCTTGGACGCCGCATAACCCGGCACGGTGATGCCGCCCTGAAACGTCAGCAGCGACGCGATGAAAATGATTTTGCCCGAACCACGCTCGACCATGCCACGGCCTATTTCACGAGAGAGCACAAATTGCGCCGAGAGGTTCACCTCGATCACTTCGTCCCACCAATCATCCGGGTGTTCGGCCGCCGGTTTGCGCTTGATGGTGCCCGCGTTGTTGATCAGGATGTCCGGCGCGTGACCGTCGGCTTCCAACTGCTCAGCAAATCCCCGAACGGCCTTTCGATCGGAAAAATCACATTTATAGGCGGTGAACTTGCGCCCCAAGGCCGTCACGGCCGCGCCGACATCTGACCCTGTGACCTCCAGCGAGGCACTAACACCGATGATATCAGCCCCTGCTTCGGCCAAAGCTTCGGCCATGCCGCGCCCAATGCCTCGTTTGCAACCGGTCACTAGGGCTGTTTTGCCTGTCAGATCAAAGGACGACAAAATATTCATTCAAAATCTCCAGCCTATAATAGGTGTTTCAGTGTTATCGGTCACGGGCCAGCGTTTCAAATACGGCTAACGTCACTATTGGTGATCACTGCATCTACGCCACCTGGCGCGCTGGTGGAAATGGATTCTCCTTATTCTTCCGACCAATAGCTGCGCCTGATGAAATAATCGGCGCACACAGACATGTTTTCAGAGGTCAGCTGGTGATTTCATCACGCCAGGGCGAGTTGGCGCCAGCGCGCGAAACGGTGATCGCCGCGACTTTTGCACCGTGTTCCAACGCCTCACCAAGCGGTTGCCCGCTAATTTCAGCCAAGGCTGATTTACTGAGCAGGCCTAATTCAGACAGTTTGGCCAAAACACCTGCATTGAAGGTGTCGCCCGCGCCAACCGTGTCCACCACATCGACTTTGCGCACAGGCACATCAATTCTGGCGCCATTGCCAAAGTAGCCACTGGCCCCGTCCGCACCGCGGGTCAAAATAACAATGGATGGCCCTGCGACGCGAAGCTGCTCAACCTTGTCTTCAAGCGAGGCCTGACCTGGGAAAATCCAATCCAAATCTTCGTCGGACACTTTAACAATATCTGCGCGGGATATCATCCGGTCCAATCGATCGCGATAGGCTGTGGGATTGGTGATAAAGCTGGGACGAATATTGGGATCGAGCATGATCACACGGTTGGACGCCTCGCGCTCTGCCAGCGTTGCGTAGGTTTCAGCACCCGGCTCGCAAGCCAAAGAAATTCCGCCAAAGTACAACGCCGTGACAGAATTGGGCAGAACCGGTAAATCCGCAGGAGCCAGCATGCGCCCGGCTGAATTTTCGTCAAAGAAAGAATAACTTGCATGGCCGTTGACAAGTTTTACAAAAGCCAGCGTTGTAGGGCGGTCGCAAGCAATCAGCAGCGAGGTGTCAACCCGGCTGGCCTGCAAGGCTTCCGTCAATTGCTGACCAAACAGGTCGCTGGACATTCCGGTTAGCATTCCTGCCGGCACTCCAAGGCGTCCCAATGCAACTGCTGTATTGAATATCGCGCCCCCCGAATGAGGCACAAACCCCATATCACCGTTGGTCGTTGGAGTTGGGATCATGTCGATTAGTGCTTCGCCGCAGCAGAGTAGCATCGTCCTAGTCTTCCTTACTCTGGCTGTTCCGCAGGACAATCTGTCCGGGAACGTCCAATCTATAACGTTCAATAATGTCCGCGTTTTGCAGATCATTGCCTTGGGCACGCGCTACAGCCTCTTCCATGGTCTGTCCATGTTCAAGCCAACGGCGGATCAAACGTTGCCGCAATTCTATGCGCGAAACTTCCAATCGTATTGCTATATCCCAGTATTGTATCAGTGGCCGCCATGCCGGTGTGTCAAATAGCAGGTAGTTCCCCTCGACAATGATAGTGTCACTCTGTGCCGTGACGAGTCCGCAACCGGCAATGGCGATGTCGCGGCTTCTATCAAAGACCGGGAAAACAACTTCGTCTTCGTCGCCCAGCCGTTTGCACAACTGCACCAGTCCTGCGGCATCAAAACTTTCCGGAGCACCTTTGCGGCCCAGAATTCCCCGCTCAGCCAAAATGCGATTGTCCAGGTGAAAGCCGTCCATCGGGATCACCTGGGTCACACAGCCCGCTTTGGTCAGAGCCACTGCCAGCGTTTCAGCCAAAGTGGACTTTCCACTCGCCGGAGCCCCGGCCAGCGCGATCAGTCGACGCTGACGTGCACGGGGTGCTGACAGAATTTTGCCCGCCAACACCTCAAGTTCTGCACTTTCAAAGGTCACGCCGCTTCGGCTGGCGCCTCTTTGGCCCCGGTCATAAAGGCCACTGCATCGGACATGGTGTAATCTTTGGGATCAATAACACAGAGCCGCTTACCCAGCCGATGCACGTGAATGCGATCTGCCACTTCGAACACATGCGGCATGTTGTGGCTGATCAGAATGATCGGAATGCCACGTGATTTCACATCCAAAATCATCTCCAGCACCCGGCGGCTTTCTTTGACGCCAAGTGCGGCTGTTGGTTCGTCCAGAATGATGACCTTAGAGCCAAAGGCAGCAGCACGGGCCACAGCGACGCCTTGGCGCTGGCCGCCCGACAGGGTCTCAACCGCCTGATTGATATTCTGGATTGTCATCAGGCCCAGTTCGTTCAACTTATCACGGGCGAATTTTTCCATTGCAGGGCGATCCAGCTGGCGCAGCCATTTACCCCGAAACCCCGGACGGCGCAGCTCTCGCCCCATGAAAAGGTTGTCGGTGATCGACAGCGCCGGAGACATCGCAAGGGTCTGATAGACCGTCTCGATGCCCTCATTTCGGGCCTCGATGGGAGAGCTGAACTGCACCTGCTCACCATCCAGATAAACCTCGCCCTCGTCGGGAATTACTGCCCCGGACACAGCCTTGATCAGGGTGGATTTACCAGCGCCGTTGTCGCCAATAACGGCAAGGATTTCCCCCGGCATCAGTTCGAAATCGCAGCCATCCAACGCGGTGACTTTACCATAACGTTTGACCAGATTGCGGCCTTTAAGAATAGGTTCCATCAGACCGATACCTTTCTGATCCATTGGTCCACCGCAACAGCGGCAATAATCAAGGCGCCAATCAGCAGGAAGGTCCACTGCGCATCCGCCCCCATCAGGCGCAGACCCAGCGTGAACACTCCCACGATCAGCGCGCCAAACAACATGCCCAGAATCGAGCCTCGGCCACCGAACAGAGAGATACCGCCGATCACCACAGCCGTAATGCTTTCGATATTTGCCAATTGCCCTGACGTTGGCGAGATTGAGCCAATACGGCCAATCAGGGCCCATCCGGCAAAGGCACAAATCAAACCAGCCAGCATATAAACCGAGATCAACACGCCTTTCACATTCACACCCGACAGCTCTGCGGCTTCGGGATCGTCGCCCACCGCATATATATGCCGTCCATAGGCAGTATGGCGCAGGACGTAGTTCAGCAAGATCACCAGCAGCACCAGAAAGATGACTCCAAAGGTGAAATTGGCGGTGCCAATTCTGATCTTTTCACCAAAGAACTGCAACAGCGGCGCGTGTTTGGCGATGTCCTGGCTGCGAATGGTCTCGTTGGCGGAATAGAGAAAAACGGTCGCCAGAACGATTTGCCACATGCCCAATGTCACGATGAACGGCGGCAATTTGACCTTAGCAATCAGCCAGCCGTTAATGAAGCCAACAAATGTACCGCAGGCCAGTCCCAGCACCACTGCGACCGATGGCGGCAAGCCATAGCGAAAGGTACATTGCCCCATCACCACCGAGCTGAGCACCATGATCGCACCAACCGACAGGTCGATACCTGCGGTCAGGATCACCAAAGACTGCGCGGCGCCAACAATGCCAACAATGGCGACCTGCTGAAGGATCAGGGTCAACGCAAAGGGCGAAAAGAACTTGGATCCCAGCAACAGGCCAAAGATCGCAACAGACAAGACCAGAACAATCAACGGCACCAGCGACGGTGTCACATGCAGCGCGTGCTGAATGCGATTGATCGCCGAGTTGTGATTACTGGAGAAGTCAGCAACGGTCTCAGGGCTGTTTGCACTGGCCGCTTCAAAACTTGGGGTAGTAGACATTTGTACTCCTTCGCACTTCCCGTACTGGGAATAGAAGCGGGACCGGCTGCAAGCCTGCCCCGCTTCACGTTGCGGTAGTCTAGGGGGTTAGATCAACCCCAGCAGAGGTTGGTACCCTCGGTGGTGCTGATTGATGTTACACCATCGACAGGTTCGTCTGTGACAAGGGCAACGCCAGTGTCAAAGAAGGCTTTGCCCGGAGTTGGTTCAGGTTTAACTCCGTCAGTCGCCCAAGCATAGATAGCTTCAACACCCAGCGACGCCATCAGCAGCGGATATTGCTGCGATGTCGCACCGATAACGCCGTCTTTGATATTTTCAACGCCGGGGCAACCGCCATCTACGGACACGATCAGCACGTCGTTTTCACGACCAAAGGACTTGAGCGCCTCGTAAGCACCGGCAGCTGCTGGTTCGTTGATGGTATAGACCACGTTGATACCGGGATCCGTTGCCAACAGGTTCTCCATCGCCTTGCGGCCACCTTCTTCGTTGCCGGCGGTCACATCATTGCCAACAATACGCGGGTCGGTTTCGTCACCCCATTTATTTGGGTCGCCCAACTCAATGCCAAAGCCTTGCAGGAAGCCCTGATCGCGCAGAACGCCAACGGTCGGCTGGCTGATGCCAAGATCAAGCATGGCGATTTTTGCAGTCGCAGCGCCATCACCCAGTTTCGCAGCAGCCCATTGGCCAATCAACTCACCGGCCAAGAAGTTGTCGGTGGCAAATGTTGCATCGGCGGCATCGATTGGGCTCAGCGGGGTATCCAGAGCGATGACCACTAGGCCGGCGTCACGCGCTTGCTGGACTGCCGGAACAATTGAACTGGTATCCGAAGCCGTCAGCAAAATGCCGCTAGCGCCATCCGCGATGCAGGTTTCGATCGCAGCAACCTGAGTTTCGTGATCGCCATCAACTTTGCCAGCGTAGGACTTCAGCACCATGCCAAGCTCTGCCGCTTTGGCTTCAGCGCCTTCACGCATCTTAACAAAAAATGGGTTCGTGTCAGTTTTTGTAATCAGGCACACCGAGACGTCGCTGGCATATGCGTTACCGGTCATCGCGGCCATTGTCAGTGCCGTACAGGCCAAAAGTTTTTTCATGATGTCCTCCCTTGGGAACTAAATTTCTGACGGACCAGGGCGAGCCCAATCCAGCCTGACAGTATTCCTCCCACTGCCAGTGCCCACAAGAAACCCGATTCTTGCGCATCAGTCAATTAATAAATAAACATGACTTATTAATTGTGCTACCCACCGAACATGATCAATGGTAGCAACGGTATGCAATGGATGAAGAAAAAATCAGAGACTTGAGCGGTGGTGTGAACCAGCGAGGGGTGCGGAACTATAACGAGCGCCTATTGCTGACGATGCTACAGAGGAGCGGTGCCCAAGCGGGAATCGACCTTGCGCGAAAGGCCAGGCTTTCACCGCAGACTGTTTCGGTCATTTTGCGCAAACTTGAAAGCGACGGCATCGTTGAACGAGGCGCGCCTATACGGGGTAAAGTTGGTAAACCATCCATCCCCATGACCCTGGCCAAGGATGGGGTCTATGCCATTGGCATGAAAGTTGGCCGTCGGCGCGCCGACCTTTTGCTACTAGATTTCCACGGCAAGGTTCGGGCACAGGTGAGTACCAACTACAGCTATCCGATGCCGGAAACCGTTTTTAGCTTTCTGAAAGATGGCCTGGACACAATCCTGTCCGATCTTCCGGAGCGGATGATCTCCCGGATCTGCGGCATCGGCATCGCCGCCCCGTTTGAGCTGTGGAGGTGGCACGAATTGGTGGGCGCCCCTGCTCGCAAATTTCAGTCCTGGAAAGACGTAAACTTTGCCGAAGAGGTCGCTAAATTCAGTGACCTGCCGATCTGCGTCGTCAATGATTCCACATCCGCCTGCCATGCCGAACATCTCTATGGGCGCGGCAAGGAATTTCGCGACTATGGCTATTTCTTTATCGGCTCGTTTGTCGGCGGCGGGGTTGTCCTGAACGATACGGTGTTCGAGGGCAACAAGGGAAATGCCGGCGCGTTTGGATCCATGCGCAGTTCTGGTCCTATGGGCGAAAGCCGACAGTTGATTGATGTGGCGTCGCTTCATGTGCTTGAAGGGCGGCTTGTTGAGGCAGGGCTAGATCCGCAACTGCTGTGGGCGCAGCCGCAAGATTGGAGCGCTCTGTCGCGTTATGTTGATCCATGGATTGGCGAGACGGCGCAAGAATTGTCCAAAGCAGCGCTGTCGATTTGTTCGGTTATTGATTTCGAGGCAGTGCTGTTTGATGGCGCCGTCCCCCCTGCTGTTCGCGACGAGTTGGTAGAGCGGGTCCGCCGCTATCTTGTCAATCAAGACACCCGCGGGTTGATAGCACCAAGAATCGAAGCAGGAAGCATTGGCGGCAATGCCCGGGCCATCGGCGCCGCCAGCGCACCGATCTATTCGCAGTTTTTCTTGAACGTGAATGCCGGATTGTCGGCTGTTTAAGTTACGCCATAGTGCCAATCATCTGGGCCTCAGCCCCGACCTGCAGCTTCCCCCGGGATATTTTTGCCAGATGAATTTGAATCTGCTCGGGGAAGCAGACTCGCTTGAGATATCAGGGCACAAGCGTGGCTTTCATTGCCGCCTCTGGAAAGCAAGTTGCTGGGCGCCCGTTATCAGATTGCCAGCGACCAATGGAACGGCGGGTCCTAAAACCCGGCAACCCATCGGCACCGCCAACATCATGGCCCTGCGCCTCAAGCGCGCGCTGCATGGCGGCAACATCTGAACGGAAAAGCCCGCCAACTGCCCCCCATCGTTCTGAAAAATCGCCGACGCCATACTGGATGCGGTCGCCCACATGGCCCACGAACAACGCATAAAGATCGCTCATGTTGTAATCCTTCAGCACATAGAAATTCGGCGTCACGATAAACGCCGGCCCACTGCGACCAGCCGGCATCAACAGATACCCCTCGCCCTGCCTTTCATGCGCAGGAAAAGGTCGGCCTGACACGCGTGTAATCCCCAAAGCTTCCCATCTGGCGATGGCTTGCCCTTGATCAGGGCCTTCCAGGCTGCAGGAAACAGCGGGTGGCACGGTGACCTCAAACCCCCAATCTCGGCCCCTCACCCAACCGTGCTTGGCTAGGTAGTTGCCGATGGAGGCAATGGTGTCCGCCTCGGACCCCCAAATGTCAGCGCGTCCATCACCATCGGCATCCACCGCGTAGTCCAGAAAACTTGTCGGCATGAACTGCGGTTGACCAAGCGCCCCGGCCCAACTGCTTTTCATCGCACTTTTTGGAGCATGACCTGCCTGCGCAATCTGCAGCGCTGCAAGCAGTTCATCCGTGAAATAGCCCGCCCGCGTGCTCATGAAGCCTTTGGTGCCCAGAACCTGAAAGACATCATGTGGGATCTTCACCCGGCCATAACCACTTTCGCGGCCCCAAATCGCCAGAATGATCCGCCCCGGAACCCCGGTTTTCTGTTCAACAGCAGCCAGCGTTGCTGCATGGCGCGTGGCCATTTGACGACCCACCAAAGTCGCGCCATCGATCGAACCCCGGTTAAAATACTTGCCCGGCGAGCCAAATTCAGCCTGCCGTTGCCGCTTGGGCGTTTGCGGCTTGCTGCCCGGCGGCACCAAATCCGGCAATTTCCAGTTCAGCGACACACCAGAAAAAGCCGCCTTGAACGTCTTGCGAGATACGCCTTTGGCCTTGGCCCTTGGCCAGACAGTCTGCTTTAGCCAGGTTTGAAACTGCCGCTCCACCGCCGCACGATCCTGAGCAACGAGCGGCCCAGAAAACAGAAACAAAGTGGCAAAAAGAATAATGGCACGAAACATTTGGGGCGTCTCCTGATCAAACTGTCATCAGCAAACACCATTGTACCCGTCAACATTACATACGCCAGCACCTTCGCCACCAGTTACCCAAAACGGTCTACTTTGATAATGCCCGCTTGATCGCCTCGTACGAGGCTTTTGGCGTTCGTTTCAGGCTGTCAAAATCCACGTGCACCAGACCAAAGCGTTTTTCATAACCCAAGGCCCACTCGAAATTGTCCATCAAGGACCACAGGAAATAACCCTGAACCGGAACACCTTCGTCCGCCGCCTGCTTTACGCGTTGCAAGTGCTGGTTAATATAATCAATGCGATCCGGATCGAAACACGCGCCATCAACAACGGTATCCGCCGCCGCCATGCCATTCTCGGTCACGAACAATGGTAAATCCCCGGTATAGTCAGCAACCGTGCGTTTCAGGAATTTATACAAGCCATCGGGATAGATCTCCCAGCCCATCTGTGTCTTGGGCAAAGGTCCATCCACTTCGGTGTGGGCAGGCCACGGGCCGTCGCATGGAGCAATGATCTTGCGGGTGTAATAGTTCAAGCCGCACCAATCCACTGGCGCGGTGATGGTGCCGAAGTCATCTTGCCAGCCTTTGGGGAGATGCTCGCCCAGCCCGTCGATGATCCGCTCTGGGTATTCCCCCTTGAATACGCCGCTCAGGAAAAACCGGTTGTAGATATCATCGTATAGATCGGCGGCGGCGATGGCCTCGGGCGTGTCATCTACTGGCTGCGCCCATTCAAAGTTAAACACGGCGCCAAGATTTGACATCCCCAAACCGCGCATCGCCTGTATGGATCGTCCGTGCGACAACAGCACATGATGCATCGCGCGCGCAGTGGCGCGAATGTCGCGCATACCCGGCGCGTGATGACCCAGAAAATGCGACAACCAGGTGACACACCAGGGCTCGTTGATAGGCGCGACAGAGTGCATCCGGTCACCAATCCGCCCCATGATCACCTCGGTGAAATCAGCAAACCAACCTGCAATATCGCGGTTTCTCCAACCACCCAGATCCGCTAGCGGCTGCGGCAGTTCCCAATGATACAAAGTGGCACAGGGCTTTAGCCCGCGCTCCAGCATCGCATCGGTGAGCCGATCATAGAAATCCAAACCCTCGGGGTTTGGCGCTCCGCGACCTTCGGGCATTACCCGTCCCCAACTGGTGGAAAAGCGGTAACTATCGAACCCAGCCGCTGCGACAAGGTCCAGATCTTCCTCAAAGCGATGATAGTGGTCGCAGGCGCGCAGCCCGTTTTCGGCGCGGGTCACATTGCCCGGTGTTGCGGCAAAGCTGTCCCAATGGGTTGGGCCCGCGCCGCCAAATCCATGACCTTCGATCTGATAGCTTGAGGTCGCGGTTCCAAACATGAAATCTTTGGGAAAATCGCTTCGGTTCAGGGTCAACATCATCGGCCCTCCAAGTTCGGGCCAGTGGACCGCCCAACAGTCAGCTCGGCCTCCAGCAATTTTGTTTTTGGGGCCTGCTGGGGATTCGAGATCTGCTCGATCAGAATCCGAGCCAGCTGTTGCCCCGCCTCGCGCACAGACGAGCGGGTCGCCGTAAACAGCGGCACATCATCACCGTTTCTGAGATATGACAGATCATCGTCATGGGTTATCACCGAAATATCGCGCCCCATGACCAATCCGGCATCGTGGATGGCGCGCCGAATACCAATAGCTGGGATCATCGAAGACACCAGATAGGCTGTTGGCGGATCGGGCAGCTCCATCATCTGACGAACCGCCTGGTAGCCGTAGTTCTCGGTCATCTCTTCTGATCGCATCAGCTGCGGATCAACGGCGATACCTCGGTTGAGCAATGCTTCGACGTAGCCGGTGCGACGCCTATGGGCAAAATCCATTTTCTCAAGACCGTTGAGCAAGCCAATGCGCCTGTGCCCCAGATCAAGCAGGAAATCCGTTGCCCGCAGAAAGGCGTTCTTATTGTTCATGTCCAGCCAGTTGTAGGGAATTTGCACATCCGAGGCACGGCCATGAACGGCAAACGGCAGACCAATATCCTGCAACAGTGAAATGCGCGGATCCTGCATCTCGGGCGCGTGGACAACAATGCCGTCAACGTTCCCCTTGGCAAACATTTCGCGGTAAACCCGCTCTTCCTGACTATCCTGTACCAGGGACAACACCATATCATACCCGGCCGCCGCATAGGTTTCGCCTGCCCCCGCAATGAAGTCGCCAAAAACCGGGTTCACCATTTCATGCTGCGCCGAGATCGGGATCACATGACCAATCGCCATGGACCGCCCCGTGGCCAACCCCTTGGCACGAGTGTTTGGCCGATAGCTGTATTTTTCCGCTGCTGCCGCAACACGTTGCCGGGTTGCTTCACTGACCTCAGGGTAGCCATTCAGCGCACGGCTAACCGTGGTTTGCGACAATCCGAGTCGGGCAGCCAGATCCTTGAGATTCATATAATCCATCCAAAGCGCTATCAATTTTGACAATCTAGCGCGCTGATTATCTAAGGTCAAAGGTCTTTATTCATATAGAGCAACCCGCGTGCATCTTTAGTTATATGGGTCAATCTCACATTCGCCATTGACACAACGGCAAGAATCCTGAATTTTTCCATTACCAAATCGCTTTGGACGATTTTCAAAGTCGCCAAGGACCAAGCGCTGATTAGGCGCGATAAGGGAGGATTAATCATGAAGACCAAGCTTCTCGCTGCAGCGGGTATTTTAGCACTGTCATCGGGACTGTCTTACGCCGAAGGGAAAATGCCATTCCCCGTCGGCGAAGGTGATTTCAACTGGGAAAGCTACGAAGCCCTGAAATCGCTGCAACTGGACGGTGAACAGGTTACGGTCTTTGGCCCCTGGCTGGGCCCGGATCAGGAATTGGCAGAAAATGTTCTTGCCTATTTTGCTGAGGCTACAGGCGCTGATGTTCGCTACGTCGGCTCTGACAGCTTTGAGCAGCAGATCATGGTCGATGCCGAAGCCGGTTCAGCCCCCAACGTTGCAATCTTTCCGCAGCCCGGCCTTGCCGCAGATATGGCATCGCGCGGCTTTCTCGCGCCGCTTGGCAGCGAGACCGCAGATTGGGTCCGCGACAACTATGCGGCTGGCAGTTCTTGGGTGGATCTCAGCACCTTTGCGGGTCCAGATGGCGCCGACGATCTGTATGGCATGTTCTTCAAAATCGACGTGAAATCGCTGGTTTGGTATGTGCCGGAAAACTTCGAAGACTTTGGCTATGACGTGCCCGAGTCGATGGAAGACCTGAAGGCCCTGACCGACCAGATGGTTGCAGACGGAAACACCCCTTGGTGTATTGGTCTGGGTTCCGGTGGCGCAACGGGCTGGCCTGCAACCGACTGGGTCGAAGACCTGATGCTGCGCACCCAGGAACCTGCCGTCTATGACCAATGGGTTTCCAACGAAATCCCGTTCACTGACGCGCGTGTCGTCGCAGCAATCGAAGAGTTTGGCTACTTTGCACGCAACGACAAATATGTCTCCGGTGGCGCCGGCGCTGTTGCCTCAACCGATTTCCGCGACAGCCCCAAAGGTCTGTTCTCCAGCCCATCGCAGTGTTTCATGCATCGTCAGGCTTCGTTCATCCCGGCCTTCTTCCCAGAAGGCACCGAAGTGGGTGAAGACGCTGACTTCTTCTACTTCCCTGCCTATGCTGAAAAAGATCTCGGCGCCCCGGTTCTGGGTGCTGGCACATTGTGGTCGATCACCAACGATTCCAAAGGTGCGCGTGCTTTGATGGAATTCCTGAAGTCACCCATCGCGCACGAAGTGTGGATGGCACAGCAAGGTTTCCTGACACCGCATAAAGGTGTGAACACCGAAACCTACGCAACGGACACGCTCAAGAAAATGGGTGAGATCCTGCTGTCTGCCGACACATTCCGCTTTGACGCATCAGACCTGATGCCCGGTGGTGTTGGTGCAGGCTCGTTCTGGACCGGTATGGTTGACTATTCTGGCGGTAAATCTGCTGAAGACGCAGCCTCTGACATCCAAAAGTCCTGGGACGCTTTGAAGTAAGCCCCTAACCAAGACACAAAGGTCGCCCTACACTGCGGGGCGGCCTTATCCAAATCTACTCATTGCGTGGACTTTGAAATGCATCCAGCTCTCCAAGGAATACTGACCATCGCCTTTGGTGTTGGTGGCTGCGTTGGTTACTTCTACCTATCCAATATCATCCTGGATCATGCCATTTTCCCGGCCCGCGGCACCCATATCGCTCGCAACATCCGCCGTGCAAATATCGTGCGGCCCTGGCTGTTCTTGCTACCTGCCCTTCTGGCCTTGGGACTGTATCTCGCCTACCCGGTTTTTGAGACACTGCGGCTGTCGCTAACAGAACGAGTCCCGGGCGGCGGGTCGGTCTTTGTCGGCTTGGACAATTACAAACAGATGCTGGGCGAGGATAAGTTTTGGGAAGCGTTACAGAACAACTTCCTCTGGCTGCTGGTTGTGCCCGCAGGGGCAACGGCATTTGGCCTGCTGGCGGCGCAACTGACTGACCGGATCGCCTGGGGCAACCTTGCCAAATCGCTGATCTTCATGCCGATGGCCATTTCTTTTGTCGGCGCGGCAGTAATCTGGAAACTGGTCTACGACGCCCGCCCGCCCGGAGCCGAACAAATCGGCGTGCTAAACGCGATCTATATCTATTATGGCGGCGATGAGGCCCAGCAATGGTTGACCATCCCGTTTTGGAACAGCTTCTTCCTGATGGCGGTGCTGATCTGGATTCAAACCGGCTTTGCCATGGTGATCCTGTCAGCCGCCCTGCGCGGCGTGCCGGAAGACACCATCGAAGCCGCCATTGTCGACGGCGCCAATCCATTTCAGATCTTCTTTCGCATCAAGATGCCGCAGATCATGGGCACCATCGTCGTGGTCTGGACCACCATCACCATTGTTGTGCTCAAGGTGTTCGACATCGTGTTCGCCATGACCAACGGCCAATGGCAGACACAGGTTCTGGCCAATTACATGTTCGACAAATTGTTCCGCGCCAATGACTGGGGGGTTGGCTCGGCCAGCGCCATGGTGATCATGCTGCTGGTGTCGCCGATCCTGATCTGGAACGTCTACAACGCCCGCAAAGAAATGCGCTAAGGAGGCCTGATATGAATTCGATTGCCGGACATAAATCGGGTCTGACCTGGGCGGTGCATATCTCGGTACTGCTGTTGGTGGGACTTTGGATATTCCCAACCGTGGGGCTACTGGTGTCCTCGTTCCGCACTGCCGATCAAATCTCGTCCAGCGGCTGGTGGCGGGCCATGTTCCCCACCGAACAAAACCTGACCCTGCGCACGGCAACCCCAGACACACAGGTGAAAATAGGCGATCTTTACGTAATCGAAGGCAACCTGTTCGAGGTCAAGGCAGGCAAGAGTGCCGCGATTTCAGCCTGGGGCGTTACCTCCCGCGAGATAGATGCCTACAAGTCCGGAGATCAGGCCGAGTTGCGCAAGGGTGGTCTGTTGACGGTCCAGTCCGACGGCAGCTATCGGTTGGAGAGTGACACAGAAATAAGCGGAAAGCGCGGTCCCCGGGTGTTTGTCACGGCTGTTGTGCCGCCAGAATTCACCCTAAAGAACTATGAAACCATCCTGATCAGCGGCAATGCCACCGACAATATGGCAAAGGCCTTTATCAACACTCTGACAGTGACGATCCCGGCGACGATCATCCCGATCCTGATCGCCGCCTTTGCCGCTTATGCGCTGGCCTGGATGGAATTCCCCGGTCGCGCCCTGCTGATCGCAGCCATCGTCGGGTTGTTGGTGGTGCCGCTGCAACTGGCGCTGATCCCATTGCTGAAGGTTCACAACGAAATTGGCATTGGAAAAGGGTACTTGGGCGCTTGGATGGCTCATACTGGGTTTGGCCTGCCGCTGGCCATTTACCTGCTGCGCAACTACATGATCGGCATCCCCCGCGACATTATCGAGAACGCCCGCGTTGACGGCGCCACCGATTTCCAGATCTTCATCCGGATCGTCCTACCGCTCAGCTTCCCGGCTCTGGCCAGTTTTGCCATTTTCCAATTCCTGTGGACATGGAACGACCTGCTGGTGGCCCTGGTTTTCCTGATCGACTCGACCGGTGAAACCACAGTGATGACCAAACAAATCGTCGAGATGCTGGGCACCCGTGGGGGCAACTGGGAGATCCTGGCAACCTCGGCCTTTGTCTCCATCTCGGTGCCGCTGGTGGTTTTCTTCGCAATGCAAAAATACCTGGTGCGCGGCCTGCTGGCTGGCTCGGTTAAATAACTCACTCCTTCCTACGGACTAAGACTATGACGAATGACGCTCAAATCACGCCAAAGAACATACTGGCCGCCGATCCTGACTGGTGGCGCGGCGCGGTAATCTACCAGATCTACCCGCGCAGCTTTCAAGACAGCACGGGCGATGGCATCGGCGATCTGTTGGGCATAGCTCAGCGCCTGCCATACATCGCCTCGCTGGGGGTCGATGCGATCTGGATCTCGCCGTTCTTCACCTCGCCGATGAAAGACTTCGGCTACGACGTCAGCAATTATTGTGACGTCGATCCGATGTTCGGAACGCTGGCTGATTTCGATGTCGTCGTTAAAACTGCCCACAAACTGGGCGTGCGGGTGATGATTGATCTGGTGCTGTCACATACCTCTGACCAACACCCTTGGTTCGCCGAATCACGGGCTAATCGCGACAGTGCCAAATCCGATTGGTACGTCTGGTCCGACCCAAAACCGGATGGAACGCCGCCCAACAACTGGCTGTCGATCTTTGGCGGATCGGCCTGGCAATGGGACACTCGGCGCGAGCAGTATTACCTGCACAACTTCCTAACAACGCAACCTGATCTGAATTTCCATTGCCCCGCAGTGCAAGACGCCCTGCTGGAGGCAACCCGGTTCTGGCTGGACCGCGGCGTGGACGGTTACCGCCTGGACACCATCAATTTCTACACCCACGACAAACTGCTGCGCGATAACCCTGCCCTACCGCCCGAACAGCGCAATTCCACCATCGCGCCCTCGGTGAACCCCTATAATCATCAGCAACATCTGTACTCGAAAAACCAGCCCGAGAACCTGGACTTCCTGCGCAGTTTCCGCAGCCTGCTGAACGAATACCCGGACAAATCAGCCGTAGGCGAAGTGGGCGATGCCCAACTAGGGCTGGAAATTATGGGTCAGTACACTGCCGGTGATGACTTTGTGCATATGTGTTATGCCTTTGAATTTCTGGAAAAATCACCGCTGACAGCCTCCCGCGTGGTCGAAGTCTTTGATCGCCTAGACAAAGTCGCCGCAGATGGCTGGGCCTGCTGGGCCTTTTCCAATCACGACGTGGTGCGCCACGCCTCGCGTTGGAACCTGTCACCGGCAGCGCTGCGCGCTTTCACCACAATGATGATGTGCCTGCGCGGCACCGTTTGCCTGTACCAAGGCGAGGAGTTGGGCCTGCCCGAGGCCGACATCGCATTTGAGGATCTGCAAGATCCCTATGGCATCGAATTTTGGCCCCAGTTCAAAGGCCGAGATGGCTGCCGCACCCCCATGGTCTGGAAACAGTCAAACAGCAGTGGCGGCTTCTCAACCGGTAAGCCTTGGTTGCCGGTGGGCGCTGAACATTTGAGCCGCGCCGTCGCCTTACAGGATGAAGATCCAACAGCGATTTTGCATCACTACCGCCGATCCATCGCGTTTCGCAGCGCCAGCCCCATGCTGGCCAAGGGGGATCTAAACGGAATGCAGGCCTCGGGCGAGGTTTTGAGCTTTGTCAGAACTTTGGGCTCGGAAGAGATATTTTGTGCCTTCAACCTCGGCAATGATCCAAACAGCCTGACCCTTCCAAAAGGCGATTGGGTGCAGATCGGCGAGGATTTGGGCAGCGCGGTGATATCAACAGATAACATCGTGGATTTACAGCCATGGCAGCCCTGCCTGGCGCGCCGGGTCTGAACGGGTAAAGGGAGACAACACCACATGGCCAATTTGAAATTGACCGATATTGCCAAAACCTATGGGGGCACTGTCAATGTTCTCAATAATATCAACCTCGACATTCAGACCGGCGAGCTGGTGGTCTTTGTCGGTCCCTCGGGCTGCGGCAAGTCTACATTGCTGCGGATGATTGCCGGTCTGGAAAAGATCTCTGCCGGCACGCTAGAGATCGACGGCCAAGTGGTGAACGACATCCCGCCCGCGCAGCGTGGTATCGCCATGGTGTTCCAGTCTTACGCGCTGTACCCGCATATGACCGTGCGCGACAACATGAGCTTTGCCCTGAAAATCGCTGGCAAACCCAAGGCTGAAATCGACGCCACCATCGAACGGGTCGCAAAGACATTGCAACTGGGTGAACTGCTCGACCGGCTGCCCAAAGCATTGTCAGGTGGCCAGCGCCAGCGCGTTGCCATTGGCCGGTCCATTGTCCGCAACCCCAAAGTCTATCTATTTGACGAACCGCTCTCGAACCTTGATGCCGCATTGCGCGTGGCCACCCGCCTTGAAATTGCGCAACTGAAAGAGTCCATGCCGGACAGCACCATGGTCTATGTCACCCACGATCAGGTCGAAGCCATGACTCTGGCTGACCGCATTGTCGTTCTAGCTAACAAGGGCATTGCCCAAGTCGGTACACCTCTGGAATTATATGAAAGTCCACAAAACGAGTTTGTCGCCCAGTTCATTGGCTCACCCGCCATGAACCTGTTTCCTGGCAAAGTCATCGGCACCGGAGATGTCACCAGCCTGCGCTTAGATGGCGGCGGTCTTATCACATCAGATGTCCCAACCACGGATGAAGACATGGGGCTAACGGTCAATGTTGGTGTGCGCCCCGAGGACATGTTGATTACTGAAGTCGAAAATTGGGTGATGGAGTGCACAGTCAACATCATTGAAGCCTTAGGTGATGTCACGGTGCTCTATTTTGACTCTCTCGAAGGCCAGGCCCCATGGATTGCAAAACTACCAGGCATCCACAATGGTTTGCGCGGCCAATCGGTTCGTCTGACGGCGACACCAGCTAAGGTTCACCTTTTTCACAACGGGCAATCTTTGTTGTACCGATAGGCTCAATCACGATTTCGGGTGTCAGGTTGGCCCGATGCTCATCATCATGCGCATAATGATCATAAGGATCGGCACTAGCACAATCACCAGATTAACCGGGAACATGAACAAGGCCATCGGGAACAGCATCTTGACCGGCAGTGCATTGGCCTTTTCCTCGGCCCGCACCAGTCGCATTTGCCGCATCTCGCGGGCAAAAACCCGCAAGGTTTTACTGACACTACTGCCCAATTCTTCGGATTGGCGGAACAGAACCGCCAGCGTGTTGGCTTCTTCTACGCCAATACGTTTTGAGAAGTTCTTTAGCGCCTCATGCAATGGCCGCCCGGCGCGGATTTCCAGATTGATGATGCTCAGCTGAATGCCAAAATCCGGCGTGGTCAGCAGAAACTCCCGGGTAACCCGATCAATCGAGGCATTGATGCTCAACCCGGCATCAGCGCAGACCAGCAATAGGTCCATAAAATCCGGGAAAAGCTTGCGGAACTCACGGCTCCGCCGTCGGCCCAGATGTTCCAGCACCGCCGAGCTCAGAATGAAAACCACACCGGCTGCTGTCATCGCCCAAACTGACAAAATAGCAGAACTGAATTGAGGCAATGAGACAGTCAAGGCAATTTGGGTCAGTACAAAAGTAGCCGCAGCAATCGCAGTTCGGATAATGTTGAAATTGAACAGCGCCCGTTTGGTAAAGAACCCGGCCCGAACTAGACGCATCCGCAGCGAATTGACGGACTCGTTCTGCACAACATCCAGATAATAGCGGATCTGCTCATTGCCGGACCCCAGCATCTTGTCGATATCGTCGTCAACCTGTTGTCGGCGCGAGGTGGCCGTGCCGATGTTGCGGGCAATGTCCCGGCGTTTTTGCACGTACAGAATGACCCCTAACGAGACAATCAGTGTTGCGACAAATACAGCGGCAAGGATCATCGTTTCGGTCAAAATAGCCCCTCCTGTCTCAGGTTGATCTGTCAGAAATCAAAATTGATTAGTTTTCGGATTACCAGCATGCCGAGGAAGATCATGCTCAGACAGCCAATCACAAAATAGCTGCCGTAGCCGCTGTCCCACAGCAGATCAAAATAGGTCGGCACCATGAACAAGATCATGTAATACAGGCCAAATGGGAACAGCAGCATGATCCAGGCGGTGATACGACCCTCAGCTGATATCGCCTTGATTTTGGCCCGGATCATCATTCGGTCGCGGATCATCTGGCCCAAGTTTTCAAGGATCTCGGACAGGTTGCCGCCGGTGCCGCGCTGTACACTGACGGTGACTGTCAGCAGGTTCAATTCGGGCGCTCCGACTCGGTTATACATGTTCAGCATCGCCTGCTCCAGATCCGAGCCAAAGGTCATCTGATCATTCAGAATACCAAACTCGGACCCAATCGGATCGGGCATTTCCCGCGCCACCAGCGCAATCGCCGCCACCACCGGGTGCCCGGCCTTCAGACTGCGCACTATGATATCGATCGCCGGGGGCAACTGAGACGTGAACTGCTTAATCCGACGGTTGCGAACAAACCGAAGGATCAGGACAACGCCAACACTGGCAAAAGCAAAAGCAAAGACATACCTCGCCACGCCGCTAAGGTTCAGCACCGCAACTGCGAATAATACCCCAGCCACATACAGTCCCAGTAAAAACAGCACTCGGCGAAACATGCTAATTTCCAGCCCGGATTGAGCGATGTATTTGTTGATGCGGTTACCGATATCCTGAAGCCCATCGCGCTCGCGCACCCCGCGCAGGTTCAACAGTTCGGTATAGGCCTGCTCAGCACCCGAGCTCTGCTTTAGCGCCTGCAGGCGGTTGGCGACATCCTCGTTGGCGCGGTGTTTTGAAAACAAGGCCCGCAACAGGGTGTCAATCAGCACAAGGGACGCCACAAAGATCAGACCATAGAAAACATAGGGATTATTCAGCATCGGCTATAACACCTTGGAAGGGTCAAAATAATCAGGGTTCAGGTGCAGCCCCATGGCTTCCAGATCCTCTAGGAACCGTGGACGGATACCCGTGGCGTGGAAATCCCCAAGAATGTTGCCATCGTCGTCCACACCACGGCGTCTGAAATTCATGATTTCTTGCAACTGAATGGTATCGCCCTCCATACCCGTAATTTCAGAAATCGAAGTCATCCGCCGGGTGCCGTCCCGCAGTCGCGACAGCTGGATAAACACATTCACCGCCGAGCTGATCTGCGCCCGTATGGCGCCCTGACTCATCGGCATTTCGGCCATTCCCACCATCTGCTCGATCCGGCCAATGGCATCGCGCGGCGTATTGGCGTGCACCGTCGACATCGAGCCCTCGTGGCCGGTGTTCATCGCCTGCAACATGTCAAAGGCCTCGGCCCCGCGCACCTCACCGATGATCATCCTGTCAGGCCGCATGCGCAGCGCATTTTTCACCAAATCGCGTTGCAGGATCTCGTTGCGCCCATCCACCGTGGGTGGCCGGGTTTCCAACCTGACCACATGGGACTGCTGCAATTGCAATTCTGCCGCGTCCTCGATGGTGACCAGCCGCTCACGATTGGGTATAAAAGCCGACAACGCGTTCAGCATTGTAGTCTTGCCCGAACCGGTGCCGCCGGAAATCACGATCGACACCTTGCCCTCAACAGCCGCCGCCAGCAGGTCTGCCATGCCACGTGCCAAGGCTCCGTTATCCACCAACCGGTCCAGTGAATAGGGTTTTTTGGAAAACTTTCGGATCGACACCTGTGGCCCGTCCACCGCCACCGGGCGCACCGCGACATTGACCCGACTGCCATCCGCCAAACGCGCGTCCACCAAAGGCGAACTTTCATCAACCCGTCGGCCCACCGAGGCCACGATTTTATTGATGATCCGCATCAGGTGCTCTTCGTCCTTGAACCGCACCTTAGTGGGTTCAACGATGCCAAAGCGTTCGATAAACACCGTTCCCGCACCAACTATCAGAATGTCCGAAATTGTATCATCCATCAGCAGCGGCTCAATTGGCCCAAGCCCCAGCATCTCGTCGCCAATGTCTTGGATCAAGGTTTCCAGCTCTGACGAATTCAGCGGAAAGTTATTGGATTTGGCATAGTCCCGCACCAATGGGCGCAGCTCATCATGGATTTCAACTTCTTCCATGGTATCGAGGATCGACAGGTTGATCTTGTCCAGCAAAAATCGATGCAACAAAACCCGCTCATTGACAAAATCCGGGGGCGCGACGGTTTCAACCTGTGCCGGAGTCTTAACGGTGGCAGTCCCATTTACCAAAGCGGCGCCATCGCCCGCCCCGTCTGCCTTCAAAACCAGCACATCTTTCTTTTCCAGTGCGGCGCCTTTTGATTTGGCCTTTCTGAAAAATCGACCAGCCATGCAGCAGTTCCTCCCTTAACGGTTAATGCACAATCACCTTGGTTCCGTTTCGCACTTTCTTGAACAGATCCATCACATCACTGTTGGTCATCCGAAAGCAGCCTGAAGTTTCAAACCCACCAATTGTGCCAGCGCTGTTGGTGCCGTGGATCCGGTATAATGTGTCGCGGTTTCCCGAATACAAATAGAGCGCCCGCGCCCCCAACGGGTTGTAAGGCCCCGGTGGCACATATTCCGGCAATGACGGATCCCTGCCCCGCATCGCGCCAGGTGGACGCCAACCGGGCCACTCAGTTTTGCGTCCAACATAAGTGGTGCCGGTCCAGGTAAAGCCATCCCGCCCAACCGAGATCTGGTACTGCTCGGCCTTGCCCCCTGACAGCACCCGATGCAGGGTTCTGTTTTGGTTCGAAATGAGAATTGTACCGGGACTTTCCGGGCCAGAATAGGCCACGATTTTCATACTGCGCGGCCCGTGACTGCGCGGTATTTTCTTGACCCCGGCCTGACCAGCAGCTGGAGTGATCACGGCACAAAGCAGACCCAACATCACCCCCCGGCGATGCAGATTGCGAGACTGATAAAAACGGTCCGTCATAAAATAGTCTCCGAGGTCAATTCGATGGTTTTCAGGTATTTGGTCAGCGATCTGATGAAGGTATTGCGGCTAGAAATCTCGCTCGGCAACATGCCGCGATCAACTGCTTCCCCAATCAGGTTGGGCTCTAACGGGAGAAAGAAAAACGGAACCCCGTCGAACAGCTCGCGCAGCTTCCGCTTGCTGATACGCTGACCAAACAGGCTGGGAACCCTTTTGTTGACGATAACCCGAACCGGAAAGGACTCGCCCCGCAAGCGGCGAATACGCTCGATCATATCAATCGTGTGTTTGATCGACGGCAAGTTCAATTCGGTCAGCAAAGTGCAGGTGTTGACGGCCGCCAGCACGTCCTCTTTCCATTCGGTCTCGTAATAAGGCAGGTCCAGAAAAGTCTGACCATGCTCCAAGCTAACCGCATCCAGCAGCCGCAAAACCAGTTCATAGCCGTTCAAGTCTGTGCTCATCTCGGGGCGCTTGAAGGAATACAAGTAAAAGCCACGTTTATGCCGTTGCTGGATGGTCCGAATGAATTCTGTATCAATCCGCTGCGGCGTTTCGATCACCGACCCCAGATTAAACCGGTTCACCATGTTCAAAACATAACCGCAATTGCCCGTTGAGAAATCCAGATCAAACAAAGCCACATTGGCACTTTTGCGAAAGAATTTGGTGGCAACTAGATCGGCCATATTGATCGCCGTGGTGGTTGCCCCTGCCCCACCAACCGACGACACGATGGCGTGCACCCGGTTTTTCTTGACCTTAATTTTGCGCACCGAGGCCATCACCGACATCATCAACTGATCCGCAGTGACCGGCTTGTTCAGCCAGTCCTGCACGTTGAACTTGAACAGCTGGCGCATGGCGTCAGGCGGTAATTCTGACGACATGACAATCAGCGGCACGATTGGCGCCTGAGCCCGTACGGAGGTCAGAATTTGCACTTCCTCGGCCTCAAGACCCTGTAGGTCAACCAGCACCAGATCCGCATTCTGCGCGGTCAGTTTTTTGGGCAATTTACTGGGATTGATGGTTTTGACAAAAAACTCTGAAGAGCCTCGCAGTGCCACCGTCACTTCATCTTGATCCGCCCCATCCGCTGTGATCATCAAAATTCGTGTTCTAGGTGTTTCTGGCATTCTCGGCAGCTCATGATTGTTCAGGGGCAAGTATCTCGGCAATTGTTTACGTCTTTGCTGATGATGCTGACCGGCTGCGCTGGGATCGTCAGCGAGGTCAGCCCGGGGATCAACTCATCAGCAATTAAATAGTCAAACGATAGGTTTCTCAGCTCAACCGCAATGGTCGACACGGGTCTAAATGGCCGCCCATCATAACCTAGCCCTGAACGATAATAAGTCACCCTCACATTCTCGGCAAAGATGAACGGGGCAAGGTCACACATGTCCATCATCGACAGTGACCCGCTGGGCAAACTCAGGAATACCAAAGCTCAACAAAGGGAGTACCAGCACCGCAAGCAGGGTCTCAATCAGAACAAAACCGTTCTGATCCCGCAGCAGATTTTTGGCTGACTGGGACAGCATTTTGTAATTGCCCCCATACTTGTTACCAGTGTCAATTCGCAACTCTATAGCCACAGCCAAAGACTGCGTAGAAAACACCTCGGTTAGTCCAAGACTAAAGTCAGCCGCCAAACTCGATATCTGTATCTTCGACGTGCTCAGGCCAGGCTGTAACTTCTTGGATCGCAGTATTGGCCTCAGGTGCGTTTCCGGCCCGGGTCGAAACCCGGTCCCAATTATTCATATAGTCGGCACAGCCGCCAAGCAGCAGCGCGGCACTCAGAGCTGCCACAGCAGTCTTAGTTCTTTTCAATAACACCATCTTCGAACTCCAGATCAATCATGTGCCCGTAGGGTCCAACCACCCCAGCCCCATCACGGAACCGACGCAGCAGTTTTTTGTCCACTTCCAGCATGCCCAGAAAGAACAGCTCCAGATCATTTGACGACCGGGTGCCATCCAGCGGCGTAACCAAAGGTGTACCCGGTGCAACCGGACGCACCAAACGCGGGGTGACCAAAATCACCAGATCGGTTTCGCTTTTCTGGAACCCCGACGATTTGAACAAGGCACCCAGAATTGGCACCTGCCCCAACCAAGGCACCTGATCAACGCTGCGGGCATTATTCGCCTGCAGCAGACCCGCAATGGCGAAACTCTGACCATTGCGCAACGACACTGTTGTTTCAGCCTTGCGTGAGATAAAGCCCGGCTGGCCGTTCACATCGATTGTCGGATCAATGTCACTCACTTCAGGACTGATCCGCAAGCGGATCAACTCGTCATCCAGAACAACGGGAAGAAAGTTCAACCGAACACCAAATTCACGATACTCGGTGCTTGTCGTGACCGCACCGCTGGCGCTTTCGGTGGAAACCGAAATTGGAACTTCACCACCGACGACAAAATTCGCCTCTTGGCCGCTGGTCGCGACCAACTTTGGATTGGCCAATCGTCGCGCCAAGCCTTTTTCCTCAAGTGCGTTGATAACAAAATCAATCTGGAAGCCTGAAATTTCCAACAACTCGCCGACGGCAACTCCAAACGGAGCAGACCGCGGGTTTGATCCAGTTGTAAATCCACTCGACCCGCTGGTATTTGACCCGGTCAATTCAACGCCAAGCTCACGGCCTGAACTACGCTCTACTTCGATAATGCGAACATCCAGTTCAACTTGCTGCGCGCCTTCGACCCGGATGGCGTTGATAATCGGATCAGAAGAATACTGGGCTGCAATTTCCAGCACACGTTGCAAATCGACGTTATTTTTGACCTTACCAGACAGCCGAATTCGGTTGTTTGCATTGCTCACCCTCACCCGTGCGCTGGGGACCGCACCCTGCAATGCCTCGCTCAGATCCGAGAAATCCACCTTGACCTTGACTTCAAGCACCTCAAGCAAACGCTTGTCAGCCGAATACAGGGCAACGCTAGTGGTGCCATAGCCCTTGGCCTGAATATAAAGCGACGAATCCGTCAGCGGGAACACGTCAACAATGTTGACATCACCAATCACAATATCCGCAAACGGCCGGTCGGTTTCGATTGTTTGCGTAAACCCGGCTGCCATCGCAATTCGACTGATGGTTCCGTCATCGATCGTGATCCGGTGGGCCTGCGCTTGCGCTGATGCGGCCATAGTCACCAATAAAAAAATGGAGGCCAGCGCTTGGATTAGGCAGTTTGATTTTCTACTCAGTGTCAATTTAAAAGACCTTATGCCGACATGTCCGCCGTTCACAAAAGGTCCGCTAGCTGTCCGGTTCAACCTGAATCCCAGCTTGCAGGATCCTGGTATTTCCCTCTTCCACTTTATATTCATCACGCTTCCCATTGCGAATAACCGCAACAGTCCGCCTTTGAGGGATCACCGGCTCGCGCTCAACGAACCGTTCGACGATAACTTCTCTCTCGACGATAACAGGCTCTTGCGCGTTTAGCTTATCCTCAAGTACCTGCATCTGCTCAGATGTATCCGTATAGAGGTTATTTAGCAACTGTTCGAGCATCGCAAATTGGGCAATTGACGGGTCAGGTTCAACAACCGCGACCTCTTGCAGCTCTGGAATCAGGTCTTCTGCAACATCCATATCATTCAGATCCTCCAGCGTTACCCGCTCATTCATTTCGATCTCATTCGAGGCCAGATTGCGCAGAGCAAGCGACAAAGTACCGACATTAGCCCCAAGAACCAGTTTCTGCGCCTCGATTGTGTTGACCTCAAAGGTCACTGTGCGCACCACGCTGGGCTGATCTTTATTACCGTCGGCAATTTGATCGATGGCAAGGACTTTGACCCCCTGCAGCAGCACATCTACATAGTTATCGACACCACGACCGCCACGGGTCAACAAGACATCAACGCGATCACCCGGCAGCACAAACCCGGCCACGCCCAGCACATCATTCACTCTAATTGAAATCGCCTTCATGCCAGGGGACAGTGCTGTAGACATCTTGGCTCGCTGTCCCGGAGTAGTGACCCTGGTGCTCAAAATAGGTTCGCCAACTGCGATGCTAGTCAAGGCAAATCGGGCAGTATCGTCGGTATCGCCTACGACCAAGTCTTCGATCTTTTCAAACGAACCTTCGGGTACAATTTTGCTGGCCCATTCAATTTCACGCACCTTAGTTGAATCCAACCGCTCGCCAAAACTGACTGTCTCGGTGGCGACCACGATGGTATTCTTCGGTGTTGTCTCGACTTGCTGCACCTCCTGGCGCAACTGTGTCGCAAAACTTAGCCGTTCTGAGGCCAACCAGTTGCGGGCACCAAACACCGCAATCCCGGCCAGAACGGCCGCCATCAAAAAACTTGCTAGTGTCGAAAAGCGCATTGTGAAGCTCCTCCATGGCTCTTCCCTCTTCTGCGTAGCTGCTGATGAAGAGAAAGTATCTGCCAGTCGATCTATCTCGGGTTAGCACATCTGCTTCTGTCAATCGCATCATCCCAAAAGCCGAAAACCACTAAGAGGTGGGCGAGGCTCGGTATAACCGAGCCTCGCTGTTACTTTTGTGACACTTAAGTAATCAGGAGCTCGGTCCAGTAGTACTAAGAGTGCCGATCCATACAGCCCAGCCGTTCCAAACGGCAGTAAGATTAGTACCAAAAAGGGTAACAGCTGTAATCACAGCTCCCGTTAGCAAGCCCAAAAGCAGCAAGTATTCGGTCAGAGCAAGACCTTCTTCGTCATGTTGAAACCGGACAATAAGGTCACGTGCGTAAGCATTAACCATCATTAACATGTGTATCTCCCAAATTATTACTGATGCCGAAATGGCAATTCTCCTACCACAATTGACCTTCGCCTGAATGCCCCGCTATATGGGCCGCCTCGTACATAATTTGATTTATCGAATTCGTCTCAATATTCATCTAGGCTGCATTCAACTGTTCGCCACAAAAAAATTCCGGCCAAACAATCAGGGCGTGATTTGAAATACTTGCAAAGATGAGTCAACAATACACGTTTTCTCCAACCATTGTTGACTTCGACGTCAGCGCTACACACCTATAGGTAATGGTAAATTTAGTGTTTTCCTTCTGGGATTGTGATCCACAATTTGTGCCGTTACTATTGCAAGCGAGTATTGCAACCGCCGTCACTTGGATCCAGTAATAGCCCGCAGCTGGCCTTGCTAGCCCCCCTGCCCTGTCCTTGCCTAGTTTCAGCGAACCAAAATAGCTTCGACGCGGATAAGGTTCTCTAAGGCCCCATTTCCACCGAATCCGGTGATGTCGACATCAATGGTGGATACGATGCTGGGTTTGTTGTCGCCGTAATGCTGCCAAAGCAGCCGCTTATTGCATACACCCCTGCCCATTCTAAATAACGTTGAGCCGGGCCAGAGCAAGTTCAGGCTGTAGCGCGCTAGACGCTGGTGATGATCCGCAACACAATGACAGGGGCCGCAGCCAGGCACATCGGTACGGCATAAGGTGCCCGACCGCTGGTATGGATTTCGCGCAAACGCAACAGGATAGCGCCACCATGTTTCAGCCGAGCGGAAACAACCAGCGCTGCCAGGAACAACAAGGTTGCCGCCAGCAGCGTAAATGCAAACAGCCCAATGTTGGCAAACCCCATCAACAGACCAAGCGCGAAATACAGTTTTACATCGCCCCCACCCATCATCTTGGCGAGCCACATCACCAACCCGATCAAGAACAGAATAAGCCCAGCCCCCAGATCACCCGCCAAGGTTTGAAAGCCGCCCAATAGCGTCCAAACGACGTAAAGCCCCAGCAAGATCAAAACCGAAATATTGCGAATTGTAAGGTGCCAAAAATCAAACCAGGCAATATGCAGCAGTAGCCCCACCGCCAAGAGCAGCACAGCATCCGCAACAATATCAGCCATGAGCATCAAAACCGCCTATCAGAGAGAGGTCAGATCGCCATTGGCCCGTTTTGGATAATTGACCGAGTTGCGCAGCATTTCCAGATTGTTTGCTGCCCGCTCGTTTGCGGGGTCAATCTCATAGGCCTTGATGAAATGTGTACGTGCACCTTTCAGCTCTCCGCGCAGCAGCAACGAATAGCCTCGGTTGTTATGATACTCTATGCGGTTGCCGATAATCGGTTGCAGTTTGCGATAGGCGACATCGGATTTGTCAAACCGGCGCAACATATCGGACGAGGCCGCAAACCCCAGCAATGCAGCAGGATCGTTTGGCACCACGTCCAGAGCTTTGTCAAACAGAGTATAGGCGCGGCCATAATTGCCTTCGACGAACTGCGTTTTGGCCGCCACCAAGGGATCATCATCCGGGTAATAGCTGCGGTTAGAGGTATCTTTCACGGATTGCTGGCTGTCGCTGAAGGACGACAGATCACAGCCGGCGAGGCCAACTGTTAATAGCAAAAATAGCACATTTCTCATTGTCATACCTCTTACTGCACAAGCACAGAATGCCTAGACTAGGCCTGTGCAGGCAAAGGGGTTATGCAGAAATTATAAAATTGCGTTGTTTTGGTTACAGGCAACAAAGGTTAACGCACTGACCCACAGGAACAAAACTCTCGTCCCATTCGGCCTGAAAGCCCCTAGGTGCCAAAAGCCTCGGGCTCCAAATCCAGCCAAAAATCTATAATGGCGCTGGTATTCAACCCCGAACGCCAGCCATGAACGCTGAAATTCTCGCGCTCCAGATCCCCGGTAAGGCTGGCCATAAACAACTGCTTATCGGCGTTGCGCTGGGTCGGGTTTCGTCGCGAAACCAGATCCTGCACGATTTCCAGTTTCTGCGCCCGCCCGGCCCGCTCCGCTGCGCGTTCATGATAGGCCGCATCTTCACGGTCCCGCTCAGACCTTTGCTGACGGGCCGCTTCAACCGCTTCTGGGCTGGGTTCGCTGGGCTTAGGCTCTGTCTTAGCCTGATAGTCATCGCGTAAAGCCGCTGAAAGGTAGCCTACCGAAGATTTCACCTCGCCCTGCCCAATCATATAGGTCAGCTTCTGCATCACATAGTCCTCACCATGTTCCGCGATCCACTGTCGCGCCAACCGATCCGATACCCCCTGCCCGCGCAGCGCTTTATAGACCTCCTGATTACGCACACCGTCGCTGTCATCAATCTGGAACATCGCCAACTGCGGGTTTTCGCGGATCACAAAGCGAATGTCCGTGACCGATCTGCCCTTTTTACGAAACTCCGCGGTAATCTCGATATCTGAGTTCTTATTCACCTCATTCACCGCCGGTTTGATGATCTTAGCGTTCAGGTGCTTAAAACTCTCGTAGTAGTTTGACCCCTGCACGCCCATCAGCTTGCGAAACGTCTCAAGACTCCACCAGCCGGTCGATCCTGTGCGCACAAAGCGATAGCAGTTTTCATACAGCGCCAACCCGTGGCCCGAACTGAAATTGCGCTGAATATGCACATTGATCAGCGCATAGATCTTGGGGTCATGTAATTTCTGCGCCAACACCGGCGAATAGGCGTATTCACAGACACCATTCTTGAGCGTGGCAAAGGACAGCAGCGATGACACCCCCCATTCCTGCCGTCCCTGTTCATCCAGCATATCCCATTCGGCGACGGTTTCAGCCAGTGCCCGCAAGCTGGCGCGCAGAGTGTCAAAATCGTTGGAGTTGTAGCCCACAATCGCCGCCAGGGTGCGGGCATCAATCGAATGGGTCTGCGCCGTGGTCAGCGCATCATAAGCATTGAGCAAAAGAACGTTGGACAGTTTGCGCTGCAACAGGCTCAATTTGCCGCTGATATGAATCGCTGCGACATTCTTTTTAACCGTCTCACGCCGCAGGGCACCTGTCAGCTGATCTTTATCAATCTGGGTATCGTACATGGGGTCTATGTTCTGCTCGGGCTTTCTATAAAGTGTGCCACGAAAGGTACCCGCAGATCAATTTGTTTTAGTGCCCAAACTCCAAAGCAACCGGGTCCCGTAGACAGGTACCTTTAGTCGCGGCCCGACAAAACCGCCTGTGGATAACCCTGTAATTCACCTTTATCGTGAGTCGCAAGTGGTCTTTTTGGCTCTAATTTCGCGGTTTTAGAGCCTATCGAAACCCCATATCGGGCACCTGCGAATCGGGACCCTTAATCCTGTATCTGGGTCCCTATGATCCTGTATCCGGGTCCCCTAGACACCGATGCCGGGTACCTATCAACCTGTATTCGGGTCCCCAGTGCCTTATAACGCTTTGAAGGTGAACGGTTAAGTCAGCGCAAAGTCTTTAAAGTCCTAAAACTAAATAAACTCTTTGTTGTGCTTTTTCCTATTCCTTTCTTCAGGTTTCGTGACGAAACCGAGTCCTTTTCGTCGCAACATTGCAGAAATTTGGCATCGATGCTGGATTGAACCTGGGATGTTCGTTAGTTTGCCGAATATACGCCAAAAAGGCGAACATAACTTGAGGCACGCAAGTGAGCAAACCCACCTCCCCTAACCTGCCGCCCTATCTGAATCTGGATCCCGAGGCCGCGGCCAAGCGGTTACCGGATCCTATTGGCACCAGCCGATTCGCAAAAGCCGCTGCTTTTTGTGCCAAGGGACGTGAAGACCTAGCCAAACGCGGCTATGCCCCCAACGGCGAAAAGAAGCTGCGAAAGTTCTCGACCTGGGAAATCACCAAGTACCTGATTCCCATCGCCCCTGCCCATCTGCGCCGTGTTCTCAAGGCCAACCCAGATCTGCCTCAGGGCGATGGTGAGGGTGGCTCAAAATGGTTCACACTGGAAGAGGTGCTCGCCCTGCGACAGCATTTTGCCAGCGAAGGTGTGAGCACCAAAGAATACCAGCCCTACCGTCCCGAAGGCCTACCTGCAAAAGTCGTTGCGGTGGCCAATTTCAAAGGCGGCGTTGGCAAGACTTCGACCGCCGCGCATCTGGCGATGTCGGCGGCCTTGGATGGCTACAAAGTTCTGGTTATCGACCTAGACTCGCAGGGCTCGATGACATCGATCATGGGTGGTAAAGTCGCTGATGAATGGCAGACTGTGTTCCCCTTGGTGGCCAAGGATTATGCCAAGGCGGTGCTGGCCGAGAACGAGGTGCGCGCTGCGGCTGGTCAGCCGGATATCCCGCTGGATGAAACCTTGCAAGAGGCGCTGAAGACCACGCCGCAGGACGTCATTCAGAATACCCACTGGCCCAACATTGACCTGATAGGCGCGCAACTGAACCTCTATTGGGCCGAGTTCCAGATCCCGGTCTGGCGCATGGGGTTGCGCAGCTGGCCACTGTGGGACGGCTTGACCAATTTCCTCGAGGATGAGGGTATTCTGGATCAATACGATGTGGTGTTCCTAGATACCCCCCCTGCCCTGGGCTATCTGACCATTAACGCACTTGCCGCTGCGGATATTCTGCTGGTGCCACTCGGGGCCTCGTTCCTTGAGTTCGACTCAACCGGCCGGTTCTTTGATATGCTCTACACGACTTTTGCCAGCATCGAAGACGGCGAAAACGCGGCGCAACGCGCGGCTGGTTTACCTGAAATTAAGTTCGAATGGGATGTAGTACGCGCCATCGTCACCCGCTTTGACGCCAGCCAGCAAACCGACATGGCCAATGTAATCCAGGCCTATTTTGGTGACTTCATGAACGCCCATCGGCAGGATTTCACCGCATTGGTGGGACAGGCTGGCGAGCAGGTGAACGGTATCTACGAGGCCGATTACCGTGATTTCAACCGCGACACATATGTGCGGGGACGCGAAACTTTTGACCGCACCTATGCCGAGTTCAAGGAACTGTTGATCGGCTGCTGGTGGCGTGATGCCCATATGGGAGATGAGCAAGATGGCTAAACGCAGACGACTGATCGCCCCGGACGCATCGACCCTGCAGGAGCTGGAGGAAGGTTTCGCCGCGAAACCTGCGCTGGGACCACTGGAGACAAAATCGGTGGTGCCGCCAATTGCTCAGGTTGCCGGTGAAGCGGCGGCGCTAAGCGGTATGGCCAATGTCACTGACCGCGTGGCCTTGGCGCGCGATCAAAGTGATGCTGTACGCCTGCGGCAGGCTGAAGAGGCCGGTTTGTTGGTGCTGGAATTGCAGATCAGCGAGATTGATCAGGATTTCATTCGCCGCGACCGTCTGGCAGAAGACGCCGAAGCGATGGAGGAGCTGGTCAGTTCTATCGTAACCCATGGGTTACGGTCACCCATCGAAGTGGTGAAAACCGAAGATGGCTATGGATTGATCTCTGGGTTTCGACGCTTGCTCGCCTTTCGCCAACTGACAGCGACCGACCAGGGTTTCAATGAAATTCCAGCCTTTGTCCGCCCGGCCACCTCCAGCGAGACGGCCTATGTCTCGATGGTCGAGGAAAACGAGATCCGCGCCAATCTGAGCCACTATGAACGGGGCCGGATTGCAGTTCTGGCAACGGGTCAGGGTGTATTCCCCTCGGTCGAAGTGGCGGTGGACAAGCTGTTTTCAGCAGCCTCCAAGGCGAAACGATCCAAAGTCCGCAGCTTCGCTGTTGTGCACGAAGCTTTGGGCGATCTGCTACGTTTCCCCACGGCTCTGACTGAGAAGGCCGGTTTGGCCTTGGCATCGGGGCTTCGGGCTGGGGCGCAGGCGCAATTGCGGGCGGCGATGGATGGGGCCGATGCAGGCGATGCCAAGGCAGAATGGGCGCTATTACATAAAGCACTGAAAGGTACGGCCGAGGTGCCAAAAGATGCCTCTCGCGGGGGGCGTCCGCAGCAGATCACCAAGGTGCCAGAGAGGGTATTGCCCAAGGGCGGCGTGTTGCGGGCTGAGGTGACAGCCGATGGCGTGCGGATCGAACTAAAGGGCAGGGTGCTGAATGCTGATACAGCCGAGCGGATCCTGCAACTGATTGCCCGCCAGATCGGATAGGCAGGTTTCGTCGCGAAACCCTAATGACTGCGCTTGGCCGCCGCGATGTTGCGGCTGGCCAGGTCCAACAGTTCCATGTTCAGCTCCACCGGGCGATCCAGATAGCGGCAGGCAGAAATGATGTGGCGGATCAGAAAGCCGGGATGCGCGCCGGACGTCACGTGATCCTTGGCGACATACTCGCGTTCAAAGAACTGTTCGACCACGGACGGGTTCCAATCCAAATCATGCTCAGCACAGGCATCTCGAAAGATCTGGATGTAATCATCGCGGGTGGGGCTGGGCACATGGATCTTGAAATAGATCCGCCGCAGTGACGCCCCATCGCCCAGTTGCTCGGGCATCAGGTTCGATGAGAACACAACCAGCTGGTCAAACGGCACAGTGAATTTCTTGCCGGTGTGCAGCGCCATAATATCGAACCCCTTTTCTAGCGGCACAATCCAGCGGTTGAGGAATTCCTGCGGGCTGTGGGTTTGGCGACCAAAGTCATCCAGCACAAAGATACCCCCCAACGCCTTGAGATGCATGGGCGCCTCGTAAAAGCGTGCTGTGAGGTCAAAAGACAGATCCAGCATCGCCAGGGTCAGTTCACCGCCTGCCATCACCACAGGGCGTTTGCAGGCCACCCAGCGGCCATCCAGCGGCGCGGCATCGGCGGGCATTTCAGCGGTGGTGTGCAGGGTTTCGTCATAAAACTTGATAATTTGATTTCCCACCAGCAGGGCGTGTGGGAAATACACCGCGTCATTGAACGACGCCCCCAGTGCCTCGGCCAGCGAGGTCTTGCCATTGCCCGGCTCGCCGTACAGCAGCACCGAACGCCCGGAATTGGCAGCAGGCCCGAGTTGCGACATCAGCCCGTCTGGCAGCACCAGATGTGACATGGCGGCCTCTAGTTCGGTGCGGTGGATCTGTTCGCGGCTGATCGATTGTTCGCGGATTTGTGCCTCGAACATGTCGAGGGTCACCGGCGCAGGGCCGACGTATTGTGACACCAGCATCGCCTCGAGCGCCCATTTGCGGCCCAGATCGGTCAGCGCATAACGGATGTCGGATTTGATATCGGGGCCGGCTAGCCCCTGTGCTTCGACCAACATCTGCTCGGTCATTTCTTTGATCAGCTGGCGACAAACCAGTTTTTGTAGTTTGATCTGGTTGGAAATTTCCTGCGGCGTCAGGACGCCGCTTTCGTACATAATCTTGCAAACCAGAGAAATTAAAAAGCTGGGGCTAAGACCCGTGTCGCGAATGGTTCTGGGCGGTTCGGCATATGCAAACGTGGTCAAAATGATCTCCCTGCTGGTCCACCTTTGCTAGATAGCGCTCAACGGAGCGACATCTAGCTGATGGTTGCAAAGGGCGATTATTAGTCGGCTTTAGCGATCACCAGTTTTGAGCCGCTCAGCAAATCTGAAAACACCGTGCCGGGTTGTTGGTCGCAGACAATCAGATCCTCTGACTGTAGCGCTGGCAGCCGCAGCGATGGCTTTACGCCGTCGCTGATGAATTTTGAGCCATCCACAGCCATGATCGTGTGGCCTGCGATTTCCATCATGGCGCGGGAGATGTCGACCTCGCATTGGTCATAAGCCAGAAAACCAAGTTTGGGGTGCACCTGCGACGACGATAGAATCGCATAATCAACCGAAGACCGGGCGATCACCTCAAAAGCGGCACGATCAAAGGCGGCACCGTCATGGGTGCGTAGCTGGGTGCCTGCCATAAAGACCCGGTTGCCTTCGACCATGGACAGGGTGCTGGCGGTGAAGGCCGAGTTGGTCACGATGGTCAGATTTTTCTTGCGGCGCAGCGCCTGGGCCACAAACCCCGACGTCGAACCCGTGTCGATAGCCAGAGATGCCCCGTCGTTGATCAGATCGGCAATGCAATTGGCAATGGCCACTTTTGCCGTCCGGTTTTTGTTCATACGCGCCAGAAAAGGTGGGTCCATCAGGTTCTGGGTGCTGACCAGCGCACCGTGAACCTTCTTCAGATCGCCCCGTTCAACCATTGGAATGACAATCCGACGCACAGTTTGATCTGAAACATCAAGGATCTGTGCCAGTTCGGTCACGGTGACGGTGCCGCGCAGGTTCACGGTACTGAGAATTTCTTGCTCGTGTTTGGACATATCTGGCTTGTTTGACGTTTCGTTGTCCCAAAATATGACAGTTTTGCGAGCGTCTCAAGGTGATAAATCAACATAAATGAAAATAATTGTTGATTTATGTTGATATAATGATTGCAGATACAGACAGGAGATTTGCGCAAGAGGGCGAGTGAAATGACACAACAGGCGGTAAAGCACCTGATTATTGGCGGCGGCATCATTGGCTGCTCGATTGCCTATCACCTGGCGAAATCGGGTGAACGGGACGTGGTTTTGTTGGAGAAAGCATCGCTGACCGAAGGCGCGACATGGCATGCGGCGGGATTGGTCGGGCAGTTGCGCTCGTCGCGCAATACCACGCGGATGCTGAAGCGATCAGTGGCGATGTATGATCGGTTGGAAGCGGAAACCGGCATGGCGTTTGACTGGAAGAAAGTCGGCAGCTTGCGGCTGGCGGCGACCAAGGAACGTCTGCTGGAGGCCAAGCGCCTGACCACGATGGCGCGCAGCTTTGATCTCGACATGGAGATGATCACTCCGGCGGAAGCCAAGGCGCTGTTTCCGTATATCGATGCAGATGGGCTGGAGGGCGCAGCGTTTATTCCGTCAGATGGCCATGTGGATCCGGCGGGTCTGTGTCTGGCAATTGCTGCCGGCGCACGCAAACATGGCGCAGTGATCCGTCAGGGCGTCAAGGTAACGGATTTTGAAATCACCAAAGGCCGGATCACGAAGGTGATGACCTCGGACGGGGACTATGAGGCTGAGGTTGTGGTTCTGGCCGCGGGCATGTGGAGTCGTGAGCTGGCGGCAAAACTGGGGGTGACCGTTCCTGCCTGCGCGGTTGAGCATCAGTATGTGGTGACCGAACCCTTGCCTGATCCTGAACTGGTGCGGGACCTGCCGACCCTGCGTGATCCGGAGCGGCTGGTGTATTACAAGCCTGATGCGGGTGGACGTTTGGTCATTGGCGGCTATGAAGAGGGCACATTGCCGTTTGGTGACAAGGGAATACCCGGCGAGTTTGTGCGGCAGCTATTGCCCGACAATCTGGACCGCTTTGCGCCGCTGGCCGAAATGGCGGGGCTGGTGACACCGGTGGTCAATCAGGTTGGCATCCGACAGGTGATCAACGGACCAATCCCCTATTCTGCGGATGGCGATTTTGTCATGGGCTGGGCGCCGAACCTGAAAAACCTGATGCTGTCGACCGGGTTTCTCTATGGCATTGCCGCTGGCGGCGGGGCAGGGGAGATGATTGCCGAGTGGATTTTGGACGGCAACCCTAGTCTGGACCTATGGCCTCTAGATGTGCGCCGGTTCAGCCCGCACCACGCCACCAAGGCATTCATGTATCCGCGTGCGGTGGAGCATTACGCGCATCACTATAAGATGCGATATCCGGGACAAGAGGCTGAAACTGCACGGAAATTACGGCTGAGCCCGCTGTATGACCGTCTGAAACAGCACGGTGCGGTTTATGGGGCAAAGAATGGTTGGGAGCGGCCATTATGGTTTGCTCCGGACGGAGTAGAGCCGGTGGATCAGCTGGCTTTTGTCGATCCGGGTTGGAAGAAATATGCCGCTGAAGAGCATAGGGCGGTGCGTAACGGTGTGGCGCTGATCGACCAGTCCAGTTTCTCAAAATTCGACCTTATCGGGGCAGGGGCGCTGGAGGTGTTACAGCGCCTTTCAGTGTCGAACATGGACAAGCCTGTTGGCAGCGTCATCTATACGCAGCTGTGCAATGCCCGTGGTGGGATCGAGGCAGACATCACGGTGACCCGGACTAGCTTGGAGTGTTTTTACATCGTCACCGGCGCCGGGTTTGGGGTGCGCGATAGTGATTGGATCCGCCGTTCGCTGCCCGAAGATGGATCGGTGCATTTGATCGAGATGACCTCGGCCAGGGCGGTGGTGAACATTTGCGGCCCCAAAGCGCGTGAGGTGTTGCAACAGGTCTGTGAGGGGGATGTCTCCAACGCCGCCTTTCCGTTTGGAACGGCGCAAGAGATTGTCATCGGCGCTGCAACGGTGCGGGCGGTGCGGATCGGCTATGTTGGGGAGCTGGGCTGGGAATTGCATGTGCCCGCTGAATTTGCCCGCCATGTCTATGATAGCTTATGGCAGGCAGGTCAGGCCTTTGGCATCCGGGATGTTGGCTATCGTGCCATTGAATCGCTGCGGCTGGAAAAGGGATACCTGTACTGGAGCGCCGATATCACCCCGGATTACACGCCGATTGAGGCCGGGCTTGGATTTCGGGTGCATTTGAAGAGCAAAGGGGAATTTGCCGGACGGCCTGTGTTAGAGCCGCAAAAGGCCGCCGGGGCAGATCGGCGACTTTGCTCCTTTGTCAGCGAGGCCTCGCTGCCGGTGACAGGTGGGGAAACCATCTTGAAGTCGGGCGAGGCTGTCTCGCTGGCCTGTAGCGCCGGATATGGCCACACGGTTGGTCGGACCATCATATTTGGCTATCTTCCGGTGGACTTGGCCACCCAAGACGAATTTGAACTAGAGGTATTTGGCGAGCGCCATGCGATCCGCCGGTTGGATGGTCCGCTTTATGATCCGACCAACACGCGACTGAAGTCATAGATCACAAGGGAGTATTCAGGAATGGCAGACGAAAATACAGCCGACGTGTTGCAGGCTTTGCGAAAACTGGCCGGGTATGAGGGGGTTTTCGCCGAAAACTGTAGCATCCAAAGGTTGGGTGGGCTGACCAATCTGGTCTACCGGGTGGAATTTGAGGGACAAAGTGTAATTGTGCGTATCCCCGGTGCGGGCACCGAGGCATATATTGATCGCGCAGTGGAAATCCACAACACTCGGGTGGCGGCAGACGTCGGGATCGCGGCCAAAGTGTTATGGGCTGATCCTGCAACTGGCGTCATGATCAGCGATTGCATTGAAAACATTGAAACCATGACGCCGACCTTGTTCCACAGTCGCGATGGGTCACCTGCGCGGGCAGGGGCGGCGTTGCGCCAATTGCATCAGGCGCCGGTGCCGTTTGAGTTCCGGTTTGAGCTGTTCACGATGATCGACAGCTATCTGGAAATTCTGTCCAAGAAGCAGACCACCCTGCCGGATGGATATCAGGACGTGGTCGCAGAAGCGGCCCCAGTGAAGCAGTTATTGGCTGACAAGCCGGGGGATCTGGCGCCCAGCCATTGTGATCCGTTGTGCGAGAATTTTCTGGATGACGGGGTCCGTATGTGGATCGTTGACTATGAGTATTCCGGGATGAATGACCCGCTGTGGGATCTGGGGGATCTGTCGGTTGAGGCTGGCCTGACAGAGGCGCAAGATCTTGAAATGCTGACCGCCTATTTTGGTGCCGCCCCGTCGGCGGCGAAGATCGGGCGCATGGTGATTTACAAGGCGATGTGTGACCTGCTGTGGACCCTGTGGGGATTGATTCAGCATGCCGATGGTAACCCAGCCGAGGATTTCTGGGCCTATGCGCTCACGCGGTTTGAGCGCTGTCAGTTGTTGATGACGGATCCTGCCTTTGCGGGCCACATGGCTGCAGTTCGCGCGGTTGATGAGGCGTGATGCCTGCCAAATTGCAGTAAAAGCCACAAATTTCCACATTGAGTGGTGATTTTTGTTGAAATGTGTTGAGAAATATTGAGCATGGACTGATTACATCTGCGACTCGTCAGATCAGCCAATAGGTCTCTGGTCGCCTTAGAAAAACCACAGGGGGTTTGAAAATGCGTACTTTTACCACTCTTCTAGCGGCTGCTGCTGCGGGGCTTAGCCTTGCAAGCGGCGTTTTGGCCGAGGCTGAATCTCAAGAGCCGATCAAGCTGACAATGCATGACTGGACGGGGCAGTTGCTGACCACAACAATCATGGGCAAAGTTCTGGCCAATGCGGGCTACAACGTTGAATATGTGCAGGCGGATTATATTGCTCAGTTTGCCGGGCTTAAAACCGGTGACCTGCATGTTGCCATGGAAATCTGGGAAACCACCGGACGCGAGGCCATGGATGAGGCCACAGATACTGGCAAAGTCGTAAACATGGGCGAGTCCGGAATGATGGCCATCGAGGAATGGTGGTATCCGGCTTATATGGAAGAGCTCTGCCCCGGTCTGCCGGATTGGAAAGCGCTGAACGATTGTGCGCAGGAGTTCTCGACCCCTGAAACGGCCCCGATGGGCCGGTATTTGGGTGGCCCGGTGACTTGGGGTGGCTTCGACGATGAACGCGTCGAAGCATTGGAGATGGATTTCGAAGTTGTGCACGCGGGCACCGACGCCGCGCTGTTTGCTGAATTGGAAAGCGCCTATCAGCGTAAAGCCCCGATTGTGCTGTGGGTTTATGCGCCGCATTGGGCACCGTCCAAATACGACGGGAGCTTTGTTAAGTTCCCAGCTTATTCCAGCGAATGTTATTCGGATCCATCGGTGGGGATGAACCCGTCGATGGCTTATGATTGCGGGAAACCCACCGGACCAATCTGGAAAGTTGCCTGGTCTGGTCTGGCTGACAAATGGCCTGGTGCCGCGTCGGCTGTTGAGGCCTTTACCATCAGCAATGATGACATGGGTGCCATGGTGACAGCTGTAGATCTGGGCGGCGGTAGTGTTGACGAGGTTAGCGAAGCTTGGCTGGCCGCCAATGAAGCCACTTGGTCCGGTTGGGTCACGAAGTAAGGTGACCTATCAGGGCGGTCGAATGGCCGCCCTGTTAATACCCGCTATTGACGCCTGCTGTGCCAGCGCGTTCTGGACTGTTTTGTCGTGCCTGAGGACTACATGAAAAAACCAATTTTGCTGGACTGTCGCAATGTCTGGAAAATCTACGGGGCACAGGCCGGCCGGGTTCACGCCGAACACAGGGGCAACCCCAGTGCCGAGACACTCAAAAATCAGGGTCTAATAGGGGCCGTTCGCAATGCCAGCGTTCAAATCCGACAAGGAGAGATCTTTGTCATCATGGGGTTGTCGGGGTCGGGGAAATCGACCTTGGTGCGGTGTCTGTCACGATTGATTGAACCCACCGGTGGCGAGATCCTGTTCGAGGGCCAAGATCTATTGACGATGAGAGATAAGGAACTCATCGAGATACGTCGCAAGAAGATGGGCATGGTGTTTCAACATTTTGCCTTGCTGCCGCATTTGACCGTGCTGCAAAATGCGGCGTTTCCGTTGGAAATTCAAGGCATGGGCAAGGCTGAGCGTGAAGCCCGCGCCCGAGAAGTGGTTGAGCTGGTTGGGCTGAAAGGGCGCGAGGACTATTATCCCCGTCAACTGTCTGGCGGTCAGCAGCAGCGGGTCGGCATTGCGCGCTCCTTGGCGGTGGAACCTGACCTGTGGTTTCTGGATGAGCCGTTTTCGGCGCTGGATCCGTTGATCCGCCGCGAGATGCAGGATGAATTTTTGCGGCTGCAGAACCTGTTGCACAAGACCATCGTATTTATCACCCATGATTTTGACGAGGCCATTCGGCTGGCCGACCGCATTGCCGTGATGAAAGACGGCGAGATTGTGCAAATCGCCACGCCTGAAGAGCTGATTCTGAATCCGGCAACGGAGTATGTTGAGGAATTCACCCGACATATACCGCGCTCCAAGGTTCTGACGCTGGGGTCGGTGATGTCGCCAGGTGCGGTGGCAGGCGAAGCGGCCGGTGACTTGCAGGCAACGCAACGTATCGAGGATTGTGCAGACCAGATCGAGGCCAGCGATCTGCCGTTTCGAGTGTTGTCGGAAGGCGGCACTGTTGTCGGCTCTATCGGGCGGCAAATAGTGGTGGACATTCTGATCGGCCGAAAGGTCTCGTTGTGATCCGCTTACGCCAAATAATCCAAAACTCAACAGTACAGTTCTGGACTATCCTGTTTACAGTGACTTGGCTGTTGTCCCGGTATTCGTGGGATCTGTACAAGACGCTGGATGCGCGCTGGATCATCAAATACCCAGCCGCGGCGCGACTGCCGTTGGAAGACAAGATCAGTGCTTTCATGCAGTGGTTGGTCGAAGACGCCAGCTTTGGGTTGTTCTCGTTTCGTGACATGACCCGGTTCATCGCCTCGCTGATCGAAGCGCCTTACGATTTTGCCCGTGACCTGTTGATCGAGGGGTTCTCGGTGGGCTTGGGTAACGAGGCGGTTGAGATTGCGCCCTCGCTCAGCTGGATTGCCATCATCGTGACGCTTGCCGCCATGGGTCACTATGCGCGCGATTGGAAGTTGGCGGCCCTGATGGGCGGGTGTTTTCTGTATCTGGCGGTGTTTGGCCAGTGGGACAGTGCGATGGTCACCCTGGCGTCGGTGCTGATAGCGGTGCCAATTGGCGCCATTGGCGGGTTGATGCTGGGTATCTTCGCCTATCGCTGGCCGGTATTTGAGCAAGTGATCCGCCCGCTGTTGGACCTGATGCAGACGGTGCCGGTTTTTGCCTATCTGGTTCCGATCCTGTTCTTGTTTGGCTTTGGCCCGGTTGCGGCGCTGGTGGCGACGATCATCTACGCGATGCCGCCGATGGTGCGGGTGACGATCCTTGCGTTGAGGGCCGTGCCGGGTGAAGTCAAAGATGTCGGCGTCATGGTGGGCTGTACCAAACATCAACTGATGTGGAAGGTCATGGTGCCTTCGGCCGCGCCGATGCTGATGGTTGGGGTCAATCAGGTCATCATGCTGACACTGAACATGGTGATCATTGCTTCGATGATTGGGGCAGGGGGGCTGGGTTTTGATGTTTTGACGGCCCTGCGGCGGCTGGATATCGGCGGCGGGATCGAGGCAGGTGTTGCCATCGTAGTGATGGCGATTGCCCTGGATCGACTGAGCCAGGCCTTTGCCAGCCGTGTTGCGGCCGATCATCAACTGGACCCGGATCTGCCGCTAGTGAAACGCCACCCGTGGACGGTGACGGTTCTGGTGGTTGCTGTTGGGACGTTCCTGTTGGCGCGGCTGCTGCCGGGCATCCAGTCCTACCCCGAGGCCGCGACCCTTTCGACGGGCACTTTCTGGTCCGATGTCATTGGCTATATCAACGTGAATTACTTTGACACATTTGAGGCGATCAAGACCGCCTTTCTGTCTTATCTTCTGCTGCCGGTGAAACGGTTTTTCGTTGGAATCCCGTGGGCCTGGGGCATTATTGCAATGACGTTGATCGGTTGGCGCGTGGGCGGAATCCGCCTGTCGGGTATGGCCGGTCTGTTCACCGCATTCATTGCCGCCAGCGGGCTGTGGGACAAGGCGATGGTGACAGTGTATCTTTGTGGGGTTTCGGTCCTGGTGGCCTCGGCCATCGGCATTCCTATGGGTATTCTGGCGGCGCAGAATGATCGGGCGAACCGAGTGATCAATTCGTTGATCGACACGCTGCAAACCCTGCCGAGCTTTGTCTATCTGATCCCAGTGGTGATGCTGTTTCGGGTGGGGGACTTTTCAGCGATGATTGCGGTGGTGCTCTATGCGCTGGCGCCAGCGGTGCGTTATGCGGCGCATGGCATTCGCAATGTCGATCCGCAACTGATCGAGGCCGGGCTGGTGTCCGGCTGCACGCCGCGCCAGTTGTTGTGGCGGATCAAATTGCCGATGGCGCTGCCCGAGCTTCTGTTGGGATTGAACCAAACCATCATGCTAGCCCTGTCGATGCTGGTGATCACCGCGCTGGTGGGGACACGGGATTTGGGTCAGCAGGTCTATATCGCATTGACCAAGGCCGATTCAGGGCTGGGCATTGTGGCCGGTCTGTCGGTGGCCTTTATCGCCATCATCGCGGACCGCATCCTGTCTGCGTCGGCGAAACGCGCAAAGCAAAGATTGGGACTGATGTCATGAATGCAGCAGCACAAGCCGCTATCGAGAAAGCCATGTCCTTGTCGATCTGGCAGGCGCCGCATCAGGCGGCCCTGCTGGGCGGTGGGATTACCAATTTCAATGTCATGCTGACCGATCAAGGCAAGCGGTATGTGGTGCGGGTGGGGCAGGATATACCGCTGCATCAGATCATGCGATTCAACGAGTTGGCCGTTCACCGGGCAGCGCAGGAGATTGGCGTTGCCCCGGCGGTGGTTCACGCAGAGCCGGGTATTCTGGTGCTGGAGTTTGTCGACGGTGGGTCGTTGGACGAGTCGGCGGTGCGCAACGATGATATGCTGGCTCGCATCATCCCGATGGTAAAGCGATGCCATTCCGAAGGAATGCAAGCACTGCGTGGCCCGGTACTGACCTTCTGGGTGTTTCATGTTTTGCGCAACTATGCGGCGTCACTGCGTGAGGGAGGATCTACATATCAGCCAATGTTAGAGCCGCTTTTGCAGACGGCGAGCCAGTTGGAACAGGCCGTGGGGCCGGTGCAACTGGTGCTGGGTCACAATGATCTGCTGGCCGCCAATGTTCTGGATGATGGCACTCGGCTGTGGTTACTGGATTGGGAATATGGCGGCTTTAACTCGCCTCTGTTTGATCTGGCTGGGTTGGCATCCAACAACGAGCTGAGCGAAGCGCAGGAATGTGCGATGCTGGAAAGCTATTTTGAGACCCAGCTGACACAACAGCTTGCGCACCAATATCACGCCATGAAATGTGCCTCGCTGCTGCGCGAGACCATGTGGAGCATGGTGTCTGAAATACACTCTGAAATCGACTTTGACTACGCGGTTTACACCGAGAAAAACCTGACGCGTTTCAAAGCAGCCCTTTCCGACTTTCAATCTATGTGAGGCTTACTATGAGCTCCTTTCCAACAAGTGCAAAAGCTGTCGTTATTGGCGGCGGTATCGTGGGCTGTTCAACGGCGTACCATCTGGCCAAGCTTGGCTGGACCGATGTGGTTCTGCTGGAACGCAAGAAACTGACATCCGGCACCACTTTTCACGCAGCGGGACTGGTGGGGCAGCTGCGCTCAAACGCCAATATCACCCAGTTGCTGGGGTATTCCGTCGATCTGTATAAAACACTGGAGCAGGAAACCGGTCAGGCGACGGGGTGGAAAATGAACGGTGGATTGCGGCTGGCCTGTAATCAGGAACGCTGGACCGAGGTCAAGCGGCAGGCCACCACCGCGCATAGTTTTGGCTTGGAAATGGAGCTGTTGACCCCATCCGAGGCCAAGGAACTTTGGCCATTAATGAACATCGATGATGTGGTTGGAGCGGCCTTCATGCCCACCGATGGGCAGGCCAATCCGTCGGATATCACTCTGTCTCTGGCCAAAGGGGCCCGGATGGCCGGTGCCACCATTCTGGAAGACACCAAGGTCACCAATATTGTGCTGGAGGACGGCGTCATCAAAGGCGTGATGACCGAGAAGGGCTTTATCGAGTGTGAAAAGGTCATTGTCTGCGCCGGGCAATGGACTCGTGATTTTGCCGCCACTGTTGGTGTGAACGTGCCGCTGGTGCCGATGGAGCATCAGTATATGGTCACAGAACGGATCGATGGCGTGACCCCGGATATGCCAACCCTGCGCGACCCGGATCGTCTGACTTACTACAAGGAAGAAGTCGGCGGTTTGGTGATGGGCGGCTACGAGGCCAACCCGATCCCCTGGGCCACCAAGGGCATTCCCAAGGGGTTCCACTATACCCTGCTGGACAGCAATTTTGACCATTTTGAGCCGCTGATGGAGCTGGCGCTGGGGCGGGTTCCGGCGCTGGAAACGGCGGGCATCAAGACGCTGACCAATGGCCCGGAAAGTTTCACGCCGGATGGAAACTTCATCATTGGTGAAGCGCCTGAGCTGAAAAACCTGTTTATTGGCGCGGGCTTTAACGCCTTTGGCATTGCCGCCGGAGGCGGGGCAGGCATGGCGTTGGCGGAATGGGTCAAGAACGGTGAACCACCGTTTGATCTGTGGTCCGCAGATATTCGCCGTTTTGGTCGTCCGCATTTTGACACAGATTGGATCCGGACCCGTACGGTGGAGGCTTATGGCAAGCATTACACTATGGCCTGGCCGTTTGAGGAGCATAGCTCGGGCCGTCCGTGCCGCAAATCTCCGCTGTATGATACCCTGAAAGGCAAGGGGGCGTGCTTTGGTGAAAAACTGGGGTGGGAGCGCCCAAACTGGTTTGCCACGGCCGGGATGGAGGCCAAGGACGTTTATAGCTTTGGGCGGCAGAACTGGTTTGAGACTGTTGGCGGCGAGCACAAGGCGGGCCGAGAAGCGGCAGTTTTGTTTGATCAAACCTCGTTTGCCAAGTTCACCCTAAAAGGCCCGGACGCTGAGGCCGCGCTAAGCTGGATTGCGGCCAATGATGTGCAGAAACCTGTGGGCTCGCTGATCTACACCCAGATGCTGAACGACAAGGGAGGCATTGAATGTGACCTGACCGCTGTGCGGGTGGCGCGGGATGAATTTTACATTGTTACCGGCACCGGCTTTGCCACTCATGATTTTGACTGGATCTCGCGCAATATCCCCGAAGGGATGAACGCGCAGCTGGTCGATGTCACGTCGGCTTATTCGGTACTGTCACTGATGGGCCCCAGGGCGCGTGACATTCTGCAGAAGGTGACCAATAGCGATGTCTCTAACGCGGCGTTCAAATTTGGCACTGCCAAGACCATTGGTATTGCTGGCTGTCCGGTGAACGCGCTGCGGGTGACCTATGTGGGCGAGTTGGGCTGGGAGCTTCACCTGCCGGTGGAATACGCCACAACTGTATATGCGGCGCTGTCGAAGGCAGGCGCTGAGTTTGGCCTTAGGGATGCAGGGTATCGGGCAATTGAAAGCATGCGGCTGGAAAAAGGCTATCGCGCCTGGGGGGCGGATATCGGGCCGGATCATACTCCGGCAGAGGCTGGGTTGGGCTGGGCGATCAAGCTAAAGAAAAACATCGAGTTCAAAGGCCGTAAGGCAGCCGAGGCGCAGCGTGATACCGGAGTGAAAAAGATCATGGCCTGTTTTACGGCGGACCCGGATGTGGTGCTGTCGGGACGTGAGACGATCTACCGCGATGGCAAGCGGGTGGGCTGGCTGTCCAGCGGCGGGTTTGGCTATACGGTCAATAAATCGATTGGCTATGGCTATGTTCGCTCAGATGAAGTGATTGACGCGGCTTATGTATTGTCCGGCTCATATGAGTTGGAGGTGGCGAGCAAGAGGGTGCCCTGCAAGGTTCAGCTGCGGCCTTTGTATGATCCCAAAATGGAACGGGTAAAGTGCTGACCGGGCAGGGGCAGGCCGAAGAAAGGCCTGCCCGCCGTCGCCAGTAGATCAATCGAAACAGCCCCATTGCGACCGAGGGTGTTTTTCAACCACCAACGGGGCAATCACCGAAGACATCGTACTTCAGTACTTGGAGACGCATATCAAAACCCCTACCGACGCCAGGAGGTAGGGGTTTAGTGTTGTTTGCGCAGGACACCTGCAGACCGGCGATCCAACACTGCTGTTGAGATAACGAAAATGCACAAGTATGGGCGTGGCGAGCATTGCCTCTGATCCGCGAATGACCTGTAATTATGCGGCTGTTCGATTAGGGCCGGAGCCCGGGGCAGACTTCGCCAAAAAATAAATCTTGTATGGCGATACAATTTTTCTTGATTTTGAAAATCATACATGATCGACTGAAAATCATGCGGAACTGGGCACTACCATCAGAACATACAGAAAAGATCGACATTCTACTGTTCGATGAATTTTCGAATTATTGTCTTGCAAATGCCGTTGAGCCGATGCGGGTGGTCAATCGGTTTCTGGGCCGCGAGGCTTATGAATGGTCGTTGCTGACGCTGGACGGTCAACCCGTGAAATCATCTGCAGGTATGCCTGTGACCCCGGAGCGTTCTTTGTCGCAATCGCCTGGTGGTCAGGTACTGTTTGTTATGCCCAGCTACGCCTACCAAACCTACGCCACGGATGCGTGCAATCGTTCGCTTCAGGCGGCTTCTGAAAAATATGACGTTTTGGCAGGGTTGGACATGGGCAGCTGGTTGCTTGCCTCGGCCGGTCTTTTGCAAAATCGCCGTGCCACAGTGCATTGGGATGAACTCAGCGCTTTTTCCGAGCAGTTTCCTGAAGTAAACGCCGAGCGTGTTACTTTCACAATTGATGGCGATCGCTGGACGTCTGCTGGCGCAATGGCCGCATTTGATTTGCTGCAGCACATGGTTGGGCAAACTCACGGCGAGACAATGAGGCTGGAAGTTGCCTCTATGTTTATGGTCGGCGAGGGTGGCAATGGACACAGTACAGCGGAGGTCCTGCCGCAATCCAACTTGTGCAAAAGAGCAGTCTCGATGATGCGCGAGCAACTGGAAGAGCCCGTTTCAATTTTTGATATTTGCGAAACACTCAGTTGCCGACGGCAAAATTTGGAACGTGCGTTCAACGAAGAATTGGGCGCACCGCCCAAGACAATTTACCGGCGCATCCGCCTGACTGCGGCAAAGCGCTACGCTGAACAAACCAAACTTTCGGTCGCCGAAATCTCTTTGCGTTGTGGGTATCATAACCCCAGCGCGATGACTCGGGCGTTCCGTGATGAATTTGGTGTGGCCCCGCGAGACCTGCGGCCGCATTGATAAGGATTAAAGGAACCGATTGACTGACAGCCAAATGATTGGCCTAGTGGGTCACAAAATAACGAAGAAACAACACAGAATAATCGATTGCCACAAAGGCAACGAATTCACAGGGAGAACACAATGTCAAATGAACTGAAGTATCTATCCGAGCGTGCAGCGCGCGGATTGTTGAATCGCCGCTCGTTTATGGGTCGCGCTGCGGCGCTGGGTGCAACTACAACTTTCGCTAGCACCATGCTTGCATCGGCTGTTATGGCCGCTGGACCTGTCAAAGGTGGCACATTGCGCGTGGGCATTCAGGGCGGATCGTCTACCGATTCACTAGACCCGGGTCTCTCGACAAACGCGACTTCACTCCAAATTCTCCGGATGTGGGGCGAACCACTGCTGGAGCTTGCTGAAGACGGTGGCATCGATCCTCGTCTCGCATCAGAATACGAAGCTTCGGCAGACGCAAAAACCTGGACGTTCAAAATGCGTTCGGGTGTCACTTACAGCAACGGTAAATCCGTGACTGCTGAGGATGTGAAAGCGACTATCGAGCGTCATGCTGGTGAAGAGTCCAAATCCGGCGCGCTTGGTTTGCTACGGGGCATCGTCTCGATGTCTACCGATGGCGACAGATTCATTCTGGAGCTTGATACTCCCAACGCTGACTTGCCGTATCTGCTGGCCGATTATCACCTGGTTATTCAACCAAACGGCGGTAAGGACGATCCGACAGCGGCAATTGGTTCAGGTCCATATATCCTGAAGTCACATGAACCGGGTGTTCGTCATGTCTTTGAAAAGAACCCCAACTATTGGAACGACGATCTCGGCCATGCCGAAACAGTTGAGCTGCTGGTCATCAATGACGACACAGCCCGCGTCGCGGCGTTGCAGTCTGGTCAGGTTCACATGGTCAACCGGGTTCCACCAAAAGTGGCATCACTGGTCGGTCGCATGGGCGGCGTAAAGGTGCATTCGACACCAAGTGCCGGGCATTATGTCTTCATCATGCACGCCGATACCGCACCTTTCGACAACAAAGACCTTCGTTTGGCGCTAAAATACGCGATCAATCGCGAAGAAATGGTCGACAAGATCTTGTTTGGTAACGGCACTGCCGGCAACGACTCGCCGATCAATGCCAGCTATCCGTTGTTCTCCGAAAGAGAGCAGCGCACTTATGACCCAGAAAAAGCCGCGTTCCATTTCAAGGCATCTGGTCACGATGGTTCGGTTCTGCTGCGCACATCAGACAATTCCTTCCCAGGTGCTCCAGATGCGGCCCAGCTGTTCCAACAGAGTGCCGGTGCGGCTGGCATCACGTTGGACATCAAGCGTGAGCCAAACGATGGCTACTGGTCAGAAGTTTGGAACAAGCAGCCGTTCTGCACCAGCTACTGGGGCGGTCGTCCGACTCAGGATGCCATGTTCTCGACGGCTTACCTGTCTTCGGCGGATTGGAATGACACCCGCTTCTTTAACGAAGGCTTCGACAAGATGCTTCTGGCAGCGCGCGCGGAATTGGACGAAGGCAAGCGCAAGGCAATCTATAGCGACATGAGCACAATCGTGAGCGATGAGGGTGGATTGATCTGTCCGATGTTCAACAACTTCATCGATGCGGTGTCCGAGGGCGTAGAAGGTTGGCGCACAACCAAGGGCTTTGACCTGATGAACAACTACGCTCCATTGAAAATGTGGGTCACCGCATAATATGGGACCCATGTTTAAGCTAATTTCCCAGCGCATTGCGCTGGGAATACTTTTGCTATTGGCTGTTTCCATCCTCATATTTGCTGGCACAGAGATGTTGCCCGGGGATTTAGCCGAGAGCATTCTGGGTCAGTCAGCAACCCCCGAGGCCCTGGCCAATATTCGGGCAGAGCTTGGATTGAATGACCCGGCCTTTATCCGATATTTCCAATGGCTTGGAGGACTGCTGCAAGGGGATTTGGGCACCGCCCTGTCCAATGGTCAGGATATCGGCCCGCAAATCGGCAAACGCCTTGGCAACACCCTGTTTCTGGCCGCCACTGCAGCTGTTATCGCCGTGCCGCTGGCGATTTTCCTTGGTCTGGTTGCCGTACGATACCGCAATCGCTGGCCCGACAAGCTGATTTCCGGAGCCACACTCGCCTCGATCTCGTTGCCAGAATTCTTTATCGGCTATGTGCTGATCTATTTCTTTGCCGTGAAATGGCGCGTCTTCCCGTCGGTCGCGACGGTTTATGACAGCATGAGCTTTCTTGAAAAGCTAAATGCGATTGCCCTGCCGGTGATAGTCCTGACCCTTGTTGTTCTGGCGCATATGATGCGTATGACGCGCGCCGCTATCCTGAATGTGATGCAGTCCGCATATATCGAGACGGCAGAACTCAAGGGACTGTCCGCCTTTAAAGTCATCGCGCGCCATGCCTTTCCAAACTCAATCTCTCCGATTGTGAATGTGGTGACGATTAACCTGGCCTATCTGGTGGTTGGTGTTGTCGTCGTCGAAGTGATTTTTGTCTATCCCGGCATGGGTCAGTATCTGGTGGACCACGTTTCCAAACGGGATGTGCCAGTTGTGCAGGCCTGTGGCCTGATCTTTGCTACCGTCTATGTCGTGCTCAATCTGATTGCTGACATCGTTGCCATCTTAAGTAACCCAAGATTGAGGCACCCAAAATGAGGATACCTATATCTGCCCTCATGGGGCTGATTCTAACCGGCGGATTTTTTCTAGTCGCGATCTTTGCGGATTTCATTGCGCCTTATGGCATGGCCGAAGTGGTCGGCGATGTCTGGGAGCCTCGATCGGCTGAACATCTGTTGGGGACCGACAATATTGGCCGTGACCTGTTGACCCGCTTGATCTATGGCGGGCAGACGACAATATTTATCGCCACTCTGGCTACGGCTTTATCTTTCACGTTGGGAAGTATTCTGGGCCTGTCAGCGGCTGTCCTGGGTGGCTGGGTTGACCAAGTGATCTCGCGCCTTGTCGATTTGCTGATGTCGATTCCATCGCTGATTTTCGCCTTGGTTATTCTGTCGGTTATGCCGGTGACAGTGCCCGTCCTGATCTTGGTGATGGGGCTGCTGGATTCGACCCGCGTGTATCGACTGTCCCGTGCAGTTGCGGTGGATATCAACGTTATGGATTTTGTTGAGGCCGCCAAACTGCGCGGTGAAAAACTCAGCTGGATCATCTTTCGCGAAATCCTGCCAAACGCCTTGTCGCCGCTAGTTGCTGAGCTTGGCCTGCGATTTATCTTTGCGGTTTTGTTCCTGTCCACACTGTCTTTTCTTGGTCTTGGTGTGCAACCGCCAGCGTCCGATTGGGGCGGAATGGTGAAGGAAAACAAAGAGGGTATCGTCTTTGGTATTGGGGCGGCTCTGGTGCCTGCTGCAGCCATTGCCATTTTGGCAATCTCGGTAAACTTGGTCGCTGACTGGGTCCTCAACAAAACCTCTGACTTGAAAGGGGGCCGTGGTGGCTGATCTTATACTCGATATCAAGAACCTGCGGATTGCAGCGACGATCTATCCACCCAACGAACCGGCCAAAGAACTGGTGATTGTTGAAAGCATCGACCTGACCCTGGAAAAGGGCAAGGTGCTTGGGTTGATCGGAGAGTCCGGTGCGGGCAAGTCCACCATTGGCTTGGCGTCGATGGGCTATGGCCGCGGATCGGTGACAGTCGGCGGTGAAGTCACTGTCAACGGCCGCGATATTCTGGCGGGCGGATTAATTGAGCAACGCAAACTGCGCGGCAAAGAAGTCACTTATGTGTCTCAATCTGCTGCCGCATCGTTCAACCCGGCAAAACGCCTGATGGAGCAAATCATTGAGGCGGCCCTTGAACACGGTGTGGCAAATCGCGCAGAAGCGCAAAAGCGGGCCATTCAGTTGTTTAGGGAACTAAGCCTGCCTGATCCGGAAAACATCGGTAATCGCTTCCCTCATCAGGTGTCCGGTGGTCAGTTGCAACGGGCAATGACGGTGATGGCGCTGGTGCCAGAACCCGATTTGATTGTGTTTGACGAACCAACGACAGCCCTAGATGTTACTACACAAATCGACGTGCTGGCGGCGATCAAAAAGGCCATTCGCAACACTGGCGTTGCTGCCCTGTATATCACTCATGACCTCGCGGTTGTGGCACAGGTAAGCGACGAAATTATGGTGCTGCGACACGGTGCCTTGGTAGAGCGCAACACCACAGACAACATCATAAACAACCCGGTCGAAGACTACACTAAAGCACTGGTTTCTGTCCGCTCGATCGAGCACGAAGAGCAAAAGCCAACCTCGACCCCAATCCTTGAGTGCAAAGGCATTACTGCAGCCTATGGTAATTCTGTGCGCGTATTGCAGGATGTGACAATTCAGGTGCACCCCGGTCAGACACTGGCGGTGGTGGGCGAAAGTGGCTCGGGAAAATCCACACTTGCACGAGTGATCACTGGGTTATTGCCACCAATCGCAGGCGAAACGGTGTTTGACGGAGAGGTCCTGAGCAAAGCATTCGGAGATCGCAGCAAGGACGACCTGCGTCAGCTGCAAATGATTTATCAGATGGCTGATACCGCGATGAACCCGCGCCAAACCGTGGCCACGATTATTGGGCGCCCGCTGGAGTTCTATTTCGATTTAAAGGGAGCAGAAAAGAAGAAGCGTATTCTTGAGCTGCTGGAAGAGATCGAAATGGGCGAAGAGTTCCTGGATCGCTATCCAGCCGAGCTTTCCGGTGGCCAAAAACAGCGCGTTTGCATCGCCCGCGCACTTGCCGCCAAGCCCAAGCTGATCATTTGTGACGAAGTCACCAGTGCGCTTGATCCACTGGTTGCGGATGGCATTCTCAAGCTCTTGTTACGTCTGCAAAAAATCGAAGACGTGGCGTTCCTGTTCATCACCCACGATCTAGCCACCGTGCGGGCCATCGCAGACAGCATCGCGGTCATGTATCAAGGCTCACTGGTGCGCTACGGCTCCAAAAGCGAAGTGCTTGCGCCACCCTTTGACGATTACACCGACTTGTTGTTGTCCTCGGTGCCCGAGATGCGGATCGGTTGGCTGGAAGACGTGCTGGAGCATCGCAAAATGGAAAGCGCCGGCAATTGATAGGGCAAGAACCTTCACGGCAGTATGGGGTATTGTGCAAACTCTGACCTCTCTGAACCGGTGGCCACTGCGATGGCTGCCGGTTTAATGCATAATACAATAGGGTGTATTTTCGCGCCGAACGACTCTGCCTAGACGACTGCTTGCTCGAGAGGACGCCACCACGTTATAAGATCGGATGGGCGGCGAGGTTGGCATTGCGGGCGGACCACTGGACAAATCCTGATTGATCCTGCGTGCCTATGCTCAGCAGGAATATGGATTGGATTTGAAGGGCGAAAACGAACAGATGTTTGGCTCTCCGCCGTTGATCTTTAAGACTGGGCTCAAGGGCGATTATACCGGAGTAATTATCTTCTGGCATTTTGCGGCCAAAATGAAAGCCTCGGGTATGATCAGCTGATTTTGGTTCAGGACGCCGGACAAGCGTTGGGACCGGATACCAACACGCCGCTGTGGGCGTATTCCTTCAAGGATAGCTTTCTGCCACAACTTGCCCCGTTTATCGGCGCCGCGGCCCGCTCTGGTATGGTGGCTGCAATCATTGGTCCGTCGGGTGTTGGCAAATCTACTTTGATGCGCTTCGTGGCCGGGATAGATACATCGTTTGACGGCAAGGCTTCGACGCTCATTCGCTGGCTATGGCGCTTCAGGATCCGAAATTGCAGCCTTGGCACAGCGCTTTGGACAATCTGCTAATTGCGTATCCCACGTTGAACACGACCCGTGCCACACAGATTCTAGACCGGGTAGGGCTGGTGAAAAATGCTGATGTTTTTCCTGCCTGTTGTCGCTGTGCCAACAACGGAGTCTGTCGCTGGCGCGCGCCTTTGCCGACGCTCCGGATCTGCTGATCATGGATGATCCGCTTGTGTCACTGGAGCCAGACATGGCTGGCAGAATGTTGGGCCTGCCTGAAACACTGATTGCCGAACACCGCCCGGCGACTTTGTTTGTCACCCATAGCCGCCCGAAGCCGAACGGTTGGCCAACCGGCTATTGACCCCGTAGGGCAACTGGTCCGACTTGAACCAAAGAGGGTTGAATACGGACCTCCACTTGCATCCGAAGTTTTAACATAATCTGCATTACAAGTCCTTCATCTGTGGCCGGGGTGCGCGCTACCCTCAACTGCGACTCTTGTTAGAAAACAGTAGTTGGTGCGCGCTATCCTGACTTGCGACTTTTGAGTGATAACAAACTGTTGGCACTCAAAAGGACATATCAT
>MAAY01000105.1:0-62794 GCA_002162795.1 Rhodobacterales bacterium 56_14_T64
TATCTCGTCTTCTTCATCAAAATCTCCTCAGTCATTCTTGCCGAGAAAATTCTACTTTCGCATCCCCTTAGTTCCGGGGGGGATTACCGGTATGCGCCGGTGCCATGCGGGACTTTCCACTACCTCGGACGGACTTATCTGGACGAAACAGTTTCGGGTAGACCAAGAGCCGTGAAACCATTGAGGATCGCTGTGCGCAATCCATTCTCCGTCGCCCTCGACTTATCTGCGTCAGGGGACTTTGTTATAGTTTGACCAGTTCTCGGTTTTGTATGGCGTTGGTGTCCAGTTGCTCAGCCCTTCCAGCCATCACCGAGTACTGCACGGTTAGGCAAGCCAACAGATCTCTACTAGACATTTTCAGGGATGTAAGGAAATCTATTATCAGTCAATTTTATTCATAAAGGATTTGCCATGTATTGGGTCAATAAATTTGCATTCGTTTCAGTTGTTGGTTTGGCTGCAGCCTGCGATAATTCGGGCGCAAACTACACGCCGGTCATAGATGGGACAAGTAACCCGAACTACTCCTCTGACTTAGCTGAATGTCAAACGCTTGCAGCGTCAGGAGCCACGATCGATGGCCGAGCGGTCGGGTCGGCGGCCACTGGTGCGGCAGTGGCGGGAGCGTCGTCGGTGATCTGGAACGGCAACAGCAGCAACGCTGGAGAGGCAGCAGCTATTGGGGCCTTAGCGGGAGTAACATCGAGCGCGATCCGTAAAAATGCTGAACGAGAGAATATCGTCAAGAACTGTATGAGCGGGCGAGGTTACAACGTCTTAGGCTAGGTAGCGGGCTTGAACCAGGTCTGATTGTGAGGATGGGCAGATGCGTAATTTTCAATGTCTAATGGTCAGCCATAAATCAATTTAACTTGCGCAACGAAAAGGGCTGGCAAGTGCCAGCCCTTTTGTTTCTATTAGTAATAATCGTTAAGAGTTTACATATGCGATTTGGTCAACCTCAGAACGGAATTTCGTCGTCATCGATGTTATGTGACGAACCACCTTGCTGACCGCCGCCGCCAAAGTTACCACCGCCTCCTTGCGAGCCGCTGTCATAACCGCCGCCGCCGCCTCCGCCACTACCGCCGCCGAAGTTACCGCCGCCGCCACCACCGCCACCGTAGCTGTCACCACCAGAACCCTGGTCGCCACCTTCTCCACGGCCATCGAGCATGGTTAGTGTTGAGCCAAAGCCCTGCAGAACAACCTCGGTGGAATACCGGTCCTGGCCAGATTGATCCTGCCATTTGCGAGTCTGCAGCTGGCCTTCGATGTAAACCTTGGAGCCTTTGCGCAGGTATTGTTCGGCAACCCGTACCAAGCCTTCGCTAAAAATCGCCACCGAGTGCCATTCGGTTTTTTCGCGACGCTCTCCGGTGCTGCGATCTTTCCAGTTTTCTGAGGTGGCAATTCGCAGGTTACAAACCTTACCACCGTTCTGAAAACTGCGGACTTCGGGGTCGCGGCCCAGGTTTCCGATGAGAATAACTTTGTTGACTGAGCCGGCCATGTGGGCGTGTCCTTATTGCTGTCTTTTTGTGGTGACGCGAATCTAATCACGCCTCTTGGTGAGGCACAGTATAGCCGGAGCGCTGGCGAGAAAAGCAGACATCTGTGGATGAACTTGTGTGAGTTCGCGAATACGACATTGCCTCGCTTTTCGGAACCGGCAAGGATTTGCCTGTGCGCTTTCATTTTGAAACAGTTCCTATATATTGCGCACGAGGTGAGGAAACAGGGCAGGGTGGACTTAAATGCGCAAGCTGGCTGTTGGCATAGTGTTGGCTTCTTTGTCCGTGGGACAAGGGGCCACTGCAGATATTTTTGGGACAAAAAGCCAGCGTAACTTGTTTGCGTCTCATGCGCGGGTGCTGGATGGACGCGCAGCAAGTCAGTATAATAACTCGGTTCGCTTGCAACCTCCCAGCATCTACACGCCGACAAAATGGGGCACCCTGCCATTCGACGGCAGTTATCGCGGTGAATATCTTGATATGGCTCGCTCGGCAGCGCGTCAGCATGGGGTGCCCGAAGATCTGTTCCTGCGTTTGGTTCAGCAAGAAAGCAATTGGAACCCTAATGCCAAGTCCCACAAAGGTGCTTTGGGACTGGCGCAGTTGATGCCGGCTACAGCGCGCGCACTTGGCGTTGATCCCAAAATACCTCAGCAAAACCTGGAGGGGGGCGCCCGGTACTTGGCCAAACAGTACCGCAAGTTCGGGTCATGGAAACTGGCGCTTGCCGCGTATAACGCCGGCCCCAAAGCTGTTGAAAAGTATGGTGGCATTCCGCCGTACCGTGAGACACAGAATTACGTGAAGAAGATCTGGGGCAGCTGAATTCCTAGCCACATCTTGCCGTGGCGTTAACCCAATGTTAGGGCCGCCTTAAATCCTCGTTAACGCCGCCTGCAAGACATTAATCCGCCTTTTTCTTAGTTAATATTGTTTAAAATTTTGGAGGAATAGCCATGATCGCCAAGAGCTTTGACGAACGCCTTGATCGCCTGCAGTGGCAGCCTAGCGCAGTACCAACACGCGAGATCGTGGATGGTGTTTTAGGTGCACGCCCAGCGGTGAACCTGCACGGGGCTCTGATGTCCTTGATTGGAGCGATACTGGGTATTCTGATTGGCGTCGGCCTAAAGGGAATGGTGATTCCTGGTACACCATGGGGGCCGGACAGTGGTCAGTTTGGAGTTCTCGTGGGCACTATTGCGTTAGCTGGTTTTAGCCTTTCTCTGCCCTTGGCAACTCTGGGTGCGCTTTGGCACCAGCGTAAACCTTGGCTGTTGCCACTGTCCGCGATGAACCTGCTGATGATCGTGGTTATTCTGTTAAGCTGATCGGGGCATCGCCGCTTCGATGCAATTGCGGTCGCATATCTGACAAAAGAAATCAGAAATTGCGCTAAATCAAGGCCTGGCTTAGAGGTTTCCCGCAATTGGGGGGTATTCCCCGTGACCGGAGCCCGTGATGATCAAATTTTCCAGTTTTGCCGCCGCCCTTATTGTGATCTGCACCGGCGTAGCTGCCGAACCACAGACCGCATTACGCGATCTAGGCGAGGCGCTGTTTTTTGACGAAAATCTATCGCTTGATCGCGGCCAATCCTGCGCCAGTTGCCATGACCCCGAATACGGGTTTGCAGATCCTAGGCGCTCCGCAGATGGAGCGTTTTCACTTGGCGATGACGGAGTGTCGCTGGGCGACCGCAATGCCCCCAGCGCCGCTTATGCCGCTTTTGTGCCTAGCTTCCATCAGACCAAAGAGGGCGTCTGGGTTGGCGGCATGTTCTGGGACGGTCGCGCTTCGGGATTGGAAGAACAGGCGGGAGGGCCACCTCTAAACCCGATTGAAATGGGGATGCCTGACAGGCAATCGGTGGTGCAGAGACTGCAGGAAAGCCCCGCGTATGTCGATGCATTCCAAACTCTGTTTGGGCCAGATATTTTTGACCAAACCGACGCAGCATTTGAGAGCATGACACAGGCCATTGCCAGCTTTGAGCGCAGTGAAGTGTTTGCCCCATTTGACAGCAAATACGACCGGTTCCTGCGTGGCGAGGCAGAGCTAAGCCGCCAAGAGGAACTGGGTCGGCTGTTGTTCTTTTCCCAGCAATTCACCAACTGCAACCTGTGTCATCAGTTAAAAAGCAGCCCCATTGATCCGGCTGAGACTTTTAGCAATTATGAGCACCACAATATCGGTGTCCCGGAAAACCTGGCTGGTCACAGCCAGAATGGCGTTGCACTAGGAACCGTGGATGAGGGCTTGCTCAACAACCCGTTGGTGACAGGGCTTGTACAGCGGGGGAAATTCAAGACGCCAACCCTGCGAAATGTAGCTGTGACTGGCCCTTATATGCACAACGGAGTGTTCCAGGAACTGCGCACCGTGGTGTTGTTTTACAATCGGTACAATTCCTTGTCTGAGGCCCGCCAAATCAACCCCGAAACAGGCCAGCCGTTTGGGTCACCTGATGTCCCACACAGCCTGTCTGTCAAAGAGCTGACACATGGTCCTGCCTTGGATGATCAAAGAATTGATGCGCTGGTGGCGTTTCTAACAACCCTGACCGACCAACGCTACGAGCACCTATTAAAACCGTAGCTCTTATAGGCGCATTCTTGAGCCAATAGGTCAAAATGCTTGGATTGGAAGGCTGCGGTTCTCTGGGCTCGCAGGTGCGCTGCTGGTTGAGTAAGTCCGAACAGTTTACCAACAATTCATCTTAACCATCTAAATTGATCCCGTCTCAAGACATGTTCGCAATCAATTTTGCTATGGATATCCTATGTCAGCAATGCAGAAAATTCAATTTCCCACTGGTACTGGCGACATGCCTGACGAGATGGAGCAGTTTGCCAAAGTTGACGAACTTATTGCTACCCGTAAATTTGCCCCGGCCTTGAAACTATTGCTCAAGAAGCTAGAGGTTAAGGCAGATTGCATTGAAACGCTGGATCGGGCGACGATTTGTTATTTTGAGTTGGGGGACACGGCGACGGCTATTGCCTTGCTTCATTTCATCACGGAAAACTGGCCGAAGAAGGCTGTTTTTTGGGTGAAGATGGCCGAGATGATGCAATTTTCCGGGGACATGGATGGGGCTATCGCTAGCTTCCACCAAGCGCTGAAAGTCGATCCAAATCACGTTCTTGCACTTTTCAAGTTAAACCAACTACAGCCATTCAGACGGGAGTCCAAGCTGGTTGCCAGAATGCGAAAATTGGAAAAATCCGGAAAGCTCACGCCACGGGGGCAGGCCTTAGTCTCCACCACCCTTGGGCAGGTTGAGGCAAAATCGGGGCGTCATCAGGCCGCGTTTCGGCATTTTGCTCGCTCAAAATCAGCTAAGATTAGCAAGTTCGATTTTGAGCGTCTGAAAACGAATGTGGATGATCAGGTTGCGCATTTTTGCCCCACTGGCGGCCAAAATGCGCCAAAGGGCATGCCGCGGATAATTTTTGTCTGCGGTTTACCACGATCCGGAACCACTCTGGTTGAAAAGATACTCAATTGCCACGACCAAGTCGCTACCGTGGGAGAGAGCTATGGTCTTGCCCAAACCACATCTTTGATCGAGCATCGATTAGATCCGGGTCAGAATAGGTGGCAGTGGTTGGCGGGGAGGTCCGATGAAGAGATTGAAATCCTTCGGAAATATTACCTGAGTATTGCGTTCAAGGGGCTCCCGAATGAGCACGCAGTGGTGGTCGACAAGATGCCTCTGAACTGTCTTGATATCGGGGTTGCCCAGTTGCTGCTACCTGAGGCCAAGTTTGTTTTTATGGTCCGCCATCCGCTGGACGTTGGATTGTCGAATTATTTCACCAACTTCCACGAAGGAAACGAATTTTCCGGACGATTGCCCTGGATCGGCCAAACAACCCGTGAAGTGTATCGTGCCGCCGAGGATTACAGTGACAAACTGGATGGGCAGATGCGTATGCAGTCATTTAGGGCTTTGGTTCAAAAGCCTGAGGAACAGATCCGGTTGTTAATCGAACAAGTCGGGCTGCCATGGCAGGATGCCTGTTTGCACCCAGAGCTGAGTGAGGGAACCGTTCGGACGGCATCAACCCTTCAAGTTCGCAAGAAAATCAACGCCAAGGGCCTCGGGAAATGGAAAACCTATGAGAAACAGTTGCAGCCGCTAATCGATGCCTTAGGTGGGCATGATTGGCTTGAGCAGTGGCACAAATTGGATGAAGAGGTTGCGGGTCACTAAACCCGCAGCCATCTATCGCGGTGTTATTCAGCGGCGATTTTGATAACCGGTTCCATTGTGGACAGGATATCGTCTGCCAAGTGGCATTTGATCTGATGGCCTTCTGCCAGTTGCCGAACTGGCGGAACTTCACTGTCGCATAGACCATCCGGCACTTCGCCCTTCCACCGGCACCGGGTCTGGAACGGGCAACCAGAAGGAGGGTTCATCGCTGAGGGAATATCACCTTCGAGCACAATATGCGTCTTTTCGATCGAGGTGTCGGCGATCGGAACCGCTGACAATAGCGCCTCGGTATAGGGGTGATACGGGGGTGAGAACACCTGGTCTGTTTCGCCAATTTCGACAACATGGCCGAGATACATGACCATGACCCGATCTGACAAGTAGCGCACAATCGACAGATCATGGCTGATGAACAACAGCGTGGTCTTCTCGTTGCGCTGGATTTCCATCAGCAGATCGGTCACCGCTGCTTGTACCGACACATCCAGTGCCGACACCGGCTCATCTGCCACCACAATACGGGCGCCGCCAGCAAAAGCCCGGGCGATGCCAACCCTTTGTTTTTGTCCACCTGACAATTGTCGTGGCATTCTGTCCGCAAAGGCACGTGGCAGTTTCACCAGATCCAGCAATTCAAGCGTCCGCTTTTTGCGGGCTGCATCTGTGTCACCAACACCAAAAATTTCCAGGGCCCGGACAATCTGCCGCCCTACAGTCATTGAGGGATTCAGAGTGTCAAACGGGTTTTGGAACACCATTTGAATATCTGCTACGGTCTGAGTGTCGCGCTGTTCAATTGGAATTTGTTCGATGTTGCTGCCGTCCAACAGGATCTCACCCTCAGTGGCGGTCTCCAGCCCCATCAGAACCTTGGCAAAGGTGGATTTTCCGCAGCCAGACTCACCAACAATGGCGAGTGTCTCGGATTCGCGGGCCTCGAAACTTAGGGTTTCGTTGGCTTTAACAACCTTGGTTTCCCCGCCACCAAACAAAGCATTGGCAGCGACCTCATAGTACTTCTTTAGGTTGTCAATTTTCAGGACCACCTTGCCAACTTTGGCCTTTTCTTTTTGTTCTCCGACAATAATCGGCGCGTTCCAGTCGATCTCCTGAAACTTCAGACAGCGACTTTGATGCCGATCATTGCCCGGCACAGATTCCATCGAAATATCCTGAGCGTCACAGCGGCCTTGTTCGAAATAGTCACAGCGCGGCCCAAAGTTGCAGCCCGGTGGCCGCTCGTGCGGAAGTGGGAAATTGCCCGGTATCGCTACCAGTGGGTGGCTGTTCTTATCCGCTCCAGGTAGCGGGATTGAGCGAAACAGCGCCTGAGTATAGGGGTGCTGCATATCGTCAAACACTTCTTTGATCGAACCGCGCTCTACCGCTTCGCCGGAGTACATCACGCAAAGACGGTCACAAGTGTCCAAAATTAATCCAAGATTGTGACTGATGAACAGCATCGAAGTGCCGTATTTTTTGCCCAGGTCGCGAACCAGTTCCACCACTGCGGCCTCGACGGTTACGTCCAGCGCAGTCGTGGGTTCATCCAGGATCAGCAGCGACGGTTTGGACATCAGCGCCATGGCGATCACGATACGCTGCTGCTGGCCGCCTGACAGTTGGTGCGGGAATGAATTCAACATCCGTTCGGGATCTGGCAGACGCACGTCCGTCACCACTTCCAATGCGCGGGCATAGGCCTCATTCTTGCTGACGCCCTCGTGGATCATCGGAACTTCCATCAGCTGCTTGCCGATTTTCATCGCCGGGTTCAACGAGGCCATCGGTTCCTGATAGATCATCGCAATCTCGTTGCCGCGAATGTCGCGTAACTCTTCGGGACTCATCTCAGCCAAGTCTCGGCCTTTGAACTTGATACTGCCACCAACCACTTGACCGTTTTTGCCCAGATCCTGCATCACGCCCAGCGCAACGGTGGATTTACCACAGCCAGACTCGCCGACCAGTCCCACGGCCTCGCCCGGCATAACTGAAACCGAGAAATCCATCACAGCCGGAATTTCCTGCAGCCTGGTGAAAAACGAAATCGACAGCTTGTCGATCTCGAGGATCGGGCCGTCATATTCTGCCATCTTGCTCATCTGTCATCTCCCCGCTGATGTTCAGGACACGAGGTCCGTTCATCTGGCTAAAAATATCCCGAGGGTCTGGGGGGCAGCCCCCCAGACCAATGCCTTAATCCTTAAGGCTTTCTTCGCGCAGACCATCGGCCAGCAGGTTCAATCCCAAGACCAGGCTAAGCAATGCAAGCGCAGGTGGCAGGGCAGGGTGCAGGTAGATCGACAACAGCTTGCGACCGTCGTTGATAGTGCTCCCCCAATCCGGGCTTTCGGGTGCCAGTCCCAGCCCAAAGAACCCCAGGGTCCCTAGCAGGATGGTTGTATAGCCGATGCGCAGACAGAAATCGACGATCAGTGGTCCACGCGCATTGGGCAGGATTTCCCACAGCATGATGTACCAGGACCCCTCGCCACGGGTTTGGGCTGCGGCCACATAATCGCGTGTTTTAATATCCATGGTCAGGCCGCGCACGATGCGGAACACTGTGGGTGAGTTGACAAACACCACCGAGACAAACACCACCAAAAGACCAGAGTCGATATCAAAGAAGTCGAGCACTTTGGGCAGGCCAGGGATATAATATTCGGGCGTTTTGATCAGATAGCCACCGCTGGACACCAGCTGCAGATACATCCACGTGGCAAATCCCAACACTCCAATCAACAGCGGCGTGCGCAGCTTTGGTCGGGTGTGGAACCGGGAATTCAGCAATACTGCCAAAAAGATGATCGGGAAGACAAACAACACGATGGCCATATAGTTAGGCACCCCGGTTGCGACGATTTCCGGCGTCACCAAAAGGTAGAACAGCAGGATCACCGGGAAGGCCAGGATCAGGTTGGCCAAGAAGGACAAAAGGGTGTCGAGCTTGCCGCCGAAGTATCCGGCTGGAAGGCCAAGAGTGATCCCAACCATAAAGGCAAAGATTGCAGCCAGCGGCGCAATCTTGATGACTTCCCAGGCGCCTTTGATCAGGCGACTGAATACATCGCGCGCCAGATTGTCGCCGCCGAGAAGATACCAGGCATATTCGCCCTCTTCGGCGCCGCGCATGGGCGTTCCGGGCACCTTGTTCTTCATTCCGGAAACCTGGGCTAATACGTCAGGGTGGGTGACGATCATATCCATCGCCCCATAGACGCCGGTGAATACCCAGAACATCACCAGGCCAAATCCAATCATTCCGATTGGACTGTCAAACAGTTTCCCATAAAGGCCCAACCGACGCTTAAAGGCGATCGACATTGTATAGAGTAAGATAAGTGAAATCCAAACCGGTGACAGTTGCACCAGAATGCGGGTGATGATCTCAAACGTGCTGAGAGGTTCCATTGCTCTTCCTCCCTTATGTAATTCGAATGCGAGGGTTGAGGTAGACATAGCCGATATCTGATATCAGCTGGGTCACCAGAACCACCACGACGGACACCACGGAAACCGCCAGCAGCAGTTCGATGTCGTTGTTGCTTGCCGCCTGCACCAGTACCCAGCCAAAACCCTTGTAGTTGAACAGGGTCTCGACGATGACCACGCCGTTGAGCAACCACGGGAATTGCAGCATGATGACGGTGAAAGGGGCGATCAGTGCGTTTCGAAGCGCGTGTTTGACCACGACATTGTAGAAGCTGACGCCTTTTAGCCGCGCGGTTCTGATATATTGTGCTGTCATCACCTCGGTCATCGAGGCGCGGGTCATTCTGGATATGTAGCCCATACCATAGAGAGAGATGGTCAGGACAGGCAGAAAGAAGTTCTCAAAGGTAGGCGCCACGGCCACTCGGAACCAGAAGGCCTCGAACCATTCTGGCATAAATGCGATTGAATAGTCGCTTGGCATCTTTGCGGTGGCACTGGTTGCGGTTCCTTTGAACCACTTCAGTCCAACCGTCGACGAGGTGAAAACAGCGATGAAGATCACGCCCGAGACATATTCCGGTGTGGCGGTTGTCAGAATGGAGACCGTTGATAAGGACCGGTCGGTGACTGACCCCTCGCGCATTCCAGCCAAGACTCCGATCAGCAGCGCCGAAGGGACCATTACGATCAGCACCCAGAACATCAAGGCCCCGGTCATGCCCAATCGCTTGCTGACGATCTGCGAGACGTCGTCCCGGAATACGGTTGAGTAGCCCCAATCGCCCTGAATGATACCACAGAAGCTGGGGGCCTGGGCCGCCTGTTCGGCGGTCACGGTGCCGAGCATACAGCGACCAGTGACGCCATCCTCAGAAGTGCGGGTCCAGCCAGGCACCACGCCCAACCATTGGCCATATTTGACAAATGTTGGCTGCGCATAGCCGTTCTTGTCCAGCCAGCTTGCCACGGCTTCATCCGACATGCGGAAGTTGCCCTGGGTCTTGGCCAGTTTTTCAAGATTAGGATAAAGATTGGTCAGAAAAAACACAATGAATGTCAGGCATAAAGCAGTGACAATCATTACGGCTGTCCGTCGAAGGATGAACGGTCCCATTAAGTCCCCTGTTGGTCTGGCTGCGCTTTGGCCCATCTGGTGTGGGCCTTCTGGTCTAGCGGGTGCCGGGAAAGAACCGCCCCATTCCGGGGGCGGTTCCGTTATTTGTTAGGACAAAAGCGAGTTAAGCCGCCCAGCCCCACTTGTAGTGGTGGTGTTCGAACGACACATGCATATCCGTGCCGACAACGCCTTCGCGCATGTGACGGTAGATTGCACGCCAGTATGGCTGCACTGTAACGGCCTCGTCCTGGATCATGGCTTCCATCTTGGCCATGACTTCGCGACGCTTATCTGCATCTGCCAAAGACAGAGCTTCGGTCAGCAGCGCATCAAAGTCAGGGTTGGCCCAGCCAAATTCGTTCCAGGCTTCGCCGGAGCGATAGGCCAGAGCGTGGATCTGCACGCCCAAGGGACGGTGGTTCCAGTTGGTCGAGCTGAACGCGTATTTTGTCCAGTCGTTCCAGAAGGTGGAACCGGGCAGCACTGTGCGCTTCACTTTGAAGCCAGCATCGCGAAGCTGAGCGGCAACTGCGTCAGTGGTGTTCTTGCGCCAGTCATCGTCGATGGACATGAGCTCATGCTCGAAATCCATCATGCCAGCTTCTTCCATCAACGCACGCGCTGCGGCAGGATCGGCTGTTTGCTTTGGAATCTCGGCGTATTCCGGGTGGATCGAACCAACATGGTGGTTTTCGGCAACTGCGCCACGGCCACCATAACCCAGTTCCAAGCACACCGAATTGTCGACTGCCATCTGAAGGGCCTGACGAACCCGCTTGTCAGCATAAACTTTCTTGCCATCAAATTCGGCTAGCTGGTTAGGCCGGATAACGACGGTCGCCATGGTGACAACTTCGGATTTTGGGTATCCGAGCGAATCTAGAACGTCGATGAATTCACCAACCGACTCGTGCAGCATGTCCACTTCGTCGGACTCAATGGCCGACATCCACGAGGATGGATCAGTGCCGAAATCGATGTATTCGATCCGGTCCAGAGCGGCCGGGCCATAAACTTCGTCGCCCCACCAGGTGTGATCTTCGTTTTTGACCAGAATAGCGGAAACACCAACTTCAACTTCGCTGATCAGGTAAGGACCGGTGCCTACGTTGGCTGTGTAGTCATTGTCCTGGAAGCTGGAGTGGGTCACAGCAGCTGGGTAATCGGACATGCCAGCGATCAGGGAAATATCTGGGCTTGGCAGGTTCAGTTTGACTGTGTGGTCATCTACAACTTCGATGGAACCGGCGATTGCTGCACCACTTGCTTCGTCAATCAGCGTGGAGAAACGACCAGCCATTGAGTTGCCTTCTAGGCCTTTGTCACACCAGCCTTCGATATTGCGAGCAACATCAGCAGCGGTGAAATCGTCGCCGTTGTTCCACTTAACGCCCTTGCGGAGGTTCAGAGTGTAGACGGTTGCGTCGTCATTAACTTCCCAGCTCTCCAGCAGCATGCCGCGGAACGTACCGTCCGAGTTATACTCGACAAGGTATTCCAAAGTGCCGCGTGACTGGTTGCCCATTTCGGACCAGGCATAAACCCGAGGGTCTTTCAATTCGCGAACGCTCATCTGAACGCGCAGAGTACCGCCTGCTTTAGCGTGGCTCATTGCTTGTGCTGGGGCCTGAAGGCCGATCAGTCCGTAAGCCGCCGCAGAAGTTACACCCAGCGCTGTGGCGCGGGTCAGGAACTCGCGGCGGTCCAATTGGCCGTCAAAAACTTCTTTTGCGTGCATTTTCGCCGCCCAATGGACGGGTGCACCGCTGATAGTGTCGTTAGTCATGAAAACTCTCCCTGTCGCATCAATGGGATAAATAGCTCTGTAATCGGCGCCGTTTCGGGTGCCGATCAGGCCAAATAAGATGCGGTTTATAGTTTTGTTCTCCCCATGCGTTTATACCGCCTCACTTAGCCCTTCAGGTCAATGCACAGTTTCGACACTTTTGTGCATAAATGCGACCTTTGACCGTCGTTTATTGGCTTTTGGGCTTTAGCTCTGGTCACCTGTGTCCACTACTGGCGAAAAGCACTGCAATTTGCCCCCTGCCATCTGCTGCAGGGGAATCATTTTCTGGACTGCTTACGAAGACTGCGCGGAGTCTGGCCGCTGTGTTGGGCAATGAACCGGGTGAAATAGGCAGCGCTGCTGAAATTCAGACGGGTTGCGATCTCTTGAATCGGCAGATCACTTTCGATCAACATGCGCCGTGCCGCATAGTGTTGGCGCTCAGTCAGTAGGCCTGCCGCCGTGGTGCCCGTTTCAGCTTTGATCACCCGGGTCAGATGAGTTGCAGTGACGCCCAGGGCAGCAGCATGATCTGACATACTCATGTTATCACGATGGAATTGCGAAATGCGGGCGCAGTAGGCCTGGGTCAGTCGACGCGCAGCATTGCGTCGAGGTTGAGCAAACTCGTCACCTTGGGTTTGTCGCCGCAGCAGAATTCCGATCAATTCGCCATGGGCCTGCATGGCGCGGTGCCACATGGTGGCCTGGTTGTTTTGTTCGCGCAGCATGGCGTCGAGCAGAGCAGTCAGATGGGTTTGTTCGCTCAAATCACTGATGCGTAGATGCTGAGGCCGGTGTGGCAGCGCGATGGCATTTGAGACCGGCACAAGCAGTGCCTGACCAAGGCAACCACGCCCGAATTCAAAGGCCATCAGCCCCCCGGCAGGGACGAACAAAGCATGATGTGCCCCAAATCCGTGACGCGATCCATCCAATAGGGCGCGGCCTTGCCCCCTGGTAATCCAGATCAGTAGATGTTTGTCGCGATCATGCGCCAATTCAGTTTGCCAGGGCCCGTTTGGGCATAAGCCGGTCAGTGGAACAACTTGCATTTCTTCAATTAGGCTTGGGTCATAGGGCATATTATATTATTTTCAAAATTGAATTGGTGCATGAAATTGCACATGAATTACCGATTCTGACAAGGATGCTCTTGGCAAAGGGCGCGCAAGTCACTCAGTTGGAGTATATGGCAACCAATCGCGCATTTTGGAGCGAAACCAAGTGCGCTGCCGTTTGGCAAACCGCCGCGTCGCAACCGAGGCCTGCTCACGCGCTTGCTCCATCGTCAGCTCGCCGTTCAGATACCCCATCAATTCGGGCACGCCAATGGCTCGACACGACGGCAGCGCGGGGTCATATCGGTCCTGCATGGCTTTGGCCTCGTCCAGGGCACCTTGGTCCAGCATCAAGTCAAACCTTCGCCGTATGCGCGTCTCAAGCCAATCTTTATCAACGTCAAACACCAACGCAGCACAGGCACTGACTGGTAGCAACGGCGGCGGAGTGTCGTCTTGCCACGCCGATAACGGTTTGCCTGTTGCCTGCAAAACTTCCCAAGCCCGTTGCACCCGGGCGCGGTTTTTCACATCGATCCGTGATTTGGTCTCGACATCCAGAACCAGCAGCATGTCTTCTATCGGTAGATCATCTCCCAAGGCGCGTATTTCTGCTGGGGTCGGCGGAATCTCAGCCATGCCGATTGTCAGGGCCGTGTAATATAGGCCCGTGCCTCCGATGATGATGGGTCGATCGGGTCCGCTTAGCAATGGTGTGACCTCTCGCAACCAGTGGCCTGCAGAATAAGCTGCATCAAAATGCAGGTGGCCATAGAGCGCATGTCTGGTCCCGGCTTCTTCTGCGGCTGTGGGACGCGCGGTGATCACCCGCCAACAGTCATAGACCTGGCTGGCATCTGCGTTGATGATCACACCGCCCTGTTGCTGGGCGATTTCCAACGCCAAGGCCGACTTGCCCGAGGCGGTAGGACCAGCGATCAGAACCGGTTGGTCCGGGGATATCTTTGGCAACATCACGTATGTAGTCCTAGCTTATGAAAAACCGGCACGATTTAGCGTTGAAACTGCGTCAACTTGCATTGAACATGGTGCCGTTTTGCGTCATTTTGCCCGGCAGACTAACCCCGTCACATTCCGGAGTGCAATATGCCCCTTTCCACTGATCAGTCGAGCGGTCATCCCGCTGCTACCTATAAACGCGTCATGCTGAAGATTTCCGGCGAAGCGCTGATGGGGGATCAGGGCTTTGGTTTGCACCCGCCAACGGTGCATCGGATCGCTGAAGAGGTGAAATCGGTACACGAGCTGGGCGTCGAGATTTGCATGGTCATAGGCGGCGGCAATATCTTTCGCGGGCTGTCTGGCTCGGCGCAGGGCATGGAACGTACCACTGCTGATTACATGGGAATGCTGGCGACGGTGATGAACGCGCTGGCGATGCAAAGTGCACTTGAAGAGGTGGGCGTGTTCACCCGCGTCATCTCGGCTATTCCAATGGATCAGGTCTGTGAGCCCTATATTCGCCGCCGCGCTGTACGCCACCTTGAGAAAAAGCGGGTCTGCATCTTTGCAGCAGGGACCGGAAACCCCTATTTCACAACCGATACTGCGGCCACTTTGCGGGCCAGTGAGATGTCATGCGAAGCGATTTTCAAGGGCACCAAAGTCGACGGGGTTTATGACAAAGATCCGATGAAATTCGATGACGCGGTGCGGTATGATGAAGTGTCATATGATGATGTTCTGATCAAACGTCTGGGCGTTATGGATGCCTCGGCAATTGCCTTGGCGCGCGACAACAACTTGCCGATCATCGTATTCTCACTGGATGAGCCAGGTGGTTTCCGGGGAATTTTGGCGGGTGAGGGCACCTATACCAGAGTCCAAGGGTAAACACGGTTGCAATTGAAGTGGGTCGGAATTTTCAAAAATTCCGGCTCTTTTTCTTTGAAGAAAACGGATTGAGAGTCCTTTTGTTGCTTGGTGAGGCAAGGGTTTGAAGGGGCTAATCTCATATCGCATCAGTAATATTCCGCACTGAGATTGCTATACAAGGCCTGACGAATGGCTTAAGAGCCTAGAAAACATCACCTGACGACAGGGAGAGAGCAGCATGTCTGACGATTTTATTCTCGACACCGACGACCTGCAGCGCCGTATGGACGGCGCCATGGCCAATTTGAAAACTGAATTTGCCAGTCTGCGGACCGGTCGTGCCTCGGGCTCAATGCTTGAGCCGATCATGGTCGATGCTTACGGTACTAAAACGCCGATCAACCAGGTGGGAACGGTCAATGTGCCTGAACCACGCATGGTGACGATCAACGTCTGGGACAAGGGCCTGGTGGGTAAGGTTGAAAAAGCGATCCGCGAAAGTGGCTTGGGGATCAACCCACAACTGAATGGCACAATTATCATGCTGCCAATTCCTGAGCTGAACGAAGAACGCCGCCGCGAATTGACCAAAGTGGCTGGGCAATATGCAGAACACGGCCGCGTTGCGATCCGCAACATCCGTCGCGACGGTATGGACCAAATCAAAAAAGCTAAGGCTGATGGAATGTCTGAGGATGACCAGAAATTCTGGGAAACTGAGGTGCAGGACATGACCAATGCGATGATCAAAGTGGTCGATACCGGTCTGGAGACCAAGCAAGAAGAAATCATGCAGGTCTGACGCTGTAATATGTCAAAATCCCCCGATATCACCCTGCAAGAGAGCAGCCCTCTGCTGCAGGAGGGCGGTGGACCAGGACATGTTGCCATCATCATGGACGGCAATGGCCGCTGGGCGCAGGCGCGCGGTAGGCCGCGGTTGTTTGGACATCACGCGGGTGCGAAGCGGGTCCGGGAAGTGGTCGAAGCTTGCCCGGGTCTTGGTGTCAAGTATCTGACAATGTTTGCGTTTTCGACTGAAAACTGGAAACGAACACAGACCGAAGTGGCCGGTTTGATGAGTCTGTTTCGACGCTACATCTCGAAAGAGATGAAGGCACTGGCTACGCGCAATGTGCGGGTGCGGTTTATTGGTGATCGGATGCGGCTGGATGCCAAGCTGGTCAAACTAATGGATAAGCTTGAAGTCTCGACTGAATGCAATGACGGGACTCATCTGACCATCGCACTAAATTATGGTGGTCGCGACGAAGTGGCCAGGGCCACCAAACGGCTGGCTTGCGATGTGGCCGAAGGGCGGCTTAATCCCGAGGATGTCGACGAAGAGACGCTGCCGCGATATTTGGATACTCATGTTTTGCCTGATCCTGATTTGGTGATCCGCACAAGTGGTGAGGCGCGCATCTCGAATTTTCTTCTGTGGCAGTCGGCATATGCCGAGTATGAATTCATCGAAACACTGTGGCCTGATTTTACTGCAAAAGAACTGGGGAGTCTCTGTGACCGCTATGCGCGCCGGGATCGCCGCTTTGGGGCGGTTAAAACATGAGCAATAATGACCGCTGGTCAGATCTGGCTCCACGGTTAATCTCGGCTGTTGTTATGCTGATACTGGGCGGAATTGCCGTCTGGGCCGGTGGTCTGCTTTTCAACGTGTTGATCGCCCTGTGTTGTGGTGGCTTGATCTGGGAGTTGGTCCGGATGCTGGCCCCTGACCGGTCGGCTGTTGCGTTGCAACTGGGCCTGCTTGGCGGCGCTGCTACATTGGCCGCCGCCGTGTTGCCGCCAATTTGGGCTGTGCCATTGCTGGTTGCTCCGGCGATGGTAGGCTTGTCTCAGCTGTCGCAACATCGAAAATACTACTTTGGGTTTATGCTTTGGGCACTGATTGCCGGTTTCGGCTTTATTTGGCTGCGTAGTGAACTGGGCATGCAGTGGATGTTGTGGCTGATTGGCGTAGTGGTTGTCACAGACGTTGCAGGATATTTTGCGGGCAAAATGATTGGTGGGCCTAAATTCTGGCCGCGGGTCAGCCCCAAGAAAACTTGGTCGGGCACTTCAGCAGGTTGGGTTGCAGCGGCCCTGGTTGGGTTTTGGTTTGCTCAGGCCCAGAACCTTGGACTGGGCTTGGTGGTATTATCCGTTCTGGTAGCCATGGCCAGCCAGGCTGGCGACGTTGCTGAAAGTGCGCTTAAGCGTAAGATGGGCGTCAAGGACTCTAGTGCTTTGATCCCTGGCCATGGCGGATTATTTGACCGATTTGACGGAATGCTGGGCGCAGCGGCGATGGTGCTGATCTTCCTTACTCTTTGGGGCCTGCCAAGCGGGACACTGTAATGCGAAAAATTTCGATATTGGGCGCCACCGGGTCAGTTGGACAAAATACCATCGACCTGATCCGGCGCGATTGTGATGCCTATGACGTGGTTGCACTGACGGGTGGAGCGAATATTGCACAACTGGCTGCCGATGCTTTGGCCTTGCAGGCTGATGTGGCGGTTACCGCCTACGAGGACCGCTTGGATGATCTGCGTGCCGCCCTTGCTGGGACCGGGGTTGAAGCTGCCGCAGGGCAGGTGGCACTGGTTGAGGCTGCTGCGCGGCCTGCCGACTGGATGATGTCGGCCATCGTTGGCTCTGCCGGCCTGGCTCCGGGGCTTGCAGCCCTGCAACAGGGTACGACACTGGCGTTGGCCAACAAAGAATCGCTGGTCTGCGCCGGCGCCTTGTTGCTGGACACCGCAAAACGCCACAACGCCCGTATTCTACCGGTGGACAGTGAACATTCGGCTGTGTTTCAGGGCCTGGTGGGTGAGGACATGGAGGCGGTCGAGCGGATCATCATCACCGCGTCAGGCGGCGCGTTTCGGGATTGGCCGCTGGACAAGTTGAGCAGCGCGACCTTGGAGCAGGCATCGTCGCATCCCAATTGGGACATGGGACAGCGGATCACCATCGACAGCGCATCAATGTTTAATAAAGCCATGGAAGTGATTGAGACGCGTGAGTATTTTGGTGTCTCACCGGATCAGATCGAAGTGCTGGTACACCCAGAATCGATGGTCCATGCCATGGTCGGGTTCCGTGACGGCGCCCTGATGGCGCATTTGGGCGCGCCGGATATGCGCCACGCCATTGGCTATGCGCTCCATTGGCCCGAACGTCGCGACTTGCCAGTTGCCCGTTTGGACTTGGCAAAAATCGGCCAGTTGAACTTTTCCACGCCGGACCCTGCGCGGTTCCCAGCCCTTGGGTTGGCCTATCAAACCATGGCACGTGGTGGCATGATGGGGGCAGCGTTCAACGGGGCCAAAGAGCGGGTGCTGGATCACTTCATCGCGAGCCGGATTGGTTTTCTGGATATGGCAACCATTGTTGAACAGGTGCTGGAGTATTTCGATGGACAAGCCAGTCTCATTGATGCCGCAATGACACTGGATAACGTGTCGAAGATTGACCAGCTGGCACGGCAACAAGCCGATTTGGCTATGACAAAACGAACAGGGTAGTATTTTGGACGTAGTTTCACTCATTCCGCAGTTTGGCGGCTTTCTTTACACGCTGCTCAGCTTTGTAGTCGCCTTGTCGGTGATCGTGGCTGTGCACGAGTATGGTCACTATATTATTGGCCGTTGGTCCGGCATTCACGCCGAGGTGTTCTCGCTGGGATTCGGGCCGGTGTTGTGGAGCCGCCTCGACCAGCACGGCACACGCTGGCAGGTGGCACTGCTGCCCTTTGGCGGTTTTGTGAAGTTTCTTGGTGATGCAAATGCCGCGTCTGGCAAGGATGAGGACGCGATGGCCGAGGCTGAAACGGATCCAGCCTTGCTGCGCCGCACCATGCACGGGGCGCCCCTGTGGGCGCGCTCGGCCACTGTGGCCGCAGGCCCAGTTTTCAACTTTGTCTTTTCAGCGTTGATTTTTGCCGGGGTCTTTATGGTTCAGGGAGAACCGCGTGATCCGTTGACTATTGGTGAGTTGGTGCCTCTGCCGGGTGTGGTTAACGAACTACATGAAGGGGACGAGATTCTTTCGATTGCTGGTCTGGATGCTCCCAGCATCCTGGATTCGACCAATTGGAACATTTTCCGCAGCGAAATCCCCTCAGAACAACCGTTGGACTATGCGATCCGACGCGACGGGGTAGAGATGACTGTCAGCGGCCCCAACCTTGCACCTCCTTTTGTGCGGTCGGTGGCACCGCGCAGCGCTGCCTCGGATATTGAGTTGATGCCGGGTGACGTGATCACCGCCGTCGATGGAGAGCCTGTAGTGGCCTTTGCCCAGCTCAAACAGATTGTCGAGAGTGCCGCCGGCAAAGTCTTGCTGCTTGATGTTTGGCGTGATGGTCAGACAATTGAGCTAGCCCTGGCACCACGGCGCATTGACGAACCGCAGCCGGATGGCAGTTTTGCAACCAAATGGCGGATCGGTATTGCAGGGGGACTGGTCTTTCAGCCGGCCACAACAACCGTTGGGCCTGTGGATGCGCTAAGCGCTGGCGCTGTTCAAGTTTGGATGGTGGTAGATACGTCGTTGTCTGGGTTGAAACACATGATCACCGGAGCGATCAGCACCTGTAACCTGTCCGGCCCATTGGGAATTGCAGAAACCTCGGGTGCGATGGCCAGTCAGGGCGTGCAAAGCTTTATTTGGTTCATCGCAGTTCTGTCTGCGGCAGTTGGATTGTTGAACCTGTTCCCGATTCCTGCGCTGGATGGAGGGCATCTGATGTTTTATGCCTACGAGGCCGTGGTCAGAAAGCCGCCAAGCGATATGGCTATGCGCGTGCTGATGACGCTGGGCATTGCCGCAATTTTGACACTGATGGTTTTTGCCTTGGGCAATGATATCTTCTGCTAGACAGAACTCAAAAAAGGACGATTGCCTGATTTGGCTATCGTCCAACTCTCGCCACATTCCCAAGTTAATGTTTTGGTAAGGGGCTCTGCGCCGCACGGCGATTATGCAGAGTTGTACCACACTCAAACCTAGGGGGTCTGGAGTATGCAGACATTTCAACAATCTTATCGCGGTCTGGGGCTGTTAATGCGGCTGAACTGGGATCGCGCACTGTCGTCATTCATGATTCTTTTAGCGCTGACTGCGGGTGCCTGGATCGCCAGTTTCTGATTCCCTCTCGAAACTTGAATATTGAGGCGCGCAGGTTCTGGCCTGCGCGCCTTTTTGTTGTTTTTGACAACGGCGCTTAAACCCGATACGCAGTTTTAAAGCTGAAAAAAATCGGGTTGTTAAATATGTTCTGGGGGACAAGCGCGGGTAAATCCTGCGGTGGGTGCCAATCTCGCACCAATATGTTGTATCGGCAGGTGTCGGCGCTATCGCTTGCAGTTGCACTGGGGTTTGTTTTAAGCCCATCATTTGCCGAGGCGCAAAATTATCAGTTCACCTCAGTTCAGGTTGAGGGCAACCAACGCATTCAGACCTCGACCATTGTGGCCTACACAGGGATTGAGCGCGGCGAATCTGTAAGCGCTGGCCAGCTCAACGATGCCTATCAACGCATCCTTGACAGTGGTGTTTTTGAGACAGTCGAACTGGTGCCGCGTGGCAATGTTTTGACAATCAAAGTGACCGAGTTTCCGACGATCAACCAAATCAACTTTGAGGGTAATCGCCGAATTAAGGACGACGCTCTTCTGGCAATGGTAACATCGGCACCACGGCGGGTGTTTAACCCGTCGCAAGCTGAGCGCGACGCAGCCAATATTGCAGAAGCTTATGGAGCACAGGGCCGGTTGGCGTCACGGGTGACGCCGCGGATCATTCGCCGCAGCGACAACCGTGTCGATTTGGTTTTTGAGATCACTGAGGGAACAACAACCGAGGTCGAGCGGGTCTCTTTTGTGGGTAATCGGGTCTATTCAGATCGCCGGTTGCGCCGGGTTCTGGAAACCAAACAGGCGGGTCTTTTGCGGACCTTCATTCAGGCCGACACCTTGATCGAGGACCGCATTCAGTTTGATAAACAAGTGTTGCGAGATTTCTACCTGTCACGCGGCTATGTCGATTTCCGCGTTAATAGTGCCAACGCCGAAGTGACCAGCGAGCGCGATGCTTTTTTCCTGGTTGTCGACATCGTGGAAGGGCAGCAGTTTAAATTTGGCCAGATTTCAGTCGCCAGTGAAATTGACGAAGCGGATTCTGATACATTCTTTGCCGCATTGAAAATCAAGCCAGGCGGAGTTTACTCTCCTTTGCTGGTGGAGAATTCGATCGCACGGCTGGAGACGTTAGCAATTCGAGAAGGCATCGATTTCCTACGGGTCGAGCCGCGGATTTCTCGAAATGATCGAGATTTGACGCTCGACATTGATTTCGTACTTATCCGAGGCCCACGTGTTTTTGTCGAGCGCATCGACATTGAAGGCAACACAACCACATTGGATCGGGTGATCCGGCAAAGGTTTCGCACCGTTGAAGGGGATCCGTTCAACCCGCGTGAAATTCGCGAAAGTGCTGAGCGCATCCGCGCACTTGGATTCTTTGCAACAGCTGAAGTTGACGTTCGCGAGGGCAGTTCGGCCAGCCAAATTGTAGTTGATGTCGATGTAGAGGAGCAGCCGACCGGGTCATTGAACTTGGGCGGAGCTTATTCTGTCGAAGACGGGTTTGGGGTGTCTATTGGCCTGACAGAAAATAACTTTCTGGGTCGTGGGCAGCGGTTGTCGTTCAACATCTCTACTGCGCAAGACTCGGAAGAATACACTTTTGGTTTTACAGAACCTCACTTGTTGGGGCGGGATCTGACATTTTCGTTTGATCTCGGCATTTCGGAAACCGATTCCAGTTTCTCGGAATACGACACTGAACGTGCCTTCCTTGTTCCTTCGTTGGCGTTCAAAACCGGCGACAACACCATCTTGCAGGTCCGGTATACGTGGGATCGTGATGAGATGATAAGCCGAGGAGACGACACCAACGGAAATGCACTGGCTGGACCGGTTGTTGTCAACGAGATAGACCAGGGAAAGCTGACCTCCAGCTCACTTGGCTTTACCTATACCTACGATAGCCGGATTACTGGTCTTGATCCGAACACTGGCTTTTTGGTTCAGGTCGGTGCTGATTATGCTGGACTTGGTGGAGACAATGAATATTTGAAGTCTACGGCAAAGATTGTTGCTCAAAGACTTGTATTCAATGAAGAAATTACACTGCGGGCAACGTTTGAAGCGGGCTCGTTCAATTGGTTGGGAAATGATACCAGCCGGTCAATCGACCGTTTCGTTTTGACACCTAGTGTTATGCGCGGCTTTGAACCAGGCGGTATTGGTCCGCGGGATCAGTCTAGTATTGGCACGTCGGGTACCAACTATGATGACTTCCTGGGCGGTAACTTTTATGCCGTGGCGCGGTTCGATGCGGAATTCCCACTTGGTCTACCCGAGGAACTAGGGCTTCGCGGTGGTTTGTTCTTTGACGTGGGCAATCTGTGGGACCTGTCCAAAGTGAATACGACAGGCGGAAATGTTGTCGGTGAAGGCGGGTCTTTCCGGCAGGTGGTTGGTTTTTCTCTGCTGTGGACAACTGGGTTTGGACCATTAAGGTTTAACTTCTCCAAGGCCTTGAAGAAAGAAGACTTTGACAAGGAACAGAGCTTTGACCTGACGCTACAGGCGCGGTTCTAAGTTAATGTCAGCGATCTGCATTCAACACCAATACAGATCGCTGGTCCTTACACTTGCGGTCTTTGGTGGATTGCTGACGCCGCTTAGGGTGCACAGTCAGTCACAGTTTCAATTCTCCCACGATGGCGGAATTCAATTGGGTGCACCGCAGAGTGCGATTTTGACGATTCAACCGGACCGTTTGTTTTCGGAAAGTGCTTTTGGCCGACGCATTGGCCAGGAGGTCGAAGCGGAAGGCGCCGTGTTGACGGCTGAGAACCGCCGGATTGAGTCTGATTTACGCACCGAAGAACAGCAGCTTACCAAGCGCCGCCTGACGATGGAACCAGCGGCGTTTCGGACCCTTGCAGATGCCTTTGACGAAAAGGTGCAAGAGACCCGGCGCCAGCAAGAACAAAAGTTACGTGACATCAACTCGCTGGGCGAAACAGCGCGTCGCGAGTTCTTCTCGGTCTCGCTGCCGGTTCTACAACAGTTGATGCGCGAAACCGGGGCGGGGGCCATTCTGGAGCATTCCACGGTTTTCCTCAGTGCCGATGCGGCCGATATTACCGATCTTGCGATCTCACGTATTGATGCAGTCTTGGGCGACGGCGCGCCTGTAGACGAAGATTTGCAGCCCTAGCCGCCGCTTGCCCAATTGGTGTCATCTTGCTAGTGACAGCGCAGACTCTCCATAAGAAAAACAGGATACCCGTTATGACCGCCGAGTTGAAAAGCGCTGACATTCAATTGATACAGCGGATCCTGCCACATCGTTATCCGTTTCTTCTGGTCGACAAAGTGCTCGACATTGATGGTTACAGCTCGGCTCTTGGCATCAAGAATGTCACCATGAACGAGCCGCATTTTCAGGGCCACTTTCCAGGCACTCCGATTATGCCCGGGGTAACCATCGTCGAAGCAATGGCGCAAACCGCCGGCGTGATGATTGGCACTGCCTTTGACATGATCGACAGCAACATGCTGATCTATTTCATGAACATTGATAAGTGTAAGTTCCGTCGCAAGGTCGGACCGGGTGATGTATTGGAGATGCGGATCGAAACTCTACGCGGTAAGCCGGGTGGTAAGATCTGGAAATTCTCTGGCAAGGCCACCGTTGATGGCGAAGCGGCCGCCGAGGCTGAATTTACCGCTATGGTCGATTTGCAAAAAGGTTGAATGCGATGAACCAGATCCATCCCAGTGCCGTGATCGAAGAGGGTGCCATCATTGGCGAAGGCTGCGAAATTGGCCCGTTCTGTTTTGTCGGTGCCGAGGTAGTGCTGGGTGATCATGTGGTTTTAAAAAGCCATGTGGTGCTGACCGGCAGGACCGAGATTGGTGATGAAACTGTCGTGTTCTCTTTTGCTGTATTGGGTGAGGTGCCGCAGGATTTGAAGTTCAAAGGCGAGGCAAGCCGCACGGTGATTGGCAAACGCAATCGGATCCGCGAACATGTGACGGTGAATGCTGGCACCGAGGGCGGCGGCGGCGTGACCCGGATTGGCGACGACGGGTTGTTTATGGCCGGCTGTCACATTGCCCACGATGCTCAGATTGGCGATCGGGTGATTGTGGTGAATTCTGCTGCCGTGGCCGGTCATTGTGTGCTTGACGACGATGTGATCATCGGCGGACTATCCGGCATTCACCAATGGGTCCGGATCGGCAAGGGCGCGATCATCGGCGCGGTCACCATGGTGACCAATGACGTTATTCCCTATGGCCTGGTGCAGGCGCCGCGAGGCGGGCTGGACGGGCTGAACCTGGTTGGTCTTAAACGCCGCGGCGTGGCGCGTTCGGATATCACTGCATTGCGTGCTGCGTTTCAAATGTTGGCTCAGGGCGAGGGGACGTTTCAGGAACGCGCGCGCCGCCTAGCCGACGAAAGCGATAGCGACTACGTGCAGGATATTGTTAGCTTTATCACCGGTCAAAGTGATCGCTCCTTTTTGACGCCAGGAGGCTGATGCTATGTTGGCTTTGATTGCGGGGTCCGGTGACTTGCCGGCTGAATTGGTTGCGCGGCTGTCTGATAGACCGCTGATTTGTGCGATGTCCGGGTTTGAGCCCACCTCAGTCGAGGCCGAGTTGACGTTCAGATTGGAACAATTGGGTAGCTTCCTGATTGAGCTGAAGTCTCGTGGCGTCACTGAGATCTGTATGGTTGGCGGTGTTGGCCGCCCGTCCATTAATCCGACGGCGATTGACGCGGCAACAATGCCCTTGGTGCCGATCCTGCAAGCGGCCTTGCTTGCTGGCGATGATGGCGCGTTGCGCGCGGTGATTGGTATTTTCGAGCAACTCGATTTCGCCGTTCGGGCCGCTCAGGAAGTTGCTCCTGATCTGCTGATGGCGGCTGGCGTAGTAACTAAAGTGCAGCCAGGTGAGTTGGACAAAGCGGATGCGGTGCGGGGTGCGGAGATCGTTGCGGCGATGAGTGCCGCTGACATTGGTCAGTCTTGCGCTATTCGGACCCGGCAGGCGATTGCTGTCGAAAACACATTTGGCACGGACTGGATGCTGCAATCTTTGCAGAATCGTCCGGATGGATCAGGGGGCGTATTGTTCAAAGCCCCTAAACCTGCACAGGATCTGCGTGCAGACCTGCCAACCATTGGCCCGGCGACCGTTGAACTAACCGCCAAGGCTGGCCTGTCTGGTCTCGTGCTCGAGGCTGACGGTGTCATTGTACTGGCGCAGGATGAGGTGATCGCTACCGCTGATCGTCTGGGTCTGTTTCTGTGGCTTCGCCCAGCATGAGCCTAAAGGTGTTCATTCTGGCCGGAGAGCCTTCGGGTGACCGGTTGGGTGGCGCTTTGATGGCTGGGTTGAAACAGCTATCTGATGGCGTATCGTTTGATGGCGTTGGCGGGCCAATGATGACGGCGCAGGGGCTGGTTTCGCAGTTTCCTATGGACGAGTTGTCGATCATGGGGATTGCCGAGGTGCTGCCCAAGTACCTGCACCTGAAGCGCCGCATTCGTGAGGTTGCTGACGCAGTCATTGCCACCAAGCCGGATGTTCTGATTACCATTGATGCGCCCGACTTTTCATTGCGTGTTGCCAAGCTGGTGAAAAAATCCAGTTCCATTCGTACGGTCCATTATGTGGCACCGTCGGTCTGGGCATGGCGACCGGGACGGGCCAAGAAAATGGCTCGGGTCATCGACCATGTATTGGCGCTGCTCCCGTTTGAGCCAAAGTTCATGCAGGTTGCGGGCATGGACTGCGATTTTGTTGGCCACCCGGTGGTGGCCGAACCGCAAGCAACACCGAATGAAATCTCGCGTTTTCGCGCCGATTTAGGACTGGACGATGCACCGTTTGTGTTGGCCTTGCCTGGATCGCGTGGATCAGAGGTGACCCGTTTAGCGCCCGTTTTTGGCGAGTCTTTGGCGGAGTTTCAGAATACCCACCCTCAGATGCGCGTGGTTGTGCCTGCGGCTTCGTCGGTTGCGGGGCTGGTGCGTGAAAACTTGCAGGCTTGGCCCGGTGAAGCACTGGTGCTGGATCCCAATGATTTTGAGCCCGCCGTCGCCCAGGCCCATAAACGTGCAGCCTTTGCTGCCGCGGATCTGGCACTGGCGGCTTCCGGCACAGTGTCATTGGAACTGGCCGCCGCCAATACTCCGATGGTGATTGCTTATCGGTTCCAATGGTTGACCTGGCAGATCATGAAGCGGTTGGCGCTGATCGATACGGTGACACTGGTCAACCTGGTCACCTGCAGCCGTCTGGTGCCCGAGTGTCTGGGGCCAGATTGCACGGCAGAAAAAATCGCGGCGGCACTGACGCAGGTGGCTGCTGATCCACAGACCCAGCAGCAGGCAATGGCGTTGACCATGACACAGTTAGGGCAGGGCGGCGAAGCTCCGGGGCTGCGCGCCGCGCGTGCTGTCTTGGATCGGTTGAACCCCTGTCAGTCAGACGCGGGTAGTTCCTGACTTTCTGCGTCTAGCCCACTTGCCCGGCGGTGAGTCCGGGCAAAGCTCTAGTATGGCGGTTGCCTAATAGCCCCGCCAGATCCAGCCACCGCCAAAGATCCGGCTGCCTTCACTGGCGTAGAACACGCATGCCTGCCCTGGCGATACGCCTTCTTCGGCAGTTAGAAGTTCAACTTCGGCTTCGGTGTCCGAGATTGGCCGGATGATCGCCTCGCGCGGGGGACGTGTGGAACGGACCTTGACCGCCATGTGCCATTCGTCGCGCGACATGAACGGCTCATCTCCTAGCCAATTGATCTCGCGCACTGGGATTTTGCGGGTTGCCAATAACTCTTTGGGGCCAACAATCACTTGTTTTGTGTCAACGTTCAGTTTGACGACATAGAGCGGCTCACTCAGACCGCCGATGCCAAGACCGCGGCGTTGGCCGATGGTGTAATGCAGCACACCATTGTGGCTGCCCAAGATCCGACCATCAGCATGCACGATCTCACCCGGTTCCGCGGCACCGGGGCGCAGTTTCTCAATCAGGCTGGCGTAGTCGCCATCGGGCACAAAGCAGATGTCCTGGCTGTCCGGTTTGTCCGCCACTGCCAGCCCGTATTGTTCCGCCATTTTACGGGTCGCGTCTTTGCTTGGCAAGTGACCCAGCGGGAAGCGTAGAAAATCCAACTGCTCAGGCGTGGTCGGAAACAGGAAATAGCTCTGGTCGCGGTTGGCATCGGTGGCCGAGTGCAGCTCAGCACCATTGGCGCCCATCTTGCGCTGAATGTAGTGACCGGTGGCCATACAATCGGCCTCCAGATCCCTGGCTGTCTGCAACAAGTCTTTGAACTTGATTCGCTCATTGCAACGAATACAAGGCACCGGCGTTGCACCTGCCAGATAACTGTCGGCGAACTCGTCAATCACCGCATCCTTAAAAATGTTCTCATAATCCAGAACGTAATGAGGGAAGCCGCGTTCTTCGGCAACCCGGCGGGCATCATGGATATCGATGCCTGCGCAACAGGCGCCTTTCTTGGCCAGTGCAGCGCCGTGATCATACAGCTGTAGCGTCACGCCAACCACATCATAGCCCTGATCGGCCAAGTATGCAGCGACAACAGAGCTATCGACACCACCCGACATGGCGACGACGACGCGGGTTTCAGATGGCGGTTTGGCAAAACCAAGTGAGTTCAGCGGGGTGGAATTATCCAGCGCCATGGGGCGACTCCTAGGGGCTTGGGGCAGACGTGGCAGAATATAGGAAAATCCTACAGACTCTCAAGAGGCATGGTTCACATATCATTAAGTGGATGAAGTCAAGTCTGAGGAGGCATAACAAGGGATACTGTAATGTTTTTGAAGAAAGTGGACGGGCCACGGGCAGTAAACTTGCCAGACGGGACAATTATGACCCGTGCAGACTTGCCTCCAGAAACCACTAGGCGCTGGGTTGCGTCCCGCAAGGCCGCTGTGGTGCGCGGGGTTCTGTATGGTTTGCTGCCACAAAATGAAGCAATGGAGCGATATAGTCTGAGTGAAGAAGAGTTTCGCAGCTGGGTTTCGGCGGTCGCAGACCACGGAGTGGATGCATTAAAGACGACGGCCTTGAAAAAATATCGACAGACCTAGGCTCTGACCCATATTAACCATTATGGTAACGGGGCGTTAACCTTTTTCCATCAAGGTTAACGCAACTTGAGGGAAAGAGTTTACAGGCGGAGATATAAGACCATGCGCATACTTCTGGTGGAAGACGACCCAACAACAGCAAAAAGCATTGAATTGATGCTGACACACGCAAATTTGAACGTCTATGTGACTGATTTGGGTGAAGAAGGTATCGATCTGGCCAAGCTGTACGATTATGATTTGATCCTGCTCGACCTGAACTTGCCGGATATGAACGGCCATGAAGTTCTGCGTCAGCTGCGGTTGTCTCGGATCGAGACGCCGATCCTGATCCTAACGGGCGACGATGATACTGACAGCAAGATCAAAGGCTTCGGCTTTGGCGCTGACGACTATATGACCAAGCCGTTCCACCGCGAGGAACTGGTTGCACGCATTCATGCGATTATTCGCCGTTCCAAGGGCCATTCGCAGTCGATCATCAAGACCGGCAAGATTGCGGTTAACCTGGATGCCAAAACGGTCGAAGTTGACGGCAAGTCGGTGCATCTGACTGGCAAAGAATACCAGATGCTGGAACTGCTGAGCCTGCGCAAAGGCACAACACTGACCAAGGAGATGTTCCTAAACCATCTCTATGGCGGCATGGATGAGCCTGAGCTGAAAATTATTGATGTATTCATCTGCAAGTTGCGCAAGAAACTGAGCACTGCGACTGAAGGTGAAAACTACATCGAAACGGTCTGGGGCCGCGGTTACGTGCTGCGTGACCCACAAGAAGACCATATGTCGAATGGCCCACGTCTGGCAGTTGGCGCCTGATTAATGTTGTAGCGGTGCCACCAGGCATCGCTACAATTTTCATACTGCAGTAAATCTGATCCAGGTGACTAGAGCATCTGGACCTGACGCGTCTCACATCCTATCACCGTAATAGCAGGTGACAGGGGATGCGCGTGAAGCAGATCGACAAGACCATATCCGTATCTCTTTCTGAACAGGATGCCCGCAAAGACTTGCTGCGTCTGCAAGAACAATTGCGGCTGGCTGATCTCGCCTATCACCAGAAAGATTCGCCGATCTTGTCCGACGCTGACTATGATGCAGCAAAGCAGCGCTACGCCGATCTGTTGGATAATTTTCCACAGCTTACTGAAATTGCCACCGAAGTCGGTAAGGTCGGTGCCCCAGTCTCTTCTGGGTTCACAAAAATTACCCATGTCCAACGGATGCTGTCCCTGGGAAATGCTTTTGATGACGAAGACGTTGTCGGCTTTGACAGCAGTATCCGCAAATATCTCGGCTTGGCAGCAACGGCTCCGCTTGCCTATTCCGCGGAACCCAAAATTGACGGGCTATCGCTGTCTTTGCGATATGAAAACGGTCAACTGCGCCAGGCAGCTACCCGTGGCGACGGCTCAACTGGTGAGAATGTAACAGCCAACGCGCGAACCATCTTGGATATTCCTCAGCAAATTACTGGCGCCCCAGACGTGTTGGAAGTCCGTGGCGAGGTCTATATGAGCCATGAAGATTTCACAGCTCTGAATATTCGCCAGCAAGAACGGGGCGGTAAAACATTTGCCAATCCGCGGAATGCAGCCGCTGGATCATTGCGTCAACTGGACGCCGAAATCACTCGGTCCAGACCATTGCGGTTCTTCGCCTATAGCTGGGGCGCACTTTCCGCTCCTCTTGGTGTTACCCAAATGGAAGCGATCAAGCGATTGAAGACGCTTGGATTTCAAACTAATCCTCTGACTCGTCTCTGCGCTAATCCCACGGAAATGATCGAACACTATCGCAAAATTGAGGTGCAGCGCGCAACTCTTGGCTATGACATAGACGGCGTTGTTTATAAGGCCAACGAACTGGGTCTTCAGGACCGTCTAGGTTTTCGCTCAACCACACCACGATGGGCGATTGCGCATAAATTCCCGGCTGAACTGGCCTGGACGCGGATCGAAACAATCGACATTCAGGTTGGTCGCACAGGGGCATTGAGCCCGGTCGCCCGTCTTGCACCGGTTACGGTTGGCGGGGTTGTGGTGTCCAATGCCACCTTGCACAACGAAGACTATATTGCTGGACGGGATTCAAAAGGCGAAGAAATTCGGGGGGGGAAAGACATAAGAATCGGCGATTGGGTACAGGTGTATCGCGCCGGTGACGTGATCCCAAAAGTTGCAGATGTTGATTTGTCCAAACGCCCAGCTAACGCGGTTGCTTTTGTCTTTCCAACTGTTTGCCCTGAATGCAGTAGCCAAGCCGAGCGCGAAGATGGGGACTCGGTGCGGTATTGCACGGCGGGAATGATATGTCCGGCGCAAGCCAAGGAAAAGATGAAACATTTTGTCGCGCGCAAAGCCTTTGATATCGAAGGTTTAGGCGCAAAGCAGATAGAAATGTTTTATGGTGATGAGCACCTCTCAATTCGGGAGCCCGCCGATATTTTCACGTTGGCGACACGGGATCAGGGGCAATTCACCAAGTTAAAAAACCGAAATGGCTGGGGCGACCAAAGTGCTGCAAAACTGTTCGCGGCAATCGAGGATAAGCGACGTATAGATTTTGGCCGGATGCTGTTTTCCCTAGGCATTCGACATGTGGGTGAAGCCGCGGCCAAGGATCTGGCACTGCATTTCATGAATTGGGAAAACTTCCTGCAAGGCGTAGATGCTGCGCGCCCTGCGGCTGTGGCTTGGCGTAACGCTGACGAATCTGAAGAAGCGGAACGTTTGACCGCCAAATCTGAAGGTCGCCGTGCCAAAATTAAAGATAGCAGAGATGTGGCTATCGCAGCCTGTGATGTCTCATTGGCAGCGACAGCAGCCTGGGACGATCTCACTGGTATTGATGGGATAGGAGCTTCTGTTGTCCTTTCGCTTACCGATGCCTTTGCCAACAGTGAAGAGCGGGCTGCAATCTTGAGGTTGGCCAACGAGTTGGACATAGTTCCACCGGAGATGCCATCAAGCGTCAGCCCGGTAGTGGGTAACACAGTGGTGTTTACTGGGTCGCTTGAAAAGATGACACGCGCTGAGGCCAAAGCGCGTGCGGAGTCTTTGGGGGCTAAGGTTTCTGGATCGGTTTCTAAGAAAACGGACATATTGGTTGCCGGTCCCGGTGCCGGATCCAAAGCGAAAAAGGCCGCTGAATTGGGGATTGAGGTCCTCGACGAGGATGGCTGGCTGGCGTTGATTAACCCGGAATGAGCGGTCGTCCCGAAATTCTGTTTCCGCTGTTTGCTGGAGTTGAAACCCTGCAGGGCGTTGGACCCAAAACAGCGCAGAGCTTTACCCAAATGGGTGTAGAAACACCACGTGACTTGTTGTTTACGCTACCTTATTCGATTGTTGATCGACGTAGACGGGAGACAATCAAGGGCGTCGATTTGCCAGCTGTTGTGACAGTTGAGGTCACAATTGGCCAGCATCGCCCGGCGCGAAATCGTGGTGGCGCCTACCGCATTCATGTCACTGATGCTCAGATGGATTTTCAACTGGTCTTCTTTCATGGCCGTAGCCGTTATCTGGAAGCGCAAGTTCCGGAAGGGGCACGTCGTGTGGTTTCGGGCAGGTTAGAGCTGTTCGATGGATTGGCGCAGATGGTGCACCCAGATCACATGGTGCCATTAGAGGAAGCAGCGGAGATCCCAGAGTTCGAGCCGGTCTATAACCTGACCCAGGGCATTACCCAGAAAACCATATTTAGGGCGGCTCAAAATACGATCACTCGGATCCCGGATCTTGCGGAGTGGATTGACCCGGCGCAGGTCAAAAAAGAGACTTGGCCACAGTGGCAGAAAGCTATTGTAGAGGCTCATAACCCCAATGGGTTAGATGACTTGGAAGCCCATTCCTCCACGCGGGCGCGGCTGGCTTATGACGAGCTGTTTGCGCATCAGTTGACACTTGCACTGGCTCGGCAGATGGAGCGTAAGGCGCGTGGAATTTCAAGCATTGGCGATGGCCGATTTCAGGCCAAAGTTCTGGCGGCGCTGCCGTATCAGGCAACCAAGGCACAGAACCGTGCCATTGGCGAAATCACTGTAGACCTCGGATCAGACCAACGGATGAACCGGCTGTTGCAGGGGGACGTCGGATCAGGAAAAACATTGGTTGCTTTCATGGCCTTGCTGGTCGTAGTTGAAGCAGGCGGGCAAGGCGTGATGATGGCGCCAACCGAGATTCTGGCGCGTCAACACCTAGAAGGGTTACGGCCGCTTGCCGAAGATGCCGGGGTTGTGTTGGAGTTGTTGACTGGGCGCGATAAGGGCGCCGAACGCCGGGCCAAGCTGGCAGCCTTGGAACGTGGTGACATTCACATCCTGGTCGGGACGCATGCCGTTTTTCAGCAGGACGTTGTTTTCAACGACCTGCGATTGGCCATTGTGGATGAACAACATCGTTTTGGTGTGCGTCAGCGTATGGAACTGGCTGATAAAGGGCAGGGTGCAGACGTTCTGGTGATGACCGCTACGCCGATCCCCCGATCGTTGGCACTTGCACAATACGGCGACATGGATGTCTCGGTTCTGGATGAAAAACCACCGGGGCGTAAGGCGGTCATAACGGCTGTCATAAGCACCGAACGAATGGACGAGGTCATCAGTCACTTGCGTGGCGCCATTGATGAAGGCCGACAATGTTATTGGGTCTGCCCATTGGTCGAAGAATCCGAATTTATGGATTTGACGGCCGCCGAAGAGCGGTTCAAACGGTTGCGAGCCGTCCTGGGCGAAGGCATCGTCGGGCTGGTGCATGGACAAATGCCGGCGGCAGACAAAGACGCTGCAATGGCGGCGTTTCAGGCTGGCGAAACCTCAGTTCTTGTCGCCACCACGGTGATCGAAGTCGGCGTAAATGTGCCAAATGCCACGATAATGGTAATTGAACGTGCAGAAATTTTTGGTCTGGCGCAATTGCATCAATTGCGCGGTCGGGTCGGGCGTGGAAGTGCACAGTCAACCTGTTTGCTGATGTATCAGGCTCCGTTGAAAGAGGGCGGCCGCAAGCGCCTAGAGGTATTGCGTGAAACCGAGGATGGTTTTGTGATTTCTGAGACTGATCTGCAGATGCGCGGCGCTGGCGACATGATCGGAACGGCTCAATCCGGTCTGCCCAGATTCCAAATTGCTGATCTGGAACGGCAGGCCGGATTGATGGCGGTGGCTCAGAGCGATGCGCGGGCCTTGTTGACAGCCGATCCCGGGCTTGAAAGTTCTCGGGGACAGGCTGCGCGTGTTCTTTTATGGCTAATGCGGCAAGATCAGGCAATTCGTTTGATTTCAGTGGGTTAACTCGAATCCGACTGTCGAAACCCCCTTTTGTTCGCTAATGTTCTCAAAAAGTTCTTTACAGCGCTCGCTAAAAGTGAGAACAAAGGGTCAACAAACACCGGAGAGTGTGATCAACAGACCCAAGACAGCCCGGAGGCTCGCGTTATGATTGAACAAATCAGGAACACATTCCAACATTCGCCCACGACCCTTTTGCAAGATGCGGTGGGTGCTGCAGCACTGATTGTCATGCTGGTGGTCGCTCTACATATGCCCGCGCTCGTCTAGATTCCGAAATTTCGAATTGCGCTCTTGTGCCTGTTGCGCCTGCATCCTGTCCCAATTGATGTGGGGAACTGACTGCCTGTCCTGTTCCCACACCGGATCATGTCCCGTGATCCACCGGTAGCAACCGGATCCCGCATAAGAGAGCGATCTTGCCGCCGCCATTTGCCCAAATGTGCGGCGGCCTTTTTAATTGGTAAAACCCAAGCGAAGCCCGCCCCATTGGCGGTTTTTGACAAAGATGGGCACCGACAGATCCTTCATCATCACAAATTCCCCTCCGCCCATGTCACGGCGATAAACTTGCATTAGGAAAGGTTGGGCATTGCGACCCGCCTTGAGACCAACACGGTCATCAAAAATACGCCGATTGCGGCAGTTGGCGGTGTTCCAGATCGGATCGTCCCGTTGAGGTTGCGAGAATTTCTTGTTGTGTGTCGGCAGGTAGCCGTTCACATCTACGGCCGCACAAAATGCAACCCGTGTATCAAACTCCAAAGCGGCCTCAATCAGCGGCGTCAGCAGCTGATCCGTTAGGTTGGTAAAGCGGGTCATCACCTGTTGTGGGTTGGTGTTTGGGATAGGTTGGTACCGCCGATCAAATAGATCTTTCGGCGAAATCCTACCCAACTCAACAGCCTGTTCAAAAATCTGGCCGACGTTTTGTGCGACCGAGGTGGCATAGGCGATGAACCGTCCGTCAGCGGATCGCCCGCCCAATGCGACGGTTCCCTGTACCAGACTCTCCGAAGATGTAATTAGATTTTCAACGCGACCATGAGTCTGTTGGATTCCGGCGGAGGTTTCCTCGACGGATCTGCCAATTTTCTGGATGCTGGGAGCAAAGTTTTCAACCGACTCTTTGACGACCATCGCTTCGGTCAGAATACGGTCAGTCTCAGTATTGACGCTTTGGGCATTGCGTTCAATCTCCACCAATGAGTCATCAGTGGTGCGGGCCTGATCCAGAACAACCGTGGCTGACTTGGACATGGATTCGGTTTCAACACGTAATTCCTGGATCCATTTGGCAAGGGCAAGGATGTTGGTGTTGATTTCGGCGGCGGCGCGTTCCGTTTTGTGCGACAGGTCGTTGATGGCTTCGGCCACAACCGCAAAGCCGCGTCCGGCATCTCCTGCGCGTCCGGCTTCAATCTTGGCGTTGATGGCCAGAATATTGACTTGGGTGGCAATCGAAGAGATGCGGTCATTGTCGGCACGCATTGCTTCGACGGTCTGCTCGACGCCAGAACTGCGGGCATTCAGCACTTGCACCCATTCCGCCATGGACTGACTGTGCTGCCCACTGTCACGGACTATAGATACGGACTTCTGCACGGTTTCCAGTGTCTTCTGGGTCGAACCTGATACAGTTTGAATGGTTTCCAGTACACTGGCATTGGAATCAATAACGCGTAGCGCGCCATTTTGCATGGCCTTTAACGCCTGCAGCTGGTCGCGAGACTTTTTCTCGATCGTGTCGAGAAAACCAGCAATGTCAACGATCTCGAAACCCAGCTGAGACGAGGTCTGAGCCAAGCTATCTATGCTTTTATCAGCTTCTTTGGATGTAGGAAAATTATGAACCTGGTGCATTGGATACTCATATACTGTTGGCACATGGGTAAACCGAAGATGCTTAAAAGGTGTTAAGCATAATTTTTGCGTGAAATCTGCTGCATGGCTTCCAGCGTTGCCTCAAGTGTCAGCAAGATTGAAGCGTGGCGATTTTTGAATGCGCGCGCGGGTATCAAAACCTCCAAGCCGTCAAAGGGCGCATCTGGAATTGGTCCGTCATTTGTCAGCATCAGCTTCAACTGGTTTCGGGCCTGTTCGATATCGTCGATGGTGCATCCCAGTACCGCTGCACCAACCACCGAGGCTGAGGCTTGGCCTAGGGCACAGGCCTTAACATCCTGACCATATTCGGAAATTTTTCCATCGGATAGGCGAAGATCGACGGTAACGGTAGATCCGCACAGCGGCGCGCGCTTTTTGACCGTTGCATCAGGCGCATCCAGCCGGTCCAAATGTGGAATATCTGCCGCCAACGCCAGAATGCGTGAGGAGTAGAGTTTTATAAGATCATTTTCGCTGGACATAAGTATCCCTTGGGCTTTCCCTAGCTTGACGTTCACAATACATAGGGTGCCAATATCCAGATGCAAAAGGTTTTTGCCATGTCCTTTGATCCAAATAGTCTCATCTACAATGACGCCGGTCTAATCCCCTGCATTGCGCAGGACGTTGACAGTGGTGAGATGTTGATGATGGCTTGGATGAATTCTGAATCCGTCACTCGGACGCTGGACAGTGCCAAGGTGACCTATTGGTCGCGGTCACGGCAGTCTTTCTGGGTCAAGGGTGAAAGCTCGGGGCATGTACAGGAGTTGGTGGATCTTCGAGTGGACTGTGACCGCGATTGCCTGCTGGCTGTGGTGCGCCAGACTGGCCCGGCCTGCCACACCAACCGGCGCAGTTGTTTCTATACGTCTGTGCGGGATGGCGAAGAAGTTGAGCTGATGGAGCCCATGGACCTCTAACGTCAGACGATGAGTCCTGTTTCAGTCAAGACCTACCATTTTGCGGATGTCTAACGGAGTGAAGCCTTCTTCGCGGTATTTGGCGATAGAGCGGGCGTCATCGCGTTTGGCGAGGCGCTTGCCGGTGTCGTCGCGGATTAGCTTGTGGTGGTGATAGGTTGGTTCGAGCCAATAATGATGTATTTCATCGTCTAGAAGATGACCGATCAGAAGATGGATCATAGTTGCCTCTAGAAGGTCCTCGCCTCTGACAACATGACTTACCCCTTGTTCTTGATCGTCGACCACTACCGCCAAGTGATATGCTGCTCCCATATTCTTGCGGCAAACGACGACGTCACCAATTTCCTTTAGCATAATTTCCGGTGTGAATTCGTAGGACTGAGTGTGCGTGTTTGCGCTGGCTCCATACTCCCCAAAGTATGCATAGCGCTTTCTCTCGATAGCACGGGGAGGTAGGAAAAGTGTCGTACCCCGAAAGCTGTACTCTATAGCCTTGGCCATATCTAACCTTAGTGTTGCATTTGAGGGGCGAGGCTCATGCAAAGGACTATTAGGCCTGTTAGAGTGGCGGCATGTACCGGGGTAGATAAGGCCGTCTGGCCCATATTGTGGCAGACCTTCCTGCGGAGCTGATTGAGCCTCACGAATGTCGCGGCGAGAGCACGTACATTCATATAATATGTCTTTCCCCCACAAGATATCTAAGGCGAGGTCGTACTGGGATTGGCACTTTGATTGCTTGCGGCAAGGTTCCTGCCACCACAATCCAAGCCAATGCAGATCATCATAGATCTGTTTTTCCCAATGGTCTCGGGCGCGCGATTGGTCCAGATCGTCGATCCTTAACAGGAAATCCCCGCCTTCAGAAAAAGCCATGTCATGAGCAAGCATAGCTGAATAGGCATGGCCCAAATGCAGCGGGCCAGTCGGTGAAGGGGCAAACCGAGTTACAAACTTCACTTGAAAAAATCCCTCTAAATTACTTAAGAGAAGCTCTCAAGCCATTCTGACCATACATTTTTTGCCCGATCCGTATAGGCTTTGTAGCGGTCTTTGCGGCCTCTACGCCCGCCTTTGAGCCCTTCAACCGGTTGGAACAGGCCGAAGTTGACGTTCATCGGCTGGAAAGTCTTGGCCTCGGCACCACCAGTGATGTGGTGGACAAGGGCGCCCATGGCGCTGTCTTGCGGCACCTCTGGTAGATCCCGGTTCAGGATTTCAGCGGCAGCCATTCGCCCGGCCAGCAGCCCCATTGCCGCACTTTCGACGTAACCTTCGACGCCGGTGATCTGGCCGGCAAAGCGGATATTGGGCTGCGACTTCAACCGCATCTGGCTGTCCAGCAGAGTTGGCGAGTTAAGGAACGTGTTGCGATGAATGCCGCCCAACCGGGCAAATTGAGCATTTTCCAGCCCCGGGATCATTCGCAAGACTTGAGTTTGTGCGCCGTATTTCATCTTGGTCTGGAAACCGACGATATTGAACAACGTCGCCAATTTGTTGTCGCGGCGCAGCTGCACTACGGCATAAGCCTTTTCTTCGGGCTTATGGCTATTGGTCAGGCCAACCGGTTTCATTGGACCAAACCTCAAGGTCTCACGGCCACGCTCGGCCATGACTTCAATTGGCAGGCAACCATCGAAATATCCGGCGGTCTCGCCTTCGTGAAACTCGGTTTTTTCGGCCGCCAGGAGAGCGTCGATAAACGCTTCGTACTGGTCTTTGGTCATTGGGCAGTTGAGGTATGCGGTGCGCTCTTCCTCGGTCTCGCCTTTATCATAACGTGACTGCATCCAAGCCTGCGACATGTCGATGCTGTCAGCATAGAGGATCGGCGCAATCGCGTCGAAGAAGGCCAGGGCCTCGGCGCCAGTCTCTGCCTGGATGGATTGGCCCAGGGCAGAGGAGGTCAGTGGGCCGGTGGCGAAGATCCAGTGGCCGTCATCGGGCAGATCGGTGATTTCATCGTAAGACACCGAGATATTAGGGTGGCTTGTCAGGCTGTCGGTGACAGACTGGGCAAAAGGCTCGCGGTCCACTGCCAAAGCACCGCCGGCGGGCAGACGATGCTTGTCCGCGGTGGCCATGATCAACCCACCCGCAGCCCGCATTTCCCAATGCAGCAAGCCAACCGCGTTTTGCTCGTCATCATCCGAGCGGAATGAGTTGGAACAAACCATCTCGCCCAGATTGCCAGTTTGATGGGCAAAGGTTTTCACTTTAGGGCGCATTTCGTGGATTACCACTTGGACGCCCATGTTCGCTGCCTGCCAGGCCGCTTCGGACCCGGCCATGCCGCCGCCCACGATATGCAATGTTTGTGTCATAGCTGCGACATAGGGCAGGGCGCAGGGTGGCGCAATATGGGGCATAAAGAATAGCACCGATAGCTACGGCATGATGGCGCCCAAATTGGCCTAAGCCACTACAGGATCGCCATATTTTCGGAAGGGAAATTTGGGGTCGCCGCTGCGGGAATGTCGAACCGGGGAGAGATCCGGTTTGGAGGGACCTTCCACAGGCGGCGACCCAAATTGTGACCGGGCTATTTTGCCCTGCCCAATCCTTGCCATGTTCTTGCCTTTTTTGAAAGGCCCGATATGGAAACAATACGCACCAAATCGTAAACAAAGACTAAAATTCTCCGGAAATTCTAATCTTTCTGCCAGTTTGGCGGTCTTTTTTCGGCAAATGCAGCCATGCCTTCGATGGTGTCACGGTACAGCAGGTTCTCGACAATCACCCCGCTGGTATAGGCATAGGCCTGATCCAGGGGCATTTGCAGTTGCTTGTAAAAGGCCTGTTTGCCAACCTTGACCACCGCAGCCAGTTTACTGTCGATAGTTGTGGCCAGCTTCATGGTCTCGGTTTCAAGCTCTGCTTCGGGAACTGCATGGTTTATTAGCCCCAACTCAGCGGCACGGGGAGCCGACATGAAGTTTCCGGTCGTCAGGAGTTCAAGCGCGTGTTTGCGCGGGATGTTTCGTGACAAGGCAACCATGGGCGTTGAACAGAACAAGCCAATATTCACGCCATTAACACCAAATTTTGTGTCCTCGGCAGCGACGGCCAAATCGCAAGAGGCGACCAGCTGACATCCCGCAGCCGTGGCTATACCATGGACCTGTGCAATCACCACCTGCGGCAGATTTTGTAATCCTGTCATTACAGCAGTGCAGCGTGCAAAAAGATCCTGATAATAACTTTTTCCGCCATCCACCGAAGACCGGGCAGTGTTCATTTGTTTAATGTCATGGCCGGCACAAAATCCTTTGCCCGCTCCGGATAGAATGACCACTTTAATAGTGGTGTCATTGTGCAGGGATTCGATTTGCACTTGTAGCGCTGCCAACATCTCGTCGGACAATGCGTTCAGTTTCTGCGGCATATCCATGGTCAGGTGGGCGATTGCGTCAGTGTCGTGACGTTTCAAAATTGTCATCTTGCTCTCCTTGGCGTGCTTGCCCAACCTTAGGCAGCACCGAGGTAGGAGAAAAGCATGGCATTGCAGATGGACGCGGCGGAACTGATGGAATTTCTGAATGAAGTGTTCCCGCAGGTGCGGGAGGAATTTGCTGTTGAGGCTTTGTCTGAGAATGAGATTTTGATGCGACTGCGAATTCAGGACAAGCATCTGCGCCCTGGTGGCACTGTCTCGGGGCCATCAATGTTCGCATTGGCAGATTGCTCCGCATACGCGATGGTGCTTGCCCGGATAGGTCGGCAGGCGCTGGCGGTCACTACCAATTGCTCGATGGATTTCATGCGCAAGCCTGCTTCTGGAGTTGATTTAATGGCCAACTGTAGATTGTTGAAGTTTGGGCGATCGCTGGCCGTTTGCGATATATTGATCCACTCAATCGGGCAAGAGGCGGCGGTCGCACGGGCCAATATGACCTATTCAATTCCACCTGCTCGCGATCCAAAACCCGAATGAGGGTCATTCCGCTAGCATATAGAAGGACGTCAATGAAAAAGGGCCGGGGTTTCCCCCGGCCTTGAAGTGGTTCTAGTGTCCCTGGGGATCAAGGGCGCCAGAACGGAAGAGTGGCTTGATGATGCGCCTCGGCGCGGTTACGCCCGATGTCGTCCAACTGCTCCTGGGACAAATGACGCAGGTGTTTTCGGGTGCGGCGGCGCAGGCTCCATTTGGTGATCAGCACCGCAAACGTCACAGCCCATTGAGCCAGAACTGGTAGCGCCGGACGGCTGGCCAGGAAGGTCATGTTTGACTGAGGGATCTGAGCGTGCTGTATCATGGTATGCTCCAATATTGTATTGATACAATCTTATGCGTATGTTACAGTGTGTTGATACAAAATGGGGTACAAAGTGTCCACGAAAGGATTGTAATGAGTACAATTTGGCCGCAAGACTTGGGTGGCACCAAGGGTCCAAAATATAAAAAGCTTGCCGAAACAATACGTTCGGAAGTGGATAATGGTGGTTTGTCAGTTGGCACAAAGCTGCCACCAGTGCGCGAATTGTCATTTCAACTGGGTATTACGCCGGGAACCGTGGCCCGCGCTTATTCGATTCTGACTGATGAAGGGGTGCTGCAGGCTGAGGTTGGTCGGGGAACCTATGTCGCTGCCAAACAAAAGCCAGTGTTGGACGATGTTTGGGCCAGGCAACTTCATATGCACGAAGTGAAAAACCCAGATCACATTAGCCTGTTCAGTCCTCGAATCGCTGATATGGGGCAGGTGGCTGCAATCCGAAAGGCGTTGCGCCAAGTTGCCGAGGGCCCGGATCTGTCGTTTCTCAGCTATCCAACACGAAGTGCCTATCAGCCGGTACGCGAGGCGGTGGTGAACTGGCTGTCAGAGCTTCCGTTGGGAAGCCTGAATGAGCAGGACGTTGTACTTACTCATGGCGGCCAAAGTGGGCTGATGGTCGTGATGCAGGCCTTGCTGAAAGGACCGCAGCCAACCATCTTGGTTGAAGATCTATCCTACGCCGGCTTCCGCCGTGCTGCGGAATTGCTGCGCGCGAAAGTGGTAGGTGTGGCTATGGATGACCAAGGCATTTTGCCAGAGTCACTAGAGCATGCAGCGCGCAAGACCGGTGCCTTGGTTCTGTGCACCAGTCCGGAAGTTCACAATCCTACGGGGCTATACACACCACTTGAGCGGCGCCAGGAGATTGTAAAAGTCGCGCGCCGTCATGGCATTCAGATTATTGAGGACGACTGTTACCGCATGGGCGACCCCCGCGCCCCAAGTTACCGCGCACTGGCGCCCGAATTAGGCTGGCACGTGAGCTCCATTTCAAAATCGCTTACCCCTTCATTGCGAGTTGGTTTTGCGCTGGCACCCCAGGGGCGCGGCCCAGATCTTCGGCGTGTAGCCGAACATGGCTATTTTGGCCTAGCTCAGCCACTGGCCGCACTCACCTGCATTTTTCTAGGCGATCCGCATACCAAAGTTTTGGCGAAGGCTGTCCAGAAAGAGATGGCACGGTATGTGCGCGTGGCAGTGAACACTTTGGGCGGGTTTGATCTGACCTGGGACGATCAGGTGCCGTTTGTATGGCTACGGCTGCCTTCGGGCTGGCGCTCTGCCGCCTTTACCCGGGCGGCCGAAGGGCAGGGCGTGCAGATCCGCTCGGCGGACGAATTTGCCCTACGTGATGGGCGCGCGCCCAACGCGGTGCGCATTGCCATCAATGCCCACGTGTCCCTGGCTGTGTTTGAAGGCGCGATGCTGCGGCTCAGGGCGCTGCTGGACAACCCACCCGAGCAGATCAGCGTTTAAGTGTGGGGTAATATAATACCTAATTTGTAACCGATTGATACTTAGAGATTAAATCTTGTTTGCTGGAGTTGACTGCCCCCAGAGATCCCCGTAAACCCCATCCATCGAATTCGAATACTGGACTTGTTCTGGTGTTCCTCACGTTAAACAGGATTTACCTGCCATGAAAACCTTCTCTGCTACCCCAGCAGATATCGAGAAGAAATGGATCATCATCGACGCCGAAGGCGTGGTGCTGGGCCGTCTTGCCTCGATTGTAGCCATGCGTCTGCGTGGCAAGCACAAGCCGATGTTTACGCCTCACATGGATTGTGGCGACAACGTCATCATCATCAACGCTGAAAAAGTGCAGATGACTGGCAAAAAGCGCGAAGAAAACTTCTACTGGCACACCGGTCACCCGGGTGGCATCAAGTCGCGCACCAAGCAGCAGATCCTCGAGGGTAAGCACCCCGAGCGCGTCATGATCCAAGCGGTCAAGCGCATGCTGCCGGGCAACAAACTTAGCCGTCAGATTATGACAAACCTGCGTGTATACGCTGGTGCTGAGCATCCCCATGAGGCGCAAAGCCCCGAAGTTCTGGACGTTAAGTCCATGAACACCAAAAACACGCGGAGCTAATGTAGATGTCTGATCAGATCAACACTCTCGAAGAGCTGAGCGCCGTTGCAGGCGTGGAAGCTGTAGCCGAAGACATCATCATGCGCGAGCCCGTGCGTGATAGCTTGGGTCGTGCCTATGCTACCGGTAAGCGTAAAGACGCTGTTGCCCGCGTATGGATCAAGCCGGGCTCCGGCAAGGTCACCGTGAACGGTCGTGAAATCAAAGTTTACTTTGCGCGTCCAGTTTTGCAGATGATCCTGCGTCAGCCGTTCCAGATTACTGGGACAGAAGACCAGTTTGATGTCTATGCAACCGTAAAAGGTGGCGGCCTGTCCGGTCAAGCCGGTGCAGTAAAGCATGGCATTTCCAAAGCCCTGCAGCTGTACACTCCCAGCCTGCGTGGCGCTTTGAAAGCCGCTGGCTTCCTGACACGCGACAGCCGTGTGGTTGAACGTAAGAAATACGGTAAGGCCAAAGCGCGTAAGAGCTTCCAGTTCTCCAAGCGCTAATTATAATAGGGCAATATGCCCAACAAAAAGAGGCCTCGCAGTTTTGCGGGGCCTTTTCTGTTCCAATTGGGATCAAACCTCTATCCCGAGTCCAGACCAGACAGTTCCGGACCTCCACACCCCAATGAGACCAACGGCGCAACCACTCCTGGGCGCTCTGTTTTCTTTTCACCAGCAGCGCTTCAGGTGTTGGGTTCAGCACCAATGTGTATTGTCTCGAGTGTTGATATTTCCCTTTGTATCAGCATCAGTGCGTGATCACTGGCGGCTTTACGAACATTTTGGCGCCCAAGGGTTCCGAATTCGATGGTTTCCGATTTTACTTGGTGTCCAGATCGGGCCAGACCAAAGCAGACCCGGCCTTCGGGCTTGTGGTCAGAGCCACCGGGGCCGGCAATGCCGGTAACTGACACAGCGACAGTTGCCTTGGAGTTACGGAGGGCTCCAAGCGACATTTCTTCGGCTACTTCGGGGCTGACTGCTCCATGTGCAGCAAGTATATCGTTGGAAACCCCTAACATTTCTGTCTTGGCTGCATTTGAATAGGTGACAAATCCGCGATCAAAAACTTCCGACGATCCGGGAATTTCGGTCAGGGCCGCGGCGACCATGCCACCGGTGCAACTTTCAGCCGTGACTATAGTTACACCGGCGGCGCGAGCACGTGTGATCAGGTCCAGCAGGTCGATGGTCATTGGCCCAGCATCGGTGCCAAAACTCCATGCCAAAGACCGGCCAGAATGATCACGCCGATAGCGGCAAAAACGCCGGCGATTACATCATCCAGCATCACTCCCAAAGCGTCACCTCGGCGGTCGGCCCGACCAATAGGACCCGGCTTAGTGATGTCAAAAAGGCGGAACAAAGCAAAGGCGGCAATCCAGCCTGGCCACAACACCAGGATGTCGATGCCATGCGCCCAAGATGCATAGCTGAGCGGTAGCAATGCGATGAATTGGCCAGCTACTTCATCGATGACAATCTCAGAGGGATCATGGTCGTCAGATCCTTGGGTCATCTCGTTTGTTGCCCAGATGCCTTTGACAAAAGTTCCCACAACGGCAATCAGCAGCAATGGAAAACCTCCCAGCGTGTGAAAGGCCCAGGCCATCGGCAAGGCAGCCAAAGACCCCCAGGTTCCAGGGGCTGGGCGCAGGTATCCGACGCCACCCACGGTTGCGGTCAGTTGTGCTAAACGGTTCATAATTTCACCAATGCGGCTGTGGCCAGAGCAGCGATTCCTTCGCTGCGGCCTGTGAACCCAAGTCTCTCAGAAGTCGTGGCCTTGACCGAGACGCGATCAACCTGGATGTCCAGAATACGCGCCATCTCGATGCGCATCTGTTCGGCGTGTGGTCCGATTTTTGGGTACTCGCAAACCAGCGTGCAGTCGACGTTAGAAATAGTGAAACCCATTTCGCTGGCCAGTTCTGCTGCGTGGCGTAAAAATATCTCGCTGGCGGCCCCCTTCCATTGAGGATCTGAGGGCGGGAAATGCTGGCCGATATCGCCACGAGCCAGGGCGCCATAAATGGCATCCGTGGCGGCGTGCATGCCTACATCTGCATCAGAATGTCCTTGTAACCCTTTGTTGTGGTGTATTTCTATTCCACACAGGGTGACGTGGTCTCCGGTGCCAAACCGATGCACATCATAGCCGTTGCCCAGTCTGATATCCATGTTATGTCCCCAAAATTCTTTCTGCCCGGGCAAAGTCGCCGGGGGTTGTGATCTTTATATTGTCTGGGTCGCCCGGAACGATGGTCACGTCAAGCCCCGCAGACCGGGCGACTTCAACGTCGTCAGCCGCACCGCCGCGGTGGGCCAGATGAGCCGCTAGGATCGCGTCATAGTGAAACCCTTGCGGCGTCTGAGCCGCAAACAAACCGTTGCGATTGCGGGTGCCGGTTACCCGGCCATCAATGCCAGTCCACAGGGCATCAGTCACGGCCACAGCCGGCGCAGCGGCCGGGCCATGATCCAGTGCGGCCACCACGTGTTGGATCAACGTCGGGCTAATGCAAGGCCGGGCAACGTCGTGAATCAACACCTTACTTACATTGTAATTTTTCAGCGCCTGTAATCCATTCAGGACGGAAGTTGCACGATCTTGTCCCCCGGCAGCAAGGATCAGTCCGGGCATCGCAGAATAGATCTCCCAAACCTCAACGTCATTTGGAGGCAACACAAGAACAATGTGATCCATTTGAGAGTTCATAAAGGTCCGTAAGGTCCAATCGGCCACCCGCATCCCGTTTAACATCTGCCATTGTTTTGGCAGTTCACCGCCAGCTCGAATCCCGCGTCCGGCAGCAACAATCAGGGCGGCTAAGGTCATGGAAACTCTCTTTGATAGGTGCGCTACTAGTTATGGGATGATGTAAGGCTAGGCAATCACCTGCTGTAGGGCGCTTAAAATTTAGGCAATGCATGTTACGGCGCACCTTGAAAAGGGGTGTTTGATTGTAGCATACCGGCGTTGTCGTCTAATATCACCTCACATGCACAAGGATTAAGCACTTGCCCTTCACCCTTGGATCTACATCCATGATGCCGCCAATTGCGCTGGCGCCAATGGCGGGAATCACTGACCGGCCGTTTCGCGATCTGGTGCGGTCCTTTGGCGTTGGGTTGATGGTCAGCGAAATGGTCGCCAGTCAGGAGATGGTGCAAGCAAAACCCGGTGTGCGTGAGCGTGCCGAGTTGAGTGCAGATGTTGAGAGCACCGCCGTACAACTGGCGGGGCGCGAGACCTATTGGATGGCCGAAGCCGCGCGCCAGGTAGCGGATCGGGGCGCCAAGATCATTGATATTAATATGGGCTGTCCGGCCAAAAAAGTGGTCAACGGTTATTCTGGATCGGCGCTGCTGAAAACGCCTGATCATGCCCTGCGATTGATCGAGGCCGTGGTGGCCGCCGTCGATGTGCCGGTGACTTTGAAAACCCGACTGGGGTGGGACGACAACAGTTTGAATGCTGCTTCTATTGCGCGTCGAGCGCAGGATGCTGGCATAAAAATGGTCACCATTCACGGTCGTACCCGCTGTCAGTTTTACAAAGGCGTGGCCGATTGGCAGGCGATCCGAGCGGTGAAGCAGGCTGTCTCAATTCCGGTCTTGGCGAATGGTGATATTGTTGATCTGGGCACCGCGCGGTCCGCGTTGGAACAGTCCGGCGCAGATGGTGTGATGGTGGGGCGAGGGGCCCAGGGCAGGCCTTGGCTGCTATCCCAAATGGCGCATGATATCTGGGGGTCCAAGGCAGCTGACATCCCCACCGGAATTGACTTAATTGATATGGTTTCAACGCACTACCAGGCGATGCTATCGTTTTATAGAGAAGATTTTGGTTTACGAGTGGCGCGCAAACACTTGGGTTGGTACATGGATGTTTCAGGGACTGACACCAACCTGCGTCGTTTGGTCCTGACAGAGAAAAACCCGAATGTAGTGTTGCGCCTCCTTCCTGACGCTTTGGCTCCAACAGGCCACGAGGTGGCAGCATGATATCAGACGCCACGCTTTGGTCCTCGTTGCCGATTCCAGCGTTTCTGATCGATGCTGATGACCGAATAATTGAAATGAATTCCGCGGCCGAGGGATTTTTGAACTCCTCGCGTAAATCGGTTTTGGGTCGTCCGGTTTGGGACGAAATCGCCATTGATGCGCCGATCGAAGGGGCCTTTGCGCGCGCTAGAAGGGATGATGCACCTTTGTTCGTGAATGACATCGATGTTGGGTCGGGCAATCGGGCGCCACTGCAATGCGGCATTCAGGTGGCACCTGTTGCGGGGCATCCGGGGCAGATGTTGCTGATGTTGTCTCCACGAGAGCTGGCAGGTCGGATGACTAGGACGCATTCCGCAAAATCCGCCGCGCAATCGGCCATTGGAATGGCCGAAATGTTGGCCCATGAAATCAAGAATCCTCTGGCAGGGATCACCGGTGCGGCCCAATTATTGAGCATGAACCTGGTGCCGGAAGACATGGAATTGACTGATCTTATTGTTGGCGAATGCCGACGGATTGTGAAGTTGCTGGAACAGGTAGAACAGTTTGGCAATCTGTCAGAACCAGATTTCCATCCCGTCAATCTACACGATGTTCTGGACCGTGCCCGGCGGTCGGCAGCATTGGGGTTCGGCGCACATATGACCATCACCGAAGACTACGACCCGTCTTTGCCGATGGCCTGGGGCGACGCCGATCAATTGCTGCAAGTGGTTCTTAACCTACTGAAGAACGCTTCGGAAGCTGCTGATTCTACACACGGAACGATCAAGATCAGGACGTTCTATGAGCATTCGTTCCGGCTGCGCCGCAGCGACGGGACCGGCAAGACTCTGCCCTTGCAGATTGAAATTATTGATGACGGTCCAGGTTTGCCACCGGCTATCCGTGACGATATTTTTGATCCCTTTGTATCAGGGCGTGAAAACGGCACGGGCCTTGGCCTGGCGCTGGTCAGTAAAATAATCTCAGATCACAATGGCTGGATTTCGGTAAGCTCGGCTCCGGGGCGGACCGTGTTCCGCCTCTCGTTGTCGCGCGTTCCACGCGAAACCAAGACTTAAGGAGTAAAGACCCAATGGACGGCACTGTCCTCGTCGCCGATGACGATCGCACCATTCGCACAGTTTTGACCCAAGCGCTTACCCGTGCCGGCTGCAAAGTTCACGCCACTTCGTCGCTGACCACGCTGATGCGCTGGGTGGCCGAAGGAAAGGGCGATGTTGTCATATCCGACGTCGTTATGCCGGATGGCAATGGCTTGGAAATGCTGCCAAAAATTGCGAAGGATCGCCCTGGTCTGCCAGTGATCATAATTTCTGCGCAGAACACCATCATGACGGCGATCAAGGCCGCCGAGGCCGAGGCCTATGATTACCTTCCAAAACCGTTTGACCTGCCGGACTTGATGAAACGTACCGCCAAGGCGCTGGCGAAGAGGGACAACGGGACGGTTTCGCCTAGGATTGAGAGACCTGAACGGCCAGATGACCTACCTTTGGTTGGGCGCACTGAGGTTATGCAATCTCTGTATCAGTTGATTGCCAGGGTCATGAACACCGACCTCCCGCTGTTGATCTCAGGTGAAAGCGGCACGGGAAAATCATTGATTGCTCGGGCTATTCACGATTTTTCAGATCGGCGCACTTTGCCGTTTATCTGTGCATCATCAGCGGATTTGGCAGAGCTGGAGGGGCCGGTCCGGCTATTGGCCAGGGTCAAGGGAGGCACTTTGTTGATTGATGAATTGGTCGACCTGCCGGATGAGGCCCAGGCAAGACTGGTGCGCATGATCGATGCACCAGGCGAATACCGTCCGCGGTTCATGGCCACCAGCCAGCAAGACCTTTCTGCGGCCATCGACGCCGGTACATTGAGGCAGGACCTGTATTACCGAATTTGCGGGACAGGGCTGCATGTCCCATCATTGCGGGAACGAGTCGAAGATATCAACTTGTTGGCTGAACATTTCCTGATCCGCGCCGAGAACGACGGCGCACCGCATAGATACCTGAGCGATGGGAGCCGGGACATGCTGCGTCACTATTCCTGGCCAGGAAATGTGCGTCATCTTGAAAATGTGATCCGCCGCCTCAGCCTGACGGCGCGCAGTGAGGAAATCACCAAGAGTGAGGTTGCCGCGGTGCTGGGGCCACAACCCGAAGTCGAGCCAGCCCTTGGAGGAGGTGCTGAGGAAAAACTGTCGGAAACCGTTGCACGCCATTTACAGCGGTACTTTGACCTTCACGGGGACATCCTGCCACCTCCTGGCCTCTATACCCGCTTACTGCGCGAGGTGGAAACGCCGCTGATCGAAATTTCACTGCTGGCAACGGGTGGAAACCAGGCCAAATGTGCTGATTTACTGGGGATCAATCGAAATACTTTGCGCAAAAAGATAACTGATCTGGATATTCAGGTGACACGCCGCCGCAAACTGATGTAATATCGTCACATAGCCGTGGCAGACCAGTCGCTCAACTGGTAGATGTCCACGATATATGGCGGTTGGCCAGTATGGCCATACATTAGGATGAGGGTAGCTGCGTGGCGCAGAGGTCACATATTCGCTCGGCTTACGGTCCATTTGCAATCCTGGATCGATGGCGTAGAACCCGGCGGGCGCGTAACATTGGCACGCTTGGGCTTGTGGTGTTGGGGCCGCTACTGGCGGGTATTACCTTTATGGTTCTAGGCCCTTTTGGCCGCGGCGCATCTTCGCCGACGCTGCGTCTGATCCTGCTAGCTGATCTGGTCTACGTGCTGACAATTGCGGCCCTGGTCTTGGCGCAAATTGGGCGGCTGGTAGCCGCGCGGCGGGTCAAATCGGCGGGATCCCGCCTGCATTTGCGTTTGATCGGTGCCTTTACCTTTTTGGCACTGGTGCCGACGGTCACAGTGGCGGTGTTTGCTGGCTTGACGGTGAATGTTGGGCTTGAAGGCTGGTTCTCTGACCGGGTGCGACAGGTTGTTGGCAGTTCCTTGGCGGCGGCTGAGGCATACGAAACCCAACAGCGTCGGGACCTGTCCGAAGACGCCAAGGCGCTGGCCCGTTTTTTGGACACCAGCCGATCACGCAGCTTTTTTATGAATGACGCGGAATTGCGCCAAATACTGACGCAAGGCCAGCTGCAGATTCAACGCGGGCTGCGTGAGGCCTATGTGGTGGACGGTGACGGTGAAATCCGGGTGCGAGGCGAGCGATCATATGAGTTTGATTTCGAAAAGCCAGCCGGGGACGACATCAGCAATGCATCGATCGACGGACTGACCATCCTACAAGATTGGGACAACAACGAGTTCCGCGCTCTGGTGCGCCTGGACGCCTTCGTTGACAGGTATCTATATGTCAGCCGCAATGTTGATGGCGAGCTGTTGAACCTGCTGGATGAAACTAAGCAAACAGCGCATTTGTATCAGCAGTTAGAGAACGAGCGGGGCCGGGTGTTGTTTGAATTTGGCCTACTCTATCTGGGCTTTGCGGTGATCCTAATCTTGGCTGCGATGTGGTTGGGCATGTGGTTCGCTGAACGGTTATCACGGCCCGTTGGCCGTTTGACAGTGGCCGCGCAACGGGTCGGTGGCGGTGATTTGAATGTTCAGGTTCCTGAGGAAGACAGCGATGATGAAATTGCGGACTTAGGTCGCTATTTCAATCACATGACGCGAGATCTTAAGGATCAGAGAGATGCACTGTTGGACAATACTCATCACATCGAAGGCCGACGCCGTTTGTTCGACTCGGTGTTGTCGTCGGTGACGTCCGGGGTGGTTGGTCTTGACGAACAGGGCCGGGTGACTTTTGTCAATCGGTCTGCAGAACGGTTGCTGGACTGGCACGGGGAACAACAATCGTTGGACCTGTCTGTTGCAGTGCCTGAATTTGGCGCGCTGTTTTCAGACCTGACTGCGGCTGGCGGTGAGGTGGTACAAGGCGAAGTGAAAGTCACCCGGCAAGGGCGTTTGGAAAACCTGCTGGTGCGAATGTCGCCGAGACTGTCCGAAGATGGCCAATTGGAAGGCTATGTGGTTGCCTTTGAGGATGTAACCGATTTGGTCAGTGCCCAACGGATGGCAGCTTGGGGGGATGTGGCGCGGCGCATTGCCCATGAGATCAAGAACCCATTGACCCCTATCCAGCTGAGTGCTGAGCGGATCAAACGTAAGTTTGCCCCAAAATTGGGCGTGGAAAATAGCAACCAGTTGCAGGCGATGACAGATGTAATTATTCGCCAAACCAATGACCTGCGCCGCATTGTTGATGAGTTTTCAAAATTTGCAAGGATGCCAGAACCGGATCGGCGCGAGGAAGATCTGGTTGCATTGGTGCACGATGCTGTGTTGCTTCAGCAGTCGGGGCAGCCTGATCATAATGTGACGGCCGACTTGCCAACGTCACCGTTACTGGCAGAGTTGGACGCCACGATGATCAGCCAGGCATTGAACAATTTGATCAAAAACGCCGGTGAAGCCATTGTTAGTCGTGAGAAGAAAACCGGGCGAAAATCCGACGACCCACAGATCCGGGTGTCTCTCAAAGACGGGGATAATTGCTTCGAAATTACCATCGCTGATAACGGCATTGGTCTCCCCGAAGACCGGGCACGTCTTTTTGAACCCTATGTCACGACACGGGATGAGGGCACCGGATTGGGACTACCTATTGTGAAAAAAATTATTGAAGAACATGGAGGTAGCCTCGTGTTGGAGGATGCTCCGCAATTTGACGGTCAGCAACACCGGGGCGCCATGGCGGTGATCCGATTGCCAGCCGAGGCGCATGTTGCGCAAAACAACAGAAATACAAAGAAGGCAGGTCTGACATGAGTGACATTCTGGTAGTCGATGATGAACGTGATATTCGTGAACTGGTTGCGGATATTCTTGAGGACGAGGGTTATTCCACCCGAAAAGCGGCCAACTCGGATGAATGTATGGTGGCGCTGAACGAGGAAGTGCCAGCACTATTGATCCTGGATATTTGGCTCAAGGACAGCCAGATGGATGGCATCGACATCCTGAAGGCCGTGAAACGCGACAATCCCGAAGTGCCGGTAGTAATCATTTCAGGCCATGGCAATGTCGAAATCGCGGTAGCTGCGATCAAGCAAGGTGCTTACGATTTCATCGAAAAACCCTTTAATATTGACCAGTTGATGGTGGTGATCCGCCGGGCAATGGAAACCTCGCGGTTGCGGCGTGAAAACACCGACCTTCGGCGACTTGATTCCGGTAGTGCCGAAATGATAGGTGACTCGGCTGTTTACCGTGCACTGACTGGTCAGCTGGACAAGGTGGTCAAATCAAACGGTAGGGTGATGTTGAGCGGACCCGCTGGCAGCGGCAAAGAAATCGCGGCTCGCTACATTCACGCCAATTCGAACCGGTCGTCCGCTCCGTTTATCACGGTTAACTGTGCCAGCATTGAACCGGACCGGATGGAAGAGGTGTTGTTTGGCCGTGAAACAGCCGAGCGGGGTATTGAGCCGGGATTGCTGGAGCAGGCTCATAACGGGATCGTCTATTTTGACGAAATCGCGGATATGCCTTTGGGCACGCAGTCCAAAATCCTGCGTGTCTTGGTCGACCAGCAGTTCCAACGTGTGGGTGGGGCTGACAAGGTCCGGGTTGATCTCCGGGTGATTTCTTCGACCAATAAGGATCTGGCGCTTGAAATTGCATCAGAACGGTTCCGCGAAGAGTTGTATCACCGGTTGAATGTGGTGCCGATTGCGGTGCCATCGCTGGCTGATCGACGCGAGGACATTCCGCAGCTGGCTGAACATTTCATCAGCCATTTCAATGACAACCAGGGTCTTCCGCTGCGCGCTTTAAGCGAAGAGGCGGTGGCGCTGATGCAGACAATGATCTGGCCAGGCAACGTACGGCAGCTCAAAAACTTGGTGGAACGGGTGTTGATTTTGGGCGATGGAAACGGCCCAATTGAGGCCAGTGAACTTCCGCGTGAGGATGACGCACCCAATGAGGAAGGCCGTGTGGTGCTGTCCGGGGCCCTGGCGACCCTTCCCCTACGAGAGGCGCGCGAAGCCTTTGAGCGGGAGTATTTGCTAACACAAATCAACCGATTTGGCGGAAATATCAGCCGAACCGCAACCTTTGTGGGCATGGAGCGTTCAGCATTACACCGAAAGCTGAAATCGCTTGGAGTGGTGACATCAAACAAGTCTGGTGCTCGAGTTGCGCATTTGGACAGCGAGGACACCTTGGCCTGACCAAAACGTCACATGAAAAAGTGTGGAGACGCTAGAACAGATCCTGGCGAATTGGGTTAAGCGCCCAATGGATTTGGGCGGCAAACCTGAGCCGATCAATGGCATTGCTTGGGGTCTGCGGCGTTAAACCGGCCTTTGCGGCGGCATCGTTCATGGCCCGTCTGGAGGCAGGGCCAAATTGGCCGTCCGTAATCACGTTGCCACCCAAGGCTTTTAAAATCGCTTGAGTTCCGGCGTCGATGTCACTGTTTGACAGGTCGTTCAACAGACGCTGCGCCGCGACCGCGGCCTCTTCATTGTTGAGGGCCATCGCCTTGCCCGCCCGTGCCACCGCTGAATGTAATGGAATGCGCGATGAAAGCCTGTTGAAGGCGATCCATGCGCCATTGGTTCCGGCCCAAGCATCGCCGCGTTCCAACCCCATATCATTCCAGCTCAGCGCCTCAACTGCGTCACTTCCGGGTAAATCCCCCTTCATGATCATCCGGGCAATTTCGGCGGGTGCAGAGGGGTGACCCAGCTCCGATGCTTGGGCGAAAAAGTCTCGGGCAACCTTTGGGTCTTTTGCCAGGCCGGCGATACCATCACGATGCGCAAAACCCAGATTGGCCATGCCATAGATGTCACCACGCTCGGCCGAGGCTTTAAGGTAGGATAACCCACGCTTGGGCTGGGCCAGCTCTTCAGGGCCCCACAAATAAAATACGCCCAATTCGTTCAGGGAATAGGTATGCCCCAGTTCAACGGCGCGGCTGAGCAACTCAAACCCGCGTCGACGGTCGTCTTCGCTGGTGGAGCTGTGCAACAGCCGCTTGCCGCGCGCGTGCATTGAGAAGGGGTCGCCAGCGATGATGCCCTTCTCCCACAGAGCATTCGCAGTTTCCGGGTCCAGCGGGATGGCAACCGTGGCACGGTCTATGTTGGGGGTGATCATCAGATAGGCCAAGGCGTTATAGGCCCGCACATGGCCCAGAACAGCAGCCGTCTGAAAGGCTTGATAAGCATCGGTCAAGCGGGTTTGGCCCTGCAGGGCACGGCCCAATTGATACTGAAATCGGCCAATTTCAGGTGCGTTCTCTATGGCTTGGTGGCAAGATTTTTCGGCTGCGGTTACGTCAATTTCATTTGGAAACCGATACAATCCAACACCTTGCAGATCCAACAGATCCCCGGCCTGCAGATCACAGTCTGAGACACGTATGTCCAAATTCAGCGTGATATCACGCTCGATTTCGCCCTGTGCCAGCCGCAACACCATACTATCCGACCGGTTTGTATCAGAAGCATTTTGCGATGAAATTTCAGCAAGTTCCGGCGTGTAGCTAAGGCTAAGAGGTCCGCCGGCGGAGTGTTCTATGGACGACACCCCAGACTGCGGGCGTGTTGTAATTGAGACTTCAGTTCCGGGGGACAAAAAGGGTAGAATTTCAGGTGCGAGTTCCAATGACCGCCCAAGCGGTGCGGAAATTGTCAAAGCTTGCGGTATCTCGACCAAGGACAAACCACGCTGGGGACCATCGTTTTGTTTAACATCCACCACTTGGGTGATGGGGCGTACAAACAGTTTTTCGGTCAGGGTCGAGCTTTCCCAAGTGATTTGGGCGCTGTCGGTCAGCTTGTAGACTTCGCTGCGTACAGCGGACAGTACAGTAATTGCATCCTCCTGTGGGTTGGCAGGGAATTGCCGGATGACCGAGGCGGTATAGGGGCTGTTTGACCCCGGTTCACCGTCCAGCGCGGTGGCACCGGGCGAAGTGGAAAAGGCCACCAATGTGTTCAGCGGTGGACGGAAAACGTCAAAGCCTTCGCGGGCTTCAAACAGATCGGCACCTATGTCTGCGGTCACTTTGATGTCGGGGACCGGGTTGTCGCGGCAGGAGTCCAGCATCAGGATTTGACTATTAGCCTTGCCACCCAAAATGGCGGAAATTCGATCAAGTGTCACCGACTGGAAAGGCAAATCGTGAATGTCAGTCAGCGCGGCATCGCTGGTCAATAGATAATTTCGTCGCCCCAACTGTATGCCATGACCCGCGTAGTAGAAAAACACCTGACCACCGACCCGAATGTTCAGCGCCGCCTGACGCAGCAGTGTTTCAAAACCGCGTTTGTCTAAATCGTAACCTTCATAAACGGTGTAGCCAAAGGATTTGAGCATGGCAGACATCGCTTGCGCGTCCTGCAGTGTGTTGGTCAGATCGGAGACATGCGTGTAGTTCTGAATGCCAACAACAATGGCAATATCGGTAGCGCCAGATGATATCGGCTTTTCAAAGACTGCTGTGGATTGGGTGGATGTTGTGGTGTCAGCCGAAGCCGCGAAGCCGAGTCCGGTCATCGCGGCAACCACTGTGATCATCGATAGACAGCCAGATGTCGGTGGGTCGCCCTGATAGGTCATCCCCAACTACTTCCGCCTCCGCCTCCATCAGGCTCGCAGGGCATGGGAATGCAAACTTCTCCACCGCCGCCTGAATCACTGCCGCCCGAGCCACTGGACCCACCTGAACTGCTGCCTCCGCCTGAGCTGGTCCCGGCTGTTGGACCGCTGGTGGCGGGTGCTGCCGTCGCAGGGGTGGGGTCTACTTGATAACTCTCGATAGGCGGGCAGCCGCCGAGTAAAGCTGTTGTTGAAAATAGAAAAATGACCATAGAAGTACGCATGGGTAATTCCCTCCGCGTTAAAAACCAACTACCAAAGCAACTAGGCTAAAATAGTAGACGACTGGCCTGAATTTGGCAAATGTCGCCAATGTTTTTAGGGGTAGGGCATGGTGCTGCCCGGGCGTGTTTGTTCTCTGTATAAATAAAAACATGCGCTGTGATGAAGAAGTGGGGAAGGCTAGCGCTGCATCTCAATTGTTACTGGTACGCAGCTAGCCAGGTTCTACAATCTGAAAGCTGCCGTCGTCGTTTCGGATCGCACAAGATGTTTCGCTTAATTGAGGAAACCTGGTGGTTTGTGCAGTGCCGGCGGCTTTAGCGATCGATGGATTGCAAATTTGCAGCTCCACAACCTGATATCCCTTGTTCGACATGCACTGGTACTCGATCCGTTGGCGCAGACTGCGGTTCACATCAACAGTGTAAATATTACCTTCAATCCAGTATCCGGGCCTGTAATAACAATTGGCACCATTACAATACTGCCCGCCGGGATAGAACAACGGCGCGCTTTGGCGGATCTCATTGGCTACGGGGGCATCTTTCAGCGCTCTGGTCTCACAGCCCAGACTGTCAGTTTGCATGCGCGACACCTCGCCGCCGGGTTTGTAGTAGAGTGTCATCGGCGCGCAGCTGACCAAGCCGAGGACCAATGGGAGAAGAGCTGGAATTTTGATTGGATTGATCATGGAACAACCGTGCCGCTACAATTTCATAGTTACAATTGAATTGACCCAGTTCTAGGCTTCTGTCATGCAAAATATTGGCAAAAACGCGCCTAGGGGCAAAAAATCATGAAAGTCATCATCTGTGGTGCAGGTCAAGTTGGCTGGCAAATCGCCCGGCATCTGTCGGGTGAGCTCAACGATGTTACCGTGGTCGACAACAATCCTGATCTGGTGCGTCGGGCTACTGATACGCTAGATGTCCAAGGGGTTGCGGGCTTTGCCTCGTACCCGGATGTGTTGGAGCGGGCAGGGGCGGCAGATGCCGACATGATCATCGCAGCCACCCATTCGGATGAGGTGAATATGGTCACCTGCCAGGTGGCGCATTCGGTGTTCTCAATCCAGCGCAAGATCGCCCGACTGCGCTCACAAAGCTATCTGGATGCGATTTATTCCGACCTGTATCGCAGGGACCATTTGCCCATCGACGTGGTGATCAGCCCCGAACGCGAGGTCGCAGCAGCGGCGATGCAACGGCTATCGGCTCCGGCCGCTTTTGACACCGAAACCTTCATGGATGGTAAGGCGCAGCTGCTGGGCATCAGTATCGACGAAGATTGCCCGGTGGTTCATACACCGCTGCGCCAACTCACCGATCTGTTCTCAACTCTGCGGTCCATCGTAGTCGGAGTGCGGCGTGACGGGACCCTGTTTGCGCCCGATCCCGGCGATCAGCTATTTGTTGGTGATAACTGCTATGTCTTTACCCATATCGAAGATGTCAGCCGAACGATGGAAGTCTTCGGTAAGAAAGAGAAAAAGCAAGATCGGGTGGTGATCGTGGGCGGTGGCAATGTTGGGCTGGAAGTGGCCAAGGCCATGGAAAACCGCGCCGGGCGCACCCGCACCAAAGTGATTGAACGAGACCGGAAAAAGGCGGAGCAGGCGGCTGAAGTGCTGGAACGCACGATTGTGTTGAACGGCGACGGGCTGGACCGCGCGCTGTTGATCGAGGCAGGGATTGACCGGGCGGACGCCATGTTGGCGGTGACTGATGATGATAAAACCAACATGTTGGCAGCTGTGCGCGCCAAGGCCGAAGGCTGCGGTTTGGCGATTGCCCTGATCAATGACCCAACCCTGGTGCCGCTGATGGTGCCGCTGGGCATCGACGCTTATATCAACCCGCGCTCAACCACTGTTAGTTCGATCCTGCGCCACATCCGCCACGGTCGGGTGCGGCAGGTCTATTCCATTGGCGATGCCGAAGCTGAGGTGATTGAGGCCGAGGTGATGTCGACCTCACCGATGGCGGGGCAGATGATCCGCGATATTGATTTCCCCGAGGGGGTGCTGGTTGGTGCGGTCTACAAAGACGGCGAGGTGCTGCGGCCAACTGGCAAGATGCGGATCGAAGAAGGCGACGTGATCGCCCTGTTTGCAATGGCTGACGACGTGCCTGAGGTTGAGCGCCTGATGCAGGTCTCGATCGACTTTTTCTGAGATGACCGGTAGCGCCACCTCTCCTGGCATTCTTCGGTTGCCATTGTTTCTGTTGATATGGGGCATTGCAGCCTTGGCGATGTGGGTGCCGGCCACCCATGCCGTCATCCTGAACGATCACCCGACCTCGCGCAGTTTTTTCTATTCGGGCATTGTTGGGCTCATGCTGGTGACCTTGATCGGCTTGTCGCTGTCCAACCGGGTGCCACGATATGGGATGCTGGGCCAGTTGCTGTCATTGCTGGCCACCTTTGCGATTTTGCCGTTGTTCCTGGCAATCCCTACCTATGACGCTTTGCAAAACACCAGCTATCTGAACGCCTATTTCGACATGGTCAGCGCCATTACCACCACAGGGGCTGACATTTTTGCGGATCCTAATCGCCTGCCGGCCAGCCTGCATCTATGGCGCGCCCAAGTGGGATGGATGGGTGGATTATTGATGTGGATTGCAGCTTCGGCGGTGCTGGCGCCATTGTCACTGGGTGGGTTCGAAGTGACCGCGCGTGGAGAGCCGGGCCGCGGCACCACAACCCCGGCCCACATGCAGCAAGGCGACCCTCGGCGTCGGTTGGTGATGGTCACCCAGGCGCTGGTGCCGATTTATGTCGGCCTGACTTTAGCGCTGTGGGTTTTGTTGATGATGACCGGCGAGAAAAGCCTGACCGGATTGAGCCATGCGATGTCCGTAATGGCCACGTCAGGAATTTCGGCGGTTGGCGGCGTGGAGAATGCCACCAGTGGCCTGGGTGGTGAAATGGTGATGTTCTTATTCATGTTTTTTGCTCTGTCGCGGCTGACTTTTTCGACCGATACGGCCACTTCTGGCCATGTCCGACTGGACAAGGATCCCGAGTTCCGTATTGGCCTGATTTTGGTAATTGGTGTGCCGCTGCTGCTGTTCCTGCGTCACTGGTTGGCCGCTTATGAGGTGAGCACCACAGAAAACCTACCGCAGGCACTGCATTCATTCTGGGGTGCGGTGTTCACGGTCATGTCATTCCTGACCACCACAGGGTTTGAGAGCGCCGAATGGGTAGCAGCGCAACAGTGGTCAGGTCTTGGGACGCCCGGATTGATTTTGTTAGGTTTGGCACTTGTTGGCGGCGGCGTTGCCACAACGGCCGGCGGGGTCAAATTGCTGCGGGTTTATGCGCTTTATCTCAATGGATTGCGAGAGATGGAGCGATTGGTGCATCCCTCGTCCGTTAGCGGCGAAGGGGCTGGCAACAAACGGCTTCAAAAAGATGGGGCCTTTGTCGCCTGGGTGTTTTTTATGCTGTTTGCGCTGACACTTGCGCTGATCAGCACCAGTCTGGCAGCACTGGGCTCAGATTTCGATCAGGCGCTGGTCTTGGCCATTGCGACATTATCCACCACTGGGCCACTGATCGAGGTTGCTGGTGAGACACAGATTACGCTGGCACTGCTGAAGCCTTCCGCAAAGTTGGTGCTGTGTCTTGCGATGGTATTGGGTCGGCTTGAGACGCTCGCCATTATTGCTCTATTGACACCAAACCTATGGCGCAACTGAGGAATTGTAGGTAACAAGGCAGTATTACCCAATGTTTTATGGTTGGAAACACAGAATTTCTGTGTCCATACTCAAATTATAAAGAGTCGCGCTGATCTGCAGCGCGCAACAAGAACAAAAGCGAGAACAAACTATGGCTTCGGATCGACAGAACCTTCAGGACGCTTTCCTGAATCATGTGCGTAAAACTAAGGTCCCAGTTACAATCTTTCTGATCAACGGTGTGAAACTACAGGGCGTGATCACTTGGTTTGACAACTTCTGTGTGCTGCTGCGCCGCGATGGTCAGTCGCAACTGGTTTACAAACATGCGATCTCGACAATCATGCCGGCCCAGCCGATCAGCCTTTATGAGGGTGAAGACGCCTCTTGATGGAGCAAGACAAGATCCGGACCCGCGCTTGGGTGCTACATCCGGATATAAAATCAAATAGCAAGCGTCGCCCAGCGGAGCCTGCATTGCAAGAAGGCGTGGCACTTGCCGAAGCCTTGCCCGATCTGGATGTGATCGGGTCCACAGTTGTGCGCCTACCCAAAGCGCATTCCGGCCACCTATTTGGTAAGGGAAAGATTGAAGAGCTGACTGCTACCTTCAAAGCCGAAGAGATTGATCTGGTTCTGATCGACGGGGCGGTAACGCCTGTCCAGCAACGCAACCTCGAAAAATCCTGGGACGCAAAGCTACTGGATCGCACAGGCCTGATCCTCGAGATCTTCTCGGATCGCGCCCGCACCCGTGAAGGGGTGTTGCAGGTTGAAATGGCGGCGTTGTCTTATCAGCGCACCCGGCTGGTCAGGGCCTGGACTCACCTGGAACGCCAGCGTGGCGGTTTGGGGTTTGTTGGCGGACCTGGGGAAACCCAGATTGAATCTGACCGTCGTGCCATCGATGACCAATTGGTCCGTTTGCGCCGTCAGTTAGACAAAGTCGTAAAAACCCGAACTCTGCACCGCGAGGCGCGGGCCAAAGTTCACTTTCCGGTTGTTGCATTGGTCGGCTATACCAATGCCGGCAAATCAACGCTGTTCAATCGTCTGACCGGCGCTGATGTGATGGTCAAGGACATGTTGTTTGCCACTCTGGATCCCACCATGCGGCGGGTCGAGCTGGAGGACGGGCCGGAAATCATCCTGTCTGACACTGTTGGTTTCATCTCGGATCTGCCAACCGAGTTGGTCGCCTCGTTTCGCGCCACTCTCGAAGAGGTTCTGGCAGCCGATTTGATTGTGCATGTGCGCGACATCAGCCACGCCGATACCCATACTCAAGCAATGGATGTCAAAAATATTCTGACCTCGCTGGGTGTTGACGAAAACCGGGCCCAGATAGAAGTTTGGAATAAGCTGGATCTGTTGCCCGAGGACGAGGCTGAGGCACGTCGTGAGCGCGCTGACCGCGAAGACGGGATACACGCGATCTCGGCAGTGACGGGCGAGGGGCTGCCAGCACTTCTACGTGACATAGCTGAAATCCTGCAAGGTTCGCGCCATCACGAGACGCTAAATCTTGCGTTTTCGCACGGCAAACAGCGGGCTTGGCTGTTTCGTGAAGATATAGTCCAAGGTGAAGTGCAGACCGAAAATGGGTTTGAGATCACCGTTTTGTGGAATGACCGGCAGAAATCCCAGTTCGAGGCGCTTTAACCCGCCTCGAACACCGGTATTCTTGTCGTTACTGCAGCGGTTGAATTCTAGTAATTCCAACCGCTGCAGCGCGCGCCAAATCAGCATCAAGCGACATCGGAATGTATTCCCCACGTCGCCACAGCTGCGCCATGTCGTCGTAATAGCGCGACAGGAAATGCCCCGATTGACCAGTGGAAGTGATAAACACCGAGCTGTCAGGGTCGGCAAAATCATAGACCCCACGATAGCCAGCGGAATGTACATTCTGGAACGGGTTGGGACCTTCGCCCGAGCTTAAACCCCGTTGCAGTGTATTGTCACCACCGCTGGTGGATTGGCGAATATTGACAAAGAACCGCAATAGCGGCACTGCGCCCAAAGTCTCGTGATCATGAGTGGCCTGATGGGCATCGCCCCAGCGCAGGGACTCCAATGCCGGACCATAGCGTTCTTCGATCCAGATCAAAGCATCGTCCAGCGCCAACCGTGCCATGTCGGTACAGTTTTCCCGAGGCGCGCTTTGACGGACATCGCACCAGGCGGCAGCACCGTCGATATTGCGAAAAACCCGTTCAATGAACAAGGGTTCGACATGTTTGAACTCGCTGGCCAATGGACCAAGTTCGTCGGCAATCAGGCGGACCTGCAAGGCGCGCAGCCAAGCGGCGTAAATCAAGGGTTCCGGTAAATGCTGGTTCATTTCACCGTTCCACTGCGACAGCAGGTTTAGCGCGATCTGACGTTGGCGTTCCGGGGTCCCTTCGGGGGCGGCGCTGGAGGTGAACCACAAATCGGCACCGATCAACGGGAGCAGTGTGCGCGCGGTATAAGAAACAGTGTCCAGCTGTGCCTCGATGAAACTGTCGCGCGTGTGGACTTGACGGGTCTGCATCAGTTTCTGCCAACGATGAATACGCTGGGTGTCACCCCAGTTGTAGGACAGGTGATTGGGAAACGGACGCTCCAAAATCTTGTTGTTAGTATTGCCGAGGATACCGCCGCGAGGGCTGACAAACTGTGGGTTTGAGGTATAAGGCGCACGCCCCTGCCAGCGGTTCTCGCGGCGCCAGCCCTGGTTCGGCAGGCGGCCACGGCTTTGGTTTTGGGCATTGCGCTGCGGCACGGCACCGACAGTTTTCAGGGCTATGGTGTCTTGATCTGCCAGCACCAGGTTTTGTGGTGGCGCAATGAAAGCTTCGCCCGCAACCATGGCGTCTTGCACATTTTGGCTACGCATCAGTCCAATGGCCGCACTCATCGAGGTGTCAGCCGGGCTGAGCGCTGTCCATGCAAGGCTGGCGACGTGACCGGGCGGTGTCACGGTTGACAGGCCATAAAGTGACCCCGGCAAAATAGGTCCGTTCTCGCTCCATCGCAGGGTCAAGGTGATCGGTTGGGCACCTTTGATCTGAATGATCGAGGGGCGAGAGGTGAATCGTTTATAGCCATTGGGCGTTAGGTATTGCTCAAAATCATCGGGGTTCAGCTTTTCCATGAACAGATCCTGATCATCCACATAAGACGAGGTGATACCCCATCCCAGTACTTCTGACCTGCCCGCTATGACTGCTGGGATGCCGGGAACTGTGGCGCCGATCACCCCGCCGGTGGCCAGTTCCATCCGCGCAAGGTACCACAGGGTTGGGGCACTTAATTCCATGTGCGGGTCATTGGCCAACAGGGTGCCGCCAGCCGCCGAGCGGTCACGGGTCGCAGCCCAGACATTTGACGCCCCCGCCAAGCCACGTGGCGCAAAAGGCGAGAGCGCGGTGGCCGGCATTGGTTTGGCTTCGGCATAACGGGCGACGCCTGGAAACAGTTGGGCATATTCTGGTAGTGCCGCCACTCCGGTGCCGGGGGC
>MAAY01000105.1:62820-63761 GCA_002162795.1 Rhodobacterales bacterium 56_14_T64
CCGGGTCGTCCAGCATCAGAGTGGCCCGAGCTCGCAAAACTTCGTCCTGCATTTGCCCCGAGAGTTTCAACGCCATCAATTTCATCACCGCAATACTGTCAGCGGGCTGCCAGGGGGCTATGGGGGCATTGAACAGGAACATTTCCGGTGCTCCGCGCCCCAGCGCGCGATCATTGATCTCCCCTAAGCGGGCATTGACCCCGGCGGCATAGGCAATCAGGGCGGCTTGGGTGCCCGCGTCTTGTACGCTGACGGATTGGCGTGCCAGCCGGTACAGATCCAGACGCCGCAGCAGACTGTCAACCTCGACCGTTCGACTGCCAAACACCTCGGACAAACGACCCTGCGCAGTCCGGCGCAGCACAGTCATCTGCCACAGTCGGTCCTGTGCATGCGCGTAGCCGAGTCCAAAATAGACATCTTCGTCGCTGGCGCCAAAACTGCCAAAAATATGCGGCACATTGGCATTGTCGCGGACAATCTCGACCGGAGCCGTCAGCCCGGGCAGGGCGATGTCCTTGTCATAATCGGGTAACGATTGTGAGGCCAGAAAGTAGATTAGGCCAATGCTCAGGACCAATAGTATAATCAACGCGGCGGCAAATCTCATCAGCCAGCGGAAGAGGAGTCCCATATACGGCTTGTTCCTTAGTATCGTTCACGCAAAGTCGAAGGCGATTGAACCTTTCGATGCGGCTGTTAGGGTCGCGTCAACATAGGCTAACAGGGATCAAGGGGAAAGCAGATGGCAAAAATTGCATTTTTGGGTTTGGGCGTAATGGGTTATCCGATGGCTGGACACCTTCAGGCTGCCGGGCATCAAGTGACGGTGTTCAACCGGACAACCGCCAAGGCCGAAGCCTGGGCTCAGCTACACGGTGGCAACTGGGCAGCGACCCCATGCGCGGCTGCTGATGGTGCCGATTATGTAATGGCCTGCG
>MAAY01000111.1:0-30548 GCA_002162795.1 Rhodobacterales bacterium 56_14_T64
CGGACCATAGATGGCGATTAAGAGAACCAAGCCTGAAGAGATTGTCGTGAAGTTACGGCAAGTTGAAGTTCTGATGGGGCAAGGTATGCCCCGAATGGATGCAATCAGACAGATCAGTGTGACTGAACAAACCTATTACTGCTGGAAGAAGAAATGAGCCGTTGAAGGCGCCATTGGTTCGAGCCCAACGGCGAATGCGGAATGGGCACGGAACAACTCAAGGAACTAAAGCGCCTCCAGAAAGAGAACGAGCGCCTTCGGCGTGCGGTTTCTGACCTGACCTTGGACAAATTGATCTTGAGGGAGGCCAGAACGGGCGGAGCCCCTGAGCCCCTCGCGCCGACCTGCTGCCCGGCAGGCGATTGCACAGCAATCTGCCGTGAGGGTGTTGCCGGGTTCAGGGCCAGCATCGGTCCACGCAACGTCGAGTGCCACAGGGGCGTGCTGACGAAGAACGCCCCCCTTTCGGTGATGCGATCGCAGACATGATCGAGATGACGCGGCAGTACGGCCGCTATGGCTACCGCCGGGTGGCTGCCTTGTTACGAGACGCAGGCTGGCCCCTCTCGGCGGTGTAAACACCGCCTGCCGGCAACAGGTGAATAACAAATGTGTTGGGCGTTTGTGGAAACGTGAGGGGCTTAAAGTGCCTATGAAACAACCCAAGAAGGGGCGGCTCTGGCTGAACCTCTCTCTGAACCTCTCTCTGGACATTGCTGCGCAATGCCCTAACGGGCAATGGATGGATCCTGAATTCGGCTGCGTCCCGAGTATCGCCATCATGTCTGGTCGTACGACCCTCGCCATTGTCGCTCGGAACAATGGCGCTCTCAATAATTCGAATGGCTTCTGGGGTTAGTTCGCAAACGACGTCGTTTCCCTCTTTTTCACCAGGATCCTTCATGTTTCTACCAAAATAGTCGCGTGTTCTTGGGAATAGTCATCCCACAGAATTCGAGTTATTTCGTCTTGTCGCCTAGCAGAAAAGAAGGCGAACGGAACGATTTTGCTCATCAGGATAGCTCGACTGTCTCGTGTCTCACGCCTAACAAAGCTATCCATTAACGCATCCAGTTCACCAGGATTGGGACGTCTTGTTCTTTTTTTGACTTCCCAGTAATGCCCGGAGTGGTGGTCGTTTCACGAGCCTCTTCGACGCCCCGTTTGTCAAAAGGAATGGCGAAGTTTGGCCTGGCTAGATTGAGGCATCCGGACAAATGACTCATGTCGTAAGCAGTGGTGGCTGGCGAATGCTCAGCGGGTCTGTGTTCTCCTTCGACAACTTGATTGGCAAACTCAGCAAGGTCTGCTGGCCAAAGAGATGCGACTTCAAAGTCGGCGATGTCAAAGAGCTTGATTGTCTTTAATACTTGCGACTTGGTCTTTCCTATCTGAGTTCGCTGCGTGTCGATAACTTTGTCGATCAGTTCACTCACAGTGGTTTGGATCTGGCGATTAGTGAGTTTTCCAGCCTCAAAGTCTTTTTCGACTTTCTTGATCCAAGCGTTGGCAGCGGTTGTCCTTGAAAAAGTATCTGACTTGGAAAAGACAACTTCACCTTATTTCTTCTTGATAACCTGTGCCCGATGTTTGGTTCCCGATTTGCTCTTGCGCTCTACGAGAGTGCCCATTATTTCCCGTGCTTTGTTATTGGCATACTACGGACATAGGGTTCCGGTATGCCAAGCTCCAAGTGGGCATGCCAAAAAGTATGCCAAAATCACAAAAAGTCGTAAAACCCAGCAAAATAAGCTCCAAACAAACCATTGTTTCGGTCAGCGGAGAGTGCCTAAATGACAGATAAGTCCTTAATAACACAGGCCGCACGCCTATCCGTGGCGCCGATGATGGACTGGACGGATAGGCATTGCCGTTACATGCACCGACTGCTGAGCCGTGAGGTGCTGCTCTACACCGAAATGGTGACCGCTCCGGCCCTGGTGCGGGGCGGCGCGGTGCATCTGCTGGCGCATGGCCCTGAAGAACACCCCGTAGCTTTGCAATTGGGTGGTTCTGACCCGATTGAGCTGGCCCAGGCTGCGCGCTTGGGGGCTGAGGTTGGCTATGGTGAGATCAACCTCAACTGCGGCTGCCCCTCGGATCGGGTGCAATCCGGTGCCTTTGGCGCAGTTCTGATGCAGCGCCCCGACTTGGTGGCCGACTGTGTCTCGGCCATGCGCGATGCAGTCGATGTCGAGGTGACAGTCAAGTGCCGTATCGGCGTGGACCAACAAGAGCCGCAGCAAGTCTTGCCTGTGTTTCTGGACAAGATCCGCTTGGCGGGCTGCACCCGGGTGACAATCCATGCCCGCAAGGCCTGGCTGCAAGGGCTGAGCCCTAAAGCCAATCGCGATATTCCGCCGCTGGACTACGAGTTAGTGCATCAGATGAAAGCCGATTTCCCGGATCTGCATATATCGATCAACGGCGGCATCACCACGTTGGACGAGGCCAAGGCGCACCTGGACCGGGGCCTTGACGGAGTGATGATTGGACGCTCGGCATATCACCAGCCCGGTGATGTGCTTAGCGCGGCAGATCCCGAAATTTTTGGGCTGGGCGAGGCCAGTGACCCGATAGAGGTCACGCGTCAAATGCTACCTTACATTGAGGCGCATCTGAGCAACGGCGGTCGTCTGCATCAGGTGACGCGGCATATGCTGGGGCTGTTTGCCGGACGGCCAGGCGCGCGGCAATGGCGACGGACCCTCTCCGAAGGGGCGCATCGTGACAGCGCCGGTCCAACTCTTGTCGAACAGGCACTTGCTTCTATTGTGAGCTAATACTTCAAAATGTCTCTTTGGAACTGGACTCCTGCCGCTTGGCACAGTTTTGTCCTGTGAGTTTGATGCCAAAGGGAGAGACCTATGCCTGACACGATGCTACTGATCCAGATGCTATTGATGTTGGCGGTGATTGGTGCCGTGGCCGGGGTACTGGCTGGCTTACTGGGCGTTGGCGGAGGCATTGTGCTGGTGCCAGCCTTTTTCTACGCATTCCAGACCCTGGGTTATGGCGGGGATCAGTTGATGCAACTGTGCCTGGCGACCTCTTTGGCTACCATTATCGTGACCTCCCTGCGGTCTGTGCTGAGCCACAACAAAAAGGGCGCGGTGGACTGGGAGATTCTGCGCGGCTGGGCCCCGGGGATTGTTGTGGGCGCCATTGCTGGGGTGCTGGCCGCCTCGGCGCTGCGCTCAACCACGTTGCAGGGTTTGTTTGGCGTGCTGGCGCTGGTGATCGGGCTGTACCTGGGGTTGGGCCGCAGTGAATGGCGGCTGGGGGAGGCTATGCCAAAAGGCCTGCGCCGTCTGCTGTTGTCGCCGTCGGTTGGCTTCCTTTCGGTGCTGATGGGCATTGGCGGCGGCAGCTTCGGCGTGCCGCTGATGAGCCTATATAACATCCCGATCCATCGCGCTGTGGCCACGGCTGCAGGGTTTGGGGTGATCATTGCTGTGCCCTCGGTGATCGGGTTTCTCTTCCTGCCGATCGACCCGGCCGTGCGTCCGCCGCTGACCATCGGCGCGGTCAATCTGGTGGCCTTTGGCGTGGTCATTGCAATGACGTTGATCACCGCGCCCTGGGGCGTTCGGCTGGCACATGCGATGGATCCTAAGCCGTTAAAGCGGGTGTTTGCGGTATTTCTGATTGCGGTGGCGCTGAATATGCTGCGCAAAGCCTGGGGCTATTAACCCGGGCGAGAGATCGCTTGTTTGAACATCCTCAGAGCGGCGTACCTGGCAGACCCCAGGGCCGACCATTAACCTCCTGAGTGATTTTATTCGAAAAGGATTTTCCAATGATCACGACCAAGAGTTTTGACCAAGGCGCCCAGATTGAGCTGGAATTGACTGGCCAAGTTAGCCGCGACGACTATGAAACCACCCTGATCCCGGCCATCGAAACGGCCCTGACCACGCAGGATCAACTGCGCATCCTGGTGGTGATGGGTGAGGGGTTTGAGGGCTTTGATCTTGGCGCAGCCTGGGCTGACATTCAAATGGGGCTGACCCATTGGCGCGGCTTTGACCGGATCGCTGTGGTGGCAGCGGCTGGCTGGATCAAAACCGGGGTGCACATCATGGCCCCGCTGATGCCCTGTCCTGTACAGATATTTGCACCCGCCGAGGCTGAGGCGGCGCGCCGCTGGCTGCGCCAGTCTTTAGGCGCGGTTCATATGGAGGTGTTACCCAGTGGTGCTCTGCACGTGCAACTGATGGGTAAGCTGGATCCGCAGGTGCTGGGCCGCGCCGAAGACGGACTGGACGCCCATATCCGCGCGTCGGACAATTTCCGCCTGCTGCTGGACCTGGGTCAATTCGAAGGCTGGCAAGGATTGTCGGCGCTGGGGGCGCATTTCAAACTGGTGCGCGAGCACGCGCCACTTGCTAGCAAGGTCGCAGTTTTGGGCGACAAGGGATGGCAGCATATGGGCCAGCGGGTGGCCTCACATTTTCTCAACGCCGAAACCCAGTTCTTTGAGACCAGTGCGCGGGCGCAGGCAGAGGCCTGGCTGGAAGAATAAGCCAGCCAACAACTTCTTCTTGTTGTAAATACCTCCGCCGGAGGCAGCGCGCCGCAAGGCGTGGTTCAGCGTTGCAACCGCCCCTTACGCCCCCCTCGGCGCTTATTCGGAGCGGCGCTTCGGTTGGGCAACTCTTCAAGAATTGCACGGCGTTCTGTCTCTGACATCTTCGACCACTGGCTGATCTCATCAATCGAACGGGCACAGCCGGTGCACAACCGGGTCTCGGGATGCACGACGCAGATCTGCGTGCAGGGGGACATGACCTCGTCGCGTTTCCAGACCTCGTTGCTCATGATTTCATCCATTCCTCAGGTGGCCCATGCGATCCAGTGCCCCCTGAAGAATATAGGAGGCAGCCACATGGTCGATCACCTCGGCGCGACGTTTTCGCGACGTATCCGCCTCCAGTAGCGCTCTTTCAGCTGCCACTGTGCTGAGCCGCTCGTCCCAAAATCCAATCGGCAACTCGGTTAGGCGAGCAAGATTGCGGGCAAAGGCGCGGGTTTTCTGGCAACGCGGCCCTTCTGATCCATCCATATTGCGCGGCAGTCCCAGCACAATGCCGCCAACATCCCGGTCCTTGATGATCTCCAGCAACCGGGCTGCATCCAGCGTGAACTTCTTGCGCCGCAGGGTTTCCTGCGGCGTTGCCACCGTGCCCATCAGGTCGGAAATTGCCACACCTACGGTTTTGTCGCCCAAATCCAACCCAATCAACGCGCGACGGGCGGGCAGGGCGGCAGCAAACTCTTCAAATACATCGTGGATCATTGCTAAATTCCAGCCTGTTGGGCGGCACTTTCAATCAGCGCCAGTGCGCCATCATCACCGGCAAAACTCTGCAAAGCCTCGCCGTGAATGGCCTTGGCCTGTTCCATCTCACCCAGCACGCCCAGTGCGCCAATCAACCTGGCCCACTCTTGTGGACTGCCGCCCTCACTGGCCAGCCGTTCGGACAGTTGCGAAACCATGCCCCGGATCATGTCCTGTCGCTCTTCATCGCTCATCTGCTGAGCACTGGCCAGATCCTCAGAACTTGGTCCCGCCAAGGGCGCGGCAGCTCTTGGTGTGATCGGCGTGTACTCAACTCCTGCGCGATAAGCCATCTCTTCGATTTGTTCCTGAATACCTTCGATCCACGGCGCAGTTGCGGGGCCGGCCTGCAGCGTTTCCGCCCAGATCTGATAGGCCATGTCGGGGCGACCGATTTGTCCCAGCATCAAGCCCCAGTAATACCGTGCCGGACCATTGCGATCATCCAGCATCAAAGCCTGGCGCAACTCACTTTCAGCTTCGAGAGAGACATAGCCACCCGCCGCCATGATCATCAATTCAGCGGTCTCAGCAAAATCCCTGGCCTCAACATCACCGGACATGATCGAGATGTAATTCTGTTTGGCCTGATACGCGGCAACAAAATTGCCCAGATTGGCCTCGTGCTGCGTCAACAGCGCCTGGCCCTGCGCATCATTGCTGCGCTCGCCCGCAGTTTTGCGAAGCTGCTCCACCAGCTGTTCATAGCCTTCTTCCACTTGCAGCGGTGCACGCGCTGGCAGACCAGCTTCAGCTTGCTCCTGCGAGGGTCGCTCAATAGCCCGCTCCTGAGCCAGGGCAATCCGATCAGCAAGCGGCATGTCTCCATAGCCATGCACGCCCAACCGGTAATACAGCCCCAACGATCCACCAATAACCGCTAAACCTACCAGCCCAGCCATCACCAAGGTGACGCCGCGCGGCTGAGCCAGAGCAGCATGATGGGTCTGTAGCTGTTCGTCGGCAGACAGAATGCGCCGCGAAATCTCGGTGCGGGTGCGCTCGGCGTCATCCTGATTGATCACTCCACGGCTCAGATCCTTGTCCAGCTCACGCAACTGCTGGCGATAGACCTTTAGGTCAAAGGCCGCTGCCGGCTCTCCCTGTTTGCGAGCGCGCAACAGAACCTGTGCAATCAGCAGCGCAATGGCCAGTGCCATGAATAATGTAACAATCCAGAAGGTCATGGTGTCTCCGTAGTTTGCCCACTCATCTATAGATCAGATGCGGCGGAAAAAAGGGCAAACTGGCGGGGAGGGGCGCGATGTCACGCCAGCTTGAGGTCAGGGTGCTTTGATGTCGCAATCCTGCGCAATTGCGACGATTAACGGCGCGGTTTTGAATTGATGCTCAGGCATACCAATCCATATCTCGACCCAATTGGATTCGCCATGAAACGCTACTCGGTATTTGCTGTCGCGCGCGAGGCCCTGCGCCACCACTCCGGATGGGAGCGCGCCTGGCGCTCGCCTGAACCTAAACGTCACTATGACGTCATCATTGTTGGCGCAGGCGGCCACGGCTTGGCCACGGCCTATTACTTGGGCAAAAACTACGGCATCACCAATGTCGCAGTGATCGAAAAAGGCTGGCTGGGCGGCGGTAACACCGGGCGCAACACAACCATCATCCGCTCCAACTACCTGCAGGACCCCTCGGCGGCGATCTATGAAAAGGCACGCGGGTTGTATGAAAACCTGAGCCAGGAACTGAACTACAACGTGATGTTCAGCCCGCGTGGCGTTTTGATGCTGGCGCAAACCCAGCACGAAATCCGCGGCTATCAGCGCACTGCGCATGCCAACAACCTGCAAGGGGTGAAGACCGAGTTTGTCTCGCCTCAAAGGGTCAAGGAAATCGTGCCAATCATCAATCTTGATGGCCCACGCTATCCGGTGCTGGGTGCCCTGTGGCAGGAACGCGGCGGCACTGCCCGTCACGATGCGGTGGCCTGGGGCTATGCCCGCGCCTGCTCGGACATGGGCATGGATATCATCCAGCAATGCGAAGTCACAGGCGTGCGGGTCGAAGGCGGACGGGTTGCTGGCGTCGACACTTCCAAAGGCCCAATTGACTGCGATAAACTGGGCATGCTGGTGGCTGGCAATGCTTCGGTATTGTCGAACATGGCCGGCTTCCGTCTGCCAATGGAGAGCGTGGCGCTACAGGCGCTGGTCTCCGAGCCGATCAAACCCTGCATGGACGTCGTTGTTATGGCCAACACCGTGCACGGCTACATGTCGCAATCCGACAAGGGCGAGATGGTCATTGGTGGCGGCACCGACGGCTTCAACAACTACACCCAGCGCGGATCTTTCCACCATATCGAGGAAACCGTACGGGCGCTGGTCGAGACCTTCCCAATGGTCAGCCGCCTGAAAATGCTGCGCCAATGGGGCGGCATTGTTGATGTCACCGGCGACCGCTCGCCGATCATCTCCAAAACCCCGGTGGGTAATGTCTTTGTCAACTGCGGCTGGGGCACTGGCGGCTTCAAATCCATCCCCGGTTCCGGCTGGGGCATGGCCGAGTTGATGGCCACTGGTCACTCATCCCTGACCGAAGCCTTTACCATCGATCGCTTCAAAGAAGGCCAGTTCATCGACGAAAGCGTCGCTGCTGGTGTGGCGCACTGATGGTTTGCAATTTATCTGTGCAGGCTCACCTGCAGCTCAAAGGACAATGAGATGCTGATCCTTGAATGCCCATACTGCGGCGTCAAAGCCGAAGAAACTGAACTGCACGCCGGCGGCGAGGCACATCTGAAACGCTTTGGTCCCGGCTCAACCGACGGCGAGTTTCACGACTATCTGTTCATGCGTGAAAACCCGCGCGGTGTGCATTTTGAACGCTGGCGCCATATCAATGGCTGTGGCAAGTGGTTCCACGCCGCCCGCTGCACCACCACACTCGAAGTGTTTGGCACCTACAGCGCTCAAACGTTTGAGCCGCCGCAAAATATCCGCGACGCCATCACAGCCAAACGCCCCGGCTGGAGCTGGAGAGACCTCAAATGAGCCTTCTTTTTGCTAAAAATACTCAAATCCCGACCGCCCCTCTGCGCGAAAGGTCCGCCACATGAGCACGCGTCTTGCCAAACAGGGCCGGTTGATCGACCGCTCCAAACCTGTCGAGTTCACCTTTAACGGCACCCGCATGAGCGGCTATGAGGGCGACACCCTGGCCTCGGCCCTGCTGGCCAATGATCAGATGATGATGGGTCGCTCGTTCAAATACCACCGCCCGCGCGGCGTTGTCGCCTCGGGTGCCGAAGAACCCAACGCCCTGGTGGGACTTGGCAATGGTGACCGGTTTGAACCCAACCAGCGCGCCACCACAACCGAGCTGTTTGGTGGTCTTTCGGCGCAGTCGCAAAACCACTGGCCCAGCCTGGAATTCAACGTCGGGGCCATCAACACCCACCTGTCTCGGTTCCTGCCTGCGGGCTTTTACTACAAGATGTTCATGTACCCGCGCGCCTTTTGGAAACATGTCTACGAACCCTTCATTCGCATGTCGGCTGGGTTGGGCAAAGCGCCAGACCCCGAGCTAAAAGACGCTGACACCTACGAGCACTTCTATTTCTTTGCTGACGTTTTGGTGGTTGGTGGCGGTGTTGCTGGCTTGCAGGCTGCTAAGGTAGCCGCCAGCAGCGGTGCCAAAGTGTTGCTGCTAGAGCAGACGGCCCATTGGGGCGGACGTGCTCCGGTGGACGGCGGCACCATCGACGGCATGCAGCCCGAGGCCTGGATTGAGCAAACCCTGGCTGAACTGGCGGCAATGGACAACGTCACTCTGCGCGACCGGTGTATGGGGTCTGGTGTCTACGACCACGGCTATGCTTTGGGCTATGAACGCCTGACTGACCACAGCCCCGGGAACGGCGGCCCGCGCCACCGGTTGTGGCGGATCCGCGCCAAACAGATCGTCACTGCTACCGGTGCGATTGAGCGGCCACTGTCCTTTGCTGGCAACGACGTGCCAGGGGTGATGCTGGCGGGTGCGATGCGTGACTATGTGGTGAACTGGGGCGTGACCCCGGGCCAGCGCGTGGTCATTGTCACCAACAATGACGACGCCTATCGCACTGCCATTACGCTGCACCAAGCAGGCGTAGATGTGGTTTGTGTTCTGGACGCGCGACCAATGGGCGGCGGTGCACTGATGGAAGAGGTGCGTGAGCTTGGCATTCGTGTCGAACCCGGTCGCGCCATTGCCAAAGTCACCGGCGGCAAACGAGTGGCCAAAGTTGCAATTTGCGCGCAAGACGGTGAAGGCGGCGCTCAAGAAGAAATCGCAGCAGACGCAGTGGCGATGTCCGGCGGCTGGTCACCCGTAGTGCACCTGTGGTCGCATTGCGGCGGCAAGCTGAATTGGGATGATGCTCAGGCCCATTTCCGCCCCGATGCGTCGCGCCCACCGCTGGGAGCGGATGGGGCTGATTTTGTTGTCGCTGCCGGTTCTGCCAATGGTGAGTTCGCTCTTGGTGCTACCTTGTCTGACGCCGCTGCGGCTGGTGTTGCCGCGGCTAAGGCTGCTGGTTTCGACGGCGCAAAGCCAACTGTCGCTGTTGGTCTGGATGCCGACGAGGTCGCGATGCAGCCGATCTGGTTGATGCCAGCCAAGGCTGACATCAAACTGCGGATGAAAACCTGGTTGGACTATCAGAATGACGTGAAAGTCAGCGACGTTCAGCTGGCGGCGCGCGAAGGTTATGAAAGCGTAGAGCATACCAAACGTTACACCACTTTGGGCATGGCGACGGATCAGGGGAAACTGTCCAACATCAACGGCCTGGCAGTCCTTGCAGATACGTTGGGGGCCAAAATACCACAGGTCGGCACCACAACTTTTCGCCCGCCGTATACTCCGATTTCCATGGGAGCAATTGGCGGCGAGGCCCGTGGCGATGTCTTCCAGCCGATCCGCAAAACACCCATGCACGACTGGCATGATGCCAATGGTGCGGATTGGGAGCCGGTTGGCCACTGGCGCCGTGCCTATGCTTTTGTTCGCTCAAACGAAACTGTCGAGCAAGCCGTGGCACGCGAAGTCACCAACACCCGCGAAAACCTCGGCCTGCTGGATGCCTCGACGCTGGGGAAACTGGTGGTCAAAGGCCCCGATGCAGGCCGGTTCATGGACATGATGTACACCAACATGATGTCCACCCTGAAGGTCGGCAAATGCCGCTATGGGCTGATGTGCTCGGAAAACGGCTTTCTGATCGACGACGGCGTTGTTGCCCGTATCGATGACGACACTTGGTTGTGCCACACCACCACCGGCGGCGCCGAACGTATCCATGGCCACATGGAAGAATGGCTGCAGACCGAATGGTGGGACTGGAAAGTCTATGTCGCCAACGTGACCGAGCAACTGGCTCAGATCGCGGTTGTGGGCCCCAATGCCCGCAAAGTGCTGGAGAAACTCGGCGGCATGGATGTCTCCAAAGAGGCGTTGCCATTTATGGAATGGCGTGATGGCAAGCTGGGCGAGTTTGATTGCCGGGGCTACCGGATCTCATTCTCTGGCGAATTGTCCTATGAAATCGCAGTTCCTGCCAGTCAGGGTATGGCGTTTTGGACTGCACTGATGGAAGCAGGCAAAGAGTTCGGAGTGATGCCATATGGCACCGAATGCCTGCACATCCTGCGCGCCGAGAAGGGCTTTATCATGATCGGCGACGAAAGTGATGGCACCGTGATCCCGCAGGATCTGGGGCTGCACTGGGCGCTGTCCAAGAAAAAGGAAGACTTTCTGGGCAAGCGGGCACATTTGCGCTCGCACATGGCGGATCCGGATCGCTGGCAGTTGGTTGGGCTTGAAACCGTCTGTGGTTCGGTTCTGCCGGATGGGGCTTATGCGGTTGGTAACGGCTCAAACGCCAACGGTCAGCGCAATGTGATTGGCCGGGTGACCTCGACCTACCATTCGCCGACTTTGGGCAAGGGCATTGCTATGGGACTGGTGCATCATGGGCGCAAGCGCATGAACGACGTGATCGAGTTCCCCGGTGTTGATGGCACCATCTACAAAGCCAAAATCGTTGATCAGGTCTTTTACGACAAAGAAGGGGAGAAGCAGAATGTCTGATCCTGTAAGCGCACTGAACGGCGCCTCGTTCAGCGGTATCGCATCTGTCGATGAGAGCGGTTTGGCGGGCATGATTACCCTGCGCGGTGATCTTGCGTCACCCAAATTGCAGGCGGCGGTCACATCTGCCACTGGTGCCACCATGCCAGAGCCCGGCAAAGTCGCGTTAAGCGTAGATGGCGGGCTGTGCTGGATGTCGCCGGATGAGTTGCTGGTGTTGGTGCACTACGCCGAGGTCGAAGCGAAGCTGGCTGAGATCAACGCAGGTCTGGCAGGCGAGCACGCGCTGGCGGTCAACGTCTCGGACGCGCGCGCGGTGTTCCAGGTGTCAGGCGACGGTGCACGTGAAGTGCTGGGTAAACTCTGCCCGGTGGATCTGTCGGCCCAAGCCTTTGTGCCCGGCCAGTTCCGCCGCACCCGTATGGCGCAAGTGGCGGCGGCGTTTTGGTTGGATCAGGACGGATCATTCCACATCGTCTGCTTCCGGTCTGTTGCCGACTATATGTTCTGCCTGCTGAGCACCGCTGCTCAGTCTCAGTCCGAAGTCGGCGTCTACTGATCTGATAGAGACAGATTTTAAATTCACATCGCCCTCAATCAGGGGGCGATGTTTTGCGTTGTTTCTCTGGTTCTAGTGGTTATGTTCCGCGCCATAAGTCATTGGAAAGAGACTGCTATGATCAAGACTATTGTGTCCTCAGCTGTTGTTTGCCTGCTTTCAACCTCGGCGTTTGCTGCTGCTGTCACCTATGACTGCGAGATGACCAGTTTTGAGAAACACGGCTGGATCGCACCCCGGATTTTGGTGTTTGTAGATAGGCAGAACGAGGTAGTGGGCGTGTTTGACGGTATGATTGCAGAGACAGCTGGGGTTCCGATGAAAATTGAATTTAACCCGCGATCGGATACTAAGCTTAAAGTTGGTTGGAAGCTCAACAATATACCGGCCCGGACAGGGTCTGCGAGTGCGACGTATTCCGGAACCATGGATGAGGCCCGTTTGAAACTGTCGTTATCGGTTCGTGTGCACGGATGGGACAATCGCCCTAGTGGCACCGGGAAATGCAAGAGGACCAATATCGATTTGTTTAAATGAAAAACGGGTAGAGAATTTTGATGATGCCTGAATTTGAGAGTAACGACACGTCGAAGATGTAAGGTAAAAAAAATATTGAAATTGCGATAAGTGCCCTGTTGGCGATGTGTCTTTTTACAGTTCCAAATATGGTGTTGGCGGCTGTCTATGAATGCAATTTCAACCCTGCTGCGTCTGATGCAGCCGCTCCGAAACTGGTCGTTGTTGAAATTGATAAACATGGTTTTGATGCCAAGGTTATTAGAATTGAAATTGACGATGTTGAAACGACACCATAAAAGGCAGAGGTGAAGTCGTTTACAAAAAACATATTTCTGTTGGCTGGAAGGGGGACAGATACAAGTTTTTGCCAAGTGCACGTCGCGCGCCGGCGTCATATATGCGAGTTGATTGGTATAAACGTCAATTTTTACTCCGTATTGAAAAACGCACACTGAAAGCTAGGCTTTTGTCTGAAAGCGCTGGTCATCGACCAAATGGTAGGGCTAGGTCTGGCAGATGCAAAATCGTGCGGTAGAAGACATGTGAACCGCCATTTGAGCGTATCACAGTTCTAGTCAACACCACTGGTAAATTACATTGCCGCTCTTGACCTGCCACAGCCAGCACCGCATGTATCAGCTTAGGAAACGCAACTCAATTTGACAGGTGTCCAAGATGGCTTTTGAACTTCCCGATCTCCCTTATGCTCATGACGCACTGGCTGCCAAAGGCATGTCCGCAGAAACCATGGAGTATCACCATGATCTGCACCACAACGCTTATGTGACCAACGGCAACAAGCTGATCGAGGGCACTGAGTGGGCTGGCAAATCTCTGGAAGAGATCATTGTGGGCACCTATGACGCGTCTTCAGTGGCGCAGAATGGCATTTTCAACAACATCAGCCAGCTGTGGAACCACAATGAGTTCTGGAAGATGATGGGGCCCGATGGCGACGTCATGCCCGGTGGTCTGGAAAAAGCTCTGATTGAGAATTTTGGCTCGGTTGATGATTTCAAATCGCAGTTCTCGGCTGCTGGTGCGGGTCAGTTTGGCGCAGGCTGGGCCTGGTTGGTCAAGAATGCCGATGGGTCGCTGGCTGTGACGAAGACCGAGAATGGTGTGAACCCGCTGTGCTTTGGCCAGACCGCGTTGCTGGGCTGTGATGTTTGGGAGCATTCCTATTACATCGATTTCCGCAACAAGCGTCCGGCTTACCTGTCGAACTTCCTCGACAATCTGGTCAACTGGGAAAACGTTGCATCGCGTCTGGGCTAAGTCTTAGATTTGCACATCTGTAACGGTCAGATTAAGACGCTCGGCCCTAGGGTCGGGCGTCCTAATTTTCTGGCCTCCAGCGGAGGTATTTTTAACAAGAAGAAACCCGGCTTGTGGCTTAGTCAGGCGCGCAGCACATCCAGCGCCTGTTGCGGGGTCGAAACCCAGGTCAAGAAATCTGACAACGTGTCATCCGCAAAACCCTGATCAATGACGTGATCCAGCAGTGCGCGCAATTTGTCCCAGTAGCCGTCGGTATTGAGGACCACAATCGGCTTATCGTGCAGGCCCAACTGGCGCCAGGTCAGAACCTCGAACAGCTCGTCCAGGGAGCCGGCCCCGCCTGGGAGCAGGACCACCGCATCCGCATTATACAGCATTACCTTTTTTCGTTCATGCATGGTTTCGGTGACCACATAGGTCGATAGGTCAGATTTACCGACCTCTCGGCGTTCCAGATGTTCGGGGATCACGCCAAATACCTTGCCGCCCGCTGCCTGTGCGGATCGCGCCACCGTGCCCATAAGACCAACGTCACCAGCCCCGTAGACCAGGCGCAGATTGTGCTCTGCTAGTCCGCGCCCCAGGCCTTCTGCGGCTTCGGTATAGGCAGGCATTGCCCCATAACGGGATCCGCAATACACACAGACGGATTTTATAGACATGGGCTTATCTTTCAGTGTTGAAACGTTCGGGGCACAAGACGTGTTTTGACCCTTGATAGCGGCATTGATAGACTGGCTCAACTCAGCGGGAGGGGGAATCCCGCAAATGGGAAGGAAGATAATGGCGGGAACAGCCGGAAGCGGAGGGCTGGGCGCCCTTGCACTTGGCGGCATCGCAACAGTTGCGGTGGTGATTGGCGGTGTGGTGGCGATGCAGCTTGGGGTGTTCACGAGTGAGCCGCCAATAATTGAGCAGGGTGAAACGACCGGGCAGATTGCGCCGGTGGTGCCGGTGGCTGTGTTGCCGGACGCCTCTGTTGTGGCTGAACCTGCTAACACCAATGTACAGGCGGCTGACGAAAACCAGGACGATACCAGCGCGAAAGCTGGTGAGACCCTGGATCAGCCGGTCGAAGATGTGATTGTTGAGACAGCGATAACTGAGGGTGACGGCGAGCAGGTTAGCTCTGCCCCGCAATCAACGCAGCTGTCTGAAGCTTCCGTCGAAGCCGCAGATATTACTTCTAGCGCGCAGAGCGGTGCGGATGTCGTGGGGGAGGAAGACCCAAGTTCCCCGGATGTTGCGGTAGAGACCGTTGCGGAAAATACGTCTGAGCCGATCAGTGAAACTGTGGCGCCAGAGAGCGTTGAGCAGATCGTTGAAGCGCCCGTCGTTGAAGCGCCTGGCGTTGAAAACGATATCGAGGTAACTCAGGTTGAACCGCCGGAAGACACCGTGATTGCGGCGCTGCCTTTGCCCAAAATCCCTGCTTCTGAAAGTGTTCAAGAGCCGGCGTTTGTATTGGCGGCGCCAGAGTTGGATCTGGTGCGGTTTGAGTCTGACGGGACCGGGGTGATTGCCGGTCGCGCGCAGGCAGGCGTGCTGGTGTCCGTCTTGCTGGATGGTAAAATTCTGGATCAGTTCCAAGTTCAAAACGGTGGCGAGTTTGTCTCGTTCACCTCTATTGAACCCAGCGGCGAGGCCAGGGTTGTGTCGCTGCAGGCAGCGCTTGGTGGCGAGATGGTCATGTCGGATGCGACATTCATACTGGCGCCAACTGTGGCGGTTACGGAGCAAGTTGAGGAAGTCGTGCAGGCGCCTCAGGTCGAAGTTGCCCTGGCTGATGAGACACCAGAGGTTGTCGTGCAGGATCTGGTTGAGCCGGTGCAGAAGCTGCAACAGGACGTTGCTGCCTTAGATCTGGACGTAGGTGATACAGGTGTGGCCAAGGTAGATGATGTCGTCCTTCCCAGCGAAGAGACGACGGCTGCCCCTGCAAAAGTCGAGGAGCCGGCGGCGGTTTCGACCTCGGATGATACGAAAACGGCTGAGACGGAGATAGACGCTGCGCAGGCAGAAGATGTGGTGGTGGTGGCTGACACGGCGGTAGTTGCTGACACGGCAGTGGTGGCTGACACGGCCGTGGTGGCGTCACCGCAGCCGGTTGCACAGCCCGCGCCCGAGATCGCGCCCGAGCCTCAGGCCTCACCAATTGCAGTTGCTGTTCTAAAGGCGGACTCGGAGGGGGTTGAACTGGTTCAGCCTGCCACTCCGGTGGCGGCAGATCTGTTGGGTAAGGTGTCGTTGGATATCATCAGCTACAGCGATGAAGGCGATGTACAGCTGGCGGGCCGGGCACGGCCGGCCGCGTTGGTGCGGGTCTATCTGGACAATAGCCCAGTGGCCGATATTCGTGCCGCCGATGATGGTCGTTGGAAAGTTCAACTGAGTGATGTGGTTCCGGGGATCTATACCCTGCGGGTGGATGAATTGGACGCCGAAGGCAAGGTGTTGAGCCGGTTGGAAACACCGTTCAAACGCGAATCTCCTGAGGCTCTGCGGCCACCTGCCGCGCCCGAGGGCAGCCCCGTGCAACCTGTACCGCCAATCCGCGCGGTGACGGTGCAAAAGGGCGATACACTCTGGGCTATCTCACGCGAAAGATACGGTGATGGGCTGCTCTATGTCCGGGTGTTTGAGGCCAACAAGAGTGCGATCCGGGATCCTGACCTGATCTATCCGGGGCAGATATTCTCTATTCCCGAGTAAGGGTCTGAAAAAGACAGTAAAACGCGCCTTTCGGGGCGCGTTTTTCGTTTCTGCTTCTGGTCAAGCCAGCAGGCAGCGCTTACTTCAGAGGGTCTAGCAAGGAAAAAACATGACCAAGCCCGATGATACCACGGCCCGCGATGAACGTCGCTCGAGCCTTCGCACTCTGCGCCGCGTTGGTCCCTATCTGTGGCCAGACGGGCAGGCATGGGTGAAATACCGGGTGGTGCTGGCGCTTGCAGTGCTGGTACTGGCCAAGGTGATCGCGGTCTATACGCCAGTGCTATACAAAGGTGCGGTGGATAATTTGGCGGGCGAAGGGGTGCCGGATCTGGCGCTGGGGGCCATTGGGCTGACCGTGGCTTATGGCATGGCACGGATCATGACCATTGGCTTTCAACAACTGCGTGATGTGGTGTTTGCTCCGGTAGGGCAACGCGCGTTGCGGCGTTTGGCGTTGGAGACCTTTACCCATATTCACCGCTTGTCGATGCGCTATCACATTACCCGCAAGACTGGCGGGCTGAGCCGCATCATCGAGCGCGGCGTCAAAGGCGTCGAGTTCCTGCTGCGGTTCATGTTGTTCTCAGTTGGGCCGCTGATCTTGGAGCTGATCATGGTAGCGGTGATCCTGGCAGTGCTGTTCGACGTGCGTTACCTGTTGATTGTTGCGGTGACCATCGGGCTGTATTTCTGGTTCACCTTTGCGGTCACTGAATGGCGGGTGAAACTGCGCCGCGAGATGAACAAGCAGGACACGGATGCCAATCAAAAGGCGATCGACAGTCTGCTGAACTATGAAACCGTCAAATACTTCAACGCCGAGGGCCGCGAGGCGGCACGCTATGACGTCTCGATGCGGGCCTATGCGGATGCGGCGCTGAAAACGGCCTACTCACTGGCATTTCTGAACTTTGGCCAGAGTGTCTTGATCACTTTTGGACTGATCGGTGTGATGGTGTTAGCGGCAATGGGCGTGCAGGCGGGGACGTTGACAGTTGGCGACTTTGTCATGGTCAACGCCTATATGATTCAGATCACCGTGCCGCTGAATTTTCTGGGCACTGTGTATCGCGAGATCCGCCAAAGCCTGGTGGACATGGGCGAAATGTTTGACCTGCTTGAGCAACCTGCAGATGTCAGCGACCGCAAAGGTGCAGGCGCGCTGAAGGTCACTGGTGGGCGCATTACCCTGAAGGACGTGCGCTTTGGCTATGATCCCGAACGTGAGATCCTGAAGGGCGTGTCGTTGCAGGCCGAAGCTGGTCAGACCGTGGCCATTGTCGGCTCGACCGGGTCAGGCAAGTCAACCATCGGTCGACTGTTGTTCCGGTTCTATGATGTCACTGGTGGTGCATTGCTGATCGACGGTCAGGACGTGCGTGATGTCACTCAGTCCAGCCTGCATGACGTCATTGGCGTGGTGCCGCAAGACACCGTGCTGTTCAACGACACCATTGGCTATAACATCGGCTACGGCCTTGAAAACGCCACCCAAGAGCAGATCGAACAGGCGGCGCGGGATGCGCAGATCCATGACTTTATCCTGAGCCTCCCCGATGGCTATGAGACCACAGTGGGTGAACGGGGCCTGAAATTGTCCGGAGGCGAGAAACAGCGTGTCGGCATTGCCCGCACCTTGTTGAAGAACCCGCCGATCCTGCTGCTGGACGAGGCCACCTCGGCGCTAGACAGCGATACAGAGCAAGAGATCAAAGAGGCATTGGCGCGGGCCGGGCAGGGGCGCACTGTGATCACCATTGCGCACCGGCTGTCGACCATTGCCGAAGCGGATCAGATTGTGGTGCTGGAGCAGGGCGAGATTTGTGAGCTGGGCACCCATGATGAGTTGCTCGCCCGTGAGGGTCGCTATGCCCATCTGTGGCAACGGCAACAAGCGGACCGAGAGGCAGCTTAGGTCTGACAATCAATGAGCAACACGCCTGGCCGTTGGGCCGGGCGGCACCGAACCTGAGTTGCGTCGGCAATGCACCAAAGCGTTGCCGCTTTCGCACCCCGGCAGTAGGCTGGCCCGAATATACAAAATCCGGTGTCATTGATGTTCAAATTCCTTCGCTTTCTATTGTTTGCAGCAATTTCTGTGGTGCTCCTAAGCTTAGGGTTTCAAATGCTCTATCAGGTGCCAAAAGCGCCGGATAGGACTGATAGTCTTGCAATCGCACCAACTGCAGATACGCTTTTGGGGGCGGAGGTGCTGCTTCTGGGCGCGCAAAATCCTGGCCTTTCAGGGGTGGCGCCGCTGCGTCAGGGCGAAGATGCCTTTGCGGCGCGGATACTGCTGGCCGAGGCAGCGCAGGACAGTATCGATGCGCGCTATTACATCTGGCAAAAGGACGCCACCGGGTTGATGCTGCTGGATGCCATGCGCCGTGCAGCAGACCGAGGTGTTCGGGTGCGGCTGCTGCTGGACGACAATGGCACCCCGGCTCTGGACGCCGAACTGGCCGAGCTGAACCGACACCCCAACGTCGAGGTCCGCCTGTTCAACCCGTTTGTGCTGCGTAGTCCACGCATGCTAACCTATCTGCTCGATTTTGCGCGGGTGAACCGGCGGATGCACAACAAATCCTTCACCGTAGACGGGGTTGCCACTGTGGTTGGCGGCCGCAATGTCGGCGACATCTATTTCGCGCACAGCGAAGGGGTGAACTACTTCGATCTGGACGTGGTCGCACTGGGGCCGGCAGCGGCGGATGTGGCAGAGGATTTTGATCTGTACTGGGCCAGCCCCTCGACTGTGCCGGCTGATCTGATCCTGCCTGCGGCGGGCGATGCAAATGGCACTGTGCTTGAAGCCTCGGTCGCAGCGGTCGAAGACACCACCGGTGCGCGCCAGTTTGCCGCCTCGGTACTGGCGTCGGATCTGATGTTACAGCTACACAATGGAGCCCCGGGTTTTGAGTGGGCCGAGTTGCAGATGGTCAGCGATGATCCGGCCAAGGGGCAGGGCCGAGTAGACCCCGAGATGCTGATGATCAACCGGTTGGGGCAAATTCTGGGCGCTCCTAAGCAGAGCGTTGATCTGGTCTCGGCCTATTTTGTGCCCGGTGATCGGTTGACGGCAATGCTGTCCGGCTGGGCGGGACAGGGGCTGCAAGTGCGGGTGCTGACCAATGCGCAGGAGGCCACCGACGTGCTGCCGGTGCATGGCGGCTATCTGAAGTACCGCGATGACCTGCTGGACGCGGGGGTGCAAGTCTATGAGTTGAAATCGTCACAGCACCAAGAGGAAGATTTGGATCTACTGGATCAGTTTGGTCTGATCGGCTCCTCCAAGGTTAGCCTGCACGCCAAGGCCTTTGTCATTGATCAAAGCGATCTGTTTGTCGGCTCGTTCAATTTCGACCCACGCTCGGCGCATCTGAATACAGAAATGGGCTTCTTAATCAAAGGCTCGCACTTGGCCCGCGACATATTTCCCGGCTACGAAGGCCAGTTGAAAAATCAGACGTACCATGTACGCCGCCGCGCCGATGGCGGCACCGAATGGATAGAGGCCCTGGCCTCTGGGGGGCAACACCGATTTATCGTCGAGCCGGGATCCACTGCGTTCTCACGGTTTCTGGTGCAGATGGTGGGGTGGCTGCCGATCTCCTGGCTGCTGTGAGCCGACACCACCACAGTGCTGACCTATAAATGCGAAGCGGCCCCTGACAATTAAAGTCAGGGGCCGCAGTCTCATGGTGTTGACACATCCAGCCTACTGGGCCGCTTGTAGCTCCGGCTCATCCAGATCGACTGTGGTGTCCGGCTTTGCCTTCGGGGTATTTTGGCCAGCATTGCCCGGCTCCACGTCCCACAGAATCTCGGTGGTGGGCATTTTACGCGCCTTGCGTGCTAGGCGCATGTCCTGTGCAATGCGGCTGGAGCGGCCACCTGTGATACGGGCGAGCAACCGACCCATCCAGGACATGTAGGTGCTTAACCAGACCCGCAGCGCCAGGAACGATGGTGTCACAATCAACGTCAGGATAGTGGCAATCCCCAGTCCAAAGACAACTGCCGTGGCCAGCTGTTTCCACCACAGCGCGGTCGGGCTGTTGATGGAATAGCCACCGTCTATGAAATCAAGGCTTAGGCCAAACATCATCGGCGCCAATCCAGCCATAGTGGTGATGGTGGTCAGCAACACCGGGCGGATCCGGGCCTCGGCGGTGCGAATGATCGCTTCGATCCGCGGCATCCGCTGGCTGAATTCCTGATAGGTGTCGATCAACACAATGTTGTTGTTCACCACAATCCCGGCCAAAGCCACAATGCCGGTGCCGGTCATGATGATCGAGAAGGATTGCCCCATGACCATCATACCGATCAGCACGCCGGTGGTGGATAGCACCACCGCCAGCAGCACCAGGATCGAATTGTAGAACGAGTTGAACTGCGCCAGCAGGATCACAAACATCAATCCCAATGCACCAGCAAAAGCGTTCATCAGGAAAGTCCCGGACTCGGCCTGTTCCTCTTGATCGCCAGTCCATTCAGGCGTCACCAATGCAGGCAGTGGGTTGGTGTCCAGCCATTCAGTCAGAACTGCAATACGTTCGGTTGCATTAACCGGAGCAAACCGTGCGCCGTCTTTCAACGCTTGATGCAGCTCTTCATTTGATGCGGCTCCAGTGAGCTGCACCAGTGTCAAACGGGTGCCGCCCGGACCATCAAAGACCTCACCCGAGGCGGCTTCATCGTCGCCCAAAGCTTTGAACAGGCCCAGTCGGACATCCTCGCCCGTTTCAGGATCAGTGCCAATCATTTTGCTCAGCCCCGGCGCGACATCAGCTTTGACGTCAAAATACCGTTGCTGCCCCACGCGGTTGATCTCGGCCAGTTTGGGGACGGGTTGGCGGGTGATGAAGTTCGACAAGGGAACAAGACCGTCCGCCGTACGAAGCTTCAGATTGTCCAGCGTTGATAGAACTCGATCCTGTTCAGGCAGACGAACGCGGATTTCGATTTCTTCATCGGAACTGTCGACCCGCATGGTGTCGAGCAGAATGCCACGGGTCACCAGTTGCACCATCGCGCCCACAGTGGCGACATCGGCGCCATAGCGGCCGGCCTCTTCCACATCGACATTGATCTGCCAATCGATGCCAGGCAGGGGCAGGCTATCCTCGATCAAGATCAAACCTGGGGTGTTCTCAAAGTGAGCCCGTGCCGCCAGAGCAGCCGTGGTCAATTCGTCCCATCCGTCACCCTTTAGGCGCAAGTGGATCGGCTTACCCTGACCGGGTCCCTGTTCCAACACGGCCATCTCGGCAATAAAACCGGGCAGTTTGGCCAGCTCAGTTTCCAGCTCTGCGATCACGGTTTTCCCGTCGAAATCAGTGGCTGTGACGCGACGGTTCAACAGGCCAAAGAACCATGCCTCGGACTGTGTTGGGCGATCTTCCCAGGCGATGATTTCGAACTGGACCTGACCAACGGTATCGGCTGGTGACTGACCGCCACCGGGGCCGCCGGTATCCAGACCTCCTTCGCCGGCAAAGGCAAAGACGTTGATCACAGCAGGGTGGGCCGAGATGACTTCTTCGACCTGTTTCACCAGTTCATCGTTTTCATGCAGCGAGGTATTGCCGCGGGCACGGACATAGACCGTGGCCTGTTCCGGCTCGGTGTCGACAAAGAACTCGACCCCGTTGTTGTTTTCACCAAAGGTCTGGAACACCATGACGACGGCGAACCCAACAGAGGCGATGGCCACAATCGGCATCACCGGGTTGCCGACGATAAACTTAATGAAGTGGCCAAAGGTTGTGTGGTGATAGCCGGGTTCGACCGCTTTTTCGCGCCGCTGAAAACTGGCCGCACCCAGAATGATTGAGGCAGCAAAGGCCGATAAGATCAGCAAAAGCGCGCCAACCAAAAGCGGCCCTGTACCAGTGCTGCCCTCGGGCATGATATAGTCAGGGTTCAGCGTCTGCATGGCACCTACAAACATGCCGTACAGTGGCAAGGGCACCAGTGGGATGCGGACCCACCAGGGCAGAACCGCACGCATTCCGTCAGACAGGTGTTCAAAGATCCGGCTCATCCGGCCCGTTACACCGCCCATAACTGGCAGATAGATCAGCGCCACTAGCAGCGAGGCTGACAGCACAAATATCAAGGTAATTGGCAGCATGCTCATGAACTCACCCGGAACACCGGGCCAGAACAGCATTGGCAAGAAGGCACAAAGCGTGGTTGCTGTGGATGATACAACAGGCCAGAACATCCGCTGCGCGGCTTCGACATAGGCGTGCATTGGGCCAATGCCCTGTTTGATGCGCTTGTCGGCATATTCCACCACCACAATGGCCCCGTCCACCAGCATACCAACCGCGAGGATCAGTCCAAACATCACCATGTTGGAAATGGTGATCCCCATCAAAGCAAGGAAGGCAAAGCAAAGCAGGAACGACGTTGGAATGGCAAAGCCAACCAGAAACGCGGCGCGGCTACCCAGCGAAGCAAGGATCACGATCATCACCAGCGCGACAGCCGTCAGAACCGAACCTTCAAGTTGGCGCACCATAGAGCCAACTACCCGGCTCTGGTCGTTTGAGGTACCAACGGTGACCGCGGCCTGTAGCTCATTTGGCCATTTCTCTTGTGCGGCAGCCAGTGTGGCCTTCACCTGGTCTACAGTATCGATCAGGTTAAAACCTTTGCGTTTGACCACTTGCAGCGCAACGGTGTTGTCGCCGTCGAAACGGGCGGTGCCCTTGCGGTCCTCAAAGGTGAAATTGATCTCGGCCAACTCGCCCAGAGTTACCACGCGGTCGCCGTTGATTTTGACCGGCAATGTGTAAATGTCGCTGACGTCGTCAAAGGACGACGGAATGGTGACCGAGAACGTGCCTTGGTTGGTCTCGACCTCACCTGCTGCGATCAATTGGTTGTTGTTGCGCACAACATTGATAAGCTCCAGCGCAGTGACGTTATAGGCCTCCAGCCGTAGTGGATCGATCAGAATTTCAACCATTTCATCACGGTTGCCAGCGATGCCGGCTTCCAGCACGGAATCAATAGATTCAAACTCGTCCTGCAAGTCCTTGGCAATACGTGCCATTGTCCGTTCCGGCACATCCCCGGTCAGGTTAACGATGACAATCGGAAACTCTGAGAAGTTGATTTCATTGATGGTGTAGGATTCGGCGCCATCAGGAAAATCGGCCTGAGCCGAATTCATCGCATCCCGCACGTCGGCCATAACGGCCGTTTTGTCCCAGCCGAAATCAAACTCCAGCGCCACCCCGGCATAGCCTTCGGCGGCGGTGGAACTCATCTTGTCGAGCCCGTCCAAATCAGCCAGTTCGGTCTCCATAACCTTGACCAGCAGGCTTTCGGCATCAACAGCAGAAATGCCGGGGAAGGGGACGGAAATGAACAGAGCCGGTATTTCAATGTCCGGCTCGCCTTCTTTGGGAAGGCTGGAATAGGCAAACCCGCCGACCAGTATCGAGATGATAATGAAGGCGATAACCATTCGGGCCCGTTCGGCAGCCCAGCTGACGACTCCGATCATTGCGACGCCTCACGGTATGTTGGTTTCACCGGCACGCCAGCGATCACAAAATCCTGACCAACCACGATGACATCAACCTGTTCTGGCAAGCCAGAAACCCAGACCCCGTCAATCTCGTCTCTCATCAGTTTGACTGGATAAAAGACGACGACCTGGGCTTGGTTGACCACACGGACCCCTAGTTGTCCCTCATTGTTCAGTGTCAGCGAGGATTGCGGCAGCTTATGGGCGCGCTCGCCAGGGGCTGAGATGGCGATGTCCGCGGTTTGACCGTCGCGGATCGACAGGTTGGCATTGGAGACAGTGATCTGCACCTCAAAAGTCCGCGTGGTTGGATCAGCCGAGCGGCTCAGGAAGGTAACCTGTCCTTGCACACGCTGACCAGCAGCCAGTTCTGCGCCAGCCATTGCGCCAACCTGAACCCGGTTGACCTCGGTTTCTGGCACAAACCCAACCAACTTGATGGTGTCGAGTTGAATGACCGTCGCACACAGGCTGCCGGGCTGCATGAGGCTGCCCAGCTCGGCGGAATCGCTTTCCAGCAGGCCACCAAACGGCGCGGTGATGCGGAGGCGGTCGATCTCCTTTTGCGCCGCCGCGATTGCGGCCACCGCAGACTCGATGCCGGCGCTGGTGGTCTCTAATCCGGTTTCCGCCGAGGCAATACCGGCAACTGCAGCACGCTCAGAGGCCTGAGTAGCAGCCAGGCGGGTGTCCGAAACATAACCGCCTTCGGAAAGTTTGCGCGAGGCGTTGTTGTTGATTTGCGCTTCTTTCAAACGGGCGCGGGCCTCGTCCAGCCGGGCCTCAGCTTCGGGCACTCGGGCGCGGGCCTCAGAGAGGCGGGCCTGGGCTTCGAGCATCGTCGCCTGACGGGAGCCGGGGTCCAGTTGGCACAGCAGATCTCCGGCCACAACTTGAGAACCTTTGCGCAGCGGTTCGGAAATTACCGTGGCCGAGGTTTCGGCACGCACTTCAACTTCGCGCGCTGCCTGAGTTTGGCCGCGCAGGATCACTGCACTGTCGATGGCGCGAGATTCGCTGCGCTGAACCACAACGCCGATCCGATTCTCGGCGACTTGCGCAACGGCCTCTACTGGAGCCACTGAGTCTTCCACCGTTTCGATCGGCGCCTGGGGGTCTTCACCACGTGCAAACGCCATCAGCACGTCGCGTTCAATCACCAGAAAATACAGACTGGCTGTCACCACGATGGCGGTTAACAATGGAATCAAGCGCATCTTAGGCCCTTTTCAAATATTTGTGTCCATTCGGACTTGTAGATAAATCCCGCAAGGGGGCTGTTGGCTGCATAGACATAGGAACGAAATAAGCATTGTCCATACTAAACCAATCAGTTCAGAACACAAATTATTGCATTTCTTCGCGAGTTAGCTTGCAGCCGCAGCTAAATGCGCCACTTGGCTTGGACCCTCAGGCACGATAAGAGATGCAAAAGAGACAGTATTCCCCGGTGCGTACCGGGCCTATCAGGGACGATTTGATGAGCGACACTGACAGTTTTATCGACGAAGTGACCGAAGAGGTGCGCCGCGACCGAATGTTCCTGATGCTGAAACGATACGGCTGGATCGGTGGCGTTGTTGTTGCCCTGATCGTTGGCGGTGCTGCGTACCGTGAATATGATCAGGCCAAGACCACCGCCGCAGCCGAGGCTCTGGGGGATGCGGTGATCGCGGCATTGGCCGAAAACGAGACCGATAAGCGTGCCGAGGCGCTGGCAACGATCACAGCCGAGACACCGGGCGGTGACGCCATTCTCAAAATGCTGCAGGCTGGAGCGCTGGCCAATTCTGACCAGGCTGAGGCTGCGGTGACTTTGCTTGCTGAGATATCCAGCAACGGCGATCTGCCAGTGATCTACCGTCACACCGCGACGTTCAAGGCGCTGGGACTGCAGCAGGACACACTGTCTGTTCAGGACCTACGTCTGCAATATGACACTCTGGCCCAGCCCGGAGCACCTCTGCGCCTGTTGGCACAAGAACAGCTGGCGCTGATCGATATTTCAGAAGGCGAGGTCGAGGCGGCGATTGAACGCTTGCGCGCAATTATCGAAGATGCCGAGGTCACCTCGGACTTGCAAGACCGCGCACGCCAAGTGATTGTAGCTTTGGGCGGATCGCTGGATCTATCGGCGACGTCGCAGGGATAATGGAATACCGCGCAGCAAATGACGCGGGTTTACGCACTAGAAGACGGGGCAAGGCAATGACGGCAGCAATAACCACCTCTAGGGCTGGGATCGCCCTTCTTGGCGGCGCTTTGCTGCTGACCTTGGCCGCCTGTAAGGACCCAGATATCATCCTGCAGGGGCAGCGCGAAGACATCCGCGAAGGCAACTCGGCCCGCATCGAGAACCAGTCGCGCGCGATTTCATTGCCGCAGCAAACGACCAATGCCGCCTGGCCGCAGAGCCACGGTCTTGAAACCTACCGGACCGCGCATCCTGCCCTGAGCGCAGCACCGCAGCGGATCTGGTCGGTGTCGATTGGCAACGGAGACGAACGTCGTCACCGGATCACTGCAACCCCTGTGGCTGGGGACGGTCGCATTTATACACTGGATAGCGGCGTGCAGGTCTCGGCAACCTCACCCTCGGGGCAGTTGCTGTGGAAATCCGATCTTATTGCCTCGGCTGATGGGGCGGCCACTGGCGGTGGCGTCGCATTCCACGAGGGTGTTCTATACGTCTCGTCCGGCTATGGGCTGCTGACGGCGCTGGAGGCGTCCAGCGGCAAACAGATCTGGAGTCAGAAGCTCCAAGCAACTGGGTCCGGTCAGCCTACGATTGGCAATGGTCTGGTGTATCTGGTTGCCGGCGATGACACTGGCTGGGCGGTGAATACCAAAGATGGCCGTATCGCCTGGCAGATTGCGGCAACACCCAGCACCTCAAATGTTTTGGGCGGGCCGGCACCCGTTCTGACATCCGATCTGGCAATCTTTGCCTTTGGCTCGGGCGATCTGACGGCCACGTTCCGCAATGGCGGCTTGCGTCGTTGGAGCGCGTCGGTCTCGGGCAAACGCGTTGGCCACACAACGGCGCGGATTGGCGACGTCACCGGGGCTCCGGTGGTGGTGGGTAAACGCGCCTATGTGGGGAACCACTCGGGGCGCACGGTGGCCTTTGATCTTTACGACGGCAATCGCATCTGGACCACCCGCGAGGGCGCGGTGGGGCCTGTGTGGCCCGTTGGAGGCAGTCTGTTCCAGATTAGTGATCTAGGCCGTTTGTTGCGCCTGGATGCCAACACAGGCGAGGTGATCTGGGCGACAAGACTGCCCGGTTACCTGAAAGACAAGCCCGGCAAGCGCGGTGCCATTGTGGCCCACTACGGGCCGGTGTTGGCGGGGGGCAATGTGATTGTGGCCTCTAACGATGGGCTGCTGCGGCTGTTCAAACCTGAAGACGGAAGCCTGGTGCGCACGATAGAAGTGCCCGGTGGAGCCACCACAGCCCCGATCGTTGTGGGCAAAACGCTTTACGTGGTATCCACAAAAGGCGAATTGCACGCTTTCCGTTGACGCCAGGATGCGCTATGGGGCGCACTTGAATCGCTGAAAGTTGATCTGATGTCCTTCACCCTCGCCATTGTGGGCCGCCCAAATGTGGGCAAGTCCACCCTGTTCAACCGTCTTGTCGGAAAAAAACTGGCGCTGGTCGATGATCAGCCCGGAGTTACGCGCGATCTGCGTGAAGGCGAGGCGCGTCTGGCCGATCTTCGTTTTACCGTGATCGACACCGCCGGTCTGGAAGATGCCACCGACGATTCTCTGCAGGGCCGCATGCGCCGCCTGACCGAGCGCGCGGTCGAGATGGCTGATATTTGCCTGTTCATGATCGACGCCCGCGCCGGAGTGACTCCGCTGGACGAAATGTTCGCAGAAATTTTACGCAAGAAATCTGCAAATGTGATCCTGGCTGCCAACAAGGGCGAAGGCTCGGCTGCTGATGCCGGGGTGCTTGAGGCTTATAACCTCGGCCTAGGCGAGCCGATCCGCCTGTCTGCCGAACACGGCGAAGGCTTGAACGACCTGTATACTCATCTGATGCCGCTGGCTGACCAGTTTGCTCTGCATGCGGTGCAGGACACCCCCGAGGTCGACGTCGATCTGGATGAGGACGACGACGAGGACGATGAGAATTACACCGCGCCAGTGCCGACCAATGCCAAACCGCTACAGGTGGCGGTGGTGGGGCGTCCCAATGCGGGCAAGTCGACCCTGATCAACCAGATCCTGGGCGAAGAGCGTCTGTTGACCGGCCCCGAGCCAGGTATCACTCGCGATGCGATCAGTCTGCGCATAGAGTGGGGCGGGGTGCCGATGCGCGTCTTTGATACCGCCGGCATGCGCAAAAAGGCCAAAGTGCAAGAAAAGCTTGAGAAGTTATCGGTCTCGGATGGTCTGCGCGCGGTCAAATTTGCCGAAGTTGTGGTGGTTCTGCTGGACGCCGAAATTCCGTTCGAACAACAGGACCTGCGTATTGCCGACCTGGCCGAGCGTGAAGGCCGCGCTGTGGTTGTTGCTGTCAACAAATGGGACATCGAAGAGGATAAGCAGGAAAAACTGCGCGCCTTGAAAGAATCCTTTACTCGGTTGCTGCCACAGCTAAAGGGCGCGCCACTGGTCACCGTGTCGGCCAAAACGGGTCGCGGGTTGGACCGGCTGCAAGAGGCCATCATGCGCGCCCATGACATCTGGAACCGCCGGGTGCCTACGGCAGCGCTGAACCGCTGGCTGGTTGGCATGCTAGAGCAGCACCCGCCGCCAGCACCGCAGGGCAAGCGCATCAAGCTGCGCTATATGACCCAAGCCAAAACCCGGCCTCCTGGGTTTATCGTGATGTGCTCGCACCCTGATAAAATGCCGGAAAGCTATAAGCGGTATCTAGTCAACGGCTTGCGTCAGGATTTTGACATGCCAGGCACGCCAATCCGCATGACTCTGCGGTCGCAGAACGACAAAAACCCCTTTAAGGGCAGAAAGAAAGCGCCGCCAAGCAAGTTGCGAAAGCACTTGAAAGGGCCTCCGCGCGGATAAAACGGCCTGCAGAAGTAGAGAATAGACAACGATGGGCGGTCCAGGTTGGGTCGCCCATTTTGCATTTTTGATGCCAGCACCAATCTGCAGCTCGATTACAACCTGTTTCGCAGGGCTTGCCTCTTGTTTCAAAGCAGGCGAATATTAGTTTTTTAGATGAATTGCCTACGTCCCATTTTCATAGGGGCGTTACAGAACACATTTATAGGTTAGAACATGGATCTGAGAGCGTACACGCGCCAATATTGCGACAAGGACAACCGGCTGGCCTCGCTCAGTTATTTTGGAACATTTGCGGTGTATTTCCTGTCGTTGTGGTTGGCCATCCATTTTGCCGCTTTGTGGTATCTGATGCTGCCTGCCGGGGTGGTGAATGCCTTTGCAGCTGTGCGTCTGTATGTGCTGCAGCATGACACTGGCCATCATTCGCTGTTTGAGACCCGACGCCAGAATGAGATCGCGGGCCATGTTTTGTCGCCCTTCACCTTTGCACCGTTTGAGGTGATGAAGCAGAACCACAACCTGCACCACGCCAATATCAGCAATCTGGAACATCGCGAAACCGGCGAGATCAACACCATGACTCTGACGGAATGGCAGCAGGCGGAGTTTTGGCAACGGCTGGTCTATCGGTTGTATCGGAATCCAATTGTGCTGGTGCCGCTGGGGTCGGCCTTTACCTATTTCATCCGCTACCGCTGGCCCAAAAACACAACCCGATTTGGTGTTCTTGGGGTGCTGCTGCACAATCTGGCGATTTTGATCTTTCTTGGTGTGTTGTATACACTGGCTGGCGTTACCGGGCTGTGGATCTGGTTGGGGTTCTCATTCCTTGGAGGTATGCTCGGGGTGTTTCTGGTCTACCTGCAGCATAACTTTGAGGACACCTATTGGGACCGCCGCCCTGATCTGGATCCCTATTTGGCAGCGATCCAAGGGGCGTCCTGTCTGGACTTTGGCTGGTTCTTTGACATGGCGGTGGCCAATATCACCCTACACGACATCCACCATTTGAATTCACGCATTCCCAGCTATCGGCTGCGCCGGTGCCATCACAACCTTCCGCCTGAATTCGCTCCGCGACGGATTAAATTTCCCGAGGCGGTGCGGGCGCTGGGGCTAAAGCTGTGGGATGAAGAGCAGAACCGTCTGGTGCCGTTTCCTAAGTAAAACGACCGTGCCGCCCGACCTGAGGCCGGGCAGCGCGATGTTATTATGCCAGCACGCCGTCAGCTCTGAGCATTAGCTTGCCGCCGAGATAAGGCGCCAATACAGCAGGCAACGTGACCGAGCCATCCTCTTGCTGGCCATTCTCCAGCACTGCGATCAGGCAGCGGCCCACGGCCAAGCCAGATCCGTTCAGTGTGTGCACAAACTCGGGCTTGCCACCCTCGGTGGGTCTGAACCGGGCATTCATGCGCCGAGCCTGAAACTCACCGGTGGTC
>MAAY01000111.1:30662-63335 GCA_002162795.1 Rhodobacterales bacterium 56_14_T64
GGCACGCCCAGCTGTTCCAGCAGGTCCTCGGCGCAGCGCAGCATGCGTTTCTGCTCGTCATCGGATTTGTCGGGATGGGTGACCGAGACCATCTCGACCTTCTCAAACTGGTGCTGACGCAGCATGCCAGAAGTGTCGCGCCCGGCTGATCCTGCCTCGGAGCGGAAGCACAGCGAGTGGGCGGTCATGCGGATGGGCAGGGCGGCCTCGTCCAGCACACCTTCGGCCACGGAATAGGTCAGTGGCACTTCAGACGTGGGGATCAGCCACCAACCGTTGGTAGTCTGATAGCTGTCCTCGCCGAATTTCGGCAGTTTATCGGTGCCATACATCGCTTCGTCGCGGACCAGAACCGGGGTGTTGACCTCGGTTAGGCCGTTTTTGTCGACATGGGTGTCGATCATGAACTGGCCCAGGGCGCGGTGGATGCGGGCTACGGCGCCGCGCAGCACCACAAAGCGGCTGCCCGAGAGTTTTGCGCCAGTGTCGAAATCCATCGAGGCGGTGACGCCGGTGATGTCAAAGTGCTCTTTCGGGGCAAAGGGCAGGGTGGCGGGAATGCCCCAACGGCTGACCTCGACGTTGTCGTTCTCGTCGGCGCCGTCGGGTACATCGGCAGCGGGCAGGTTGGGAATGCGCGCCAGCATGTCGGTCAACTGGGCATCCAGTTCCTTGGCTTCGGTCTGCATGGCGGCGACTTCGGCCTTTTTCTCGGACACCAGCGCGCGCAGGCGTTCGAATTCGGCGTCATCGCCACGACCCTTGGCAGCGCCAACTTCTTTGCTGGCCTTTTTCTGATCGGCCTGGGCGGATTCGGCGGACTGGATCTTGCCGCGACGGGCAGCGTCCAGCGCCAGGATTTCGGATGACATGCCCGCATCCCCACGCCGCGCCAGAGCGGCGTCGAAATCGGCTGGGTTTTCACGGATGGCGCGAATGTCATGCATGGGGTCGTCTCCTTGGACGGTTTTGAATCAGTCCCTAAGCATATGCCGCAGCAGGGGGCAAAGGGGAAGAGCGGCTGGGTGCTTGGGCCGCTAGGTGAGGGAATTTCGCACTGGCGGGTTAAGATGTGGTGGGTAGGGCGTGCGGTGGGTAATGCATATTGCACCTGTTTCGCCCGGCGGCACGCCGGGCCGCGCCTGACCTTCCCCCCGGGAAGGCGCTTTGCACCTCCCCAAGGTCAGGCGCTGCCCTTTGTGTTATTCGGCGGCCTCGGAGGTTTGATCGTCCTGTTGTACCGGAGGCGTGTAATTCTCAGGGTCGTCGCACCATTTCAACCATTCAGTATAATAATGGGCGTCTCCAAGGTCAAAATTGGGCCAATGCGCTGGAGAGCATATGCCTTCTGGTAATTCTACAGTTTGATCCCCAAAGAACGAACTGATTTGCGCCTGAGTAAGTAGTTTTGAAGGAATTTTGGTTTCTCTAATGGCGCATTCATGGAATTCACAATTCGCAAATTTAGATTTTTTGCTAAATTTGATACGTCTAAATGCGCATTTATCAAAAGATGAATTGGAAAACAACACATCGGACAAATTGACGGCTCGGAGATTAACGTATGACAACGTACACCCGTGGAAGCGGGATTTGCAGAAGTTTGCTGTGTTCAACAGAGCGCTGTCAAATGCAATGCTTACCACTCGTTGATTTGTTATTGTTAGCCCTCTAAAATCTCTAAAAAACAGCTCTTCGAGAGGTTTGCCAGATAGACTGTCCTTATTTCTATTGCTTGTTGAGTTTAAAGCAATTTCAACATCACGTCTTAGACGTTGGATGGGTTTTTGTGAACTGACTAAGCTTGGTATAGCGATACTAGCACAGCCCAGTACGTAGTCGATTATGATGTTTTCAATTGCGCGTTGATCTCGCTTACTATCTTCTGAAATTCTATTGAGCGAGTGCAACGCTCCAATCCGAACTTCTAGATTCGGTTCTGTCCATTCGTTGCCATTGAGTTTTACGGTTTTGTCAGCGCCTAAACCCTCAATTGCCTTGTTGATCCTGTCGGTAATATGAGATTCGGTAGCTGTCTTAGTTTGCTCATTATTTAGTTTTAGTCGGATCAGGGACAGCGGCAGGACAATCACAGCTCCCAGCGTGGCGGTCAGTGCGGTCAGCCGAAGCAGGGCGAAGCGCAAGTCGGTGTAGTCTCCTCGGGTGGCGGGGGCGGAGTACCAAATAAGCTCCCAAATCATTGCCAACAGGCCACAGGTCAGGGACAGCGAAATAGCCATCCACAACAGCATGGCACAAAGAAACAACCCATCGTGGATCGATGAAGCCCCGAATTTGGATTTCAGCCGATCCAACGGGTCTTCACCGCTGTGCTGAGGAATCGAGAGCAGGCCGTAGACAAAGACCACGGCCAGCCCCAAGCAGAACAAATAAAACAGGCCCCAGAACAGTTTGGGCTCAATTGGGATGTCGATTGTGTACATGGCTAAAAACTATCGCTTGGTTAAATGTGGGGCTTATTGGCGGATGAACCCGTCATTCTTCCCCACCGGCCAACTCACCATCCCACTCATTCTCGGCAATCTTCGGTTCCGGCGTGTCGGCGATATAGCTGGGGGTCATGATCTGCACTTTGTTCTCGTTGAACACCGCCACGATGTTTTTGTGCAGGTCCGATTTGATCCGCGGGATCGAGGTGCCTCGGGTGGTATAGGCGTTGATCTGGTAGTTGATCGCGTAATCCGCCAATGCGGCCCAGAGCACAAAGGGGGCAGGGCGGGTTTTGAGATCGCGGGTGCGCCGCGCGGCCTCGATCAGCATGGCCTCGATCTTGGCTGGGGTTTCCTCGTAGCCGATACCGACGGTGGTGTGCAGCAGCAGGCCTGAGCCGTCGATCTTTTTGGAATAGTTGATCACCTCGGAGTTCAGCAGTTGGGCATTAGGGATCGAGATCAGCTCGTTCTTGATCGACTTTAGATGGGTCTCCATCAGCTTGATCTGAATGACATCGCCGGTGTGTTCGCCGATCTTGATGCGGTCGCCAATGCTGGTGGAGCGGCGGTAGATCACAAACAGCCCGGACAAAATGTTGCTAACCACCGAGTTGGCACCCAGAGACAGCATTGCACCCACCAGCAGGGTCAGCCCTTGAAACGCCGCCGAATCCGAACCGGGCATATAAGGAAAGGCAAACACGATGGAGATCATGATCAGCAGCACCCGCACGATGTTGAACGTGGGGGTGGCCCAGTGCTTTTCAAAATCGCCAATATGGAAAGTCCCAGCCGCCACTGCGTCGAAAAACACCCGGAACCCTTTGATGACATACATGGTCAGGAAGGCGATGATGGCCAGGGTGATGAGATTGGGGATATAAAGAATAAACCCGATCAAGATATTCAGAACCGGTGTGGTGACATAGGTCAGCAACAGTTGCGCCACATAACGGGTCTCGGCAAAGGACAGCAGGATCAGCGACAGGTAGTAGTAGATGCCCAGGAACAGCAGGGAAAACAGTACTAAGTTTACCCCAAAACGGATCAGGGCGGCGATGGCATCCGCTTGAACATGAGAGTTTGTGGCGCTTTCAACAGAGGCAAAATGGCGTTTGACCAGGGTGTTTATCTCGGTTTTGAGCCGCCGTCTTAACCAGAGTATCAGCGTTGTTAGCAGTATAAAACCCAGCGTCCAGACACCCACTTCGATGAGCGAGTGAAGCCTTGCCTGACCTGTACGTTCTGCACGGTAGCCGAGGATGGCCTCGCGGATCGCGTCTGCCTGCACTTTGGTGAGAACGGGAATGTCCAGCTGTTCCAACTCGGCGTCTGCATTGGTTACGATGGTAATGAGTTCACCGTCGGCAAGGATTTTTTCGCCGAGTTCAACCGAGTTAAAAGTGATCTCAACGCTTTCTGTCTCATTGGCCTCGGCTGCAGCAATGATGCGCGAGCTGATGATTTCAGCCCGTTCAAACCCGGGCAGGGCTGTTGATCCTCGGACATAGAACAGCTCAGTGCCGTCGACGACGACAGGCGCGCGAAACACACCTTCGCCTTCAATGGCGAGAGCATCAACTGGCGGGGCGGGTTGCGAGGAGTCGGTCTGGGCCGGAAGTGTCGCAGGCAGTAACAGTGCCACCACAAAAACGGGGCATGCCAGTGCGCGCAAATATTTCAATATCATCAGCAAAATTCCTTTGACGATGACTATATTCAACACAAAGAACATAGCTAGCCCGTACAGAACGGTGCGAGTTGTTTTTTTACTCTGGGCTAGACGCCTACGTTGCCTTGCCAAGTCGCGGATCAACGCATAGGTTCGCCAGCGAATTTTACGCTGAATATCGGCGTGACCCAGACAAAAGGAATATCCTATGGACGTTGGCGCACTTGGCCAGTTTTTGCCGCTCATTCTAATCTTTGGTATCATGTATATGCTGCTGATCCGGCCGCAGCAAAAGAAGATGAAAGAGCACAAGGCGATGATCGATGCGCTGCGCCGTGGCGATCAGGTGGTCACCCAAGGTGGTTTGATCGGCAAGGTTTCCAAAGTCAAAGACGGCGAAGTCGAAGTCGAAATTGCTGATGGCGTCAAAGTGCGTGTGGTCCAGGCGACTATTGCACAGGTGCTGAACAAAACCGAGCCAGCAGCTTAAGACTGCGACGTAAGTAACTAAAAAGGCAGGGCAATGCTGCAAATTGATCTCTGGAAGAGGGTGCTGATCTGGCTGGTCTGTGTGACCGGCCTGATTATGGCCCTGCCAAATGCATTTTATACCCGCGTCGAGCAGTCGAACGACGCGGTGATCGAAATTATCGCCAAGGGTGAAACGCCCGAGCGGTTGGAAATCGTCGAGCAGTGGCCATCGTGGATGCCGTCCTCGTTGGTGAATCTGGGGCTGGACTTGCGCGGTGGTGCGCATCTGTTGGCCGAGGTAAAGGTCGCCGATGTTTATGCCGCGCGCATGGATGCGATGTGGCCCGAAGTGCGCGATGCTTTGCGCCCCGAACGGGCAACCGTGGGGACGTTTCGTCGTCAAGCAGGACCAGATGGACAGATTCGTCTGAAAATCTCGAAACCTGAAGGCATGAGCCGGGCGCTGGAACTGGTGCGCGGTCTCGCAACTCCGGTGACGAGCCTGACTGGTGTTGGTGCGACTGATATTGAAGCGTCGGCTGATGGCGATATTCTGACTGTGCAATTGTCTGATGCCGAGAAGTTGGCTTCGGATGATCGTACAGTTCGACAGTCGCTGGAAATTATCCGTCGTCGTATTGATGAAGTTGGCACCCGTGAGCCGACAATTCAGCGTCAAGGCGTGGATCGTATCCTTATTCAGGTGCCGGGCATCGGCAGTGCGTCTGAGCTGAAAAAGATTATCGGAACCACCGCGCAGCTGACCTTTAGCCCAGTTGTTGGCCGGGGATCCGATGGAGACGCAGCGCCGGGTGTTGGAAATGAGATCATCCCGTCGTTGGACGAACCAGGTGTCTTCTATACGATCGAGTCTGCTCCGGTTGTGACCGGTGAAGATCTGGTCGACGCACAACCCGCGTTTGATCAAAACGGCCGTCCGTCGGTGAGTTTTCGCTTTAACACAACCGGTGCACGCCGGTTTGGCGATTACACTGCCGAAAACATTGGCTCGCCATTTGCGATTGTGCTGGATGACGAGGTTGTCTCGGCTCCGGTCATTCAAAGTCACATTCCAGGCGGATCTGGAATTATCACTGGTAATTTCACAATCGAGGAAAGCACTAACCTAGCAGTCCTTCTGCGCGCAGGTGCATTGCCAGCTGGGCTGGAGTTCCTGGAAGAACGCACCATTGGCCCGGAACTGGGCCAAGACAGCATTGATGCGGGCAAGGTTGCCACAATCGTCGCCTTCGGCGGTGTGCTGGTGTTCATGGTGCTCAGCTACGGTCTGTTTGGTATTTTTGCCAATGTGGCGCTGATCCTGAACATTGCGCTGATCTTTGGGATGCTCAGCCTGATCGGTGGCACGCTGACGCTGCCGGGAATTGCCGGTATTGTGCTGACTGTCGGTATGGCGGTGGATGCCAATGTGCTAGTGTTTGAACGTATCCGCGAAGAGCTGAAGGCGGGCCGTGGACCGGCGCGGGCAATCGAGGAAGGCTACTCCAAGGCGCTGAGTGCCATTCTGGATGCAAACGTCACTACATTCATCACTGCGGTCATTCTGTTCGCCATGGGCTCGGGTCCGGTGCGGGGCTTTGCCATCACATTGGGGTTGGGCATCATGACATCGGTGTTCACCGCGATCTTTGTGACGCGGGTGATGATTATCATGTGGTTTGAACGCCGCCGTCCCAAAACGATCGAGGTGTAAGATGAGACTGAAACTAGTTCCCGAAAAGACCTCGTTCGATTTCTTCAGCAGCTGGAAGCTGTGGATGGGGTTCTCGGCCCTGTTGATGGTGCTGAGCGTGGTGTCGTTCTTTGCCCAAGGGTTGAACTTTGGCATCGATTTCCGTGGGGGGACCACGGTGCGGACCGAAAGCAGTCAGGCCATTGATATCGCCACCTATCGCGGTGCCATCGAGCCTTTGAAACTGGGGGACATCTCGATCACCGAGGTGTTCGACCCCAACTTTGACGAAGACGAACATGTGGCAATGATCCGCATTCAGGCACAGGCGGACGGCGAGGCGATCTCGGGCGAGACCGTTGAGGCGCTGCGGGCAGCGTTGGATGTGATTGCACCGGGCATTAAATTTGTGTCGGTTGAATCCGTAGGCCCCAAGGTCTCGGGTGAGCTGGTACAAACGGCGGTTCTGGCCGTGGTTCTGGCGATTGGCGCGGTGCTGGTCTACATTTGGCTGCGTTTTGAGTGGCAGTTTGCCTTGGGTGCTGTGGCCGCATTGGTGCACGACGTTTTGCTGACAATCGGTGTGTTTGCGGCGGTGCAGATCAAGTTCGATCTGGCCATCATCGCGGCCTTGCTGACCATTGTGGGTTATTCGCTGAACGATACTGTGGTGGTGTTTGACCGTGTGCGGGAAAACCTGCGCAAGTTCAAAAAGCTGTCACTGGCCGAAGTGCTGAACCTGTCGATCAACCAGACCCTGTCGCGCACCGTGATGACCTCGGTCACCACACTGATCGCGTTGATCTCGTTGTTTGTTTTGGGCGGCGACGTGATCCGTGGATTTGTCTTTGCGATGATCTGGGGTGTGATTGTTGGTACATATTCCTCGGTGTTTGTGGCCTCAACTATCCTGTTGAGACTGGGCGTTAAACGCGACTGGAGCAAGGTGGCCAACACCACCGGCAATCAGTTCTCCAATATCGATGCCTGAAATACTGAGCGCAGCCCTGGAAACCCCAGGGCTGGCTTGGATGCTGCTGACTATTTCAGTGGCTGGGTTGGTGCGTGGGTTTACTGGCTTTGGGACGGCGATGATTTTTGTCCCGGTTGGTGCCCAGTTCCTGCCCACTGCTGATGTGGTGTTCCTGATGGCCACAACGGGCATTTTTTCAACGGCAGCATTGTTCCCGTCGGCTTGGAAACAGGCAGATAAATCCGAGGTTGGTGCCCTGGCGATAGCCGCTGGCATCACAGTACCGGCTGGGATCTGGATGATGATGCAACTGGACGGATTGACGCTGCGTTGGGTTGCTTCTGCGGTGATAGGCGTAACTCTTCTGGCTGTGATCACCGGATGGCGCTGGCAGGGCAAAATTGGCTGGCCGGGACGTTTTGCAATTGGTGGCGCTGCAGGCACGGTGGGCGGTATGACCGGGCTGACCGGTCCGGTTGTCATCGTGTTCTACCTTGCCAATGTCCGCGATGTCAGCCGGGTACGCGCCAATACCATCGTCTTTCTGGCAGCGTTGGATGTGGTTATTGTCACCAACCTGGTTTTTGGCGGTTTTGCAGGATTGGAGACGCTTTTGGTGGCGATGATGTTGTCGCTGCCCTATCTGATCACCACGCTGATCGGCAAAGCGCTGTTTGATCCCAAGCTCGAGAAGATCTATCGTGTGGCCTCTTATTCGGTGATCGGGCTTGCGGTTCTAACCAGCCTGCCACTTTTTGACTAACAGGAGCTCGCCCATGCGTCTCAATGAAATTACCTATACCGATGCGACCCCGATCGACGGCTACGGGCCTGGGTTCTTCCGGGTTGGTGGCGAGGTGTTTCAGGGGTCGATGCTGACCGGTGCCACCGGGACCACTGCTTGGGGCGGATACGAGGACATCGCGCCGCTGCTGGCGCTGGCGGGCGAGGTTGACGTGCTGTTTTTGGGCACCGGGACCGAGATCGCCTATCTTCCAGCCGCCCTGCGCGAGGCTTTGGACCAGGCCGGTCTGGGCTTTGAAGTAATGAATTCCCCCTCTGCCTGCCGGACCTACAACGTGTTGCTGGCCGAGGGCCGCCGCACCGCACTGGCCGCATTGGCGGTGGTTTGATTTGCCGCAAATCCCCTGCGGCGGATTACGCCTTTAGTCTGGCCAGCCAATGGGATAAGCGGGATTGATGAGCCTCGTAATTACCGATCTGTGCATTGCCCGTGGAGGTATCCCGGTGCTGGACGGGCTGAGCTTTACGCTTGAGCCGGGTCAGGCGCTGATCCTGCGCGGCCCAAATGGAATTGGTAAAACCACACTGCTGCGTACCATCGCCCGGCTGCAACCTCCGGTGTCGGGACGGGTAGAGGGCAGCGAGGACATGATCGCTTATGCGGGCCATTCCGACGGCATTAAAGCCACCCTGACGGTTGCCGAAAACCTGATCTTCTGGGCCAGCGTGTTTGGCACCGAAGGTATTTCCAACGCCCTTAAATCCTTTGATCTGGAGCTGCTTCGTGATCGTCCCGCCGGAGAACTGTCAGCCGGGCAGAAACGACGGCTGGGACTGTCGCGGCTACTGGTCACCGGTCGACCCATCTGGGTGCTGGACGAGCCGACCGTCAGTCTGGACGTGAAATCGGTGGCGATGTTTGCAGCGGCCGTGCGGACGCATTTGGAGGAGGGCGGCTCGGCGTTGATCGCGACGCATATCGACCTCGACCTGGATTGCGCGGTGCTGGAGATGGGACCGTTCAAAGCCAAGTTGCCAGCCATAGAAGACTTTGACGGAGGTTTCCTGTGATTGCTCTGCTTTCGCGGGACTTGCGCCTGGCGCTGCGCGCAGGCGGCGGATTTGGTCTGGGGCTGGCGTTTTTCCTGATCCTGACGGTGATGGTGCCGCTGTCGGTGGGGCCGCAACCGGCATTGTTATCCTCGATTGCCCCCGGAGTGCTGTGGCTTGGCGCGCTGCTGGCTTGTCTTCTGTCGTTGGATCGGTTGTTGGCACTGGACTGGGAGGATGGTTCGCTGGATCTTCTGGCCACCGCGCCGCTGCCGCTGGAGAGTGTAGTTAGCATCAAGGCGCTGGCGCATTGGATCACCACAGGTTTGCCTTTGGTGTTGGCGGCTCCGGTGCTGGGCGTGCTGCTGAACCTGCCGGTGCCTGGATTCAAATGGGTGGTGATATCGCTGTTGCTGGGCACGCCAGCACTGTCGGTGATCGGTACCTTCGGAGCAGCCTTAACGGTGGGGTTAAAGCGAGGCGGGTTGCTGATGTCTCTGCTGGTGATGCCGCTGTATCTGCCGACATTGATCTTTGGTGCCGAGGTCGCCCGACGTGGTGCCATTGGCATGGATATCCAGACCCCGCTTTTGATGCTGGCGGGAATATCAGCGGCGTCAATCGCGCTACTGCCCTTTGCCAGCGCCGCCGTCTTGCGCATAAACCTGCGTTGAGGCATTCGTGATTTGAGAACCCCATAGGGAATAGCTAGGTACCCAATATGTCGATCTGGGAATACGCCAATCCAAAGAAGTTCATCACCAGCACCGAGCGGGTGCTGCCTGCCCTATGGGCGGCTTCCGCTGTATGCATCGGGGTTGGTCTGATCTGGGGATTTTTCTTCACTGGAGACGAAGCCCGTCAAGGCTCGACCGTGAAAATTATCTATCTGCATGTGCCCGCTGCAATGCTGGCGATAAATGCCTGGGTGATGATGCTGGCAACGTCACTGGTCTGGCTGGTGCGGCGTCACCACGTCAGTGCGCTGGCGGCCCGCGCTGCTGCGCCTGTGGGCATGGTGATGACGCTGATCGCACTGGTTACTGGCGCTATCTGGGGACAGCCGATGTGGGGGACCTGGTGGGTCTGGGATCCACGGTTGACCTCGTTTCTGATCCTGTTTTTGTTCTACCTTGGCTATATCGCGTTGTGGGAGGCTATCGAGGACCCCGACACTGCCGCCGACCTGACGTCGTTCCTGTGCCTGGTGGGCAGTGTGTTTGCCTTGCTCAGCCGGTATGCGGTGAATTTTTGGAACCAGGGATTGCACCAGGGCGCGTCTATTTTTCGCGCCGAGGCGGTGATCGGAACAGACACCGAAGAGAAAGTCAGCAATATCTTTTTCTACCCGCTGCTGCTCTGCATTGTGGGGTTTGTTTTGTTGTTCGTCGCATTGGTTTTCTATCGCACCGGCACTGAGATCCGGGCCCGGCGGATCAAGGCGCTGATCGCGCGCGAAAGGGTTGAGGCATGATTCCAGATCTGGGGAAACACGCCGACACGGTGATGTCGGCCTATGTTGCATCGATCATATTGTTGGTGCTGTTGGTTGTTATCAGCGTGATGCGCGGGCGCCGTGTGCGGTCCGAGATGAAAAAGATTGAAAAACGGGTGATAGGCAATGGCTAAGATCTCTCCTTTGATGGCGCTGCCAGTTTTGGTGTTTGCCGGGTTTATCGGCTTGGCACTGGTTGGCATGATGCGCGATGATCCGGACAGCCTGCCGTCTGCGCGCGAGGGCCAGCCTGCGCCGCCCGTTGTTCTGACCGAGTTCCCCGGCAAGCCTGGGTTTGACGATGCCACTCTGCGAGACGGTAAAGTAAAGCTGGTGAACTACTGGGCCAGTTGGTGCGCGCCGTGCCGCATCGAGCATCCAAACCTTCAGGCGCTACGAGACGATGGGCTGGACATCTACGGCATCAATTACAAAGACCAGCAGGCCAACGCAGCGTCGTTTCTGAACGAGTTGGGCGACCCCTATACTGCCATTGGCCGCGACGAGAAGGGGCGGATGGCGTTGGACTGGGGAGTCTACGGCGTGCCAGAAACTTATGTGATCGACGGCGAGGGCACCATCATCCTGCGCCATGCAGGGCCGCTGACTGCACGGGTGATTGAAAAGACCCTGCGCCCCGCTCTGGAACGGGCCCGCAGTCAGTAAAACGGATTTGTAGCGCCCTTCGCTGGAGGGCGTTGCTGCTTCAGACCCACCCAAGCAGCAGCCCCGATGGGGTTAGCCAAAAATGGAGAGGTCGAGATCCAGCCCAGTGCCCAGCCAGATGCCGTGGTCGCGGTGATTGGCCAGATGGTCGCCGGTGTCTGGATGGGCAAAGACAATCAGACTTTTGCGATTGAGGGCAAGCCAGGGCAGTAGCTCGGCAAACTGTGCAGGCGACGCCGTTAGCTGACAGGACCACATTGGGTGCGGCCCGACGTTTTTCTGGTGCATGTGGCCCATTGGGACGTCAAAGGTATCTGCCGCTGCTTGGCACAGGGTGCGGGCTTGTTCGACGCTATTGGCGTCGAAATAGACATGCGCGTGGTAGCTGGTGATTTGTGTGGTGTTTTTCATGGCCTGATTATGGGCGATTGGCAGTGCTGCGGGCAATCCAACATTCACACACAGAGTCTGTGCAATAAAAAAGGCGGCTCCGAAGAACCGCCTTCCTTTAAATCAGTATTTTGAACTTACGACTTGGCCAGGTTCCGCAGCACGTAGTGCAACACGCCACCATGTTCGACGTATTCAATCTCGGGTGCTGTATCGATGCGGCACTTGAGAGTGATCTCTTTCACCATGCCATCGGCAAAGGTGATCGAGCAGGGCACTTCCTGCAGGGGCTTGATGGTGTCCAGACCAGAGATCGATACGGTTTCTTCACCGGTGATGCCCAGTGACTTGCGGCTGTCCCCATTGGTGAACTCAAACGGGATAACACCCATGCCAACCAGGTTTGAACGGTGAATACGCTCAAAGCTCTCGGTGATCACAGCCTTGACGCCCAGCAGGGCTGTGCCTTTGGCGGCCCAGTCACGCGAGGAACCCGCGCCGTACTGCTGACCACCAAAGATTACCAGCGGAGTGCCCGCTTCTTGGTGAGCCATGGCTGCGTCATAGATCGGAGCCTGTTTGCCATCGGGGCCTTTCGTATAGCCACCTTCAACGCCGTCCAGCATCTCGTTCTTGATACGGATGTTGGCGAAGGTGCCGCGCATCATGATCTCGTGGTTGCCGCGACGCGACCCATACGAGTTGAACTCACGCGGTTGCACCTGACGCTCCAGCAGATAGGCACCGGCCGGGGTGGTGGTAGCAAAGCCGCCGGCGGGTGAGATGTGGTCTGTGGTAACCATATCGCCCAGAACCGCCAGAATCTTGGCATTCTCAATATTGGTGATGCTGCCGGGTTCGGGGCTCATGCCCTGAAAGTAGGGTGGGTTTTGGATGTAGGTCGAGGTCGGCGGCCAGTCATAGGTTTCGGCGTCGGTGGTCTCGACGCCCTGCCATTTGTCGTCGCCTTTGAAGACATCAGCGTATTTGTCCTGGAACGCCTCGCGGGTCACTGTGGCTTCGACCAGATCAGCCACTTCTTGAGTGGTTGGCCAGAGGTCTTTCAGATAGACGTCGTTGCCGTCTTTGTCCTGAGCGATCACATCGGTGTCGATGTTGATGTCCATAGTGCCAGCCAGCGCATAGGCAACAACCAATGGCGGTGAGGCCAGATAGTTGGCGCGTACATCGGGGCTGATACGGCCCTCAAAGTTGCGGTTGCCGGACAGAACCGCCGTAGCGACCAGATCACCCTCAGTGATGGCGGCGGACAGTTCGGTCTGGATTGGGCCAGAGTTACCGATACAGGTGGTGCAGCCATAGCCGACGAGGTTAAAGCCAACCGCGTCCAGATCTTTTTGCAGGTCAGCCGCTTCCAAATAAGCAGACACAACCTGCGAACCCGGTGCCAGCGAGGTCTTGACCCAAGGCTTGCGGTTCAGACCCAGTGCAGCAGCTTTGCGCGCCACCAGACCGGCACCAATCATCACATAGGGGTTCGAGGTATTGGTACAGGAGGTGATCGAGGCAATCACAACTTTGCCCGACTCCATGGTGTAGTCTTCACCTTTGACAGCGATTTCTTTATCCATGGGCCGCTTGAAGGTTTCTTCCATTTCTTTACGGAAGGCCGTTTTTGCGTTGGTCAGAGCGACATAGTCCTGCGGACGCTTGGGGCCGGAGATCGCAGGAACGATGGTGCCCATATCCAGCGACATGGTGTCGGTGTAGATCGGCGAATAGTCCGCATCCCGCCAAAAGCCGTTTGCCTTGGCATAAGCTTCGACTAGGGCAACGCGGTCTTCGTCGCGGCCAGTATTGCGCAGGTAACGCAGGGTCTCGTCGTCGATTGGGAAGAAGCCACAGGTGGCGCCGTACTCGGGCGCCATGTTGGCGATGGTGGCACGGTCTGCCAGCGGCAGACGGTCCAGGCCGCTCCCGTAGAATTCCACAAACTTGCCAACCACGCCTTTGGCGCGCAGCAGTTCGACCACTTTCAGCACCAGGTCGGTGCCGGTGGTGCCTTCGACCATAGAACCGGTCAACTCAAAGCCGATGACCTCGGGGATCAGCATTGAAATCGGTTGCCCCAGCATAGCGGCTTCGGCTTCGATACCACCAACACCCCAGCCCAGGACGGCCATGCCGTTGACCATAGTGGTGTGGCTGTCGGTGCCAACAAGGGTATCCGGATAAGCGACCTCGTTGCCGTTTTGATCGGTGTCAGACCAGACTGTCTTGGCCAGATACTCCAGGTTCACCTGGTGACAGATGCCGGTTCCGGGGGGGACAACGCGGAAGTTGTTAAACGCGCCCTGGCCCCATTTCAGGAACTGGTAGCGCTCCATGTTGCGCTCGTACTCGCGGTCGACGTTCATCTGGAACGCACGTGGGTTGCCAAACTCATCAATCATCACCGAGTGGTCGATGACCAGATCAACAGGTGCCAGTGGGTTGATTTTCTGCGGATCACCACCGAGAGCCTTGATGCCGTCACGCATGGCGGCCAAGTCAACAACAGCTGGAACGCCGGTGAAATCCTGCATCAGAACGCGGGCAGGACGATAGGCGATTTCGCGTGGGTTCTTGCCGCCATTGGCGCCCCATTCGGCAAAGGCCTTGATATCGTCAACCGAGACCGAAAAGCCGTCGTCCTCAAAACGCAGCATGTTCTCCAGCACCACTTTCAGCGCGGCAGGCAGGTTCGAGAAATCACCAAGGCCCGCTTCTTGAGCGGCGGGAATGGAATAATAGGAAATGGATTTTCCATTGACGCTGAGTTCTTTGCGCGTCTTGGCAGTGTCCTGTCCGACGGTGATAGGCATGGTTGGCCTCCCTCTGGGATGTGGAAATAGGGAATTCGCTGAGAGTTATTTGCACTATGAAAGCCTAACGTTCAATAGCTGACACGTCGCAATGGTCACTTTATGTATGCAATGGTATACAGTAGAGGTCGTAAAGCCGCTCACTTCTGTCTCAAGAATGATTGATTGGCCTTGGTGGCACAGGGCAGGTAGACCGGATTCGCAGAGAAAGCAGAAGGATCTGTAATGAACGCTTGGAAAGCCATTGTTGCCGCACTTTGGATCGGCATGTCGCCTTCGGCCTATGCCCAGTCCGGACCGGTGGTGGTTGAGCTGTTTACCTCGCAGGGTTGCTCATCTTGCCCACCTGCAGATGCGTTGCTGCATCGGTTGGCGGATCGCGAGGATGTATTGCCGCTGGCCTTACATGTCGACTACTGGGACTACATTGGCTGGAAAGACCAATTTGCCAAAGCAGAGCATACCCAGAGGCAAAAGGGCTATGCCCACGCTGGTGGCCGCAGCATGATCTACACGCCACAGATGGTCATCATGGGGCAGGACGATGTGGTCGGTGCTGATGCAATGGAGCTGGCCGATGTGATTGCCAGGCATCAAAGGAGCGCGCCGCAAGTGCAGATCGAGGCGGTGCGAGAGGGCGAAGTCCTGACCCTTCGTTTGCAGGCCTTGGTGGAGTTGCCGCAAGAGCAGGTGATTGTACAGTTGGTACGGTTTGCGCCAGTGAAACCCATCGTAATTACCCGTGGTGAATTGGCCGGCAGTCAGTTTGACTATGCCAATGTGGTGGAGGACTGGCTACAGTTGGACACATGGGATGGTAAGAGCGAATTGACTCTGGTGGTGCCGATGACCGGTGCAGAGCCCGCAGCAGTGCTGGTGCAGCAGGGCTCGTTTGGGGCCATTCTGGCTGCGGCGCGAGTAGATTAAACGACATTAGTTTGAGCTTGGTTCGTTAGCTTCGGTCGCTGCCAAACGGCAGTTACATTCAGGGTTTCCAGCGACGGTGAATCCAGAACCACTGACCCATGTGTTGGCGTACCAGGACCTCCAGATCATCACAGACCGCGCGTGTCATGGTCTCCGGATCAGAATGCGGGATCTCCGCGTGCATGGTGATTTCAAAGTCCAGGCCATTGTCCTGACGGATGGCATAAACTGGGATCATTGCGGCGTTGTATTTCAGTGCCAACTCGGCAGGCACAACTGAGGTCACAGCTGGTTTGCCAAAGAAATCGATATTTTTACCGCCATGAGCGTGCAAATCGGCGACAATTGCGATGATGCCGCCGCTTTTTAGGTGGCGCACCATCTCCATCATGCCGCGACGACCCTGTGTGAACATCGGTTTCCCGATCCGTTCGATGGAACGCACATAATGGGCATTGAAATAGGGGTTGGCCATGCGCCTGTACAAGGCACCCATTTTATGGCCTCGACCAATCAGGTTCGAGCGTGCAGCGTCGTAGTTGCCAAAATGGCCAGTCACCAGGACCACCGGGCGGCCCTCGGCACGTGCGGCTTCCAGTGCAGCCAGGCCAGGTCCCGAAATCGGTGCAGCATGGGCGCGGTCCAGGAATGGCTTGCCGGCGTATAGCTCGATCAAAGTGCGACCGGCATTATTGCTGACTTCTCGGCACAGACGGCTGACTTCGGCTTCGGATAAGTCCGGGCAGGTCAGTTTCAGGTTGTTGCGCACCCGTTTGTCAAATCCAACCAAGGGCGCAAGGCTGCTGACCAAACGACCCATAGCTGGAACGCGCCAGCGGTATGGGATCAGACCAATTCCGGCAATGATCCCCCGCAAGAACAGATTGCTGGTCAGGTATTTGGCACGGGACAGGCGCGACAGGCCAGAGGGATCAATAGGCATAAAAGGGAGTGGACCTGCAGGGTTGAAACGAGATCAGCAAGCCTGATTATAGGTCGCACCAGCCGCAGGCACAAGCGGCCCACCTGATCGTCTAGGTGGGCTGCCGGTTATCCAGATCTAGTCGTCCTCTTCGTCGTCCTCGGTGGAGCGGAGCTGCATTTCGCCGGATTGAACCAACTCGCGCATCACGTTGATCACAGCCGCCATCGCAGCCTCACCAACCGAGGTCTTGACCTTGCCTTTTTCAACGATCTCGTCGCGGATATTGTTGGACATACGTCCCGACATATTGGCCAGCATAAACTCGGCGCTGTCCTTTTCGTCGTCGCCAATGGCAAAGGCAAAAGCAAATGCGGTGACCAGATCGGGCTGAGGCACCATTCGGACAATTCGCGGCACGTCGATCATGCTGACACGCTGATGAATAATCGCAAAGGTAAAGATCGACTTGCGCACATCGGTCGCGAATTCCTCATCCTCTTCGTCCAGCGCGGTCAACACTTCCTCGCGCTTGGCGGCAACGGATTGGGTCAAAATAGCACCGATGCGTTCGCCTGGCGTTTCATCAAAGGCAATTTCGGGACGTGCCTCGATCTGGGCGGCCAGGGACAGGCCAATACGGTCGACGGTATCCGGGGTAACGGCGCCGGTTTGGCGCACCGCAAATGTGATTCTTCGAGCCACTGGGCCGGGCATAGCGCTCAGCATTTCGGCTGCCTTGGCAGTATCCAGTTTCGACAGCATTACTGCAGCAACTTCGGTGCTTTCGGCCTCGGCCAGTTCGGCCAGATCTTCGGCGGGCAGCGCCCGCAGCCGCTCCCACGGGTTGCCAAACTGGCGCACGCCAGCCTCTTTGCGCAGACGGCGTTCGGTTTGACGGCTAATTTTGCCTTCCATCGCCGACAGCGCTCCGGCCAATCCGTTGGGAAAAGACAGACCAATATTATCAAGCATCTCGGCAAATTCATTGGCCACGGAATGCAGTGTGTCACGATCAACAAGACCCATCCGTCCCATTTGCTGGGTCAGTGAAGCCTGCATTTCGTCCGACAATTCCTCGATCGCAATATCTGCGCCTTCATTCAGCAAAAGGCGGACAACTATGGCGGCTTTGGCCTTGCCATCCAGCGAATTCATGGAGGATCCCGGGGCCATGGCATCAAATCCGCCCAGGGTACCCATTGGTGATGCCGGCGGTAACGCCAAGGCCAAATCGTTCTGCATTCTTGCACCCTTACCTGAAAGATTCTTCTTCGGTTCTAGGGTAGGTTACGCCAATAGCAGTAAAGAAAGGCTGAAGTCAGTAGTCGAAACCTTGACCGGTTTCCATTGCTTCACGCAGCGACACTTCGGGCCAAGTGCCGGTCCCACCCCGGGCGCGGATCTCCTTCCACTGGGCCAAAGCCTGGGCAGGCAGCCCTTCTTCGGCCAAACCTTGCCCCATATAAGAGCGGGCCAGAAGATTGTTGGGATTCTGCGCAATCGCCTGACTGTAAAAGACATTGGCCAGCTCAATATTGCCGAGCTTGCGATGGGTGAAGCCCCAATACGTCAGCACCCGGTCATCGCTTTGGTCCGCTATCGCCAGCAGCACACCCTGGGCATCCAGATACCGCCCGGCATAAGCCAGTTCCCGCGCGGCGTCGTATAGCCCGTCGGTGCCCAATGAGGATTGTTTCGGACGCACACAGCGTCTCTTTTTCTCATCCCACACTTTCACTCCCCGGCAGGTCGTGGTTGTGGCCGTGGGTTTAGGAGTGCCCCTTTCGTCACCACCAGCGGCGATGGCGTAACCGGGCAAACACATGAGGCAGATAAGAAGCGCGCGCATAAAAGACGTCCTGATTAATTATAATAGTGACCACAGGTTAACCGAAGTAGCCGCAAAGGGAATATCACAACTGCCTGGGGTAGCCGTCACATCTCGGTGATTTCAGATTAGCCCGAGATCTGCTTGGTGCATTTTTGCTCCTCGGCATCCCAGATCGTCCCGACGCTGCAGGATTGGGTCTGCTGGCTGTGTTGTGAACAGGCCAGTGCAACGCCGGCAGGCAAGATCAGGGCAATGGCGGTCAAAATAACTTTGATACTCATGACAGATCTCCAGAATAGCTCCCATAGTAAGAGTAGTCTATAATTGGGCATTCTTCAAAAGCTGATGCTGGGGCAGAGCGAATAGGCTATAAACGGCCCAAGAAATATTGCTTTCCGAACTGGCGGAACCTTCATGGGACAAGCCATTTTGTAAGGGTTTCCGGCAGCAATTTCTGGGCTGGGAACTGGGGCGGAAGGGCATAACAACACCGAGCGAGCAAACATTGGCATGGGTGAGATGGCCCAGACACAATCACTCGATGCGGTATCAGTTCCATTGTTGGACACCGCATAGAATGAATGCTGGGAGATTATGGCAAAACACAATTCCCTTGAGGGAGTGACGGGCTTCTTCGAAAATGATGTATTCAACTTATACCTTTGATTTGTAAGGGAAAACCGAAAAACATTGCGCCAGATCAAAGAAGCTTGCGAACGCCAAAGGTTAGGTCCGCGGTGACTATGCAACTTTGGTTCCAATTATGGCTTCTCTCTGCCTGACACCTTTCTTCTCAGTGCGATATTTTGCAGGCCTGAACTGGCTGCGGGCGCTGATGGGGATCTGTGCGCTTGTCTTGCAAATGATGGCGCCGGCTGCCGCACAAACTGCGACTCCGGGCGATTGGATGGTGATTTGTGGGGAAGCCGGGCCTGTGCTGATGCAGGTGTCGCTGTCTGGAAATGAACCCGCACCATGCCCAAAATGTGAAAAATGCGAAGCCTGCCAGCTTGTTGTCAGTACCGGTGGAATCTTACCAGTTTCCCTGGTCTCGCGGTTTGTTCCTAAAGCTGTAGCGGCAGACGTAATGCCACAGAGCATCGTCGGGCAGAACCCGGCTCAGTTTTGGTACAAAAACCGTGGACCTCCGCTTGCGCAGATCAGTTTAAACGACAGCGCCCGTCGTCTGTCCCATGCCGTAACACCTAGCAAAGGAGGTGCGTCATGGACATGATCTGCGCAATCCAACGCCTGGCAAAAAATATTGCCTATCTCTTGGCCACCTGTCTGTTTCTGATCGCTCAAGCTGCGCAAGCAGATGACCTGGCCTCTTTCCTATCTGACATTCCGCCGTCTGAATTGGCACCTGGTGCCGATGCTTATGGCCCGATCTCGCCCGAGACCAAGGTTGCCCCGGTTCTCAAGGGGCGTGAGACTATAGCCTGGGCCTTTTTGACCTCTGATTTTGTTGGCACCACCGGGTATTCGGGTAAGCCAATTCACGTTGTTGCGGCCATCGACGATGATGCGGTGCTAACGGGTGTGAAGCTGGTCAAACACTCTGAGCCGATCATTCTGATTGGTATCCCAAACTCAAAAATGATTGCCCTGACCGAAGGCTACAAGGGGCTGGATCTCAAGGCCGAGGCCGCCACAGGCGGCGAGGCTCATGATCTAGAAATCATTTCTGGCGCCACCGTCACCATCATGATCATTGACGACAGTCTGGTGCGGGCTGGCATCAAACTGGCGCGCGCACTGGGGCTGGGTGGGTTGGCTCCGCGTCTTGACGGTGGCCCGACACGTGAAGTCGATAGGACGCAGGACGCGACCTATGACTGGGGCACTCTCGCCGGAGACGGCTCTGTCCGCCGCCTGACCTTGGATATTGGCCAGATTAATAGCGCCTTTGCCGTCACCGGGGATGAGCGCGCTGCAAAACGGCCAGAGCCGGGTGATCCGGATGATACATTTATCGATTTGAATATCGCTTTGGTCTCGGTGCCCTCGATTGGCAAAAGCCTACTGGGGGACGCGGAGTACGCCAACCTGACCGAGTGGCTTGAAGATGGCGAACAGGCCCTTTTGGTTCTTGGTCGCGGTGTCTACAGCTTCAAAGGCTCTGGTTATGTGCGCGGTGGTATCTTTGACCGCATTCAGTTGATCCAGGGCGACAACTCGGTCCGGTTCTTTGACAAACAGCAGCGCCGCCTTGGTGATCTGGCGACCAGCGACAGCCCCAGCTTTTCCGAACTCGACATCTTCAAAATCCCAGCTGATGCCGAATTTGATCCTGCCGAGCCGTTCCGTCTGCAATTGCTGGCCCAGCGTGCTGTTGGCGCAGTCGAGAAGACATTTCTGACCTTTGATCTGGGGTACAAACTACCAGAACACTATCTGGTGCCAGTTGTCGCACCTGTTGTTGTCAACAGTGACACTGAGGAGGCCGCCGCCAAGGCTGCGCTGTTGCAGCGCATTTGGAAGGACAAGACTGTCGAGATCGGCATTCTTGGCATGATGCTGTTGGTGCTGACGGTGGTCTTCTTCTTTCAGTTCCACGCAACGGCCAATGCGCGTGTGTTTTACTGGTTCCGCATCAGCTACCTGAGTTTCACCCTGGTGTTTCTGGGCTGGTATGCCAACGCGCAACTGTCTGTGGTCAATCTGATGGCTTTGGCTGGTAGCCTGCGCAGTGGATTTTCATGGGATGCCTTCCTGATGGATCCGCTGGTGTTTATCCAATGGTTCGCCATCGCCGCCGCGCTGTTGTTCTGGGGCAGGGGGGCCTATTGCGGCTGGCTGTGCCCGTTTGGTGCGCTGCAGGAATTGTTGAACAAAGCCGCACAGGCGTTGAAAATTCCGCAATGGACTGTGCCTTGGGGCCTGCACGAACGTCTGTGGCCGCTGAAATACATGATTTTCCTAGGCCTGTTCGGGTTGTCCATGGTGTCGATGCCGCTGGCTGAAACCTATGCCGAGGTCGAGCCGTTCAAAACTGCGATCATCCTGAAGTTCATGCGTGACTGGCCGTTTGTCGTCTTTGCGCTGCTGTTGCTGGTCGCTGGCCTGTTTGTTGAGCGTTTTTATTGCCGTTACCTGTGCCCGCTGGGCGGAGCACTGGCGATCCCGGCACGGCTGCGCATGTTTGATTGGCTACGTCGCTACAAGGAATGCGGCAGCCCCTGTCAAACCTGCGCCAACGAGTGCCCGGTTCAGGCCATCCATCCCACCGGAGAGATCAACCCGAACGAATGCGTCAACTGCTTGCATTGTCAGGTTCTGTATCAATCCGAAAACAAATGCCTCGTGGTCATCAAGCAGCTTAAACGCCGCGCCAAGACCGGCTCGGCTGACCTGAAGATGCCGCTTGGACAGCCCCCGGCGAACCATCCCAACGCCAAAAATTCACCCGTTTCCTGAAGGAGAAACTCAATGTCGGAACAAGACAAACCCCTGAACCTCACCCGTCGCGGTCTACTGGGTGCAACAGCATCCGGGGCCGTGTTGGCCACTACCAGTGTTGGTGCCACCCTGATGAGCGCCAAAGAAGCCAGCGCTGCCGCTAAGGCCTCGTTGGAGCCGGGAGAGTTGGACGAATATTACGGCTTCTGGTCCTCGGGCCAAACCGGCGAGCTGCGCATTATGGGCGTTCCTTCCATGCGGGAGTTCATGCGCGTTCCGGTGTTCAACCGTTGCTCGGCCACTGGTTGGGGGCAAACCAATGAATCCAAGAAGATCCTGACCGAAGGCCTGCTACCGGAAACCAAGGCGTTCCTGGCTGCCAACGGTAAGGAAATGTACGACAATGGTGATTTGCATCACCCGCATATGTCGTTCACCGATGGCACCTATGATGGTCGCTTCTTGTTCATGAACGACAAGGCCAATACCCGTGTGGCCCGTGTGCGTTGTGATGTGATGAAATGCGACAAGATCATCGAGATCCCGAACGCAATGGACATCCACGGTCTGCGCCCACAAAAGTTCCCGCGCACCGGTTATGTCTTTGCCAATGGTGAGCACGAAGCACCGCTGATCAATGACGGCAAAGTGCTGGATGAGCCATCCCAGTACGTCAACATCTTTACCGCCATTGACGGTGACGAGATGGAAGTGGCCTGGCAGGTGATCGTATCCGGTAACCTGGACAACACCGATAGCGATTATCAGGGCAAATACGCGTTTTCAACATCGTATAACTCGGAAATGGGTATGACCCTGGCCGAGATGACTGAAAGCGAAATGGATCACGTTGTGGTGTTCAACCTGGCGGAAATCGAAGCAGGCGTTGCTGCCGGTGACTTTCAGGAGTTGAACGGTGTCAAAGTTTTGGATGGCCGCAAGGGGCAGAACAAAAACTACACTCGCTACATCCCGATCCCGAACTCGCCACATGGTGTGAATGCAGCACCCGACAAAAAACACATCATGATCAATGGTAAGCTGTCGCCTACCGTATCGGTTATCGACGTGGACAAAGTCGAAGCGTTGTTTGCTGACGGCGCTGATGAGCGCTCGTGCATCGTTGCAGAACCTGAACTGGGTCTGGGTCCGCTCCACACTGCATTCGACAATCGCGGCAACGCTTACACAACTCTGTTCCTGGACAGCCAAGTGGTAAAGTGGGACATCCAGAAAGCCATCGATCTGTATGCTGGTAAGGATGTTGATCCGATCCTCGACAAAATTGATGTGCATTACCAACCGGGTCACAACTCGACTTCGATGGGTGAAACCGCTGATGCTGATGGGCAGTGGTTGATTTCGATGAACAAGTTCTCGAAAGATCGGTTCCTGAACGTTGGCCCTCTAAAGCCGGAAAACGAACAGCTGATCGATATCTCGGGTGACAAGATGAAGCTGGTGCATGACAGCCCGACCTTTGCCGAGCCGCATGACAGTATCATCGTCCGCCGTGACATTGTTAACCCGGTTAATATCTGGGACCGTAACGATCCTATGTGGGCCGAAACTCGCGCTCAGGCCGAGGCCGATGGCGTCGATCTGGACGATTGGGTCGAAGAGGTCGTGCGTGATGGCAATAAAGTGCGGGTCTATATGTCCAGTGTGGCACCTGCCTTCAGCATGGAAAAGTTCACCGTCAAGCAGGGCGATGAAGTCACTGTGATTGTCACCAATATGGACGAGGTCGACGACGTAACCCACGGCTTCTGCATGGCCAACTTTGGTGTCGCGATGGAGATCGGTCCGCAGGCGACAGCCTCGGTCACCTTTGTTGCAGAACGCCCGGGTGTGCACTGGTTCTATTGTCAGTGGTTCTGCCACGCGCTCCACATGGAGATGCGCGGTCGGATGCTGGTTGAACCACGCGAGGCTTAAGGAAATGCGTTGGCTCTTTTCCTTGTTGGCTTTGATGTATTCGCCGGCCCTGGCCGCCGAATGGGATGTGCCCAATCGGGATGGGGCCATCGCAGAGATTTTGGTACAGGCGGCGGATGGTGACATCCTCCGCCTGGCACCGGGTACTTACGCCGAAACTCTGATTTTGGACCGGCCTATCACTCTGGATGGTGCAGGGGCTGCCACGATCAACGGTGGCGATACCGGAACGGTTATCACGATCACCGGTCCTGACATCACAGTGACAGGGCTGACAGTTGTTGGATCTGGGTCTGACCATAAAACCATCGACAGCGGTATAAAACTGACCAAAACAGCTGTGTCGCCGCAGATCACTGAGAATACTCTGCTGGGCAATCTCTATGGCATCGACGTACACGGGGCCAAAGACGCGCTGATAATTGGCAACCGTATCGAGGGACGGCAAGACCACCATATGAACGCGCGCGGCAACGGCATCTATGTTTGGAACGCGCCGGGCACTGTGGTCGACGGTAACACCGTGCGGTGGGGGCGTGACGGTATTTTTGTAAACAGTTCCAAGAATAATATTTTCCGGAACAATACGTTCCGGGACCTTCGGTTTGCAGTGCACTACATGTACGCCGACAACTCCGAAGTGTCCGGCAATGTCTCGGTCGGCAACCACCTTGGCTATGCCATCATGTTTTCGACCCGCGTTCGGATCACCGATAATGTCTCGCTGAATGACCGCGACCACGGGGTGATGATGAATTACACCAACAAAAGCGTGATCTCTGGGAACGTCGTCAAAAACGCCTCGGGTAAATGTACGTTCCTGTATAACTCGCACAAGAATGAATTTAGCGGCAACTGGTTTGAAGGCTGCGATATTGGCATCCATTTCACCGCCGGCTCGGACAATAACCGGATGATCGGCAACGCCTTTGTCGGCAATCGGACCCAGGTGAAATACGTCTCGACCAAATGGGTTGAATGGTCCGTGGATGGGCGTGGCAATTACTGGAGCGACTTTGCCGCCTTTGATGTAGACGGCAACGGCATAGCTGATGCGCCTTACCGGCCCAACGATAGCATGGACCACATCTTATGGACGCAACCGGCAGCTAAGTTGCTGTTAGGGTCTCCTGCCGTTCAACTGGTGCGCTGGTCGCAATCCGCCTTTCCGGCCCTGTTGCCGGGTGGTGTGATGGACAGCCACGCCCTGATGGCCCCGGTCAGACCGGCAGCAAGCAAGAAAGTACCTCTGGATGGATAATTCTCTACTCATCAAATCCGTCAGCAAATTCCGGGGAAAGGTCCAGGTTTTGAATGATGTGGATCTGACTGTCGCTCCGGGCGAACGGTTGGCATTGCTGGGTCACAATGGCGCTGGCAAATCTACCCTGATCAAAACAATCCTGGGCCTGACGGCCATTGATCAGGGCAGCATCCGGATTTGCGGAGCGGCCCCGGGTACATCGGTCGCGCGCCAAACCACTGCCTTTCTGCCTGAATCGGTCAGCTTTCACCCGGCGCTGACCGGGCGTGAGCAATTGACGTTGTTTGCTCGACTGTCTGGCTTCCCGGCTGACGTGCCGGGACTACTGGAGCGCGTTGGCCTTAGCGATGCGTTGGATCGCCGTATTGGCACCTATTCCAAGGGCATGCGTCAGCGGCTGGGGTTGGCGCAGGTCCTGCTGGGGAAACCCAAACTGGCGCTGCTGGACGAGCCCACCAGCGGGCTGGACCCGATATCCCGGCAAGATCTGTACACCATTATTGACGAGCTGGCAGCACAGGGCACCGCCGTTCTGATCGCCAGCCACGCCCTGACCGAGGTCGAGGCCCGCACCGACCGCATCGCCATCCTGCGCAAAGGCATAAAGGTAGCTGATAACACCCTGTCGGCCCTCTCTGCCGAGGCTGACCTGCCAACCCACCTGCGCATCACGGCCCACAGTGATCAAATTGACCAACTAGCCCAGCAGGTGGGGGGCAAACGCGTCAACGGTGCTTCGTTCGAGATCACCTGCAGCGCAGATCAGAAAATGGCCGAGCTTCGCCACATCGCGGCCTTGGGTGATGCCATTGTCGACATCTCGATGACGCCACCACGGCTGGAAGACCTGTACCGATATTATTCCAGAGAGGACCGCCAATGACACCGCGCACCCTTGCCATCGCTCAAACCGAGTTGCTGATCCTGCGCCGCAATCGCTGGCTATTTATGGCGACGTTGATCATGGTGCTGTTTGCACTGGCATTGACCTTTGCGGGCAGTGCGCCGACGGGCAGCCTGGGCGTTGACATGCTGACTGTTTCGGTCGCCTCGATGACAACGCTGTCGGTGTATCTGGCACCGTTGCTGGCCTTGATGATGTCCTTTGACGCAATTTCGGGAGACGTCGATCGCGGTAGCCTGTCGCTGCTGCTGTCCTATCCGCCAAACCGTGGGGAAATCCTGCTTGGGAAATTCCTGTCACATCTCGCAGCTCTCAGCTTTGCCATGGTAATCGGGTTTGGTACAGCCGGTGCCTTGGCGGCCTGGTCGGGAGGTGCTGGAGTGGATAGCCTGCTGGCCTTGGCCCGTCTTATCGCGACGTCGATCCTGCTTGGTGCGGTGTTTATTGCGCTGGGATACACAGTGTCTTCTCTTGCCGGCAGTTCCACCGCAGCGGCAGGCATGTCTGCGGCGCTGTGGTTGGTGTTTGTGGTGCTGTTTGACCTGGGGTTACTTGGCGCGGTTGTCATGGATCAAGGTGGCACTTTCACCCAGTCGATATTCCCATGGCTGATGGTCGCCAATCCGGCGGATGCTTTCCGGGTCTGGAACATTGCTGCCTCAGATGCCGTGGCCATTACCAGCGGCATGACCGGCGCGGCAAGTGCGCTTCCCGGTTGGGCTGCCCCTGTCTCGTTGTTGATCTGGCCGATCATTGGATTGACCCTAGCCTATATTTCGTTTGGACGTGTAGAGCCATGAATAAACTGACCCTACTCATGGCGGTTTTTGCGCTGGCAGCCTGCCAGGAGGAAGAGGCCAAGGCGCCGCCTCCGCCTATGGATCTCAACCAGCAAGCGCTGAGCTTCTTCTGTCAGATGAACGTGCTTGAACATGGCGGACCAAAAGGTCAGGTGCATCTGCAAGGTTATCCCGCGCCGTTGTTTTTTGCCCAGGTTCGGGACTTGGTCGCCTACATGAAAAGCCCGGAACGAGACGCGGAAATCACGGCTGTCTATGTTAGCGATATGGGCAAGGCGCTGAGCTGGCAAGACCCTGGCGAGAGCAACTGGATCCTGGCCGAAAATGCCCAGTTTATCGTTGGCGCTGATGTCGCTGGCGGTATGGGAGCACCCGAAATTGTCCCCTTTGGCGATGCGGATTCTGCAGCGCCGTTTTTAAGCAAGTATGGCGGCACATTGCTGCCATTCACCGAAATACCTGATGCAGCGGCGCTGTCCCCCGTCGATTTGTCACAGCCCTTGGAAACCCCGTCATGAACCTTTTGAACCGTCGTCGGTTTCTGACCATCTCAGCGGCGGCCATTAGCTTGCCCGCGCAGGCCGCACCCCGCCCTTCCGCGCACTGGCGCGGTGTCGCACTAGGTGCCCCTGCAACACTGCGAGTGTCAGGGCTGACGCAGGCGCAGGCCGATCCGATCTTTGCTTCTGTTGAGGACGAGTTGTCCCGCCTAGAGAACATTTTCAGCCTGTACCGAGAAACATCCGAGATCGCGCGGCTGAACGCATCAGGGCGGCTGTCCGCCCCATCACACGAGTTGCTCGAGGTTCTGAGCCTGTCTGACAGCTTGAATGTCGCCACGGGGGGGGCTTTTGATCCAACGGTTCAAACGCTTTGGCAGGCAACCATGGTCGAGGATAGCCCAAACAATGCAACTGGCTGGCAGCACCTGCGTTTTGACAGTTCTCGTGTTGAGTTTGCCCATCCCAACACTGCCAAAATGGGGCTGACGCTGAACGGGATCGCCCAGGGCTATATCAGCGACAAGATCGCCAGCCTTCTGCGGGATAAAGGCTTGCATAATGTATTGGTCGATTTTGGTGAAATTGTTGCCGGTGGCGAACGAGGCGAGGGCGAAAGTTGGCGGGTAGGCGTTGCAGCCCCGGATGGCCGTTTGATCAAGCGAATGACGTTGAAAGATCGCGCTCTTGCCACTTCAGCCCCTTTTATGTCTGTTGGCGAAAATAAGCGTTCTAAACCGCATATTTTTGCAACTGATCCAAGCCACTATCTTCGGCATGAATTGGTGTCCGTCTCAGCCCCAACAGCGGCTATTGCTGATGGCTTATCCACAGCCTGTTGTCTGCTTTCTGAATCGCAAATTCAAAGGGCACTGGATCAGGTTCCCGGCTCCAAAGTCGAGGTGCTAGAACCGTTTGGCTGACATCGCCTCGTGTAACATTTGTTTGCACTTATTATGGACGTCTTTCGCGAGGCCGAGAATTGTCAGCGGGGTCAGAAGAGTTGGCTTGCCATACGGTACCTGGTGGGCGTTTCGTTGAGCAATAATGCCTATGGATATTTCGATCGATAGGCCGTCACTCTACGAGAAAGCTCAACCCGCAAAGTTAAGACATTTACATATTGCGATTTGTGTATATGTAGCCTCCTATGGTCGCAAACCAAAGGAGTGAGCTGATGTCCCCTGTTGTAACACAGCATGACATGGCCATCGCAGATTAGGTTCTGGGCCACTGCGCGAACTACAGATATCTCCTGGAGAGAATGCGGCCGATCCTGAAAAGACTTGCTGCTTTTTAGTCGATTTCCCATTGCGCTAGGTCAAAAAAACCCACGAAAGGTAAATGCATGATGACCCGCTATTTCCCCATTCTGACCTGGTCTCGCACTTACACCCGCGATACGTTTTTCAACGATGCTGTTGCAGCTGTGATTGTCACGATCATGCTGATCCCGCAGTCACTCGCTTACGCCTTGCTGGCTGGTCTGCCGCCTGAAGTCGGTCTTTACGCGTCTATCGCACCGCTGCTGTTGTACACGTTGTTCGGCACATCGATGACGTTGGCTGTTGGCCCCGTTGCCGTGGCGTCGCTTATGACCGCGGCTGCGATTGGCAATCTAGTGGCGCAGGGAACTCCGGAATACCTTGGTGCGGCGATCCTGCTTGCCCTGCTGTCTGGGCTGATGTTGTTGACAATGGGGCTGGCGCGGCTTGGGTTTCTGGCCAACTTCCTGAGCCACCCGGTGATCTCTGGCTTCATCACCGCGTCAGGTCTGATCATCGCACTCAGCCAGCTCAAGCATATTCTTGGCGTAAGAGCCGGCGGTCATAACCTGGTTGAATTAGGTCGGGAAATCGGTGCTCAGGTGACCAGCATCAATGGCCCCACTTTTGTCATTGGAGCCAGCACGGTGGTCTTTCTCTACTGGGTTCGGGGCAACTTGAAGCCTTTGTTGATGCGTTTTGGCCTGAGCGAAAAACTGGCCAGCAGCCTAGCGAAAACCGGCCCGGTTCTGGCCGTGGTCGTGACCACATCGGTGGTTTGGGTATTCTCGCTGGAAGCGCAGGGCGTTGCAATTGTGGGTCATGTTCCTTCGGGCTTGCCGACCCCAACGTTGCCGGGATTTGACGCGAGCCTCTGGAAGCAACTGGCTTTGCCCGCCTTGCTGATATCCATTGTTGGTTATGTCGAAACGGTCTCTGTCGCGCAAACTCTGGCCGCGAAACGTCGCCAGCGCATAGACCCGGACCAAGAGCTGATTGCCCTAGGGGCCGCAAATATTGGATCGTCGATTTCGGGTGGCTTCGCGGTAACCGGCGGATTTTCGCGTTCGGTGGTGAACCATGATGCCGGGGCGCAAACCCCTGCGGCCGGGGCCTATACAGCCATCGCCATCGCCCTTGCGACCCTGTTCTTGACACCGCTGCTGCATTACTTGCCAAAGGCAACCCTAGCAGCGACAATCATGGTGGCTGTTTTATCGCTGATTGATCTGGGTGCCATCAAACAGATCTGGGCCTATTCAAAATCCGATTTCAGCGCCATGCTCGCAACCATACTGGTGACGCTGGGCTTCGGGGTCGAACTTGGTATTGCAACAGGTGTTTGTCTTTCGTTGGTGTTGTATCTGCACCGCACATCTCGTCCGCATTATGCCATCGTCGGGCAAATCCCTGGCACAGAACATTTCCGCAATATTTTGCGTCACGATGTGGTGCTGACCCCAGGCGTTTTGTCGATCCGGATAGACGAGAGCCTGTATTTTCCAAACGCTCGATTTCTGGAAGACACCATCAACGATGAAGTCGCGAAAGACCCGTTGTTAAAACACGTCGTACTGATGTGTTCGGCCGTGAACTACATTGATGCATCGGCGCTTGAAAGCCTCGAGATGATCAACCAGCGTCTTCAGGACAATGGCCTGACGCTGCATCTGAGCGAGGTCAAAGGACCGGTAATGGACCGGCTTCAAAACACACACTTCCTGTCGGAGCTGTCCGGCGAAATTTTTCTGCATCAATATGAAGCGGCTTGCCGACTAAAGCTGGCCAAGTCGCCAACCAATTAAGGGGTATCTGGTGCGGTTTTGTGGATTGGCCCCTTGGGTCGCGGATGCTATCAAAACTTATTGATCGGACAGGACCGCCATGTCACTTCTTCAAATTGCATCGCTTCTAATTGTACTGGCCGGAGCCTTCGGGGCCATAAATTATCTTTTCCTACGGCTGCCATCTTCAATCGGTATCCTTGTCGTGGCGCTTTTGGCGTCTTTTGTGGTTATCGCCACAGACGCTATTTTCCCGTCCCTGACGGTCGAGGAACAGATCCGCGCGCAAGTGCTGGAACTGGATTTTTCTGATGCGCTGTTAGAGGGCATGCTTGGCCTTTTGCTCTTTGCTGGCGCATTACACGTTAAGCTTTCGGATCTTCGCAAGTCCTGGCTTGTGATATTTTTGATGGCGACAATTGGTGTAGCTATCTCAACAGCAATCGTCGGATTTGGCTTTAGCTGGATCACTGGCATGCCGCTGATGGTGGCGCTGGTATTTGGCGCGCTGATTTCACCCACCGACCCGGTGGCGGTGTTGGGTGTGCTGCGCGAGGCGGATCTGCCGAAATCGCTGGAAACCAAGATCGCTGGTGAAAGTCTCTTTAACGATGGCGTTGGTTATGTGGTTTTCCTCGTGCTTGTAGGGCTCGCCTTTCCTTCTGGTGATCAACATGCCGCAGGCCTTGCAGATGCTGCGCTGCTGTTCTTGAGAGAAGTGCTGGGCGGGGCGACCCTGGGTCTTGTTCTTGGCTGGCTGACTTTCCGGGTCATGCGACTGATTGACGACTATTCACTAGAAGTACTCATTACCCTTGGTCTTGCCTTCGGTGGCTACGAACTGGCCGTGTGGCTCCACGTATCGGCCCCGATCATGGCGGTGTGTGCGGGGCTTCTGATCGGCGATATTGGGGCCAAACACGGCATGTCCGAGGAAACCCGCGAATATGTCGAATCCTTCTGGAAACTGGTGGACGAAATTCTCAATGCGGTGCTGTTCCTGATGATCGGCTTTGAGGTCTTTGCCGTGGCTTTTGAGGCGGATTTCTTGATCACGGGTTTCATGGCCATCGGTCTTGCCCTGCTGGCAAGGCTGGCGGCTGTTTCGATCCCGGTGTTGGTGTTAAAACCCATCCGCACATTCAGTAAGGGCGTGATTCCGATCATGACATGGGGCGGTCTGAAGGGCGGTATTTCCGTTGCGCTGGCGCTGTCACTGCCCGACAGCGAATGGAAGCCTCTGATCCTGACCGTCACCTATACCGTCGTGATCTTTTCCATCATTGTGCAGGGTTTGACCGTGACCCGATTAGTCGAGCGGGTCGGGCGCGCGCCGCAATTGCCCAGTGATTGATAGGTCATTCATAAGGTCCTGATCGATCAACCTTTTGGTGGAAAACCTAGTTAACTCACATTGGGCGTGTTCTCGTGGAATTTGAAGGGAGGGGCAGCTCGATTGCTGCTGTTAGGCAGGGCATTCAGTGATCAACCGCGTCCAGCCTCCGATATCGCATGGTCTCCGCCTTTTCTATCTTATGCTGCGCTGAGCGTTGAGGGAGTGGAGTGCATTTAGGACGGTCTCAGAGGTGGTTTAAGGCGACCGCGGCCACGGCCCAATGACAAGCAAGCGTGGATCGCAGCCCTTGGGCTAGGCCGCGCTGGGGCTGCAGCCATTCGACGGAACCGTCTTTGTGATTTGAGCAGGATCGGTTTCTCCTTTTGCAAGACTGGTGATGGCTGGTTAGTGTTGGTCGGTCAGGGTCCCGCATTCGCGAATGAACCTGCAAAAATGATTGGATCTAGAATATGTCGAACCCAACACCGAGCGATGAGCAAACCAGTGAGGCCGGACACGGCGGGCGCTCCCATATATGCTCAGGCTCCAAGATAACCGGGGATCTCGAGTTTCCGGGGCTAGTCGAGGTGCTCGGCCGCATTGATGGTCAGCTTGCCGCAGACGCCGTCGTTATTGGCGAACAGGGTGAAGTCGAAGGCAGCATCACGGCAAGGACCATAGCCATCAAGGGCAAGGTGAAGGGGGAGATCACTGGAGAATCCGTTACGCTGCACACCGGTTCACAGATGAGCGGAGAGATCACGTATCAACAGCTTGTTGTGGAGGCTGGCGCTCGGGTCGATGGTCGCATTCACAGGGCATAAAGTGGACGCCTGAATGTTGAATCAAGTCCCGTCTGATCGAATGAGATGGGCTCTAGTGAAGTGGTTCATCCATCGAATAGGTCATCTCGCCTCGGTTGAAAGCACGTGATTATTGATCCGCTGGTATCAGTATCCGATATGGGTGCGTTGGATGAAACCAATGGTGGCGACGTCACCATGCTCCAAAGCTTTGTTGATATCCTCAAGTTCCGCCACCAACGCCTGTGCCACCTCAGCGCCCATCTGGAGACTTACTTGGTACCATGTGCTTGCTGACTGAAAATATGTCTGCCACCAGAACGATCGTAGCGTATTGTTGCCAATTAAGTCGGCGATCAGGCCGTGCAGACGGTGGTTGATCTCGACATAACGTCGGGGATCAAAATCTTGGAGTAATGCCTGAGCCGCATGCAGCAAGGATTGCCCGCGTTCGCAGTCAGTTTCGGTAATCGCCCGTGGAGACTTGGTGCCAATTAACTTGGCCAATTCCAGTCGCATGTCATAGACATGGCGTATCTGCGCAGCGGAAAGCGCCACCACC
>MAAY01000089.1:0-1836 GCA_002162795.1 Rhodobacterales bacterium 56_14_T64
TGTGGGGCTTCTTTATTGTTGAAACAGTCGTGCTCACTTTTCTGGTTAATAACAGGCGACTGTATTTACGTAACAACTGGCTCAACCTGATCATTATTGTCACCGGCATTCCCATGTTATTGGGCTGGCCCACCCACCTGGGGGCACTGCGTCTATTGCGCCTGGTTATCGTCTTCGCCCTGCTGATGCATATTGGCGGCAGGGTGAAGAAGATGCTCTCGCGCAACGAACTGGCCGCAACCGGCCTTGCCTCATTGATTGTCATTGTGATGGCCGGCATTTTGATGTCGGCACTCGACCCCGGCGTCGACGGCCCCCTGCCCGCCGTGTTGGTTGTGCATGAGAACCGCGGGCTGAACCCCTATATTGAGGACGTCGCGCGCCGGGTCGCCAGGGCAGGATTCCTGGCGCTGGCACCGGATGGGTTGACCTCGGTCGGGGGTTATCCTGGAAATGACAATGACGGGCGGGCGCTGCAAAAAACCGTTGATCGCACCAAACTGATGAACGACTTTTTCGCGGGCGTCGAACACCTGCTGGCGCGCTCTGACATCAGTAAAGTCGGGGCGGTCGGCTTTTGTTACGGCGGCGGTGTCTGCAACGCGCTCTCAGTGGCTTTCCCGGAACTGGCCGCCTCTGTGCCGTTTTATGGCCGGCAGGCCAGCGCGGCAGACGTGCCCAAAATCCAGTCGCCGCTGCTCCTGCATTACGCCGGGCTGGATGAGCGCATCAACGGCGGCTGGCCCGACTATGAAGCGGCGTTAAAAGCCAATGGCAAGACTTACACCGCCCATATCTATGACGGCGTCAACCACGGGTTCCACAACGACACCACGCCGCGCTATGACGAAGAGATGGCGGAACTGGCCTGGGTGCGCACCATCGCATTTTTTGGCGAACACCTGAGCTAAACGGGCTTCTGATCCTGGCCGGCGGGAGATGCAGGCCATCACCAGACAGCAAAAAGCCCCGCAGGTTTGCGGGGCTTTTCACAATTAAAACAAACTCTAAAGCTGAAGTGCTTACTGATCCAGGAAGCTGCGCAGTTTGCGCGAACGGCTGGGGTGTTTCAGTTTGCGCAGCGCTTTGGCTTCGATCTGACGGATACGTTCGCGGGTGACCGAGAACTGCTGGCCGACTTCTTCCAGCGTATGGTCGGTGTTCATGCCGATACCAAAACGCATCCGCAACACCCGCTCTTCGCGTGGAGTCAGGCTGGCCAGAACCCGCGTGGTGGTTTCTTTCAGGTTTTCCTGAATGGCGGAGTCCAGCGGCAGGATCGCGTTTTTGTCTTCGATGAAGTCGCCGAGCTGGCTGTCTTCTTCGTCGCCAATCGGGGTTTCCAGCGAAATCGGCTCTTTGGCGATCTTCATCACCTTGCGAACTTTTTCCAGCGGCATCTGCAGCTTTTTAGCCAGCTCTTCCGGCGTTGGCTCGCGGCCAATTTCGTGCAGCATCTGGCGACCGGTCCGCACCAGCTTGTTGATGGTCTCGATCATGTGCACCGGAATACGGATGGTGCGGGCCTGGTCAGCAATCGAGCGGGTGATCGCCTGACGGATCCACCAGGTCGCATAGGTCGAGAACTTATACCCACGACGGTATTCGAACTTGTCCACCGCCTTCATCAGGCCAATGTTACCTTCCTGGATCAGATCCAGGAACTGCAAGCCACGGTTGGTGTATTTCTTGGCAATCGAAATCACCAGACGTAGGTTGGCCTCGACCATTTCCTTCTTGGCAGCCCGCGCCTCTTTCTCACCCTTTTGTACTTGCTGAACAATGCGGCGGAATTCCGAGATATCCAGACCGACGTATTGTCCAACCTGGGCGATT
>MAAY01000089.1:1866-10609 GCA_002162795.1 Rhodobacterales bacterium 56_14_T64
GAGCGTTCGATGAACATTTTCCAGCCACGGCCCGGTTTGTTGCCCATATCGGCCAGCCAGTTGGGATCGAGCTCGCGACCACGATAGGCATCGACAAACTCACGACGGTTGATACGGGCCTGATCGGCTAGTTTCACCATCGAGCCGTCAATCTGCATGACGCGGCGGTTGATGCCGTACAGCTGGTCAATCAGCGCGTCGATACGGTTGTTATGCAAGTGAAGCTCGTTCACTAGCTCAACGATCTCCGAGCGCAGCGCCTGATACTTGGCTTCGTCCTTGGCCGAGAAAGATCCGTCTTCGTTCAGAGTTGCCGAAATCCGGCTGTCCTGCATTTCGGACAGCTGCGAATAATCCGACGAGATCCGCTCCAACATGGTCAGAACCTGGTCCTTGAGCGCGGCTTCCATCGCGGCAAGGGACAGGTTGGCCTGATCATCTTCATCATCGTCGTCGTCGTCGTCAGTGGTGATGGCATTGCCATCCGCGTCCAGCTCGGGGCTGCTGCCATCGGGCTTTTCAGTCTTGGCGGCATCGGTGGGTGCGGTAACTGAATCCTGAGGCGTTCCGTCCTCATTCATCGTGTTACCAAAGGTGGTTTCCAGATCAATGACGTCGCGCAGCAGAATGTCTTCGGTCAGCAGTTCGTCATGCCAGATGGTGATCGCCTGAAAGGTCAGCGGGCTTTCACACAGCCCGGCGATCATGGTGTTGCGACCGGCCTCGATGCGCTTGGCGATGGCAATCTCGCCCTCGCGGCTCAGCAGTTCAACCGAGCCCATTTCACGCAGATACATGCGCACCGGATCATCGGTCCGGTCCAGCTTCTCGGACGCAGCAGTAGCGACAGCAACTTCACGTGCACCGTCAGCGGTCACCAGATCGGTCGAGCCCTTTTGCTCTTCCTCTTCGGCTTCCTCGTCCTCGATGATATTGATGCCCATTTCCGACAGCATCGACATCACGTCTTCGATCTGTTCCGAGCCGACCTGATCAGGTGGCAGAACCTTATTCAGCTGATCATAGGTGATGTAGCCCTTCTCGCGGGCCTCAGATATCATCTTTTTGACGGCAGCCTGGCTCATATCCAGCGAGGTTTCAGGTTCCTGGTCGTCACGCTTGCGGTCGTCGGTGTCTTTGGCGGCCATTCAATGCTCCTACAGGGGCTAAGGGCGATTCGGTTTTCGCGAATCAGTGGTGCGATTCGGTGATTCGTCACCACGTTTACCCGGTTTATTTAAGTACTTCCTTATGAAAACGACTTAGCGTTGTTTTCGTGAGAAGTTGATTCCATCTGTTAGCGCGCTCAACAGGTCGCGTTCCTCCCGGTTCAGGCGCGCGCCATTGTCCGCAACATCGTATTGTGCCCTGTCCTCATTTTCGCTGCGTACCGCCTTGTTGCGGGCCTCGGCCGCCTGCCCCAAACGCCATGTGACAGCTTCATCCGCCAGACCGCTCAGGTCCTCTTCAGCCTCGGCAACCTCAGCATCCAGCCCAAGCCGTGCTTCTATTTTGGCGAATTCTTCACTCAGCGTCAGGCTGGCAGTTTCCAGATCACCGGGTTTGCGCAGGCAGGGGCTAATTGCCACATGGCGAAGCGCATGCAGGTTTTCAAGGGCGTAGGGCCCCAAAGCATAGAGTATTTCGTCGTGCAGCCGGTCCGGCGCGCCGACGCCATAGCGCAGGATCATATCGCGCATCATGGCGTGATCCGGGTCAGCGCAGGTCATGCGTTCAAAATTAGCCTCAAAATCAACGATCACCGCCGGGGTGGCAATGGCACTGGCCAGGATCACCGCTTCGCGCATGGCAATTGCGGCCTGATCATCAGCCCCGGCCAACAGTGAGCTTTTGGTACTGGCCAGCGGCTGCGGTATCGCCTTGCCACCGGGGCGCCATTTGCCGCGCGGTCCGTCTTTGAAACCACCGCCGGGCCGAATATAGCCGCCACCAGATTTGAAATCCTTGCCGTCCGACTGGCGGTTGCCGCGAAACAGCGCCCAGCGCAGTTCTTTGATGTCGTCGCCATAGTGCTTGCGGATCGACGGATCGCGGATCAGCTTGATCTTTTCACGCAGGCTTTTGTCCAGCGCCGCCTTGCGTTCCGGGCTGTCGTAGACCTTGCCTTCGGTTTCGCGCTGCCACAGCAGACGCACCATCGGCATCGCCTGATCCAACAGCGCCTGAACGGCAGCGGGACCCTTGCTGCGGATCAGGTCATCGGGATCCTGGCCCTCGGGCATCATGGCAAAGCGCAGGGATTTCCCGGCTTCCAGCAGCGGCAGCGCCAGATCAATCAGCCGCATGGCCGCGCGCAGGCCAGCAGTGTCACCGTCCAGTGCGATGATCGGCTCGTCGGCGATCCGCCACATCATCATGAGCTGGCTTTCGGTCACTGCGGTGCCCAGCGGCGCCACGGCGGCCTCGAACCCACCATCAGCCAGCGCGATCACGTCCATATAGCCTTCGGCCACCACCAGCGGTTGGCCTTTGCCCGCGGCAACCCGAGCGGGCGCGTGGTTGTACAGACTACGGCCTTTGTCGAACAATTCGGTCTCGGGCGAGTTCAGATATTTGGCGTTGTCGTTGGAATCCATGGCGCGACCACCAAAGGCAATGGCACGGCCACGGGCATCACGGATCGGGAACATGATGCGGTTGCGGAAGGTGTCATAAGGCTTGCCACCCTTGGTCGAGGGTTTTGCCAGCCCCGCCCCAATGATCAGATCCTCTTCCACGCCCTTACCGCGCAGATGGTCCCACAGGTTCTGCCAGCCATCTGGGGCAAAGCCGATTTCCCAGCGCTCTAGCGATTGCGCAGACATGCCGCGCCGGTCGAGATAGGCGCGGGCCTCATGGGCGCGGCTGGTGTTCAGTTGTAGGCGGAAGAACTGCACCGCCTGTTCCATCACATCGGCCAACAGCGCCCGACGGTCCTGTTTTTGCTGCGCACGTGGATCGCGGGCCGGCATTTCCATTCCAGCCTCGGCGGCGATGATCTGCACCGCCTCCATAAAACCGACGTTCTCGGACTCTTGCACAAACCCTATGGCATCGCCCTTGGCCTGACAGCCAAAGCAATAATAGAATCCCTTGCGGTCATCGACGTGGAAACTGGCGGATTTTTCATGGTGAAACGGGCACGGTGCCCACATATCGCCCTTGCCCATGTTGGATTTGCGCTGATCCCACATGACTTTGCGCCCGACAACCTGGCTCAGGCTGACGCGGGTGCGCAGTTCATCAAGGAATCCGGGGGGCAGTGACATGGGGGTAATGTGCCAGAAAACGGGCGCAGTTCCAAGCCCGTGACAGGTATGGAATGGCGCAATTCACAAAGGAAATTTGGAAACTACTGGGACTGAGCCAGACACTGCTCTTTCCAGACTGCACCCAGATCCTCGTTACGGATCACTTTCATCTTCTGGTCGTAGATCCAGGGTGCCACCAGCGGGATGGCGGCATTGTAGTTTTCCGGCCAGTTTGTTTCGCCTGCGGTCAGCGTTTCCGTCAGATTGCGTTCCTTGACCCGGTCCAGCCGCGCCTGCTGGACAGCCGCCACAACGTCTGCCTGATAACCACAGGTCTCCTCGGCGGTTTCTCCTGCCATCACAGGGGCAGCAACAACGGCGGACAACAGGGCAGCGCTAAGCGCGGTGAGGATCTTCATCAGTCAGCTCCGGTGAATCAGTTCGGTCGCACCAGACTAAAGTGCGCAAGGCAAAGTGGGAACCGGTTTTCACATCGGGCAGCATCTAACCTCCGGGACGGTGCCGCCCGCAGGTTAGAAAATACGGTGAACCCAAGGCCAAGCTAGCCGCGCGCGTGTACAGCTGCCATTGCAGTCTTCAGATCATGCACCAGAGTTCGTGCCATGGATCGAAACACCATCACCTGAAAGGCATCCGGGCCAACCCGTGTGATCGAGGCCATCATATGCGCCAACTCAGCCCGGACTGTATGGCCACGCTTGAAGCTCTGACGGCGCAGATCCACGGGCACCAGCCGTGCCAGCACATCTTCTGCCCCGTCACCGTCCAGCCGCACCACAGCCCAGGCATCGCCTTGATCCGTGAGGGCTGCAAATTCCGTCAATTCCGGCGCAACAACCACCCCCTGCACCAGCGCCATACCCTGACTAAACCAGATCGCGCGCGCGCCAGCCTTGCCAGTGCTGCGATTTATCGCCGGGAACCCCATGCCATGCGCGGCCTCCAGCGCCGCACTCAGCGCCTTTTCCTGCCCGGCATAGGGCGCAAGGGAGGTCATAGCGTCAGGCAGATCCTCGCTCAATGTAACACTGCCGATAGTCACCGGCAGCAGCCCGTCACAGGGGGATAAGGATATCAGATCAGCCACGGGCACGGCCTCCTTCGGGATCAAAGAACACAGGGCTCACCACTTCGCATATCGCATCGATGCCACGCATGTGATCCACCAGACGCACCTCATCGCCAATGCGGTCCGGACCGTTTTTAAGAAATGCCAGCGCAACTGAGTGGCCCAGAGTTGGTGAGAACCCAACCGAGGTCACATAGCCCTGATCATAAATCCGCTCGACCGGGTCATCTGGATTGAACAAATGCGCGCCAGCTGTCAGCTGCTTGACCGCACCGATGGGTTTCAACCCCACCAGCCGCTCGCGATCTTCTGCCATCAGACCGGGACGTGTCGACATCGGCTTGCCGATACAGTCTTTCTTTTTCGACACCATGCCCTGCATACCCAGATCAAAGGCGGTCACCGTACCATTCAGCTCGGCATGGGTCAGGAACCCCTTCTCGATCCGCAGCACGTTCAAGGCCTCCATGCCATAAACACCACCGTCCAACGTCTTGACTCGCTGTAGCAATTCACGGAACAATGCATCGCCATAGCGGGCCGGAACCGCGATCTCATAGGCCATCTCGCCCGAGAAGGAGATCCGGAATAATCGTCCCTTTACTCCCAGCACATCCACCGCGCCACAGGACATGAAGGGCCAGCTGGCATCATCGATCTGCTCGCCCAGCATGCCATTCAGCAGCTCACGCGATTTGGGTCCAGCAACGGCAAACTGCGCCCATTGTTCGGTGACCGAGGTGATCTGCACATCCCATTCGGGCCGCAGAGCCTGTCGCACAAACTCCAGATGCGCCATCACTTGACTGGCCGCTGCAGTGGTGGTGGTCATCACATAGTGATGCTCTCCCATCCGCGCGGTGGTGCCATCATCCATGACAAAGCCATCTTCGCGCAGCATCAGACCATAGCGCACCTTGCCCAACTTCAGCGTGCTGAAGGTGTTGGTGTAGACAAAATCCAGCAGTTTAGCGGCATCCGGTCCCTGAATATCGATCTTGCCCAAGGTCGAGACATCGCAAACCCCCACATGGTCGCGCACCATGGTCACTTCACGGTCGCAAGACTGCCGCCAAGTCGTTTCACCTGGCTCGGGGAAATAGCTAGTGCGGTACCACAACCCAACTTCGATGGCAGGCGCACCCAACTCTTTACTGGCCAGATGCGAGGTCAGGAAGCGCTGTGGCTTGAGCCCCTGCCCGGCAGCTCCGGCCCCCATGGCCGCAATCGACACCGGCACAAACGGCGGCCTGAATGTCGTCGTCCCGGTTTCGGGTATGCCGCGCCCAGTTGCATCCGCCAGAACCGCCAGCGCCGCCACGTTTGAATTTTTGCCCTGATCGGTGGCCATCCCTTGCGTGGTGTAACGCTTCATATGTTCGACCGAACTGAAGTTCTCAGTGGCGGCCTGTTTCACATCCTTGACGGTGACATCGTTCTGAAAATCCAACCATGCACGACCCTTGCCAGGCACCGCCCAAAGAGCCGCGATGTTGTATGGGTCATCACCGGCAACCGGCAAATCAGTTTTAACCGCTTCCAACCCCAAATCAGACAACACCTGCGCGGCGGCCTCCGCCCCCTCACGCAGCGCCCCGGCAGTTGCGAACTCACCATTGCAGGCACCGGCACTGACCAGCCCCGGCACGGCACCCGGCGTCGGCACAAAACTGGCGATATCACGGTTCCACTGTGGTCGCCCGTTCAAATGACAGGTCAGATGCAGCGTCGGATTCCAGCCGCCCGACATCGCCAGACAATCGGTCTGGATCCGTTCCTCGCCCGCAACCGAGCGCACGGTGATGCTGTCGATCCGCTTGCGCCCGCTGGTGTTGCAGATCTGCGCGCCCTTCATCACCGGGTACAACTCACTGTCTGGCGCGTCATGGCGGCTGTCCACCACCATCGCCACATGCAGGCCCGCCTGCACCAGATCGCGCGCGGTGTGATGCGCCTGATCATTATTGGCAAACAGTGTCACCCGCTGCCCCGGAGCCACGCCCCAACGGTTCAGATAAGAACGCACGGCACTGGCAGTCATGATGCCTGGACGGTCATTATTGCTAAACGCGATCGGACGCTCGATCGCCCCAGCCGCCAGCACGGCCCGCTTGGCCACAATGCGCCAAAAACACTCGCGCGGCAGATTGGCGCGGCGCGGCTGATGATGCCCCACTCGCTCAAGCGCACCATAGGTGCCCTGATCATAAGCGCCAGTGATGGCGGTACGCGGCATCAACCGGACATTGTCTAGACTGCGCAGCTCCTCAAGCACCTGCGCAACCCAGTCAACCCCAGGCATGCCGTCGATCTGTTCAACCTCGGCCAGCAGACGGCCGCCCATGCGAAAGTCCTCTTCCGCCAGAATGACATCCGCTCCAGCCCGTCCTGCCACCAGCGCTGCCATCAACCCGGCGGGGCCGGATCCAATCACCAGCAGATCACAAAACGCATAGGCCTTCTCACAGGCATCCGGATCCGCCTGACCTGACAATGCGCCAAGGCCCGCTGCCTTGCGGATGATCGGCTCATAGACTTTTTCCCAAAACGCCGCAGGCCACATAAAGGTCTTGTAATAAAACCCGGCCCCAAAAAACGGCGCCGCCAGATCATTGACCGCCTGAATATCATGCTCGACCGAGGGCCAGCAGTTCTGACTATGCGCCTCCAGCCCATCGAAAATCTCTTGGCTGGTGGCGCGAATGTTTGGATCACGCTGCGCGCCGGACCCAATGGTCACCAGCGCATTAGGCTCCTCACTTCCCGCGGTCAAAATGCCGCGTGGCCGGTGATACTTGAACGACCGCGCCACCAGATGCACCCCATTGGCCAGCAAGGCCGAGGCCAGCGTATCCCCCTCCAGCCCCATCATGTGGCGACCATTAAAGGAAAACGTGACCGGCTTGCCCCGCTGCAGCACTCCCTTGTCAGCAAGTCTCATCGCGTGCCCCCCAGATCCGAGACCCACGCGGTCGAGATCACCTCATGGCTGACCACGTTGCGGCACACATCAATCCAGGCGCCACAGCCCATCTCGTGAAACCACAGCTCGTGCACCTCTCCAGCCGGATTGTCCCGCAGGTTAACATGATCATGCCACTCATCCAGCGCTGCATCCGCCGCCGGGCGCGCCAGCGCGGCGCCTTTAACATAAAACTCGCGACGATCCCGCTCGCCGCAATTTGGACAGGTGACCCTCATGCGCCAGCCCCCTTCTTCTTGTTCAAAATACCTCGGGGGTGAGGCCGCCAGGCCGAGGGGGCAGCGCCCCTTTTGCCCACAGCCCGAACCAATTCAATGCAGATTATGTTGCGCACCGGTGCCCTCCTCATCCATCAAACCATGTCCACTTCGGAACCGGTCCAGTTTGAACTTTGTCGCCGCGCCGTGCGGGCGATCGGTGGCAATCAGATGCGCATAGGCATGACCCGAGGCCGGGGTGGCCTTGAACCCTCCATAACACCAACCGCAGTTCAGATAGAGCCCGTCAATGTCTGATCGATCAATGATCGGAGAGCCATCCGGCGTCATATCCATGATGCCACCCCAACTGCGCAGCAGCCGCGCCTTGCCCAGCGCCGGAACCATTGCCAGGCAGCTTTCCATGGTGTGCTCCGCCATCGGTAGATTGCCCCGTGCTGCGTAAGAGCTGTAAAAATCAAGGTAGCTGCCAAATACCAACCCGCCCTTGTCCGACTGACTGATATACAGATGCCCCTCGGCAAAGGCGATCACGTGATCGATGACCGGCTTCAACCCCTCCGAGACAAAGGCCTGCAACACGTGGCTTTCGATTGGCAGGCGCATCCCCGCCATCGCCGCCACCTGCCCCGACCGCCCGGCAGCCGCCAGCGCCACCTTCTTGGCCCGGATCACCCCGCGGGACGTCTGCACGCCGCGCACTTTGCCGTTCTCGATATCAATGCCGGTGACTTCACAATTCTGAATCAGATCGACGCCCCGCTGATCGGCACCTCGGGCAAAGCCCCAGGCCACCGCATCATGGCGGGCGGTGCCACCACGTTGATGCAACAAGCCCCCCATGATCGGGAAGCGGTTGTTGTTGAAATTCAGGAATGGCGCCCGTTTGCGCACGCCTTCGACATCCAGCAGCTCAGCATCATCGCCCTGGTTGATAATCGCGTTACCGCGCCGCACCATGGCGTCTCGCTGGCCATCGTTGTGAAAAATCTGGATCACTCCGCGCTGAGACATCATCGCGTTATAGTTCAGATCCTGCTCCAGCCCTTCCCAGAGCTTCAGCGAATGTGAGTAGAACTCGGAATTGCCCGGCAGGTAATAATTGGCCCGCACGATGGTGGTGTTCCGCCCAACATTGCCACCGCCAAGATAGCCCTTCTCCAGCACCGCCACATTGGTGATACCGTGCTCTTTGGCCAGG
>MAAY01000050.1:0-4457 GCA_002162795.1 Rhodobacterales bacterium 56_14_T64
GCAGCAAGGGCTCCGGCTCAGGCGGTAGCAAGGGCTCCGGCTCAGGCGGTAGCAAGGGCTCCGGTTCGGGCGGTAGCAAGGGCTCCGGCTCAGGCGGTAGCAAGGGCTCCGGTTCGGGCGGTAGCAAGGGCTCCGGTTCGGGCGGTAGCAAGGGATCTGGTTCGGGAACCGGCAGTACAATGCAGTGGAAGACAAGTGCATGGCTTCCGGCCTATGACGGTGAACCCGACGATACAGGCGGAGGCGACGATGTCGTGTATGCCAGTGCCTCGGGTGGATCCGGAACGGGTGGGGGCACCGGTGGCGACGGGTGGAAATCACCAAGTGCCAATGACTTTATGGCGCTGATGAACCAGGAGCCTGACGAGGACGATCCGGCAGGTGCGACGTCGGATGATCCAGACGACGATCCGTTTACCTATGCGTAAACCATCGTCACCAGGGGGGGCGTTTGGGGAGGTGCCCCCCCGCACGATCAGATGATCAAAAAAGGGACGTCCCATATGGGCGTCCCTTTTGCATTTGGATTATCTCTTTCAGGTTCGGAAGCTTTAGGGCAGCCGAGCCGTTTGGTACAGACGGATCTTAATACCGCCATGCGCCACCGGAGCCCCGGTCGGCAGGAATGGCAGGTCGGTGGCCTTGGCCAAGCCCGGCTCGCTGGTGACGATGCCCACCCGCCAGCCGGAAAAACGCGCGCTTAGGGTTTTGCCCAGCGCTCCGTACAGTGCAAATAGCAGCTTCTTATTGCCAATCCGTCCACCATAAGGCGGGTTGACGATCACCAATCCTGGTGGTCCATCCGGCCGGGTCAGGTCACTGACGGCATGATGAGTGAAATTGGTGCAGCCATCAACACCGGCACGCTCGGCATTGGTGGTGGCCGCATCAACCACACCTGCGTTGCGGTCGGAGCCAAAGAACCGCAACTCGGTCTCGGCCCCCTGCCCTTCGCTGCGCACCTTCTGCCAAGTGGCATCATCGAAATTGGCCAGCTGTTCAAAAGCAAAGCTGCGGCTGCGGCCGGGGATCATCCCCATGGCAATCTCGGCTGCCTCGATCACAAACGTGCCGGAGCCGCACATTGGGTCGACCACCGGTTCGCTTCCGTCATACCCACATTGGCGCAGGAACATCGCGGCCAGGTTCTCGCGCATCGGCGCCTTGCCTACAGCGGGTTTGTGGCCACGTTTGTGCAGCCCCTCGCCCGAGGTATCAACGCTGATGATGCACAGGTTGTCGTCGATGCGGACCTTGATGCGGACATCGGCCTCGGCTGAGATTGGCGCGCCCAGTTCTTCGGTAATGGCCTTCTCAAAGCGCTGGATGGCGGCACCGGCGTGATAGATCTTGGACTTCTTGTTGGTCACCACCTCGACCTTGACCGGCACGTCGGCGCGCAGGAAATCCCTCCAGGGGAACTTGCGGGCACGTTTATCGAGCTGGGCCAGATGGAAGGCACGGATTTCGCCGATGCGTGCCAACACTCGGGCGGCCCCACGCAGCTGTAGGTTGGCACGCCAAACCTCACCCCAGGTGCCGCGAATGGTCACGCCTCCGGGTGAAATCTTTGCCGCCTTGAACCCCAGTTCATTGGCTTCATTACGCAGCGCGATCTCGGTTCCCGGAGCGGCTACAAGGAAAATATCAAAGTCTGTCTCTGTCGTCATGCCGCCTGCATAGAGGTAAATAACCAGGGCAGCGACCGTTTTCTTGCGGGTTGTTGCCTTTACGGAAACAGGGTGACTCCAGTGACAAAACACCCGCATCGGAATTTACTCCGCTCAAGACCGTCGAAAATTTCTCTTAAAAATCAACACTATATCAATTACTAAAAATTTAGTTTGACAAAATCCCCCAACAAATCAAATCTATGCATCAGTCAGGTGTCGGAGAGCATTCCTGACATAATATACCTTAGGGAGGTGACGAGATGCGCAAGTATCTTCTCTCCGCCGTTGCAGCGACTGCTGTGATTGCGGGATCAATGGGGCATGCCGATGAGGCCGCTGCCAATAAATGGATTAACGAGGAATTCCAGCCCTCGGTTTTGACCAAAGACGAACAGTTGGCGGAAATGCAGTGGTTTATTGAAGCCGCCGCACCTTTTGCCGGCATGGAAATCAACGTGTTGTCCGAGGGCATTCCAACGCACAGCTACGAGTCAGAAGTGCTGACCAAAGCCTTTGAAGAAATCACCGGCATCAAGGTGAACCACCAGATTCTGGGCGAAGGCGAAGTTGTGCAGGCGGTTCAGACCCAAATGCAAACGCAGCGGAACCTCTATGACGCTTATGTCAATGACTCCGACCTGATCGGCACCCACTCGCGGCTGCAGCTGGCCTACAACCTGACCGACTTTATGGCAGGCGAAGGCGCTGACGTGACCAACCCCGGGTTGGATCTGGAAGATTTCATGGGGATCCAGTTCACCACTGGTCCGGATGGAGATCTGTACCAGCTGCCCGATCAGCAATTCGCCAACCTGTACTGGTTCCGCAAGGACTGGTTCGACCGCGCCGATCTGCAGGAAGCCTTCAAAGCCAAGTATGGCTATGATCTGGGCGTTCCGGTCAACTGGTCGGCATACGAAGACATCGCCGAGTTCTTTAGCACTGAAGTCAAGGAAATCGACGGCACCACAATCTATGGTCACATGGACTATGGTAAGCGCGCGCCTGACCTTGGCTGGCGGATGACTGATGCCTGGCTGTCGATGGCTGGTGCTGGTTCGAAAGGTGAGCCAAACGGTGTGCCGATCGACGAATGGGGCATCCGCATGGAAGCCGGTTCCTGTAACCCAGCGGGCGCAAGTGTCACCCGTGGTGGGGCTGCAAACGGTCCAGCAGCAGTCTATGCGATCCGCAAATGGGACGAATGGCTGCGGGCCTATGCACCTCCAGGTGCGGCCAGCTTTGACTTCTACCAGTCACTGCCGGCGCTTAGCCAAGGCAACGTTGCCCAGCAGATCTTCTGGTACACTGCCTTCACCGCCGACATGGTGAAACCACAGTCCGAAGGCAACAACACGGTTGACGGCGAAGGTACACCGCTTTGGCGGATGGCACCTAGCCCACACGGCCCATATTGGGAAGAAGGCCAGAAGATCGGCTATCAGGACGTTGGTTCCTGGACCATCCTCAAGTCCACCCCGATTGATCGTGCCAAAGCAGCCTGGCTCTATGCTCAGTTCGCAGTTTCCAAGACTGTGGACGTGAAGAAAAGCCACGTTGGTCTGACCTTCATCCGCGACAGCTCGATCAACCACGAGAGCTTCTCGGAGCGGGCTGGAAAACTGGGTGGTCTGGTCGAGTTCTACCGCTCGCCTGATCGTGTGGCCTGGTCGCCAACTGGCATCAACGTGCCTGACTATCCAAAGCTGGCCCAGATCTGGTGGCAGCAAATTGGTGACGTCAACTCGGGTGCGTTCACTCCACAGGAAGCCATGGATCGTCTGGCCGAAGAAATGGACATCACCATGGGCCGCATGCAGCGTGCCGATGAAGCAGCCAACGTATACGGCGGTTGTGGTCCACGTCTGAACGAAGAAAAAGACGCGGACTGGTGGATGGCCAATGGTGGCGCCAAGCCAATGTTGGAGAACGAGAAGCCACAGGGCATGACCGTCAACTATGACGCTCTGGTTGCCCGCTGGGCCTCTGAATAACAGGTCCTTCCTGATGGGCTGAACCCAGCATTTGTTCAGCCCTCTTGCCCCGGAGATCCCCCAAGATCTCCGGGGCGCTTTATCCCAAGACCGCGCTGCATAGCGTGCAACTGGCGGCCTGCCGGAAAGCCCCACTAAAATGGCACTCGAATTAAAATCTGTGACCAAGCGCGTCGGCGCGAATTTGCATATCAAGGAAACCTCCCTGACGTTGCAGCCCGGTCACTTCAATGTCCTGCTGGGCGCAACCGGATCTGGTAAGACTTCGCTGATCAAAATGATGGCTGGGCTGGACCCGCTTGCCAGTGGTGAGATCTGGATGGATGGTCAGAACGTGACCAAGCTCAACACCCAGAAACGCAACATCTCTCTGGTGCATCAGTTTTTCATCAACTACCCGCACATGACGGTGTATGAAAACATCGCCTCGCCGCTCAAGGTTTCCGGCATGGCGAAGTCCGAAATTCAAGGCCGCGTCGAAGAGGCCGCAGACATTCTGCAGCTGCGCCCGATGCTACACCGGATGCCGCACGAGCTATCCGGCGGCCAGCAGCAACGTACCGCGCTGGCCCGCGCCATTGCCAAAGAAAGCAAGGCGGTGTTCCTGGATGAGCCGCTGGCCAACCTGGACTACAAACTGCGCGAGGAGCTGCGCGATCAGCTGCCCGAACTGTTTGCCGGTCGGGGTGCCGTGGTGGTCTATGCCACCTCCGAACCCGAAGAGGCCCTGTTGCTGGGCGGCCAGACCGCGCTGATGGAAGATGGCCACGTGACCCAGTTTGGTGTCACC
>MAAY01000050.1:4473-13716 GCA_002162795.1 Rhodobacterales bacterium 56_14_T64
ACCCGGCCAATGTGGCGGCTGCAGCAGTTTTCTCGAACCCGCCAATCAACACTGCCGAGATCGCCAAACAGGGCAGCAATGCAACCTTGGGATCTGGTGTGACCTGGGCCTTGCCCGGCGACGCCGCAGGACTGGCCGATGGTCGCTATACCATCGCTATTCGGCCGCACCATGTGCTGCCCATGGCAACGGACAAAAATACCGTGCTTGTGTCAGGCAAGGTACTGGTGACCGAGCTGTCCGGCTCGGAAAGCAGCGCCCATTTTGACATGGGCAACGGCAGCTGGGTGTCCCTGGCGGCTGGGGTTCATCCTTACCGGGTGGGCGAAACCCATGATTTTTATATGGATCCCTCGGCGGCATATGTCTTTGCCCCCGATGGCTCCCGCGTGGCGTGAGGCGCAACAATGGCTAAAATTACACTCTCCAATCTGCGTCACAGCTATTACCCAAATCCAACCGAGCCGTCAGATTATGCGCTCAAGGAAATCGATCTCGACTGGAACGATGGCGGTGCCTATGCGCTGCTGGGACCATCGGGTTGTGGCAAATCCACCCTGCTGAACATCATCTCGGGGCTGCTGGTCCCGTCCGAGGGGCGCATTCTGTTTGACGACAAAGACGTCACCGCCTTGCCGCCAGACCAGCGCAACATCGCGCAGGTGTTTCAGTTCCCGGTGATCTACGACACCATGACGGTCTACGACAATCTCGCATTCCCGCTTCGCAATCGTGGCCGGGATGAGACGACCGTCAAAACCCGCGTCACCGCCATCGCCGAGATGCTGGAACTAACCGATATGCTGGACACCAAGGCTGCGGGCCTCAGCCCGGACAATAAACAGAAGATCTCGATGGGGCGAGGCTTGGTGCGCGAGGACGTCAACGTGGTGATGTTCGACGAGCCGCTGACGGTGATCGACCCGCACCTGAAGTGGAAACTGCGCTCGAAACTGAAAGAATTGCACCAGCGCATCAAGGCAACGATGATCTACGTCACCCACGACCAGACCGAGGCACTGACCTTTGCCGATCAGGTGGTGGTGATGCAGGACGGCGAAGTGGTGCAGATTGGCACCCCGGTAGAGCTGTTTGAACGCCCCGCACATACCTTTGTCGGCCACTTCATCGGCTCGCCCGGTATGAATGTACTACCCTGCGACCTGCGTGATGGTCAGGCGTATTTTTGCGAACATCAGGTTGCACTGGAAGGTGCCGTTGTCGGTACTCCCAACGGAAAAACCGAGATCGGCGTCCGCCCCGAGTTTGTGACGCTTGCTACCAGCGGGTTGCCCGCAACGGTCAGCAAGGTCTCGGACATTGGCCGCCACACAGTTGTGGAATGTGACGCCGATGGCAGCAAGATCAGTGCCATCGTCGACGGCGCGGGCCCTGAAAGAGGCGCCGCGGTCTTTCTCCAATTTCAACAGAACCAGACCCGGCTCTATGTCGATGGCTGGATTGCCACCCAAGCCGAGGAGGCACAGTCATGAAAACCGTAAACCAGAAGGCCTGGTTCTTTGTGCTGCCGGTGCTAGTGCTGGTGGCCTTTAACGCACTGATCCCGATGATGACGGTGGTCAACTATTCTGTGCAGGAAACCTTTGGCAACAACATATTCCTGTGGGAAGGGCTGACTTGGTTCCAGCAATTGCTGACTGAAGAGCGGTTTTACAAGGCACTGGGCCGTCAGTTCATGTTCACTGGCCTGATCCTGGTGATCGAAGTGCCTCTGGGCATTGCCATTGCCCTGTCGATGCCACGCCAAGGCATCTGGGTGCCGGTCTGTCTGGTACTGATGGCGCTGCCGATGCTGATCCCTTGGAACGTGGTGGGGGCGATGTGGAACATCTTTACCCTGCCCGACATCGGCTTGCTGGGCTATTTCCTGAACAACGTCTTGGGCATCAACTATGACATGACCCAAGATCCAATTGCCGCATGGGTCACCATTATCACCATGGACGTGTGGCACTGGACGTCGCTGGTGGTGCTGCTGGCCTATGCCGGATTGGTATCAATCCCGGACGCCTACTATCAGGCTGCCAAGATCGATGGGGCCTCGAACTGGTCAGTGTTCCGTTTCATCCAGTTGCCTAAGATGAAACCAGTTCTAACCATCGCTATCCTACTACGGTTCATGGACAGCTTTAACATCTACACCGAGCCGTTTGTGCTGACCGGTGGCGGTCCTGGAAACTCGACCACGCTGTTGTCCATCGATCTGGTGAAACGCGCCCTTGGGCAGTTTGACCTCGGCCCCGCCGCAGCGATGTCGCTGATCTACTTTGCAATCACTCTCTTGGTTAGCTGGCTGTTCTACACGCTGATGACCAAAGACGACTTGAACTAAGGAGGACCTGGAAATGCAAAAACGATCCATCGTCCCAATCATTTACATCTTGTTCCTACTGCTGCCGATTTATTGGCTGGTCGCGATGAGTTTTAAAACCACAAACGAGATCCTGGGCGGGTTCTCCCTGTTCCCGCAGACGTTCACGCTGGAAAACTACAAGGTGATCTTTACCGATCCGACCTGGTACTGGGGCTATATCAACTCGATTTCTTATGTGACGCTGAACACGGTGATCTCGATTACCGTGGCGTTGCCAGCTGCTTATGCCTTTAGCCGCTACCGGTTCTTGGGCGATAAGCAGCTGTTCTTCTGGCTGTTGACCAACCGGATGGCACCTGCAGCGGTGTTTGCCCTGCCCTTCTTCCAGCTGTATTCCGCTGTGGGGTTATTCGACACCTATCTGGCGGTGGCACTGGCACATTGCCTGTTCAACATCCCGCTCTCGGTGTGGATCCTCGAAGGTTTCATGGCTGGTGTCCCCAAAGAGCTGGACGAAACCGCCTACGTCGACGGCTATTCCTTCCCACGTTTCTTTGCCACTATCTTCATCCCGTCGATCAAAGCCGGCGTCGGCGTCGCAGCCTTCTTCTGCTTCATGTTTTCGTGGGTGGAACTGCTGCTGGCCAAGACGCTGACGGCGGTGGCGGCCAAGCCAATCGCGGCCATCATGACCAAAACCGCATCTAGCGCCGGCTACGAACTGGGTCTGCTAGCGGCAGCAGGGACTTTGACAATCATACCGGGCGCAATTGTGATCTATTTCGTCCGCAACTATATCGCGAAGGGTTTCGCGATGGGGAGGGTGTAATGCTGACTTGGATGGCCTGGACCTGGCCCACAGCATTGGTCTTTATCGGTATCTTCTCGGCGATCGGCACTTTGATCGTAATTGAAATCCGCCACCCCGGCGGCGATGAACGCAAAGGCGTGCTGGGGCTGGTGACAACCCGTGGCGACCGCTTGTTTATCAGCCTGCTGGGCTCCAGCTATATATTCCTGGCCTGGCTGGGATTGTTTGGCACCCCGCTGTGGATACCGCTGCCAATGGCAATAGGCTGGGCAGTGTTCTGCTTTCGCAAGGTATGACCACCGGTGTGAGTGCCGGGTCAAGGAGGGCGCGGCCCCCGCCGAAGGCGGCCCTTGACGCGGCACTCACGCCCAAACACGACACCTCTGTCGCATCTTCTAAGAAACTAGTTTTCAAAAACTCCCGCCTTGCCTAAGATGGCGAGACACCAAAAAACGGACCGGACACCAGACCCCATGCGAAAAAAGCAGGACAACTCGCTTCTGACCGAGGTAGAACTCGAATTTATGACCGTGGTCTGGGCAACTGGCGGTGGCACTGTGCGTGATCTTTTGGCCGAGCTGAACAAGCTGCAGCAACGGGCCTATACTTCGGTGGCAACAGTGCTGAAAATCATGGAACAAAAAGGCTTCTTAACCAGCGAACGACAGGACCGTTCGCTGGTCTATCGCCCCGCCGTTCCCAAGGCTGACTATCAAAAAACCACTCTCAAAAACCTTTCGAGCAAACTCTTCAACGATACCCCTGCCGCGCTGGTGGCGCGGCTGGTCGAGGATGAAGAGGTGACCGACGAAATGCTCGTGGAAATGCGGGCGCTGTTGAATGAAAGGCTAGGGGACAATGCAAGCTGATGCTCTGGTAAATGCCTATATTGACCTGAATCTTCTGCTGCTGGTTGGCGCAGGAATTTGGCTAGGGCTGCGACGATTGTTGACCCGCCATGGTCTTGGTCATGCCTTTTTACCTCAGCTGCAACTGCTCAATCGCCTAACTGTCTTGATGGCTGTCTCGCCTTTGTTGGCACTTGCTTTCACCACTTGGGTTGTTGCGCATCCACCGAACATCTCGGATTTGCTGGTTTCCCAGTACCTTCAGGGCCGCGTCAACCTAAGTGCCAGCCATTTTGAATCCATCATCGGTCTGCGCGAAGATCTGGTGCGCAATCTGATGACACAACAGGCATTCTGGGCCCGATCACTGGTGTTACTGCTTGCCGTCGGTGCTGCGTTCTGCACACTGCATATCGTCTCGTCAGTCCTACGCCTTCGCAACAGCCTGCGCAGTGCATTTATGTGGAAACAGATCGGCCGTGTTCAACTGCGGATTAGTGACACTGCGTCCGTCGCTTACTCGACCCGCAGCCTGTTCACCTTCTACGTAGTCCTACCCTCGAACCTTTTGAATGATGCCCGCGACCTGCGGCTGACTGTTGCGCATGAATTGCAGCATTTCCGCCAGCGTGACATCGAATGTGAGTTCCTGCTCGAAACCCTGCGCCCCCTACTGTTCTGGAACCCAGCCTTTTACCTCTGGCGCAGCGAAGTACGCACCTTGCGCGAATTTGCCTGTGATCAGGCCCTGATGGCACGACCGCATTTTGATGCCCGTGCCTATTGCGAATGCCTAATCCGCGCCTGCGCAATGGCCGCGCAGGACCGCATCTTTTTCACCCGCCGCAGTCCCGCCGTCTCTCTGGTGGACCGGCGCGAGACCCGGCGCAGCGCCACCCTGCAGCAACGCATTTTGACCGTAACAGCCAGGCCGTCCCCAACTGACCATACCCTCAGCTGGGCACTGTTGTCCGGCCTGCTGGTTGGCGCCGTGCTGGCGACCACAATGGTAATGCAACGCCCCAGCGACTGGAGCCACGACCGGCTGATGCTGTCCACCATCGTCAATCTGGAACGCATGGCCAGCCGCGACACCACAGGGGTCAGCATTGTTCAACCCTCCTTTGTGGTGACTTTGGACTAATCACAGCACCAAGGTTATTGATGTGCTTTCGACTGGTAATGTGACCACAGCGTTACCTTTGTACGCCCTCGGATGGGCGCACCAAAAGACACTGGATTTCCATCCCCCAGCGGGCCCAAATCCCGCTGCCAAACTTGGCAAATTGCAGTTCAAGAAAATTTAGTCGTCCCTGCCCCCACCTCTATGTATTCGATCCAGCGCTGTTACTTGACTTTCCGCTGGCCCTCTAACATGTTAGAAGGCCAGAAGGTGACCTATGACCGCAAATGAAATCGATGCAACACTGCTCAGGGATATCAGCACCTTTGAGGGATCGCTGGCTGGGCGGGTCTATTTGTCCCTAAAAGACGCGATTCTGGTGCTGAAATTTCAACCCGGTAGCATTCTGCGCAAAGGCGCAATCTGTGACAGATTAGGAGTATCCCGCTCACCTGTCTCAGAAGCGATCACCCGGTTGTCTTCCGAGGGGCTGGTGGATGTGGTCCCGCAATCGGCCACCCGCGTTTCCTATTTCTCGATGGCTGAGATCCGCGAGGGCGCATTCCTGCGCGAGGCGCTTGAACTGGCCAGTGTTGCTAAGGTCGCCAAGGATCACACCGAAGAACAGCTGACCCAGATCAACAGGAATCTCCACCTGCAGGCGCTAACAGTTGAGGACCAGGACTATGCCGGTTTTTATCAGGCCGACGAAGAGTTCCACGCCATGCTGATGCAGTTCACCGGCTATCCGCGGTTGACCGCCGTTGCCCGCATGGTGTCGCTGCAAGTCAGTCGGGTCCGGATGGTGCTGCTGCCAACACCAGGTCGCGCGGCTGAAACGCTGGAAGAACATCGCGCTGTGGTTGATGCGATCCGCAATCATGATCCTGCTGGCGCGCAAAGTGCCATGCATCACCATCTGGGCCAATTGTTACCGCGTATCGCACCGCTGGAACTGGACCGCCCCGATCTATTTCGCACGAGCTAAGGACTACCCCCGATGAAAGACACGCGCAAATGACCCGTATCGACGCACATCAGCATTTTTGGTCACTGGGCCGTGGCGACTATGGCTGGCTGACCCCGGATCTAAAGGATATCTACCGCGATTTCCTGCCCGATGACCTGACTCCGATTCTGGCTACACAGGGTATTGAGGGCACGGTTATCGTACAGGCGGCCCCTACTCTCGCCGAGACCGAATTCATGTTATCGCTGGCCGATGACTATGCCTTTGTCAAAGGCGTGGTGGGCTGGGTCGATTTCGAACAGGCCGAGGCCCCAGCTCAGATTTCAAAACTGGCACAACACCCGGCGATGGTTGGTCTGCGCCCGATGATCCAGGACATTGCCGACCCGGACTGGATGCTGCGCACCGATTTGATCCCAGCCTTCGAGGCGCTGATCGCCGCGGATCTGACCTTTGACGCGCTGACCCTGCCGCCGCATCTGTCCAACTTAAGCCTCCTGCTGGAACGCCATCCGGATATGCGCGTGGTGATCAATCACGGCGCCAAGCCATTGATCCGTGACGGGGTTATCGATCCCTGGGCCGCCGACATGGCCAAACTAGCCCGCGACACGGCGGCCTATTGCAAGCTCTCCGGCCTAGTCACCGAGGCAAATGCCGACTGGTCCATAGATGATCTGAAACCCTACGTGGATCACCTGCTGGTCAGCTTTGGCCCTGAACGTCTGATCTGGGGCAGCGATTGGCCGGTTTGCACCCTGGCCAGCAGTTATGAACGCTGGATCGAGACCACTGACACTTTGCTGTCGGGTCTCACCGCTGATGAACGCGATGCAATTCTGGGTGGAAATGCCACCCGAGCCTATAATTTGAGAGACTGATATGACGCATCCTAAACTTGACCCCAATGGCCTTTGGCTGGGCCGTATTAACCTGCCTTCGGTTGGCCCAGTAATCGTCACTCTGCGGGACGGTCAACTGATCGACATCACCTCCCAAACCGCCCCCACCGTGCGTGATATTCTGGAGCGCAACGACACGGTGGACTTTGTGCGTACTGCCACGGGCAAGGCGCTAGGGTCACTTGACAGCGATCACGACTGGCTTGCACCTTGCGACTTTCAGGCCGTCAAAGCCTGTGGTGTGACCTTTGCCGGCTCGATGGTGGAGCGGGTGATCGAGGAACAAGCCGCCGGGGATCCGGACAAGGCCGCTTCGATCCGCGCCCGCATTGGTGCCCGCATAGGCGACAGCCTGTCCAACATCATCCCCGGCTCGGACGAGGCTGCCGCTGTAAAGCTGGCCCTGACCAAAGAAGGACTTTGGAGCCAGTATCTAGAGGTTGGCATTGGCCCCGATGCAGAGGTGTTTTCTAAGGCGCAAGTTCTGTCTTCGATGGGGTTCGGCGATGAAGTTGGCCTGCACCCGATTTCCACCTGGAACAACCCAGAGCCAGAGGTGGTTCTGGCAGTGACCTCCGCCGGAGAGATCAAGGGCGCAACGCTGGGCAATGACGTCAACCTGCGCGATGTCGAGGGACGCTCGGCGCTGTTGCTGTCCAAAGCCAAGGACAACAATGCCTCCTGCTCCATCGGCCCGATGATCCGGCTGTTTGATGACAGTTTCTCGATGGATGATGTGCGTCAGGCCGAGCTGACGCTGACCGTCACCGGATGTGACGATGGCTTTGAACTCACCGGCCACAGCTCGATGAGCAAGATCAGCCGAGATCCTACCGATCTGGTGCGCCAAACCATTGGTCGGCATCATCAATATCCCGATGGTCTGATGCTATTCCTCGGCACGCTGTTTGCGCCGACGCAAGACCGTGACACCCCCGGTGGTGGCTTCACTCACAAACTGGGCGATGTGGTCACCGTTGCCTGCCCAGAACTGGGGCAGCTCACCAACACCGTGCGGCTGTCCACCGATTGCAGCGAGTGGACGTTTGGTGCCAGTGCCTTGATGCGTAATCTGGCCGGACGTGATCTTTTGTAATCTATTTCCCCTGCCCGGAGAAAAAAGGCTCTGGGCAGGGGGTAATCCTCAGGAAATCACCATCGCAATATATCCACCGAACAGCGCGAGGACCGTAGTCACGGCATAGGTCAGCGGGAACGGCACCGCCGCAACTGTACTGCCGGACTGGTCAACGATCGCATTCAGACCGGGGGTCGAATTGCGCGCGCCTGTGCAGGCGCCATCATTGATCACAGAGTTCAGCTTGAACAGCTTGTCGGCAACAATGTACGCAACGATCACTGGTACCACTGCCGCCAAAATTCCGATCAAAGCCAACCACAACACTGTGTCGCCGCCAAGCGCCGAGATCACTTTGGGGCCAACATTGGCGCCCAACACAGCCACAAACATATTCAACCCGATATCCTGCAGAAAGCTTCGCGCGCCTTCACTGACCGGCCCGCCAAACGATGGGTTACGGCTGCGGAAATAGCTGACAAAAATCCCCATCATCAAACAACCAGCCGAGGTGCCCAACGCAATGGGAATACCCGCCACAGTGATGCTAAGGATACCGACCAGATAGCCAATCGCCATAGCGATGGCCATGTAAGTGACCTCGGTCACCGTTGATTCCAGAATAGGCCGCCCGCCTAATGCCTTGGCGGCCCTCTGAATGGCCACATCCGGCCCAGTCAGCCGCAACACATCGCCAAAGCGCACATCGGTATTTGGGCCAACCGGAATTGCCTGCCCAGCCCGGAACATCGCCGACAACTGAACGCCGTACCCAGCCTGCTGCGCCAACTCGCGCAGGGTCTTGCCCGACACCTCGTGCGATCCAACCCGGATGTCAGCCGCCTCGAGCGGTACTTCGCGCGCTGCGGCATCCGCAACCTCGGGGCCGATCATCTCATTGCCTTCGAGGATCAGCTCGTGCACGTCGCCTCGAACCGTGATGATATCTCCTTCGGTCAGCTGCAAGGTATCGCTGATGTCCAGTGCGACATCGTCTCGCATCACCCGCAGAATGGGAACTTCCCGGTGGCGCAGCGTCAGATCACCAATTGTCTGGCCCACAAATTCGGCATGTTCCACCCGGTAAGCCCTCAGATCATAGGGTGAAAAACCCAGCACCAGCGCGTCAGCCGTGCCCGGCAGAGCGGTATCATCGCCTCCGCTGAACTCAATCTC
>MAAY01000050.1:13867-13932 GCA_002162795.1 Rhodobacterales bacterium 56_14_T64
ATCTGATAGGCGCCGCTCTCAACCGCGCTTTGCGCCACGCCCATAATGGCGGTGATCGTGTAGCT
>MAAY01000050.1:13942-60910 GCA_002162795.1 Rhodobacterales bacterium 56_14_T64
AAACCCGCCGCATACCCCGGCTCAAGCCCCGCAAGATTGGCCCCAACCACGCATATCACCCAGTTCAGGCTCCACACCAAAAAGGAGATTACCAGGAACGCCAATGCCCCTGATCTGAGACCAGAAAAGAACTGCGGCCCCACCTTCAAGCCAAGCGCATACATGAAGAACAACAGGAACACGCTCGATAGAATTGAGGGGATCGAATAGGTTAGCCCAAAGGCGGATTCAGCCACCATCGACATGGCGACGGCGGCGATCAGGACACCGGCGGTGGATCCAAGCGAGACACCCGCAAGGCTGAGCCGACCCAGAGGATAGCCAATCGCCATTGCCAGTAGCAAAAACACGATGGGTTGATCACCCAGCAGCACAAAAAAACCATGCGAGCCTGTCTCGGCAATGGGTTCGAAAAAGCTGAACACATTGCCAATCGCCCCTACAGGTGCGGTGTCTGCCTCGGTGGATTGTGCCAGTGCAATACCAGGGAAGAGTGAAACCAACAGCAATGCTGCAAGTCGTTGGAAAATCGAAGGGACTAATAATCGTGACATGAAAATCTCCGGACAATGGTCGATGGCTCACCAGCCTGATACGGCCTAAAAATGCAGCGGAGGCCGACGAATTGGTCGGCCTCCAAACTTCAGTCAGTGGTGGTAACAACTGCCTTCTTCAGCACTTAGCGGCACAGCGATTGGGTGCTCAGCGAAATACTCCATGCAGCGCTTGATATCCTCCACCAGCAAAGACCCCAGATCGCGGCTGACCCCGTGACGGACCAATATGCGCTGTATCACCAGATCTTCACGGTCGGCGGGCATCGTATAGGCCGGCACCTGCCAGCCCCGCATCCGCAGCCGGTCCGCCAGATCATAAAGACTGTACCCATTGGTCACTGCATCGTCTTTCAGGGTCCAGCAGAGTGCCGGGATGCCCTCGTTCATGTCGCCATCATAGAGAACCTTGAACGGGCCCAGCTTGTCGATCTCTCGGGCAATGAACTGGGCCGTGTCGTAACAAGCCGTGTGGATCTTGCGATAGCCTTCGTGGCCTAACCGCAGGAAGTTGTAGTATTGCGCCACGATCTGGCCGCCGGGCCGCGAGAAGTTCAGCGCAAAGGTGGGCATATTGCCACCCAGATAGTTGACATTGAACACCAGATCCTCGGGCAGATCCTCTTTGTGACGCCACACCACCCAACCGACACCCAATGGGGCTAGGCCAAATTTATGCCCCGAGGCATTGATGGATTTCACCCGTGGCAGTCGGAAGTCCCACTCGATATCAGGCGCACAAAACGGCGCCAAAAAGGCCCCCGAGGCGCCATCCACGTGCATCGGAATATCCAAGCCAGTTTCGGCCTGTAACCTGTCCAGCGCGTCGCTGACGTCTTTCACCGGCTCATACTGGCAGGTGAAGGTGACACCAAGGGTCGGCACCACGCCGATGGTGTTCTCATCCACCCGCTTCAACACCTCTGCGGGTGTCATCAGCAGGCGGTCGCCTTCTAGCGGGATCTCGCGGATTTCCACGTCGAAATAGCGGGCAAACTTGTGCCAGCAGATTTGCACCGGGCCAGTGACGATGTTTGGCCTATCGGTCGGTTTCCCCTGCGCCCGCATCTTGTCGCGCCAGCGCCATTTCAACGCCAAGCCGCCCAGCATTGCCGCCTCGGATGAACCGGTGGTTGAGCAGCCGATGGTGTGTTTGGCCTCCGGAGAGTTCCACAGGTCGGCCAACATGTTAACACAGCGCGCTTCGATCTCGGCGGTCTGCGGATACTCATCCTTGTCGATCATGTTCTTGTCGATGCATTCGTCCATCAACTTATGCACTTCGGGCTCTTCCCAGGTCTGGCAAAACGTCGCCAGGTTTTGGCGGGCGTTGCCATCCAACATCAATTCGTCGTGCACAATTCCGTAGGCATGCCGAGGATCCAGCTCTTGGTCAGGGAACTTGAACTTGGGTGCTGTTCTGGTCAGATCGTCTGAGCCATAAAGCTCATCAATTGATTCAGCTTTCGTTGTATGACTTTTGTTCAATGCCATTGTAATGGTCTCCCAAAATATCTTTCTCAAAAAGGGGTCAAAATTCGCCCCAAACCAGTTTGCCAGCGTCAAACCGGCACAGCGTATACCTCTACCAGTACCGGTTGATCTGCAACCTGTGCCACGACCATTTGAAAATCTGTGATTTTTTTACGTGTGATACTTCAGTCATTTGGTGAACGCATCGGCGCAAGTGATCCAGTCCGACAATCCGCCGAAATCCACATACGCATCGGTCTGATGAACCGCTTCTCGGTCCTGGGAACGGTCGAGATCATTTGCGAGGCATGAACGCGTGTCACTGCCGCCTGGGAATGGGGAAATCAAAGCTGCGGCCCCTAAATGGTTCATTTTTAAACCTGAAATGCCACCACTCTCTAGGATAGTTTCTAAACCCAGCGCGGTCCATTGTTGCAACCAAGAATCGACGATTTTGCGCAGCACGTTCGGAAACCAGCTTCGAGCTCGACTGGCTTTTCAGATCGAAAAAGTCGAATTTAGTGCCCATTTCCAATAGCGTTAATTTATCCGAGGTTTTACGCGCGATTGTCAGGTCTACCGTTCCACCCGCAGAATGCCCGGACCGGGAAGCAATATAGCCTTTTGGAATAAGTTGATGTGACGTCAGGTTCGGAAAATAGGTCTCATCAGAAAAATCATGTGCGGTTACGTATTCTACCATTTCACGTACCGCACGTGCAGGACGGTAACAGTCAAGAACCACCAGCGTTAATCTCTTTTTTGCTAACTCTCTTTGCAAAGAGGATAAAGCTCTGGCTGCGTGCTCCACCAGTATACAGTCCGGAGAGTCGTACCCGGCAAGGGGTTTGCCGACAAAATTATTACCTGTCGCATACCGAATATCCTCAACAATAGATGCATCAATATCTTGCAGATATACAAACCCAGCGGGTAGATCGGCGGCATCGGATTGATGCGCCACGACGTTGAGAAAAATTAAACAGACGATCCCACAAGCCCGCGACCATATAGTCACTGAAGCCGCAATTCGCTTATTGCAGTGTCACGATACCTCGTTCCTCTATGCACGCCAGTCAGGGTCAATGTTATCCAATTCACGTCGCCCAAATATGGGATGTTTAACACCTGAAATCGGCCGCTATCGACAACTTGAATATCTCCCTCGAAACCAGTTGAAGTCCGCACGTTGAATGATCTCACCCGGCCATTTTTCAAGTAAGTACTTTTACTTTTATTGTAGCCGTTAGCGATCAGAATTTCATTTATGGTGGTTGGTCGCTCGAACGAAAAACGCAGAACTTCACCTAGCCCGTCGCCGCTATCACCTTCTACCCAGGCAGTGTTCATATTACCGTCGGCCAAATTGTCGCCGCTGTATGTATTTCCAGATTGCATACCAAGGACCGATGAAACGCAGAGATCACTCTCGATGTTGCCAAATCGCCGTGTATAGCACTCCCGCATGCGGATATCGGGCATCGGTAAATGTCGCGCGGCCTGCTTTACAGGTTCTTCCAGCCTGGAAAGTGCGTCGATAGCCAAAACGACATAAAAATTATTCGGTACGTCTTGATAGTCGTTCAGGAACGCTCTCCATGCTGCGCTGCTGTCAAGCCGTTCGGCCAGAGCGTATTTGCTGGCTATAGCGTCTTCAGTAGGCACAAAAGCTGTTGAACTGGATTTTTGCGCAGGTTGGCCCTGATCTGAATGGAAATAGAAATCCCCGGTTATTGAACTGGTTTCCCAAGGAACCTGCTTTTCGCCGGTGACGGCCAGCACCTCACTTCTGGCTGTTTTGAAAATAGATTCGATGGTGCGCCCTCCGCCAGAGGAAATCGCCGCTGTAAGCGCTTTGGTATAAGGCGAATTCTGCCCCACCCCGTCAAGCGCAACAGAACCGGGAGCCGTCGCATAGGCAATAAAGGTCCCTTTAGGTGCGTCAACCGAAGCCAACCCCCTTGAAGTAGAGCGCGAAGACCCGACGAACGGATTGTTGCGACACGCATCCAATATGATGATGTTGATATCCGCGTTTGAAGAGTTCATTACCTTAAGAAAATTGTTTACATTGATCGCCTCAAGATCAATCTCATCCTCATCAAGAATCTGCGCATTCACGGGAACCAGATAATTCTCCCCATGCAGCTGAACCCCATGCCCGGCATAATAGAACAACCCCGCATCAACATTGTCCTCCCGCAGACGCCGCCCAAACTTCAGCAGCTCCTTTTTCATCGTCCCCTGATCTGCATTCAGCAGCTTGGTCACGGTAAACCCGGCCTCGCGCAGGGTGCTGGTCATTGATATCGCGTCATTTTCCGGGTTGGCCAATGAAGATGTATGCGTGTATTTTGAGTTGCCTATAACCAAGGCAACGCGGTCCCCAGCCAAGACGCTGCTGTTCCAAAAGGTGAGGGTCAGCAGGGCAACGATGGCTGTTCCAATAGCGTGCATTACAACTTGGGTCATTGCGCTAAACTCGCCTATTTTCTGGGGTTAAGATTGCCAGACTGCCGCCATTTGACCAAGCTTTTTCTCATATCCCTCCAGTCCTATGAAAAGATGAGACTGGGTTATCGCTCCAATTCACCTCAATCATGTTCATAGTGCGAGCCGTCAATCCTGACTTTCGCCAATGTCAGTCGAATAGGGGAGAGTCGCGGTCCATGCGAACCCCAGAAAGGGCTGCCTGCTTGCATACCAAGTCGCATTGCGAATGAAGACCAGCCATCTTCTATGTGTCCCTGATTACCGGTCAATCTGTTGACAAAATGTCAATATTCACGTTGATCCAAAGTGCAAAAAGGGGAGATTTGAAAGGTGGGTCGTAAAGTGGGCAGCAATCGCCGCTCAGCCGTTTAGTCGTTCACAATAATGGATTTATTTAGGATAGTTGGTGCGGTCGAGAAGACTCGAACTTCCACGGGTGTTACCCCACAGCGACCTCAACGCTGCGCGTCTACCATTCCGCCACGACCGCACTGTCAGGCTTGGTAGGGCGGCGTATAGACGAAGCGCGCGGCGGTGTGAAGCCGAAAATCGCAGACCTAGACAGATTGTCGTACTTCACTAGGAGAGCCCGTTGAAATGACCACGTCTTGTCCAGAAATGCTGGCGTAACCTATTGGGACAGATAGGAAACCCATCTGCCCCCTTGATATCTGTGGCTACTCAAGCGCGCCATCTGGCGCCCCAGAAAATGCTCATTTGGTTGCAGACGCTGTCGTGCGGGCCAGGAATAAGTCACCTGACATCTGATCATAATAGGCTGGAAACTGGTCATGATTAACCGTGGACGCCAGATTTTGCACATCGCGGCGCACCTGCTTGGCCAATTGGTGCAGGGTCATGTTCGGGTCCTGCAGTCGTGGCAGCAGTGCCCGTGTAAATACTGAATTGGGATCAGCATCACCGTCCGACAGGCGATCCAAGGCTGTCTGCCCTGCCCAGCAGAATAGAGAATGAACGCCCCCTCTGGTGGCGACATACGAACCAATCCTCGCTTACCGCCAATCGACCGCTTGCCGTCTGATGGGAACGGATTATTCCGGCAGGCATCAAGGATCATCACCGTTGTACGCGCGCCTCGCTTTTGGAACGTATCCAAAATCCGGTCTGCCGCAATGCTTTCGCCAGTCAGAAAACTCTCGTCCCCTTAATTGATTACTGGAACATCCGAGGGCAGCAGAAAGTTGCGGCCTTCGACTTCGACCCCGTGGCCCGCGAAATAAAACAATACTTCGTCGCCAGGGTCGATTTGATTGGCCATGGTAGAAACCGCACCATTGATATCCCGGCGGTCAGGGTCATAGAGCGTGCGCACCTCGAACCCCTGTCCCGACAATACACTGCTTATCGACTGCGCGTCATTGCGGGCTTTTATCAGGTTTTCAAGGCTTTGGTAGCCATCGGCGCCAATCACCAACGCCCATCTTCGGTTTGTTGGAGCGGCCATGGGCTGGGGCTGCTGGGGAACTGCGACCTGGGTCACAACCGCACCGGTGTCTGGCAAGTCAGCAACAAGAGCGCCCTGCGGAACAAACGGCATCTGGACAGCCTGCTGCACAACTTGGCCCTGCGGTACATACTGTTGCTGCGCGCCATAGGCTTGCACATTCGGCTGCACAGCACCGTAAGAGGGTTGCTGAACGGGTTGACCGTATTGCTGTTGGGCGCCGTAGGCATTGACATTAGGATTGGCAAAGGCGGCTTGCGGCTGCCCATTTTGCTGTTGCCCATTAAAGGCGCCAGGGTTTGTGTTCACCATCATTGTCGGCTGCTGAGAATATTGCTGCGGTTGGTTCTGTTGCGGGAAATTGGGCTGCGGCACCCTGCGTTCCGTCAGATATATATTCAACAGCCCCCTTGGCCCGCCGGGATGCGCCATTGATTGCTGCGTTGCCAGATAACCGCTGGACATCGCATGTTGATATGAACTGATAAGGAGGTCTTGCCCATAGGGGCTAAGCTGGCCGGACACCGGATAACCAAGATACGCCTGATATTGCGAGACCGCCACCTTGGACTTGCGACCCAACTGACCATCCACAGAGCCCTCGTCGAACCCGAAATAATTGAGCGAGGCCTGGATCTGTTTGCCTTCTTGCGTCGATGGCAGCCTGGAACCTTGGCTCCCCCCGGGTTGCTTTCGTTTCCCCCTGAGAAAGCGCTCCGCCAATAAGTCCACCGATAAGAGCCCCAGCGGCAAAATCGCCAACGTCAGCCATCACTCGTTCAACTGGCACTAGGCAACGAGCAAGACAAGACGGCAGCTGTTAATGACTTCAATTGCATTTCAACCTCCAAAATTACTCATACTTAAAAGCAGCGCCCCTTTTATCAGGGGGAATCATTCTGAAAAGGCTGGAATCCACCACCTAAAGAGCCGTATTGAGAGGCTATACTGAGGAAATGGGCTGAATATGGTTGAATGGATCACCAGTGACGGGCTGACCGACTATGCCGCTGCGGTCGACTTTATGGAGAGTCGCGCCGCCATGATAGCGTCCGGCCAAGCTGATGAATGCATCTGGTTGGTTGAGCATCCGCCACTTTACACTGCAGGCACTTCGGCCAAGCCTGCTGACCTGACCGATCCGGATCGTTTTCCGGTCCACGACAGCAAGCGCGGTGGCCAGTACACCTATCACGGCCCTGGTCAGCGGGTGGTCTATGTGATGCTCGACGTTGGCAAACGTGGCCATGATGTGCGCCGTTTTGTGCAACAGCTAGAGCAATGGGTGATCCTGGCCTTGGAGCAGTTCAACGTCACTGGCCACATCCGCGAAGGACGGGTTGGAGTCTGGGTCGAGCGTGACGACAAGCCACTGAACATTTCTGGATCCAAGGCCGAGGACAAGATTGCTGCCATCGGTATCCGTTTGCGAAAATGGGTCAGCTTTCACGGCATCTCGATCAATCTCGACCCGGACCTTAGCCATTTCGACGGCATTGTACCCTGCGGCATCACCGAGCACGGAGTGACCAGTCTGGTAGATCTGGGCCTGCCGCTGTGCATGGAAGATGTCGACCTCGCGCTGCGGCGCAGCTTTGAACGGGTCTTTGAAACGGCAGGCGATACTTGCCTGCCTGACTAACAGCATTACCTGTCGGCCAATTCCTCAAGCGCCGCAAACACCAATTCGGGGCGAGTGTATAACAACATCGCCCCGCCACCCCGGCAAAGCCGGACCTGAACGTTATTGCGCCCGGCCATTGTTCGCTGTAAACGATCAACCGAGGTCACCTGATCATCATCGCCATGCAAATAGATGACCGGTGCCGAATGGCCGTCAATATGGCGCCGCCAATCGCTCACGATCCAATGAAAATCAGCCATCAACCCGGCGCCATTTTGCTGCAGGGACAAATTGTGACTGGCCTGCAGCAGGGCAGCCATTTGTAAGCGGTCAATTTGTGCGCTGGTATTGCTGTCCGGCTGCCGCTTCTGCCTCATCAGCACCATTGGCCCATTCCGGCGAATACCGCGCGCCCATAGCTTCACCACCAGCGGCAACACGCGGGGGCAATAGGTCGCAGCAATTGCCATGGACCAGTGATGCCAGCGCAGGGCCGATAATTGCCCCAACTTTTGCACCGGCCCCATGCCCGAGACAACCACCGCCCCTGCGATCCTGTCCCGCAGTCTCCGCGCCGCGATATGTGCAAAAGCCGCCCCGCCTCGGTGTCCCAACAAAATGGGGCGCTGCAGGTTTTCCCGCTTAATCATGGTTTCCAGCTGATCGATAAATACATCCATACTGCGTTCATTGGACGGCACCGGACCTGACTGCCCGTATCCACTGCGCAACGGCGCGTAGACGCGAAACCCGCGTTTTCTGAATTGCAACTGTAACCGCTGCACCCCGGCAATTCCGTCTAACAACCCATGCAGAAAGATAACCGGCTGCCCGGTTTCCGCACCCAGTTTGAAGAACTGCAAGCATTGACCCTCGGGCAATTCTACACGGCCGCCTGGTGGCGTGACCTCACCACTTGCAATCCTGTCATCCGAGGCAACCTCGGCGATCAGAAAACAAAACAACCGCAGCATTTCGGCAAGCCCCGGCGCCCCGGACTTGGCCTGGATGACCCGCAATTGTGCATTCAGACTAGAAATACCGCCGCGGGTCGGGTTTGCCAAATCGCTCAGACTGTCGCCTTCGAGAAGTCCGCCCAATAACAACATTTCCTGTCGGTGCAGTGCAAATGTCGCCGACAACATGTCTTGGGCGCGGCTCGACCAGTGAAAGTCCAGGGCTTCAATCATCAACCCGTAGGAGGCCTGCAGACCCTGGCCGCATTGAACGGTTCGACACATCAATTTGCGAGACGGGTCAGGCGTGGCCAAGATCTCGGGGTCCAGCCAGCTGCCATGCTGCTGCCTTAACTGTGTCAGGCGTTGCTCTATCCGGCCTTGCGCGGCATCATTCAGACCCAGAGCCGTTTGCACTTCCCCCTCGGATCCCTGCAAACAGGCCTGGGCAGCCCGACTGGACCTGGAAACTCTACCAGAGGCCGTCAACAAGATCCAAAAATTTTCATTATCTTCATAAAACTCTGCAGGGGCTGGACGACCTGACCTGATCCATTGCTGCTCCAAAATCTCGCTGGCGTGCGCAAAATGCAATTGCAGATCTGGACTGATTCGGTTTCCGAGTAGGCCTGCATCCGGTGCAGATTCGGAAAACCCGCTAGAGCCGTCCACTGGTGACCGTAAAAACCGATCATATAATTCTGCCCGAATCACTGTTTCATAGATCGCGGCAATCGTCTGATCCTGAGACAGGGCATCTACATGCCGTGGGCTTATCACATCGTTCATCAATTCTATTCCAATCAGCCCAACTGCTGGACCGCGCGATAAACTCTCTTGTCTACAACGCTAGCTTACTTACATCTCTCTTGGCAAAGCCCAGCAAAGCAGCATTAGAAATCTAACGTTGCCTACTGACAGTTAATAATTCACTTATTAAAGAGATATTTTTGCGCAACATCACACAACGTAAAGGTGTTTTGCAAACGGGAATTTGAACACCCTCCAGAATTCAAGCGCAAATCACACTAGAATCAGATGTAATTATCCAGTAAAAACCTAAAGATCTAATATCGAGGCACGAATTTTATCGGCGTTCTGACTAATTACAACCTGATCGCCCATTTTCCCTGGCGCACCAAGGCGATCGCCCTCATGTCGGGCAAGTACATGAAAGTGCAGGTGGAAAACTTCCTGGCCACCAGCCGTCTCATTAAACTGCTGCAGCGTAATTCCATCGGCCTCAAAAGCCACCATCAGCGCGCGCGACATCAGCTGAACTGTTTTCATCACCGCTGCCATCTGCTCGGCGGTTGCGTCCAGCATATTTCGGCAGGGCGTTTTGGGAACGACCAGTACATGCCCGTCGGACCGTGGCATGATATCCATAAACGCAATGGTGTCAGCATCCTCGTATACCCGAGTTGATGGAATCTCATCGCGCAGAATTTTGGCAAAAATGTTATCGGAATCATAAGTCATGGTATTTCCTTACTGTCATCGTGTCCGAGTTCGGCACTTTCAAAATTTACTTTTTGCACAGTCAAATCTGCAGCCAGCCATCAATCGCACCACCCACCGCAAGCACTCTGTCCACACCGTCATGCTCTTTAAGATGGTTCCCCTTAACGCTTAGCGGCACTTTTTCAAGCCACCCATTGGGGGGGCGCGTCAATTTATCTTGATGCAGATCAAACTCCGCCATTGAAGGCACAGCCTTGCCACTCTAAAAACCCTATGAATCAAGGTGCCCGGAGTCCGCTCTCGGGGCCTTTCTAAATATAACAGGAGGCACCAAATGGCAGACGCAGCCATTCATGGTCACGATCACGCGGACGAGCGGGGGTTTTTTACCCGCTGGTTCATGAGTACGAACCATAAAGATATCGGCATTCTCTATCTGATCGTTTCGGCGTTTGTCGGTCTGATCTCTGTCACGTTCACCGTTTACATGCGGCTAGAGCTGATGGATCCGGGTGTTCAATACATGTGTGAAGAAGGTGCGCGTTTGTTCGCAGACGCCTCGGCCGCATGCACCCCGAACGGCCACCTGTGGAACGTGTTGATCACCGCACACGGCATCCTGATGATGTTCTTTGTGGTGATTCCGGCGTTGTTCGGCGGTTTTGGCAACTACTTCATGCCGCTGCAAATCGGCGCGCCTGACATGGCCTTCCCGCGTTTGAACAACCTTAGCTTCTGGCTTTATGTGGCTGGTACTTCGCTTGCGGTTGCGTCGGTATTGTCGCCAGGCGGTAATGGTCAATTGGGGTCCGGTGTAGGCTGGGTTCTGTATCCACCGCTGTCCGTGAAAGAAGGCGGTCTGTCGATGGATCTGGCGATTTTTGCCGTCCACGTCTCGGGTGCCTCGTCGATCCTGGGTGCGATCAACATGATCACCACTTTCCTGAACATGCGTGCCCCCGGCATGACCCTGTTCAAGGTGCCGCTGTTTTCATGGTCGATCTTTGTCACCGCCTGGCTGATCCTGCTGAGCCTGCCTGTTCTGGCTGGCGCTATCACCATGCTGCTGATGGATCGCAACTTTGGCTTTGCCTTCTTTGACGCCGCCGGTGGCGGTGATCCGATCCTGTACCAGCACATCCTTTGGTTCTTTGGTCACCCCGAAGTCTACATCGTGATCTTGCCGGGCTTTGGTATCATCTCTCATGTGATCGCGACCTTCTCGCGCAAGCCGGTGTTTGGCTACCTGCCAATGGTCTGGGCGATCATCGCGATTGGTGTTCTGGGCTTCGTCGTTTGGGCGCACCATATGTACACTGTCGGCTTGACGCTGAACCAACAGGCCTACTTCATGCTGGCCACCATGGTCATCGCGGTGCCAACTGGCGTGAAAGTGTTCTCCTGGATCGCCACCATGTGGGGCGGCTCGATCGAGTTCAAAGCACCTATGATGTTCGCCTTTGGCTTCCTTTTCCTGTTCACCGTTGGTGGTGTAACCGGAGTGGTGCTGTCGCAGGCTGCCGTGGATCGCTTTTATCACGACACCTACTACGTTGTGGCGCACTTCCACTATGTGATGAGCTTGGGCGCGGTCTTTGCCATCTTTGCCGGAGTTTACTTCTACTTCGGCAAGATGACCGGTCGTCAGTACTCCGAAAAGTTCGCACATCTGCACTTCTGGATGTTCTTCATCGGCGCCAACGTGACCTTCTTCCCACAGCACTTCCTGGGTCGTCAGGGCATGCCGCGTCGTTACATCGACTATCCCGAGGCCTTTGCCTACTGGAACTATGTCTCGTCGATGGGTGCGTTTCTCTCGTTTGCATCATTCCTGCTGTTCTTTGGTATCGTATTCCACGCTCTGTTGCGTGGCGCCCGTATCACCCAGAACAACTACTGGAACGAGTACGCCGACACGCTGGAGTGGACCCTGCCGTCACCTCCTCCAGAGCACACCTTTGAAATCCTGCCCAAGCAGGAAGACTGGGACAAAGCTCCGTCGCACTAAGACGCGTCTACAAGAAATAAAAAGGCCTCAGAGCACCTGCTCTGGGGCCTTTTTTCATTAGCTGGTAAGAGATCATTTTTCCACCATGCCCATGTTATCTTTACATCGAGCAATCTCGACATACCCTGACCTTGGATTACTATGGTCTTTATGCCCTATGACTGGATCCCCTCACCCTCGGACACCACAGAACAGTTACACCTGTGGCCGCACCAATCGTTGCCACCCAAGGGCTATTTCCGTATCCTATTGGCCACGGCTGTGCTGATTTCGCTGCCGCTTTTGCCTGTGCTGGGCACAATTGTGCTCTGGGGGCTGCTGCCCTTTCTACTGCTGGCGTTGTTTGGCTTGAAATGGGCATTGGATCGCAACCGCCTCGATCATCAGGTTCTGGAGGTCCTGACCCTCACCCCTGACAGTGCCCAACTGCAACGTTACAATCCACACGGCAAACCGCAAAGCTGGCAATGTAACCGGCATTGGGCAACCGTACAGCTCCACAAAAGCGATGGCCCTGTGCCCAATTACGTCACGCTGCGCGGCAATGGCCGGGAAGTGGAGATTGGCGCCTTCCTCTCTGAAAAGGAACGTAGGATGCTTTTTGATGACTTGAATAACTCTCTGCGTGTGACTTGACTGATATGCTGATCCGCCCCCTTGACGTGATGAAAGATCTGGAAGCGGTTATCGATTTTTATCACCAAAACGCCGACTACTGGCTGATGGCAGAAGGCCAGTTGCCTGGGGTGCAAAAATCAGCTGACTTCTTTACCGACGGGCCACCCGGATGTGACCCCATGCAATCCGAACGGCTGGGGCTGTTCCTGAATGACGAACTGGCCGGTTTGGCCGAACTTTCATTTGGGTTTCCGGAACCAGATGCAGCTTACCTTGGCCTGATGTTACTGGGCACCGCAGCGCGTGGCCTCGGTCATGGAAAAACCTTGTTGTCCCACGTTGAGAACCTCGCCCGCAGGGCTGGCTCACCGCAGCTGTACCTTGCAGTCCTGCAAGCCAACTCGCGCGGCCATGCTTTCTGGACCCGCGAAGGATATGTCTCAACTGGCCTCAGCCGCGTCGACAATTCCAACGGGTTGAACCATGTCATCACCCGGCTGGTAAAGGTGCTATGACCCAGAGGCCCGCCAACAAAAAAGCCCCACAGCAAAGCTGAGGGGCCAATCACGTCTTATTCTAAGGTCTGGCTTAGCAGTCGCCGCCCGAGCAAAGCTGATCCTTGACCAGCGGTCCCACTTTGCCAAAATCCATCTGGCCTGTGTATTTCGCTTTCAGCGCGCCCATCACCTTGCCCATCTCACGAATCGAGCTGGCGCCCGTCGCCGCAACGGCTGCGCGGACCGCCTCAGCCACTTCGCTCTCACCCAATTGCTTGGGCAGGAATTCTTCGATGATGGTGATTTCCTCAAGCTCTCGCTCGGCCAGATCCAACCGGCCACCTTCTTCGTAAGCGCGCGCACTTTCGTTGCGTTGCTTGGTCATCTTGCTGAGAATCGCCAGCACATCGCTGTCAGAGATGGTAATTTCTTCGCCACTGCCGCGCGAGGCGATTTCCATGTCTTTGATCGCAGCATTGATCAGACGCAATGTGGCCAGACGGCTGGCCGCCCGATCCTTCATTGCCTGTTTCAGGGCCGTGTTGACCCGCGTGCGCATATCCATTGTATATTCCATCCCCATGGCATTGGAATTCACAGCCTTACCCAAACAACCCTCGCTAGACAAGGGCGCCCTGTTTAGCCTGACGTGATGGAACGCTTTGGCTAGCCAGCTCCGGCTGGACTTGACCCTCCCGAGCCCTGCCCTTAAGAACCCATGAATTTATCCCACATGGAGACTCGCGTTATGGCCGTTACCGCCCCGTCCAAGCCCACCGCATGCCTGGCAATGGCTGATGGTACAGTGTTTTATGGCGTTGGTTTTGGTGCCACCGGACAGACCGTGGCCGAGCTCTGCTTTAACACCGCGATGACTGGCTATCAGGAAATCATGACGGATCCGTCTTACGCTGGTCAGATCGTCACTTTCACCTTCCCTCATATCGGTAACACAGGTGTGACCCCGGAAGACGATGAAACCGCTGATCCAGTGGCTGCGGGCATGGTCGTCAAGTGGGATCCCACGCTAGCCAGCAGCTGGCGCAGCAATGAAGAATTGAAAGACTGGCTGACCCGCACTGGTCGCATCGCCATTGGCGGCGTCGACACCCGGCGCCTGACCCGCGCCATCCGCCAGCAAGGCGCGCCACATGTGGCACTGGCACATGACCCCGACGGCAATTTCGATGTCGAGGCGCTGGTGGCTTCTGCGCGCAGCTGGGCCGGACTGGAAGGCATGGATCTGGCCAAAGAAGTCACCTGTGCGCAAAGCTATCGCTGGAACGAGATGCGGTGGGCCTGGCCTGATGGCTATCCAACTCAGGAGGCACCCAAGCATAAAGTCGTCGCGATCGATTATGGTGCCAAGCGTAACATCCTGCGTTGCCTGACTTCGGCTGGCTGTGATGTGACTGTACTGCCTGCAACGGCAACCGCCGAAGAGGTCCTGGCGCATAACCCGGATGGCATCTTTTTGTCCAACGGCCCCGGTGATCCTGCCGCAACCGGCGAATATGCTGTCCCGATGATCAAAACGATCCTCGACACCACCTCCCTGCCCGTCTTTGGCATCTGCCTTGGCCACCAGATGCTAGCGCTGGCGCTGGGGGCCAAGACCATCAAAATGAACCACGGCCACCACGGCGCCAATCACCCGGTCAAAGAATACGAAACTGGAAAGGTCGAGATCACCTCGATGAACCACGGGTTTGCCGTTGATGCCCAGACCCTGCCCGAAGGCGTGGTGGAAACACACGTGTCGCTGTTCGACGGATCAAACTGCGGCATCCGACTAGCCGACCGCCCGGTTTACTCGGTGCAGCACCACCCCGAGGCCAGCCCCGGCCCGCAGGACAGCTTCTACCTATTCGAACGCTTTGCCGAGGCCATGCAGGCCCAAAAATCGGTCGACGCGTAAGCCCAAAGTAAAATTCAGCCAGTCGTCCATCATGGTTAACTGGCTGTTAACCCACCGCCGCTCAGGCTGACCTAACGTCCAAGGGCAAGTGGTGGTGTGATGCGGGATCAATCGGTAGTTCTGTTCGATCCCCGACTGGCTCGGAAAACCCCGCGAACACGGTTGCCGCTTGGGCATCATCTTGTTGATGCACGGGCAATCCGAGACACCGACCTGCTGCGGGCACTGGTCTTGCAGCGACATCAGGACGCCCCGCTTGGTCACATCCTGATATCTCAGGGCTGGGCCAATCAGGATCAAGTCCTTGAGGCCCTGTCGCGGCAGCATGGGTTGCAACGGGTCGACTTGACCAATCACCGACCAGATACCCGATTGTTAGCCCGCAAACCCGCGCAATTCTGGCTGCAACACCGCGCCCTTCCCTGGCATCAAGAGGGTCGCCAACTGGTGGTCGCCGTCGCCCACCCCGAACAATTTGACGCGCTACAGAAAGGTCTAAGCGGCAGCTTTGACCAAATCCGGCCAGTGCTGGCAGCCGAAGACAATATCACCGCGTTATTGACGGCTCATTTTCGCGACACTCTGGCGCAAAGAGCCAATACGCGGGTTTCTCAAGAGTGCAGCAATCGCCATGGGCAAGCGACCAACCGTCCCCACCTGCCCCTGATACTCTGCGGCGCGCTTGCTGGATTGGCAGTCTTTGCTCCGACGGCAACCTTTACCGCACTCTGCGCCCTCGCAGTACTGACGCTGATCTTATTCATTGGATTGAAGGTCACCGGGTTTGTGACCCATCTGGCAAATGGCGGAGAAATCCAGAGCAATCATCTGCCCGCGAATTCCCCACGCGCCCCCCATCGCCTGCCCCGAATGTCGATGCTGGTGCCCCTGTACCACGAGGCCGAGGTGAGCAAGGATCTGTTGCGGCGCCTGCAACACCTGACTTACCCGCGTTCCTTGCTAGAGGTGATTTTGGTGCTTGAGGAACACGATCAGATCACGCGCACCGCGCTAACCAAGATAACCCTGCCTGTGTGGATCACGATCATAGAAGTTCCGCAATTTGGCACATTGACCACCAAACCCCGGGCCTTGAATTATGCGCTCGATTTCTGTCACGGCGATATTATCGGGGTCTGGGATGCCGAAGATGCACCAGCACGCGGACAGCTCGAACATGTCGCCCGTACCTTTGCGCAGGCGAACAAGGACGTCGCCTGCCTGCAGGGGGTGCTGGACTACTACAATCCGCGCACCAATTGGCTGTCACGCTGCTTTACCCTGGAATATGCCAGTTGGTTCCGCATTGTGCTGCCCGGCTTGGCCCGTCTGGGACTGGTAATCCCATTGGGCGGCACCACACTGTTTGTAAAACGCGCCGCCCTGGAACACTTAGGCGGTTGGGATGCCCACAATGTCACCGAGGACGCCGATCTTGGGGTGCGGCTCTGTCGGGCCGGATACCGCACCGAAATGATTGCCACCACCACCCATGAAGAGGCCAATTGCCAGGCGTGGCCGTGGATCCGGCAGCGGTCGCGTTGGCTTAAGGGCTTCATGACCACCTATCTGGTGCATATGCGCCGCCCGCGCCATCTGCTTGCTCAACTAGGATGGTGGCGTTTTTTTGGCTTCCAGGCCTTCTTTGTCGGCACAGTTGGGCAGTTTCTGCTGGCGCCATTCCTGTGGTCGTTCTGGCTGCTGCTGTTGGGTTTGCCACATCCCAGCGCAACACTGCTCCCGATGAGCGTTCTCTATGCCACCGCTGCCATACTGGTGCTGTTCCAACTGCTTGAGATCAGCATAGCCGTCACCGCCGCCTTTGCTTCAAACCGGCGCAGCTTGGCCCTGTGGTCACCCACCATGGTATTCTATTTTCCGCTTGGCGTCATCGCCACCTACAAGGCCCTGCACGAGCTGATCTGGCATCCGTTTTTCTGGGACAAAACCGCGCATGGTCTTAGCAATGCAGACCCCAACCCGGCACAAACAACGGCTCCTTAACCTTGTCTCAACGGTCGCCCCGCTGATTGGCATCCTGCTTCAATCGCGTCATGTAAGCGGTCGAGATGTGGTCATTCAGCGCCTGCCCTGCGGCTTCTTCGTCGCGTCGCGCAATGGCGTCAACTATGATCTTATGTTCGCTCTGCGCAATCTCACCTCGCCCCTTGGCTGCCAGTGAGGTTGTCGCCATCAACGCCATGGTCCGGTGCACCAGGTTCAACTGCTGCACCAAATAGCGATTATGCGAAGCCAGGTGGATCTGCTCGTGAAAACGGCGATTGGCCTTGGACAGCGCAACCGGATCACCAACCAGAGCATCATCGGCATCCACCATGTCACGCAGCACGGTGATCTCTTCTTCGGTGGCATGACGAGCGGCCAGTTTCGCCGCCAACCCCTCTAGTTCGCGGCGAACCACATAAAGCTCGGCCATTTGGTTGTGATCCAGCGAGGCCACAATCAGTGAACGGCCGTCGCGTTCCAGCAGGGATTGCGTCTCAAGCCGTTGCAACGCCTCGCGAATTGGTGTGCGCGATACTCCAAACCGCTCCGCCAGATCGCTTTCCACCAGCCGGTCGCTGGGTTTGTAGATACCAACGTCGATCGCTTCCAGAATCAAGCTATAGGCATCTTTCTGATTTGGTCGGCTCTGGCTCATGCTCACTCTCACCTTGGGTTCCGCATTTCTATATGGCTGATCCCCCAGCAATCAAGCCCGGGACCGTGTTGCGAGGCAATTCAACACACCAAGGCACGCTTTTGTTTGCAAATCCGCTGCGCGCTGCCTAAGCCGGGGCCATGGTCAAAGATAGTTTTTCTCACGTCAATCACTGGGTGTTCGATCTCGACAACACTCTGTATCCGCCGTCAGCCCGTCTGTTCGATCAGATCGAGGTCAAGATGACCCGCTATGTCATGGATGCCCTGAAGGTGGATCAGCCCGAGGCCAACCGTCTGCGCGATCTCTACTGGCGGCAGCACGGCACCACCCTGGCCGGTTTGATGCGCGAGCATGACCTGGATCCGGTGCCCTATATGATCGACGTCCACAATATTTCACTGGATCATTTGCAAATAGATGTCGACTTGGCCAGCAGGATCGCTGCCCTACCCGGACATAAGATCGTCTACACCAACGGCAGTGCCCCCTATGCAGAACGGGTTCTGCAAGCGCGCGGGCTGAGCGGTTTGTTTGATGGTATCTATGGGGTCGAACACGCGGATTATCTGCCCAAGCCCGAACAAGCGGCTTTTGAACAGGTGTTTGCCCAAGCAGGTGTGGCTCCGACCAGCGCTGCGATGTTCGAAGACGATCCACGCAATCTGGCAGCGCCACACCAGATGGGCATGCGCACCGTGCACGTGGCGCCTGCCCCGCATAGCGCTGATCACATCGAGTACCACACCGATGATCTGACTGAATTTCTGCGGCATTTCGACTGACACTGCAGTTATTGATCCCCTACACCCGCGACCGCTTGCCATTGCCCATGCACAGGCCTAGATCAGCGCCATAAACGGAGGGCTGACACATGGCCGATACCTGCGACATCCTGATTTCCGGCGGCGGCATTGCGGGTCTGACCGCAGCCTGCGCCTTTGCCTTGGCGGGGTTTGACGTGATTTGCGTCGACCCAACAGCACCAGTGACTGAGCGCGACGCCGAAGGGTCTGACCTGCGCACCACCGCCTTTTTGCAGCCCGCGCAGACGCTGTTGCAACGCTGCGGATTGTGGGACAGATTGGCTGATCACGCCGCAGCCTTGCAAATCATGCGTATTGTTGATGCGGGTGGTGAGTTGCCGGAACCGCGCGTGATCAAAGATTTCAATGCCGCCGACCTGTCCGACAAACCTTTTGGCTGGAACTTGCCCAACTGGTTGCTGCGGCGCGAGATGCTGGCGCGGTTGAGCGAGCTGCCGAATGTCGATTTCCGCCCGGGCGTGGCGACCACGAGCCTGTTCACCCGCATTAGAGAAGCACGGGTGGGCCTAAGTGATGGCAGCCGGGTCACGGCCAAGCTGGTCATTGCTGCCGATGGCCGTGATTCTCCGATGCGCGACGCCGCTGGGATATCCGTAAAAACCACCCGCTACGGACAAAAGGCACTGGCTTTTGCCATCACCCACCCGATGCCACATGACAATGTGTCAACCGAGGTGCACCGCTCTGGCGGCCCCTTCACTCTGGTGCCGCTGCCCGATTATCAGGGCAAACCCAGTTCGGCGGTTGTCTGGATGGAGCGCGGCCCAAGAGCACAGGAATTGCGGGACCTGCCGAGCGAAGAGTTCGAAGCGGCCATGACCCAGCGGTCTTGTGGAGTGCTGGGTGATCTCAAGCTCGCCTCGCGCCGCACTATCTGGCCAATCATCAGCCAATCCGCCGAACGGCTGAATGGGGAACGACTGGCGCTGATGGCCGAAGCGGCCCATGTGGTGCCGCCAATCGGCGCGCAGGGTCTGAACATGTCACTGGGTGATCTGGGTTGTCTGCTGGAGTTAGCCGAGGCGCGCCCTGAGGGATTGGGTGATGCGCAGATGCTGCAAGCCTACCACAAGGCGCGCTATAATGAGATCAAGCTGCGAGTGAAGGGTATTGATTTGTTGAATCGCGCCTCGATGCTGGAGGCCCGCCCATTGCGGGACGCGCGGGCCTTGGGCCTGAATGCACTTTACTCGCTGGCGCCAGTGCGCCGCACCTTGATGCAGATGGGGTTGGGTGTGAAGTAAGCAAGTGATCCGGCTTTTCCTTACGGAAAAGCCGGTGCCTCCGGCGGAGGTATTTAAGACAAGAAGAAGGCCAGAAGGGCGAGAGCGCCTTTACAGAACTTGATCTAATGTCACTTGCAGACGGGCAAGAGTGGCATCAACATCGTACAGCTTGTCCAAGCCGAACAATCCTAGACGGAAGGTCTGGAAGTCTTCCGGCTCGTCACATTGCAGTGGTACTCCGGCTGCGATCTGCATGCCAAGGGCTGCAAATTTCTTGCCGGTGCTGATGTCCGGGTCAGTGGTGTAGCTGACCACCACACCCGGCGCACCAAAGCCATCAGCTGCGACCGAAGTCACACCCTTGGCCTTGAGCATCATCCGCACCCCGTCGCCCAACGCCCATTGCGCCTCTTGTAGCTTGTCAAAGCCATAGTCGCGGGTTTCCAGCATGGTGTCCCGGAAGGCGCGCAGAGCGTCTGTCGGCAGGGTCGCGTGATAGGCGTGGCCGCCGTTTTCATAGGCCACCATGATCTGTCGCCATTTCTTGAGATCAATGGCAAAGCTGTCCGAGGTGGTGTCCTCGAGCCGCTCTACAGCGCGTTCGGAGAACATCACCAGACCGGCACAGGGCGAGGCACTCCAGCCTTTTTGCGGTGCGGAGATCAGCACATCGACACCTGCGGCCTGCATATCGATCCAAGCACAGCCAGAAGCAATACAATCCAGCACCATCAAAGCGCCCACTTCATGCGCGGCAGACGCCATCGCGGTGACGTAGGCGTCTGGGAGGATCACACCCGCAGCGGTTTCCACATGTGGTGCAAACACGATGCCTGGCTTTTGCTCATGGATGGCCGCCACCACCTCGTCGATTGGGGCGGGGGCAAAAGGCGCCGGGCTGGTGTTGCCGCTTTGCCGCGCCTTCATCACGGTTGCAGAAGCTGTCAGCCCGCCGGTCTCGAAAATCTGGCTCCACCGGTAAGAGAACCAGCCGTTGCGCACCACCAGAACATCTTCGCCGCGGGCAAACTGACGCGCCACGGCCTCCATCGCGTAGGTGCCGCCGCCGGGGATCAGGGCAACGGCTTCGGCTTTGTAAACATCCTTTAGCATGGCATCGATATCCAGCATCACCTGCTGGAAGGTTTTAGACATATGGTTCAGGGAGCGGTCGGTAAACACCACCGAGAATTCGTCCATCCCGTCCGGATCAACAGTTTGCAATAGTGCCATTTTTCAGTCCTCCAAATCATTGTTACACAATGGCTATCCCTGAGTGCGCAGCTTAGTAAAGGCTTCTTTGGTCACGGATAGCTGAAAGAGTTTCCTCAAACCGAAAGAAAACTTTCACCCCAGCGGCCCCGGTCTACGTTCTTCGCTCAACAGTACATTTGCCTCGACGTCGCCAACCCCCGGCAAGGTCATGACCCGGCGACGCAACACCCGCTCAAAATCAGCAATATCACGGGCAGTTACGCGCAATCGGTAATCATACATGCCCAGCACGTGCTCCACCGTCTGCACCTCGGGGATCGCACTGACCGCGCGTTCAAAGTCATCTAGGCTTACGCGCCCCTTGGTGGCCAGTTTGATGCCCAAAAACACGGTAACCCCAAAGCCCAATTTTTCACGATCCAGATCGAGACGGCGACCGACAATGACACCCGCCTCGGTCAGCCGTTTGATGCGACGCCAGGTGGCAGGTTGGCTGAGGCCAAATTTACGCCCCAGAGCACCCGCAGACTGACTGGCATCCAGCGCCAGGGCCCGCAGCAACTGGTGGTCGATATCGTCCGTATCCATCACAACGGCAGCCCCTCGTCGCTTTTGATCCGGGCTACATGCATCAACGCCTCGATGTCGGCAATATGCGGCAAAGTGAGAATACCGGCCCGGTAGATCTGCTGGTAATGCGCCATGTCGCGCGCGATTACTGACAATCGCACATCAACCCGGCCCAGAAAGGTCTGAATCTCCAGCACCTCGGGGATGTCACGCGCCGCCGCGATGAATTCGTCAAAAGCGCGGCTCTGGGTCTTGTCCAGGGTCACCCTCAGGCTGACCTCCACCGCATAGCCAAGCGCGCGCCAGTTGATCACCGCCTGTTGGCCACGCAGCACGCCATTGTCGCGCAGCTTATCCAGCCTCCGGGTCACACGAGAGGTCGACACACCAAGACGGTCGCCCAGGTCCGGAATCGATTGAGCTGGGTCGCTTTGCAAGTGGCGCAGAATGCGTCGGTCGAGATCATCTAACATGATTTCATCGATAATTGAACTCTTAGAGAATGAATAGAGCGAAATATCTGCGATGCATCACAAAAACCCTCTCGAACCTTTCAGCCACAGCGCTATGATCGCCGCAGATATCAAAACTATCATCAAACAGAGAGGACGTGGACATGCGCGTTTATTACGATCGCGATTGCGACATCAACCTGATCAAAGACAAAAAAGTGGCAATCCTGGGCTATGGCTCGCAGGGCCACGCGCACGCACTGAACCTGCGTGACTCGGGCGCCAAGAACCTCGTCGTTGCACTGCGCGAAGGGTCCGCCTCTGCTGCCAAAGCCGAAGGCGAAGGCCTGAAGGTTATGGGCATTGCCGAAGCCGCTGCCTGGTGTGACCTGATCATGTTCACCATGCCCGATGAGCTGCAGGCCGAAACCTACAAGAAATACGTCCACGACAACATCAAGCCCGGCTCGGCTATTGCCTTTGCTCACGGCCTGAATGTCCACTTTGGCCTGATCGAGCCTAAAGAAGGCATCGACGTGATCATGATGGCGCCAAAAGGCCCAGGTCACACCGTGCGCGGCGAATACACCAAAGGCGGCGGCGTGCCTTGCCTGGTCGCAGTCGACAAAGATTCCACCGGCAAAGCGCTCGAAATCGGTCTGTCCTACTGTTCCGCCATCGGTGGCGGCCGTTCCGGCATCATCGAGACCAACTTCCGCGAAGAATGCGAAACCGATCTGTTCGGCGAGCAGGCTGTTTTGTGTGGCGGTATCGTTGAGCTGATCCGCATGGGCTTTGAGACCCTGGTCGAAGCCGGCTACGAGCCTGAAATGGCCTACTTCGAGTGCCTGCACGAAACCAAACTGATCGTGGACCTGATCTATGAAGGCGGCATCGCCAACATGGACTACTCGATCTCCAACACAGCCGAATACGGTCAGTACGTTTCCGGCCCGCGCATTTTGCCTTACGACGAGACAAAGGCAAACATGAAGGCAGTTCTGAACGACATTCAGTCCGGCAAATTCGTCCGCGATTTCATGCTTGAAAACGCCGTAGGTCAGCCAACAATCAAAGCATCGCGTCGCTCCAACGACGAGCACCAGATCGAACAGGTTGGTGGCAAACTACGCGCCATGATGCCGTGGATCTCGGCTGGCAAAATGGTCGACAAGGCTAAGAACTAAAACGGGCGGGCGGCTCTGCCGCCCAAACCTGACTATCAGAGCGCCCCGGATTGGGGCGCTCTTTTCATTTGGAGATTTGGACATGAGTGCCCCTGCTGGAATGACAAACTGGATCAAACTCTTGACCCTTGGCCTGATCTGGGGCGCGTCGTTCATGTTCATCTCAGTCGCCCTGCGCGATCTGGGACCACTGACCATCGTGGCTGGCCGTGTCGGGCTGGGGGCGCTGGTTCTGCTGGCCATTGTCCTAATGCGCGGCATCGGACTGCCTAGCTTTAAAACCAGCATCGGTCGCCGCGTCTGGGTCTCGGCAGCGGCCATGGGGTTGTTTTCCAGTGCCCTGCCCTTTGCCTTGCTCAGCTGGGGCCAAAAATATGTCGCCAGCGGTTTTGCCGGGGTTTGTATGGCGGTGGTGCCGCTGTTTGTGCTGCCGCTGGCCCATTTCCTGATTCCTGGCGAGCGCCTGACCCTGCAGCGCGGTATCAGCTTTCTGGTTGGCTTTGCCGGGGTTGTGGTGCTGATTGGTTTCGACGCCCTGCGACTGGTTGGCAGTGACTACGAGGCGCTGGCCCGGATTGCCTGCCTTGCGGCCTCGCTGTGTTACGCAACCGGCGCAATCATCACCCGTCTGTGCCCCAAAGTGGATATGCTATCCCTGTCAGCAGCCGCGCTACTGTCTGCGACCATTATGATCCTGCCCTTTGCCTTGGTGATCGAAGGCGTGCCCGCAATGCCCTCGGCATTGTCACTGGCGGCAATTCTGTATCTGGGCCTGTTCCCAACCGCGCTGGCGCAGGTGCTGTTGGTACAGGTCATCCGCGATGCGGGGCCCAGCTTTATGTCTCTGGTCAATTACCAGGTACCTGTCTGGTCGATGTTGTTTGGGGTGGTACTGCTGAACGAGCTGCTGCCGCCGCAGCTATATATGTCTCTCGCGCTGATCCTGGGCGGACTGCTGCTGAGCCGAAAGCGACGTCAGGCCGTGACCGCCACATAAGCGTCAGCCCCCCCCTTACTGCAGATCCCTTCGACGCGGAACGAAGGGATGGTAATTGACCCTAAGCCACATCCCTGTGCTAGTGCCGCTAGACCATGAGAGGCGCGCATGACCGACATCACTGGACGACATTGGCTGATGGTTGCCGTTCTGGGGCTAACCTGGGGTGGAGCCTTTCTGGTGATCAAAATCGCCCTGCGTGGCATCACGCCATTGTGGCTGGCGGCAGCACGGATTGGTCTTGGCGCGCTCTTCACCTCTGCCATATGGCTGTTCCGCGGAGGCAAGCTGTTTACGGATCGGCCAGCCCGTCATCAGCTCGCAATACTGGTGTTGCTTGGGCTGCTCAGCTCGGCATTGCCATTCATGTTGTTGAACTGGGGGCAGCAATACGTCACGTCGGGGTTCGCCGGTGTATCGATGGCCTCGGTTGCGCTGATCGTCCTGCCACTGGCGCATTTCTTTGTCCCAGGAGAGCGCCTGACTTGGCGTAGTTTTCTAGGATTTATCATCGGCTTTGTTGGCGTCAGCATCCTGATTGGCGGCCAGGCCTTCAACTCAAGCGGCGCAGAGCTGGAATTGATGGGTAGATTGGCCTGCGTCAGTGCCGCCTGTTGTTATGCCTGCACCTCGATCCTTATTCGCAGGCTGCCCAAGGTCGACCCGATTGGCCTGGCTGCAATTCTGCTGCTAATCGGAGCACTGGCCGTTATCCCTCTGGCCCTCATCGTCGAGGGGTCGCCCCCAGTTGTGAGTGGCGAGGCCCTGATTGCCACAGTCTATCTCGGGCTGGTTCCAACCGCAGCTGCCAGCATTTTGCGCGTCGCCGTTGTGCGAAGCGCCGGACCTGTATTCATGTCACTGGTCAGCTATCAGGTGCCAATGTGGTCGGTATTGCTTGGCACCTTCTTTTTGGCAGAGCCGCTACCAAGCACTCTGATCTGGGCTCTGGGGCTAATCTTGTGCGGGATGGGTCTCAGCCAGTATGGTGCATTGGTGCGGCTGTTTGGCCTGCGCCGGAAAAAATCCGAGCGCAGGTTGCAAAGCTAAACTGCGAACCTCTAAGTGCTCACAGCACTGGTAACTGCATCAACAACCGAATCCACTGTGACATTCAGCAGGCTCTCATCTTCACATTCCGCCATCACCCGGATCAAGGGTTCAGTGCCCGACTTACGGATCAGCAATCGCCCCTGCCCGTTCAGCGCCTGCTCGGCTGAATGGATGGCCTGTTGCACAGCATCCATTTCCAACGGCGCCTGCCCCGCTTGAAAGCGGACATTCTTTAGAAGTTGCGGCACCGGCTGGAACTGCCGCGCCAGTTTTGAGGCAGGCTGCTCGGTGCGCACCATCTCGGCCAGGAAATGCAACCCGGCCATCAGACCGTCGCCTGTGGTGGCATGGTCCATCATAACGATATGCCCCGATTGCTCACCGCCCAGATTAAAGCCACCGCTGCGCATCCGCTCGACCACATAACGGTCACCGACCGCCGTCCGCTCCAGCCCGATGTTCCGGTCATTCAGATAGCGTTCCAGACCAAGGTTGGACATCACTGTAGACACCAGCGCATTGCCCGACAACTGGCCCTGCTCAGCCCAACGCGAGGCCAGCAGTCCCATCAGTTGATCGCCGTCCGCAACATCGCCATTTTCATCAATCACGATCACCCGATCCGCGTCGCCATCCAAGCAGATCCCAACATGAGCACCATGGGCAACAACGGCTTCAGCCGCAGCCTGAGGATGGGTCGAGCCGCAGCCCCGGTTGATATTGACTCCATCCGGCGACACCCCAATCGGCACCACCTCGGCGCCCAATTCCCACAAAATTTCGGGCGCGGCGCGATAGGCCGCCCCATTGGCGCAATCAATCACCACTTTCAGCCCGTCAAATCGAATATCCTTGGGCAAGGAACTTTTGACCCGCTCACCATAGCGAAAGCGTGCATCATCAATCCGCTTGGCCCGGCCGATGTTACCGCTTTGGGCGGGTTCCACTCCGGCTTCGATCAGCGCCTCAAGTTCCAGCTCTGCGCTGTCGGACAGCTTGAACCCATCGGGACCAAAAAACTTGATGCCATTGTCCTCGGCGGGGTTGTGGCTGGCCGAGATCATCACGCCCAGATCCGCGCGCATGGACCGGGTCATCAGCCCCACAGCAGGGGTTGGCACCGGGCCCATCAGCAGCACGTTCATACCGGTCGAGGTCAGCCCTGCGGTCAGCGCGTTCTCAAACATATAGCCGGACTGCCGCGTGTCCTTGCCGATCACCACCCGGTGCACACCCGAGGCATCTCGGCGGAAATAACGCCCCACCGCAGCGCCGATACGCAGCGCCATCTCGGCGGTCATCGGGTGAATATTGGCTGTGCCACGCACGCCGTCGGTGCCGAATAGTTTGCGCATATTCTTCTTTCTTATCGGGTCTTAACGGGTCGCTTGCCACAGCCGCACAGCCTGCGCCGTTGCGGCAACATCATGCACCCTAAGGAATTGCACGCCTTGCGCCAAGGCCGCAAGCCCCACAGCAATCGACCCCGGTGCCCGCGCCGTCGCCTGCGGTTCCTTGCCGATGGTTCCGATAAAGCCTTTGCGTGAGACGCCCAGCAAGATCGGGCAACCCAACCCATGAAACAAAGCGATGCCGCGCAACAGCGTCAAATTATGCTCCAGCGTCTTGCCAAAGCCAATGCCGGGATCGATGACGATCTGATCGCGCAACACGCCAATGGCCTCCAGCCGGTCAATCTGCGTCGACAGGAAATCATAAACATCCAGCAAAACATCATTATAGAATGGCTCGTCCTGCATGGTGGCCGGATCACCCTGCGCATGCATAATGCACACCGGCACCCCAGCCTGAGCGGCCAGTGGAGCCAGCGCCAGGTCATAGGTGAACCCCGAGACATCATTGACCAAAGTGGCACCCGCAGCCATCGCCTCCGCCGCCACTGTGGCCTTGCGGGTGTCGATCGAAATTGCAACGTCACTGTTAGCGCGCAGCGCGGTGATCACCGGCGATGTCCGGGCAATCTCATCTTCTTCGGAGACAAACGCGGCACCCGGGCGCGTAGACTCACCGCCAATATCAATCACGCTGGCACCTTCCGCAATCATCTGGCGGGCACCATCCACCGCCGCTTCCACACCATCATAATCGCCGCCATCAGAGAAACTGTCCGGGGTGACGTTCAGGATACCCATCAGCTGCGGCTGGCTCAGGTCCAGACCTGCAATTGTTGGCCGATGTCCGGACAAGCGGTGCAAGATGGGATCGGGAATCAATCCGGCGGGAATGATATGGGATGGCGTGTCTCGGCTCAGAACCTCGGCATGGCTGAACCACAGCGCCCCACCAGCCAGCTCGACCACGCCTTGTGGGCGGGCCTCTCCGTGCTGAACCAGGGGGCGGTAATAGGTCATAACTCGGATTGTTTCTCCGAGACCGCTCGCAGTGGTACTGCTGGATTCTCTGGCAAATCAGCACCAATCACGATCAACTCACCGGCCTCAAGGGTCGCCGCAAACCAAACCGCCAGTTCAACTGGCTCTGACGGCGGCGCCGAGGGACCATCAACCGCATCCAGAACAATCTTAGACGGGGCCCAAACGCTGATCTGGCCATTCTTCATCGCCCAGTCCAGCTCGGTCCGGGTCGAGACCACGACGCAACGATCATCACGGGCGGCCAGACGCCAGGCGTTTTGCTCGATTGCCAACAGGTCAATCCGCCGTTCAGTCATCTTATGACCCGTCCGCGGCACAGCCAGTTCATGCCCGCCAACACAGAGGATCAGCGGTCGCTGACGGCTTTGCATCTGGTCGACCCAGCCAGTGAAATTATCACTATTGATGGCCGCGTTGCTAAGGTACATCAGCCGCGGATGCGGTGGCTCTTCCAGCTCTGCTTCATGGTGCAATTGATCGCGAGAGCGGACAATCTCGACGCCAAGCGCTCCGGGACCACGATCCAGTTTTTCAATTCTCACAAAGACCCGCACCGCCTGCGGTTCCAACAAAATGCGCTCTGCAACCCGTTCAGCCAGCGTTTCCAACAGGTTCAGACGCTCCTCAGACAGCTCATGCGCAATTGCCTCGGTGACCTTGTCATAGGACAGGATACGGTCCACGTCATCGTCAACATCGTCGGGCAGCGGCGTCACTTCGACCACCACGTTAAAGCAGATCCTCTGGGTGCTGCCGCGCTCGGCCTGAAAGGCCCCGATTTCGACCTCAACAGTGTGATCGCGCAATGAAATACGATCCAGCACCCGACCGGATGCCGTCGCGGCGGCCCGTTCCGAGGGATGCTCAAATGCAAGACGGATTTCTGAACTCATAGGATCGTGCCTTTGGCTGGCGTTGGCAGAAGATGGTATCCTACTCTAGGCTATGCGCCACCGTATACCAGCCCCACATGCGCCACGACAGCGCTTAAAAGCGGCGAACTGCCAACCACTGGAAATTTTTACAGATGCGACCCGCAATAGCTTAGTCGCTAGAGGCTGTGCGGTATCGGTCATCGCGATAGAACAGATGCACACCAATTTGGGCAGTATTGGTGAATGCCCGGCTCCAGCGCGGTCGCACGGCCGTGGTGTGATAATAGGTGGCACCCTCGGTCAGTTCCTTCTCAGCGCCGTCCAAAATGGCGCGGGCAACTTTGGCAACCCGTTCATAGGCCTGACGTTCGCCAATCACCTCTTTGCGGCCATCACATGTATAGCTGAACTGACATTGGTTTCGCCGGCCAGTGCCCTGTGTGACAACGGCGCAAATAGAATTGGGGAACCGATCACTGGTCACCCGGTTCACCACCACTTCCGCCACGGCAAACTGCCCCATCACGGTCTCGCCGCGTGCCTCAAAATACAATGCCTGAGCCAGACACTCAAAATTGGCATCACCTGTGGCCGTTGGCTGAGTGTCTAACCAGGCATTGGTATAGCTAAACGGCACAACCTTTGACGGATTTCGACCAAAAAACAGGAAGCCCCGCTTGCGGGTTTTCACCCCCGCACCCGGCTCTGATTGTTCCCGTTGAAAAAGACGGGAAAAACCCGTTTCAGCGGTGGCCATATTTGGCACAGCCAAAGAAACCGCCAGACCAGCGGCCAATACAAATGATTTCATTTCGGATACCCCCAGGTACCAAATGGTCGCGCCAACCGTCCCATTATGCGCGCCGACCATTTACCGTAAACTTCGAGAAAGGTCCAGTTTTGCTAAAACTTGCAACCTTAATCTGAGGCTTAAGGGGCTGTTAACCTGAAATTTCCCTGCTCATCCTGTATGGTATTCGCTAAATCTAGGCGCTTGCCATGGTCCCATCCCCCATCTGATGTGCAATCGCTAATTGAGCGGCAGCCAATCGCGCCACGGGCACCCGAAAGGGCGAACAGGACACATAATCGAACCCGGCGTCGCGACAAAACGCGATTGATTCGGGGTTGCCGCCATGTTCACCGCAAATCGACAAGGTCACGCCGGGATTGGCGTCACGGCCTCGCTGCACCCCAAGTTTCAGCAATTCGCCCACTCCTTCGACGTCCAATACATGGAACGGGTCTTCGGGAAATACGCCCTGCCGAACATAATCTGACATGAAGCGACCGGCATCATCACGCGACAAGCCATAGGTCATTTGGGTCAGATCATTGGTACCAAAGCTAAGAAAGGCCGTATGCGGCGAAATATCCGCGGCGCGCAGAGCGGCACGCGGAGTTTCCACCATGACGCCCAAACGATACTCAAACTCAGCACCGCGCTCGGACTTCACAGCTGCCGCCACCGCGTCGATGCGGGCCTTCACCAGCTCCACTTCACGTTTGGCCGACACCAGCGGGATCATGATTTCTGGCACCACCGGCGTTCCATCCTGCGAGGCATCCAGGGCTGCTTCAAAGATGGCACGCGCCTGCATGTCATAAATCTCGGGCACAGTGACCCCCAACCGCACTCCGCGCAGGCCCAGCATCGGATTGTATTCGCCCATTTCCTCGACCCGGCGGGTGACATCTCTGACCGGAATGCCCAGTGCTTCGGACAGCTCGCGTTGTCCAGTTTTGGTGGTGGGCAGAAATTCATGCAGCGGCGGGTCAAACAGTCGGATGCAGACTGGCATACCCACCATGATGCGGAACAATTCAAAGAAATCACCGCGCTGCATCGGCAGCAGCCGGGCCAGCACAGCAGCACGCCCAGACGAGGTTTCAGCGAAGATCATCTCGCGCATCACCGTCAGACGACCGGGCTCAAAGAACATATGTTCGGTGCGACACAGCCCGATGCCCTGTGCATCAAAGTTACGCGCCAGCTGCGCATCTGCCGGAGTATCGGCATTGGCGCGGATACCAATATCGCGTTCATCATCCGCCCACCCCATCAGGGTCTGAAAGGCATCGTCTAACGCCGCCTCCAGCATCGCAGGCTCTCCCGCCAACACCTGCCCTGAGCTGCCGTCTATGGTGATGACATCACCGGCTTCAAACACCCGACCCTCGGCAGTAATCAGTTGTTTTTCCTTGCTGAGAAACTTCAGCGCAGAGGCGCCAACAATGCAGGGCAGGCCCAAGCCACGGCCAATCACCGCCGCATGGCTGGTTATGCCGCCCTTTTGTGTCAGCACCGCCGCAGCGGCATGCATACCACGAATGTCCTCGGGCGAAGTTTCGCGGCGCACCAGAATGCACGGCTCGCGCCGTGCTGCACTGGCTTGCGCCTCAGCTGCAGTGAACACCAACCGCCCGCTGGCGGCGCCGGGGCTGGCTGCAATGCCGGTGCCAATCACCTCACGCGGGGCGGCGGGGTCGATCTGCCGGTGCAGCAATTCATTCAATGAATGCGGATCAATCCGCATCACCGCCTCTTGCGGCGAGATAATTCCATCCTCGGCCAGCGCAACGGCAATGCGCACCGCCGCCCGTGCCGAGCGCGCCACCCGCACCCCGTCAAGGATATGAACATGGCCATTTTCAATGACAAATTCGACCTGCATCGCCTCGCGCAAACGCTGACGCATCAGCGCCGCATGGTCTTTCAGGTCTGCAAAGGCAGACGGCGCCACGTCAGCCAAGGCCCGTCCGCGCTGATCCGCCTCAAGATACAGCGCCGCCGCCCCAGCCCCCAAAGCATCGCGTCCCTGAGACTGGCTCAGGTAACGCCCAGTAATCTGCGGTTGCCCGGTCTGCGAATTAATCAGCTGCAACACACCTGACCCACACTCACCCTGTCCAAGTCCAGGCACCATTTCCTGCACAACCAATCCCAGCCCAGCATCCACCGGGGCCCCTTTGGCCTGCCGCAACAACCGCGCCGTTGTACCATCCCAGGCCCGCGCCATCGAGCGCAACACCGCTGCCAACTGCTCGCCGCGATCCTGCGGAAATGCCTCGTCTGTCTCGACCTCATAGGCCTGCAAGATACGGCCCAAGGCTTCTGGGCCATCTTCAGCCACGGCATCAAACACATCCGGATCCAACCGCGCCACATGCACCGCATAAGATTGCACAAACCGCAAATACAGCGCCGCTGCAGCCTGCGCGCCCAGGCTATCGCACAGATCAACATAGCGCGCATCATTCATGCCGACGTTCAGCACCGCCCCCGGACCACCCCAATCAGGATCCTCGGACGAGGGACGCACACAGAGCAGGGCATCATCCGAAAACTCAGCCAGGACTGTTGCCAAATCCGGCATTTGCCCCTCGGCTATTACGCGCACAGCATCAAACGACAGCGCAACCGTACAAGGCACCGGCAGATCCAGCCGCACCAACCGCTGCAAACACTTGGCACGCCCACCATGGCTTTGGGCCGCAATCGGAGCATCCGGCGTGATCAGCGCGGCAAACGGGATCTCTGGCAATTGTTTCTGCACTGCAGCACCTTTCCTTTGCCCCGCAGCATAATGCGGTGCGCCTATGGTGCAAGCGCCGAGTGGTGCGTGCAAGCACACACCCTACACATTGGAGAGGTCACAGCTCTAGCCCCGACAAATCCCGTTTGGAATTCTTCTTGTTTAAAATACCTCGGGGTCCGGGGCAGCGCCCCGGTCACTTGCGTGTGTGCAACTTAGATTGCGGCGAGCGGTGACTAGACGCCACTTGGTCCGGGGCTCCGCCCGTTCGCGGCTGAAAGGCTCCCCCGGAGCCTTTCATAGACGCCACTTACCCTTCAACAACCGTCAAGTCAGCGACCTGTCCACAGATCTGACGGATCTGATGCAACAGGTTCAATCTATTACGGCGCACAACCGGGTTGTCCGAGTTCACCTGCACCGACTCAAAAAATGCATCAATCGGAGCCCGCAGCGCGGCCATGCTGCCCATGGCAGCTGCGAAATCTTCGGCGTTGAGCGCCGAAGAGATCGCCCCCTCGCTCAAAGCAAGCGCTTCGAACAGGGCAATCTCAGCTGGTTCTTCGGCGAATTTCACGTCGCCGCCATAGGAATACTCCACCCCATCCTTGGCCTCGGCCTGGGTCAGGATGTTGTTGGCGCGTTTGTACCCTTGCAGCAGGTTGGTGCCGTCGTCGGATTTCATGAAGTCTTCCAATGCGCGGGCGCGTTTGACCAGCAGGGTCAGGTCGTCGTTGCCGTCCATGGCGATACAGGCGTCGATGACGTCATGGCGAATGCCCTGCTCACGCAGGAAGACTTTGAGGCGGTCGTGGAAGAAGGAGAGGAGATCCGCCGCAAAACGCTGAACTACCTCAACAAGCTCTTTAGCGGCGCACTCACGACCCAAGTTGACGGGATTGCTCCAGTCAGTTTTTTCAGCAAAACTTGAAAACGAACACTTAGCTTCTGCAAAAACAAGATCCAAGCTTGCGACGGACAGCAAACGCCATTCTTGTTCAGAGAGATTTCCATTTTGATTGTGTTTTTCCAATCCATTAACAGAGAAATCGGCTTCTAGAACCTCTTTCCACACTCCGAATTGGCAAAGGAACCCATGGGCATCCTCCAGATCCTGCTTTAGTTCAGGCCCAGACTTATTTTGATAGAGGAGGTCAACAAGTTCATCTCCAAGCTTTTGGATAGCCAATTTGCCGATGCACTCAACAAAAAAGTCATACAAACCGATACAAGCATCATTCTCCAACACCAAGCGAATAACCCCCAGCGCCGCACGACGCAGAGCAAACGGGTCTTTTGACCCGGTTGGCTTTTCATCAATCGCCCAGAACCCGGTCAACGTGTCCAGCTTATCCGCCAGCGCTACCGCGACTGAAACAGCCTCGGACGGCACATCGTCCGATGGGCCCAGCGGCGAGTAATGCGCCTCGCAGGCATTCGCCACCTCTTGCGGCAGGCCTGCGGCCTCGGCGTAGTAGCGGCCCATCAGGCCTTGCAGCTCGGGGAATTCATAGACCATTTCAGATGACAGATCAGCCTTGGCCACATTGGCGGCCTGTTCAGCCAGATCCGGGTCAGCGCCAACCGATGGAGCAATCTCGCGTGCCAGCGCGGCGATGCGGTTGATGCGTTCGGACTGAGTGCCCAGCTTGTTGTGGAAGGTGACGTTCGACAGAGCCTCGGTCCATGTCACCATGCCTTCTTTGGCGACGCGCAGGTCGTTCTCCCAGAAGAACTTCGCATCCGCCAAACGGGCACTCAGCACCTTTTGGTTGCCGGCCAGAATGGTGGCGCCATTGTCGGCGGTGTCGCGGTTGGCGACAGTGATGAACCGCTCAATCCGGTTGGTTTTGGGGTTGCGGACCGAGAAGAACTTCTGGTGCTCGCGCATAGAGGTTTGCAGCACCTCTGGCGGCAGCGACAGGAATTCCGCGTCGATCTCGCCCATCAGCACCACAGGGAATTCCACCAGGCCCGAGACCTCGGCCAGCAGGCCCTTGTCTTCGACCACTTCCAAGCCATTGGCAAAAGCCTGGTTGGTGGCGTCCTGCCAAATCGCCTCAGCGCGTTCCGCAGGATCCAGCACCACAAAGGCGCGTTTCAGCTTCGCCGAATAGTCGTCAAAACCAGTGACAATGAACGCATCCGGTGCCATGAAACGGTGCCCACGGGTGGAGTTGCCCGAGACAATACCATCGATATCCAGCGGCACGACCTCAGAACCGGCCTCATCCGACAACAGGCAAAGGATAGAGTGCAGTGGCCGCACCCATTTCAGGCTACCCGTGCCCCAGCGCATGGATTTCGGCCATGGAAAGTTGCGAATGGTGGTTTCCAGCACCTCGGCGATGATGTCTGCCGCCGGGCGGCCCGGCTTTTCAATGCTGGCGAAATAGATCGCGCCTTTGGGCGTATCGCGCTCTTCCAGCTGATCCCGGGTCAGGCCTGCACCGCGCAGAAATCCTTCGATCGCCTTGTCCGGCGCACCAACCTTCGGCCCTTTGCGCTCTTCTCGTACGGTGGGCGAGGCCGCCAGCAACCCGTCGACCGCCAGTGTCAGACGGCGCGGCGTCGACAGGGCGTGAGCCCCTGCATAGGTCAGACCCGCCTCGATCAAGCCATCGGTCATCCGCTTTTTCAGATCCTCACCCGCGCGGCGCTGCATGCGGGCGGGGATTTCTTCGGAAAACAGTTCAATTAGCAGGTCGGGCATCTGGGGGTCCTCAGAAGTTCACAATCATCTGGATGACGATGGCATTGGCGATGTCTACAAAGAAGGCGGATACAAGGGGCAATACGATAAAGGCAATAGGCGATGGGCCGTAGCGTTTGGTGACGGCGGTCATATTGGCGATTGCGGTGGGGGTTGCGCCCAGCGCAAAACCGCCAAAGCCTGCGGCCAGAACGGCACCACGATATCCGCGCCCCAGCAGCGGGAACAGCACGAACAGCACAAAGACCACGGTAAAGGCCGTCTGAGCGGTCATGATCACTGCAATCGCCAGGCCCAATTCGGCAATGGTCCACAATTGCAGCGCCATCAGGGACATCGCCAGAAACGCGCCGAGTGAAAACTCCGAGATCAGCGCCAGTGCGGGCGTGCGCGACACTGGTGCGGCCTTGGGGAACACCACATCGCGGATATTGGCGATAATAATCCCCGCAATCAGGCAGGGCACGAACAGTGGCAGCTTCAGCCCAGCCGCCTCGATCAGCCCGGAGCCAATGTAGCCCAGGATAATGGCGAGGTTCAGAAACAGCATCACCCGCATAAAGCTCAGATGATCGATTTGCGCTGGCGGGGCCACGTCTGCGTCAGGCAGGCCAATGGTTGCGCCTTCATCTGGGCGTGCGGGTGCCAGATTATTGCGGGTGATCAGGATGCGCGCGATCGGGCCACCCACCAGCGCCGCCAGCACCAGACCCAAGGTGGCCACCGCCACCCCCAGCTCTGTGGCACCAGACAGTCCGGTGGCTTCGGCCACATCCGGGGCCCATGCAATGGCAGTGCCATGGCCACCAATCAACGAGGCAGAGCCAAACAGCACCCCGGCCTGAGCCGGATAGCCAAACATCACCGCTCCAGTTGCACCGATAATGTTCTGGGCGATAATGGTCAGCAGCGTCATCACCAGCAGGATCACCAAGGTTTTGCCGCCGGCAATCAGATCACTCAGCCGCGCATTAAGGCCAATTCCAGCAAAGAACAGCACCAGGAAAAAGTCCCGGCTGGCCATCTCAAATTCAATCGCGCGCCCCGCCAACAGATAGACCGCCAGCACCACCAGAGAGGCCAGCAAACCGCCGGTCACCGGTTCGGGAATATTGAACCGGCGCAGAATTTCAACCCGGGCATTCAGCCGCGCCCCCAGCAGAAACACTGCAAACCCAAGGGTCACAGTCAAAAACTCCGGAATGACAAGGGCCTCGGTCATATCAGTCTCCGTCTGGTTGCAGGGTCTTGGCTACTGGCTTGCCTCTGGCAAATCTGGGCAGGTTTCGCCCACGACTGTGCCGTCATAAGCCTTTTTGCCGCAATTGTTCAGTTCGTGCCAGACGTATCCCTTGCCATCGTCGGTAACGGCGACAATGCGGTCGACCCCGTACGAGATGTTCTTGATCGACAAAAACGCCGTGGCTGTGCCTGCTTCCAACTCGGCGCCGATGGACTGAGCGTCGAAACACCCAAACCAGCCCGGCGCGATGCGCGGCTGATGCTGTTGGGACACGGTATATGTCTGGGCCAGGTTGTCGCGTGTCAGCGTAGTGGTGAAACAGGCGCGGTAGCGGATTGGCGAACTACTGGCGTCAATGGCCTGAAACGCGTCATAGACAATGGCCACGCCTTCTTCACCATCTTGCGGCACCAGCACCACGTCTTGGCCAGGGTTAAGCTCGACCTCTTCATAAAAGCCATAAACTTGCAGATAGTACATTCCGCCGCCCGCACCCACTGCGCAAACGATGATTAGAATGGCAAGAAACTTACCCATAATGATTGTGGTCCTTTTGACCGTATTTGCGGGGCTCTACCCCTGTGTGTTTCATCTCAGTGAGATACCACTGCCTGTTTTTCTCATTTAGTCAGGCGTTACCCGGCCTCTCGGCCAGGCAGAACCGATAATCGCCGAGCCACCAACAATCACGCCGCCCAGCCACCCGCCGTTGTCTGCACAAAAGCGTCGGCACATTGTTTGGCCAGCGCCCGGACGCGGCCGATATAGGCCTGACGTTCAGTGACTGAAATCACCCCACGTGCATCGAGCAAGTTAAAGATGTGACTGGCCTTGATACACTGATCATAGGCCGGATGTGCCATCACGATGCGTTTGCCGGTCTTAGGATCTTCGGCAGGCTGCGACAGGATCATCGCACATTCGACTTCGGCCTCTTCAAAGTGACGCAACAACACCTCGGTATTGGCGGTGTCAAAGTTCCAGCGGGCGTATTCTTCCTCGGTCTGTTTGAAGATATCGCCGTAAGTCATCGGGATTGGTGCATCCGGGTCGTTGAACGGCATGTCCATAACGTGATCAACACCCAGCACATACATCGCAAGCCGTTCCAGACCATAGGTCAACTCGCCAGAGACCGGAGCGCAGTCGTACCCGCCAACCTGCTGAAAATAAGTAAACTGACTGACTTCCATTCCGTCACACCAAACTTCCCAGCCTAGTCCCCAAGCCCCCAATGTCGGGCTCTCCCAGTCATCCTCGACAAAACGGATGTCGTGCAGCTCCATATCGATGCCAATGGCAGCCAGCGAGCCCAGATATAGCTCTTGCAGGTTGGGCGGGCTGGGTTTGATCAGTACCTGATACTGGTAATAATGCTGCAACCGGTTCGGGTTCTCACCATAGCGCCCATCAGTGGGACGGCGCGAGGGCTGCACATAGGCGGCAGCCCAAGGGGTTGAGCCAAGCGAGCGCAGCGTCGTTGCTGGGTGGAATGTACCCGCACCAACTTCCATGTCATAGGGCTGTAGCATGGCGCAGCCCTTGCTGGCCCAATAGCTCTGGAGCCGCAGGATGATCTCTTGGAACGAGCGCGGAGCGCCATTGATCTGGGTCATGTCTCTTTCCCTATTGGGGCTGCAAATGCGGGTCTTTCCTATGCAAGCCCCCGGTCAGGGTCAACGTCACATGTGATAAGATGGCCCGCTGATACGCATTATTGCCAAAAATACAGATTTGCCGCTAAAACTCATCTATTATGAAGCGTCAAGACTGGAATTTCCCCTAGTATCAGGCATTCCCTTTGAGCCGCTAAAATGCTTAATTGCGCAAAAAATTTGACTCCCTAGGGATAAAGGAACTGCAATGAAGACTTTCTTTGCTTCTATGCTACTGACATTGATGTCTCTGGCTTTAACTCTGCCATCTGCGGCCCAGGCACAGCAGGTCTCGCCAGATTCGGTTTGGATTCAAATTGCCGCGCATCCGTCCCTCGGTGATGCCAAAAACCGCGCGGCCAGCCTTTCCTCCCAATTGCCCGACGTCAGTGGCTACTCACTGGGTGGCGGCTGGTACGGCGTTTTGCTTGGCCCCTACAGCCGCGCCGATGCTGAACGCGCCATGCAGGTCTATCGCAGCCAAGGGCATATCCCTCGCGACAGCTTCATTGCTTTTGGCCGCAACCTGCGCCAGAAATTCTGGCCCGAGGGCGCCGAGACTGCCAATGTCGCCGTGACCACCCTGCCGGCAACCATCGCGCCAAATGAGACCACAGTTCAGCCGGTCGAAGTCATCCCAACGCCTGCTCCGGCGGATGAGACCCCGGCCCAAGCGCGACGCAGTGAACGCCTGCTCAGCGCGGACGAGCGCAAAGACCTGCAGATCGCTCTCAAAGCTGCAGGTTTTTACAACTCCGCCATTGATGGTTCCTTTGGTCGCGGCACCCGTGGATCGATGACAGACTGGCAAGCTTCCAATGGCCATGAACTGACTGGCATCCTGACGACCCTGCAACGACTGGCGCTGATGAATGAATACAACGCGCCGCTGATCTCGGTTGGTATGGCAGCGATGACCAATGCAGACGCCGGCATTTCGATGCAGATCCCAGCCCGCGAGGTGGGTTTTTCCCGGTTCGAGCCACCCTTTGCCCATTACGATGCCAAAGGTAACACTGGCGCACGGCTGCTGCTGATCTCGCAGCCCGGCGACAAGCGCACGCTGTTTGGTCTCTATGACATTCTGCAAACACTCGAAATCGTACCACTGGTTGGCCCCCGCGAGCGCGGCTCGGACAGCTTCACCATCGAAGGCCGCGGCAATGGCATCGTCTCTTTCACTCAGGCCAGCCTGAAGAACGGTGAGATCAAAGGCTTTACCCTGATCTGGCCTGCAGGTGACGAAAATCGTCGTGCCCGAGTTCTGACCGAAATGCAGACCAGCTTCACCCGGATCGACGGCGTTCTGGATCCAGCAGCAGGCGCTGATGCACAACAAAGCATCGACCTTCTGTCCGGTCTGCAGATCCGCCAACCAAGGATGTCGCGCACCGGATTCTATGTTGATGGTGACGGAACGGTTCTGACCACCTCGGATGTGGTGGGAAATTGCACCCGTATTACCCTGAACCACGACTATGCTGTGGAACTGCTGAGCAACAATGCCGCCAATGGTCTGGCCGTCCTGCGCCCAGCAACGCCGCTGGCACCAATGGCGGTGGCCGAGCTCAGCCTCGCCGCGCCACGATTGCAGTCCGAAGTGGCCGTTTCCGGGTTCTCCTACGAGGGCCTTCTTGGCGCGCCAAGCCTGACCTGGGGCACCCTGGCAGATATCAAAAACCTAGACGGCAACTCCGGTGTCGCGCGTCTGGACCTGTCGGCCCAGCCCGGCGATGTCGGCGGTCCAGTGCTGGATGGCACTGGCGCGGTTGTCGGCATGTTGCTGCCACAGAAAATTGGCGCACAACAACTGCCACAGGGTGTCAGCTTTGCCGCCAATGCCGAAGCAATTCGCGCGGCACTGACCGAGGCTGGCGTGACCAGCAGTGACCGCAACGCCGAGACAACTACGCTGACCAATGCCGCCATGAACAGGCTGGTCAATGGCATGACCGTCTTGGTCAGTTGCTGGAACTAATCGACACACACCTCCGCTAAATGCAAAAAACGCCGACACCTCAGGTATCGGCGTTTTTATTTGAACTCGAGCCTTAGCAATCGTCGTAGGGTGCGTGCTGGCACGCACCGTCTGGCTTCAATACGCGTGCACACGTCCGTCCCATGTGTGGAAACAGCCCGAAGTCGCGACGTTCAAAACATCAAACTCGTTCAACAGCCCTTCCGCCGATTCCTCTACCGAGATCTCGCCCTGCTCACCGCCCATATCCGTGCGCACCCAGCCGGGATGATAGATCCCCACAGCAATGCCTTCGGGTTGCAGATCCGCAGCCAGATTGCGGCCAAGGTTCAATGCTGCCGCCTTGGAGGCGCGATAGGCATAGCTGCCACCTGCCGCCAGCGCATGGCTGGCCATCTGCGAGGAAATAATCGCGATCTTGGGCTCTGTTGCCAGCCGCAGATTGGGCAACAGGGCCTGCACGGTCATAAAGACCCCGGTCACATTGGTGGCAAAAGACGTGGCCCAAACCTCGGCGCTATAGTCATCAATCGCCATGTTTTTATCTAGAAAAACCCCAGCGTTGCAGATCAGCAGATCCACTGGCTGGCCCTTGATCTGGGCGGCAAACCGCGCCTGTTGGCCCGGATCCGAGACATTCAGCCGGGTGTCAGTAGAATGATCCCGCGCCGTGCCGGTAACCTTGTGCCCTGCGGCCCGCAGTCGCGAGGTCATTTCACGGCCAATGCCGCGGCTGGCCCCTGTCACTACAACATGCATATCGCCAATTACCTCTGTTGTTTTTCGTTATCAGTTGGTCTTGCGACTGGGCAGAAACGGCAGCGGCATGACGGGTATTCCCTCCTCGATCAGCGCCTTGGCGTCTTCCAGTTTCGCTTCACCGTGAATGGCCCGACCAGGCGCATCCCCCTCATGCATCGCACGCGCCTGTGAGACAAAATCCTTGCCCACATAGTCCGAGTTGTCTTCCACCTTTCGGCGCAACTCTGCCAATGCCCGATCGCTGTCATTGGCGGGTGTGCTCAGCGCACCAGCCATTGCCTCCTGCGGCTTGGCCTGATCAACCGCTTGTGCCTTACTTGGCACATTCGCCGATGCAGGCAAGGTTTCAGCGTCTGGCACTGGTGTTTCCGGCTCTCCACGACCCGACACAGCTTTGCGCCCAGGCCGAACCCGCGGTGTCATAATGGCCTTTTCAACTGAGCCGTGCCCGCAGACCGCACAGGACACCAGCCCACTTGCTGCCAGCTTGTCAAAAGCTGCCGCAGACTGGAACCAGCTATCGAAAATATGGCCGTCGGCACATTTCAGGGCGTATTGTATCATGTAGTGCTCTCGCTTTGCGAAATCTGATTAAAGCCCAGACTCCCGCAAGATCAAGTGCAATGCGACGCTCTTTGCAGCAGACTTGGATGAAACTCCTGCAAAATTTGCGCCAGTTCCGGTTCCTGCACATTTTCAGCTGCCTTGGCCGGGGAAAACCACTGCCGCACACGCTGATCTTGTTCGGGAAACTCATCCACCAGCTTTGTTACCGCCAAGGGATAGACCATCACGATAATCGGCAGGGGCACGGCACGATCCAGCCATTTCTTATAGGAATACAACCCCAGACATTGATCACCCGGGTCTCCGTGAACCCCAGCCTCTTCCCAGGCCTCCTGCGCTGCGGACGCCGCCGGAGTGCGCCCATCCATTGGCCAACCTTTGGGCAGAACCCAGCGCCCGGTCCCACGTGAGGTTACCAGCAGGATCTTGGGGTTTCCCTTTTTGTTGACCCGGTAACACAGGGCCGCAAACTGACTGCGGACGTCCCGCTTGTTGGCCGCATTTGTGGTGATCGGCAATTGGGTGATCATTGGTGCGGTCCTTTGAAATTGCTCATTGAATACACCGGCACGCCTGCCTCCGCATGTAAAACATTGATGACATCCAATTCGGGGCCAAAATAGCACCAACCGCTCGCAGCTCCACAGGGTCAGCCCTTGGACACGGCCGGCTGCAACCGCACCTGCAACTGTTGCACCAGGTCCTGATGCGGCACGTCGGCATCAATCGCCAGCCGCCGCAAGCCAAAATGCACCTGAGCCATTTGCTGGTAATAGCCGGAAAACACGTAATTGGTGGTCGCTCCGGCCACCGCGCCCAGCACCGGCACCGCCTGAGCCGCCAGTTTCTGCCCCATGACAATTCCCAGTTTCGGTGCCACCTGGGCGATCAGCTTCTGCAAAGCGCCCCCTGACAGGCTCAGCCGCAAAGTCAGAAATCCCAGATCGGCGCCATCGTCATGCGCCAGCGGCCCGGCGGCAGCAAACACCCGGATACAGTCAAAGGTCACGTTTTCAGCCTCGGGGTCAAAGCCGTGTTCCGCCGCGACGCCCTGAATGGTACGTAGCAGAAACGCTGTGGTGGCCGGCAGTTCCACTAACGCTCCAGGCAACCCACCCAGGCCACCAGCTGCCCCCATTGCAGCACTCATCACCCGGTTCACCCCAGGCTTTTGATCCGGCACCACCCGGCGCGAGCGAACAGCAGCCCCCATGGCCAGCCGCAAAGCCTGCTCTGTGGCGCCCCCCAACCCTGCTCGCACTGGCTCGGGCAGGCGGTCCAACAGGTTCTCAGCCTTGCTGCCCACCAGGTTCAACAGTTGCAATCCAGCTCCGGAAGCATTGCGGTAGCGCAATGCCAATGCATCCAGTTCAGCCTCGGTCTGGTCCGGGTCAAGAACCCGCGCGGGTGACAGTATCTCGGTCAAATCAGCCTCCTGTGTCCATTGAACATTGGCTGACCGGGCCTAATTTTCAACCCTGCCAGCGACGCACCATGCCACAGATACCATCCCAGCCACCACGTTGCAGGGACAATCCCAGCACCCGGTCCGGGTTGGTCGGCGGCGGCATTTCGACTTCGCCAAGGCGGGCAAAACCAAACCGCTGGTAATAAGGCGCATCCCCCACCAGCAGCACCCGCGTCCAGCCGCTGCTTTCGGCCTTGGCCAGCGAGTCCCGGATCAACGACCCGCCCAGCCCTTCGCCCTGATGGGTTGGATGCACTGCCACTGGGCCCAACAACAGGGCATCGGAATCGCCAATTTGGATCGGCCAGAACCTGATTGCGCCGGCCAGAATGCCCAACTCATCACGCGCCACCTGGCTCAACCCTGCCACCGGCGCAACGTCATCCCGCAAGCGATACGAAGACAGTGCCTCACGGCCGGGCGCAAAGCACAGATCATACAGCGCCTCGACCTCCCAGCGGTCCTGCGGCTGTTCCGCTTTCAGCTCGATCACTTTGCCCGGCCTCCCGCATGCCAACTCAGACTGGCAATCGGCCTAACACGGGTCTAAGCCTTGGGCAAACAATTGGAGACACGCATGTTCTATCGCCCCGAGGATGGCCACGGATTACCCCACAACCCATTCAACGCCATCGTCACACCACGCCCTATCGGCTGGATCTCTACACGCTCGGCGGACGGCGTGAACAATCTGGCCCCCTATTCTTTCTTCAACGCGGTTGCCTATGACCCACCGCAAGTAATGTTCGCCTCGACCAGCGCCAAGCCGGATCAAGAGGGCACCAAGGACAGCGTCGCCAACATCCTTGAAACCGAGGTATTCTGCGTCAATATCGTCGAGTATGCCATGCGCGATGCCATGAACGCCTCCTCTGCCGCCCTGCCCCGCGAAGACGACGAGTTCGCCCTTGCCGGACTGGAAACTGCGGAATGCAGCACGATCCCCTGCGCTCGCGTTGCAGCTGCGCCCGCCGCACTTGAATGCAAGTTGACTAAGGTCATCACCCTACCCGGCGAAGCTAACCGTGTTGTTTTTGGAGAGGTGGTCGGCATCCACATGCGAGATGACTGTCTGGAAGATGGCACCTTTGACGTCACCCGTTATGTGCCGCTGGCCCGGATGGGATACCGGGATTATTCGGCGGTGCGCGAGGTATTCAGCCTGACCCGGCCGGATGAAAAGAGCTGAGGTTGCGAACCTTTAAACCTAGACCTAAAGTAGCCAAACAACCATGGAGAGCGTGATGGACCAGCACCTGTAACAATCGAAAATTCCCGCATTTTCTCTTACAGGAGGCCTCATGCCTTACGCTCTGCCCGACGCGACCTGCGTCCACCCCATAGTGTTGCCTGATGGGCAACCCCACCTTGGCACCGTTTTTCTGCGCAATGTCGTGGATCATCCAAAATTCGAGGTTGGCGATTTCACCTATGCCTCGGACTTTGATCCCCCGGAACCTGATGGCTGGGCCAACCATCTGGCCCCCTATCTGTTCCCGATGTCGCAAGAGACCCTACAAATCGGGCGATATTGCCAAATTGCCCATGGTGTCCGCTTCATCACCGCGAGCGCCAGTCACGCCATGGATGGCGTGACCTGCTACCCCTTCCCAGTTTTCGACCCAGAACAAATGAGCGGCTTTCAACCCGACACCCGCGACACGGTAATCGGTCATGATGTCTGGATCGGCTACGGCGCGCTGATCTTGCCAGGTGCCCAAATTGGAAACGGCGCCATCATTGGTGCTGGAGCAGTGGTTCGCGGCACCATCCCAGCTTACGCTATTGTCACCGGCAACCCTGGCACGGTCACGAAATACAGATTTGAACAAGCACAGATCAACACACTTCTCGACCTGCAATGGTGGCACTGGCCCACAGATCAAATTGCTAAAGCCCGCTCTGCTCTGCTCAGTGGCGATCTCAAGACGCTCAAATCCCTGACCTAAAGATCGCTGTTTAGGTGAGACCCTAGCTCTGTCCCCCTTCAAAAACAAAAAGGCCGATCTGAACACTCAGACCGGCCCCTCCACAATATCCAATCAAACAAACCAGCGTGCGCCGTCAAGCGCACTCCGCTTGGCTACAGCTCAGTGTCCACCTAAAATGCCGGTGCGCACGGAATAATCCACCGCGATCTCGTAATCGGGATCGTCGTCGCTATCGATCATCAGATGCCCGGCTTTGGACAGCAACTGATGACAATCACGGCTGAGGTGGCGCAGAGCAAGCTTCTTACCTGCATCCTCATACTTACCAGCCAGAGCCTCAATGGCTTGCAGGGCCGACTGATCAACCACCCGGCTGCGGGCAAAATCGACGATCACGTGGTCGGGATCAGCAGCAACGTCAAACAGTTCAGTGAACCCATCGGTCGAGCCAAAGAACAGTGGTCCTTCAATCTCATAAACCCGCGCGCCCTTATCGCTGGAAGAGTCGCGGATCACCGCGTGAATGCGGCGCGCGTTATTCCAAGCATAGGCCAGCGCCGAGACGATCACCCCAACAACCACCGCGATGGCGAGGTCTTCCAGCACCGTCACAACGGTCACCAGCACGATAACAAAGGCATCCATCAGTGGCACCTTGGTCATGATTTTCATCGAATTCCAGGCAAAGGTGCCAATCACCACCATGAACATCACACCAACCAGCGCGGCCAGCGGGATCTGCTCGATCAGGCCAGATGCGGCAACGATAAACAGCAGCAGAAACAGCGCCGCAACGATGCCAGCAATGCGCGTACGACCGCCGGATTTGACGTTGATCATTGACTGACCAATCATCGCACAGCCGCCCATGCCGCCAAAGAAACCAGTCACAACATTCGAGGCCCCCTGCGCAATACATTCCTGACTGGCACCCCCACGCTTGCCGGTGATCTCACCCACCAGGTTCAATGTCAGCAGGCTTTCGATCAGGCCAATGGCAGCCAGAATAACCGAATACGGCAGAATGATCTGCAAGGTCTCCCAGTTAAACGGCGCCAGCGCGGTGCCATAGATCCCCACACCTTCACCAAAGGGATTGTGGAATGTTGGGAACCCACCCTGGATCGAGGCCAGATCGCCAACCCGAGGCACATCCAGACCAAACAGGATCACGATGGCCGCGACGATGCCGATCCCAGCCAAAGGCGCCGGAATGACCGATGTGATCTTGGGCGTGCCCCAGATGATCACCATTGTCAGCCCCACCAGCCCCAGCATCATCATCAGTGGCAAACCGGACAGCCACTCGGTTCCATCGCTTCCCGGAACCTTGAACTGGGTCAGCTGGGCCAGGAAAATCACAATGGCCAGCCCGTTGACAAAGCCAAGCATCACCGGATGCGGCACCAAGCGGATGAATTTGCCCCAGTGCATCACCCCGGCAACGATCTGAATCACCCCCATAAGAACTACAGTGGCGAACAGGTATTCCACGCCGTGTTCCGCCACCAGCGCCACCATCACAACCGCCAAAGCGCCAGTGGCACCCGAGATCATGCCCGGACGCCCACCAAACACAGCGGTAATCAGACCAACCATAAACGCCGCATAAAGACCCACCAGCGGGTGCACATCAGCCACAAAAGCAAAGGCCACTGCTTCGGGCACCAGCGCCAGGGCAACGGTCAATCCCGACAGCACCTCGGTACGCACACGGGCCACAGACCAGCCCTCATCCTGCATGATGGAAAGATTGGGCGGAGACATATGCTTGGCCAGCAAGGCCAGGGCGGCGCGTTTCATCGGAGACTACCTGTGACTGGGAATGTAAGTTCGCTGCCCGCCCCTAGCGAAAATTCGCCAATGATACAAGGCTGCGGCGCAACAAGATGACTGTTGTGCCGCCCTTTTGGGCGGCAGTGGAATAACCTTGCGAAGCGGCCTAAAAATTTAGAGATAATCACAGCCAAACATGCTGCCGCTTGCCAAGACCTCTGCTGAGCGTCAAAAACACAAAGCAGGTGTATTTGACAGGAAGAAGATTATGACCAACCCCACCATGATTGCCGTGATCGGCGGCTCAGGCCTGTATGAAATTGATGGGCTGCAGGATGCCAAATGGGTCAACGTTGAAACCCCTTGGGGCGCCCCGTCAGATCAAATCCTGACTGGCAGTCTGGATGGAGTAAAAATGGCCTTTCTGCCGCGCCATGGGCGGGGTCACGTGCATGCGCCATCCGATGTTCCTTACCGCGCCAATATTGACGCGCTGAAACGGCTGGGGGCAACGGATGTGATCTCAGTTTCGGCATGCGGTTCGTTCCGCGAAAACATGGCGCCTGGGGATTTTGTGATTGTCGATCAGTTTATTGACCGCACGTTCGCGCGCGACAAAAGCTTCTTTGGCTCGGGCTGCGTTGCCCACGTCAGCCTTGCTCATCCTACCTGTCCACGACTGGGGGACGCCTGCGAGACAGCCGCGCGCGACGCTGGTATCAATGTGCATCGTGGCGGCACCTATCTGGCGATGGAGGGACCGCAGTTTTCCACCGTAGCTGAATCCAAAATGTACCGCGAGCAATGGG
>MAAY01000050.1:60996-69579 GCA_002162795.1 Rhodobacterales bacterium 56_14_T64
ACCGATTTTGACAGCTGGCACCCGGATCACGGCGCGGTGGATATCACCGCTATTCTCGCCACTCTGCAGGGCAACTCCAGCAACGGTGCCGAACTGGTGCGCCGTCTACCCGCCCTACTTGGCAATGAACGCGCCCCTTGCCCACATGGCTGTGATACAGCGCTGGAATACGCCATCATGACCGCGCCGGAAAAACGCGACCCGGCCTTGTTGGCAAAGCTGGATGCCGTAGCCGGGCGGGTGTTGAACTGATCGCAGCGAAGACCAGCGCGATAATAAGGCAAATTCAGCCGTTGACGGAGTTGCAAAGCGCTGTCTTTGGTGTGTCGGTATCTTTTTGACAGGACGAATAAGTTATGGACATGAACCTCTGGCTGGCTTTTGTCGCAGCCTCGATGGCACTACTGCTGATCCCCGGACCTACTGTGCTATTGGTTCTTAGCTATGCGCTGTCCAAGGGACGGCAGGTGGCTGTAGCCGCAGCACTGGGTGTGGCACTAGGAGATTTGATCGCCATGACCGCCTCGCTGGTGGGACTTGGGGCGCTGGTAATGGCTTCAGCCACATTGTTCATAGCGCTGAAATGGGCCGGAGCCGTCTATCTCGTCTGGCTAGGGATCAAGCTGTGGCGTAGCGCCTCCACCGACGGTATCACTAAACTGGCAACCACTCGTGACGTGCAAACAAAGGGCATTTTTGGCCACACCGCCTTGGTCACCGCCCTGAACCCCAAATCGATCGGCTTCTTCATCGCCTTTGTACCCCAGTTCATTCGTCCCGAAGGCAACCTTGCGCCGCAGTTCGCCATTCTGATCGCCACCTTCGTGATCCTGGCCGGGTTGAACGCGCTGGCCTATGCGTTGCTTGCGGACCGGTTGCGCGGCTGGATCGCGCGCCCTGCCGTGGTGGCCAATATCACCCGTGGTGGCGGTGTTGCCCTGATCGGCATGGGCCTGACCACAGCCCTCCTGCGCCGTCCGGCCTAGGTTCCGGCTTGCATGACGGGCTGACATAAGACAAACCGGCTTTGGTCTGGCCGCAATGGTCAGCCCTGCGCCATTCCGAGCCGACCACCAAAGAGGCCCCCGCCATGCCAAAGCACACCGCCGTCAAAGATTACATCCGCACCATTCCCGATTTCCCACATGAGGGCATCATGTTCCGCGATGTGACCACTCTGTTTGCTGACCCGCGCGGTTTTCGCATGGCAATCGACCAGATGCTGCACCCCTATGCCGGGATGCGCATCGACAAGGTTGTCGGGCTTGAGGCGCGCGGCTTTATCCTGGGCGGCGCTATCGCACATCAGCTGGGCACCGGATTTGTGCCGATCCGCAAAAAGGGCAAGCTGCCCGGCGCCACCTTGAGCCAGGATTACAAACTGGAATATGGCGAAGAGACCGTCGAAATTCACGATGACGCGATCCAAGCCGGTGAGAAAATCCTGGTGGTTGACGACCTGCTCGCCACCGGTGGCACAGCCGCAGCGGGCATCAAGCTGATCGAACGTCTGGGCGGCGAGATCGTCTCCTGCTCGTTTATCATCGACCTGCCTGAACTGGGCGGCGGCAAGGTACTGGAAGCCATGGGCATGGATGTTCATGTGTTGTGTGAATTCGAGGGCGAATAACGCCACGACCTTGACGCGAAACTGCTTGCGTGCCGTTTCGCGTCTGACCTAGCGTGTCGGGATGAGCACTACATCCATTCATGACAGCCGCTATTCTTGGACCCGCCTGATTGTGACGCTGGCCATTGCGATGGTGGCCAATGTCGGCATGTGGGCGGTGATTGTGATCCTGCCCGCAGTCGAGGTGGAATTTGGCGCCAGCCGGGCCGAGGCCTCGCTGCCATATACCCTGACCATGATCGGCTTTGCGGTGGGCAATCTTGTCATCGGGCGATTGGTAGACCGGGTTGGCGTGACACTGGCGCTGAACGGCGCTGCACTGATGATCGCAGCGGGGTTTGCACTTTCGGTGCTGGCGCCTTCGATCACCATTCTGTCTCTGACGCATCTGCTATTGGGACTGGGCACAGCAGTGGGATTTGGACCGCTGATCGCCGATATCTCTCATTGGTTTCTAAAGCGGCGCGGCATTGCGGTGGCACTGGTGGCCAGTGGCAACTACCTGTCTGGCGCGATCTGGCCAACTGCGCTGGCCGGTATCCTGGCCGAGAGCGGCTGGCGCAGTGTCTATCTGACCCTGGCGATGGTCACACTGGTTGTGCTGATCCCGCTATCGCTGTTGTTGCGACGCAGTCTTCCAGCAGGGGCGCACGAGGCCTCGGATGCCGCGTCCTCCTTGAATGCCCGTTCGTCCGGTCTGACTCCGCGACAATTGCAATGGCTGCTGGGGCTGGCCGGGATTGGCTGCTGTGTTGCCATGTCGATGCCGCAGGTGCATATCGTCGCGTATTGCGTTGGTCTTGGCTATGGGCCCGCCGTGGGGGCCGAGATGCTGTCGCTGATGCTATTGGGCGGCGTGGTCAGCCGGATCATCTCAGGCCTGCTTGCTGACCGTCTGGGTGGCGTGTTGACGCTGATGGTCGGGTCGATCCTGCAGTGTATCGCGTTGTTCCTGTACCTGCCCTACGACGGCATGGTTTCACTATACATGGTCAGTCTAGTGTTTGGGCTGGCACAGGGCGGGATTGTGCCGAGCTATGCGTTGGTGGTGCGCGAATACATGCCGCCACGCGAAGCCGGCGCGCGTGTGGGGTTTGTGATGATGATGACCATTCTCGGCATGGCCCTGGGCGGCTGGATGTCGGGCTGGATCTATGATGTCACCGGAAGCTATCAACTGGCCTTCATCAATGGCATCCTGTGGAACGGTCTTAACATTGCGATCCTGCTGCTGTTGCTGCTACGAAGCCGCGCCGCACAGCGACAAACCACAAGTACCGCTTTAACCTGAGTGCCGGTGCGTGCCAGCACGCACCCTACACTGTCAGCTAAGCCCGCAGCACGGTGCCGGGGTTCATGATACCATTTGGGTCCAGCGCCTGCTTGATCGCTCGCATCGCCGCCAGTTTGACAGGATCGCCATAACGTTCGACATCTGCGACCTTCATGCGCCCCACACCGTGTTCGGCACTGATTGAGCCGCCCATCTCATGCGCTAGATCATGCACTGCGCGCGCCACTTCTACACGTTGAGCCTCATAGCTTTCTCGGGATTTTCCACGCGCCGGAAACACGTTGTAGTGCAGGTTACCATCCCCAAGATGGCCAAAACAGTTGATACGGAAATCGCTCATGGCTGCAACCTTCTCGCCCCCCCTCACAATGAACTCGGGGACCGCTGACAGCGGTACCGAGACATCATGACTCGACACCGACCCAATCAACCGGTTTGCCTCGGGGATCTGCTCACGCACCGTCCACAACTCTTGCCGTTGCGTCTCGGACTGAGCAATCACTCCGTCCAGCGCACTGCCCTGCTCCATCGCAGCCTCAAACAGATCGGTCAGCGCCATCTCCGGATCCAGTCCTCGCGCCAACCCCAGCTCAACCAACACCGTCCATTCAGGCGGCTGATCAAACGGCTGACGTAGCTGCGGCAGCGTCTCAGTCAGGAACTCCAGCCCCTGTCGGTGGATCAACTCAAACGCACTGACAGCCTCGCCCAGTTGATCACGCGCCAGCGACAATACATCCAGCGCCGCCTGTGGCGACGACACCACAAACATGGCTGTGCCACGCTCTGCCGGAATCGGTGACAGTTTCAGTGCCGCAGCCGTAATCATTCCCAGTGACCCCTCGGCGCCAATCAGCAATCCGCGCAAGTCATATCCGGTGTTGTCTTTGCGCAATCGGCTCAACCCGTTCCAAATTTCGCCACTTGGCAGCACCGCTTCCAACCCCAAACACAGCTCGCGGGTATTGCCATAGCGCAGCACGTTCACGCCGCCCGCATTGGTGGACAGATTGCCACCAATCTGCGCCGACCCTTCCGAGGCCAGCGACAGCGGGAACAGCCGCCCCTCTTCCTCGGCCGCAGCCTGAACATCCGCCAAAATCGCGCCTGCTTCGACAACCAGTACATTTTCCTGCGGATAAACCGCGCGAATGGCGTTCATCCGCTCCATCGAGATCACCAGCGGCGCTACGCCCTCGGGCTTGACCTGACCACCAACCAGCCCGGTGCCACCGCCGTACGGCACAATCGGCACCCGCGCTTCATTGGCAGCGCGCAGCAACACCGAGACCTGTTCAACAGTCTGCGGCAATGCCAACAGCCCGGCCTGCCCTTGGTAACGATTGCGCGGCTCTTCCAGATATCGTGGCTCAACGGGTCGCAGAACCGCGTCAGGCAGAAGTTGGGTCAGATGGTCGGCAAAGGCGGAATCGGCTGGGTTCAATGTCATTCTCAATTCATCGGCAATTGACAGCCACAGCGCAAGCCCTCGTGAACCCTCAACCGCCCCGCTTACATCTCATATCAAGAGCCCAAGCCCAGTGTTTCTATTTGCCTGAAATACTCCGGGGTTTGGGGCAGCGCCCCAAGGCAGCAGCCTTGAGTAATCACCCCGCCTCGGTGCGCCCTCTTCGATCACTCCGCAACGCTGCATACAATACATGGGTGCGCCAACGGCCGTTGATCTGCAGGTAAGACTGCGCCACGCCTTCATATTTAAAACTGCCGCTTTCCAGCAACCCGCGCGATGCGGTGTTTTCCGGCAGGCAAGCCGCCTCGATGCGACTGAGATCCAGTTTAGTAAAGGCATGGTGCACCACAGCGCCAATGGCCTCACGCATATAGCCCTGGCGGGCAAAAGGCATCCCGGTCCAATAGCCCAAGGTCCCCGCCTGCGCCGGACCGCGGCGGATATTATCCAGGGTAATTGCACCCACCAGCACCTGATCCACGCGGCGGCACAGAAACAGCGGCAGCGCGGTGCCGCCGCTAACCGAGCGCTGCGCCCAGTAAACCCGGTTGGTAAAGGATTTTCGGGTCAGATGATCAACAGCCCAATTGGGCTCCCAAGGCACCAGGTACCCCTGGCTGTCCTGCCGCAATCTGGACCAAGCGCGAAAGTCGGAGTGCACCGGCGGCCGCAGGGTCAGCCGCTCGGTTTCAATCCGGACTTTGCGTTTGGACAGCAGCATCAGGCGACGCGCCTCTCCTGCAGCTGGGCCAGGCTGGGGGCCTCTGAAACCGGACCATACAGAGCCAATGCAGCAGGCGCCTTGGTTGCCATTGTCTCGGCAAACTCCCGCACATCGCCAGTGGTGACTGCATCAATCCGCGCCACGGTATCCTCCAGCGGCGGAACGGTATCCCAAATCTGCACCAGACGCGCTAGACGCTCGGCACGATTCGAAGGGCTCTCCAGCCCCATCAGCATCCCCGCCTTCATTTGCGCCCGCGCCCGCGCCACTTCTTCCGGCCCCATATCGTCGGCGGCACGCTTCATCTCGTCGATGGTGATCTCGGCCAACTCGCCCAACTGCGACGCCGATGTCCCTGCATAGATGGTGACCGAACCGGTATCGGCGTAGGCACCGGTCTGGGCAAAGATCGAATAACACAGCCCGCGCTTCTCGCGCACTTCCTGGAACAGACGACTGGACATGCCGCCGCCCAGAGCGCTGGAATAAATCTGCGCGGTGTAAATCTCGTCGTCCCGGTAACCGGGGCTTTCCAGCGCCAGCGCAAAATGCGCTTGCTCCAGTGATTTCTCGTGCCGAGCCTCGCCACCGGTGAACCGGGCTGGCTCCACCAGTTTGCTGGTGCGCGGCAGCAGATGGCCAAACAGCTTTTCGGCCGTTTTGACCAAGGCATCGTGATCCACCGCACCGGCTGCCGACAGAATCATCTGACCGGGGCCATAATGCTCAGCGACAAAGCCAGCCAGATCCTCGCGACCAAACGCACTGACCCGCTCGGTCGGTCCAAGAATGGTGCGGCCCAGCGGTTGGTTGTGATAGCTTTCTTCCTGCAACCAATCAAAGATCACGTCATCCGGCGTGTCCAGCGACTGACCAATTTCCTGCAGAATCACTCCGCGCTCGATCTCGATCTCGGCTGCGTCGAACACCGGGTTCAAGACGATGTCGCTTATTACATCCATCGCCAGCGGAACGTCGTCCTTCAGCACCCGCGCGTAGTAGGCGGTCACCTCGCGACTGGTATAGGCGTTGATATAGCCGCCAACGTCCTCGATCGCCTCGGCAATCTGCAGGGCGGACCGGGTCGCGGTGCCTTTGAACGCCATGTGCTCAAGAAAATGGGCAATGCCATTTTGCTCAAGCCGTTCATGACGACCGCCTGCGGTTACCCAAATGCCGATGGACGCAGATTGCAGCCCCGGCATGTTTTCAGAAACGATACGAAAGCCGTTAGCCAGCTGGTCTTGTTGAACAGTCAATTCGGGATGTTCTTTCTGATATGCTCTTCGAGAGTCGTTAGGTCGTTGGTGATCCGGGTCACCCGTTCTGATCTGTCATACAGATCCGCCATGTGTGTGGGAAGAGGCGGATGAATGCCACAGGCATCTTTCACAGCCGCCGGGAATTTAGCCGGGTGCGCTGTGGCCAGTGTGATCATTGGCACATCAACCTTGCGGTGTTCCTCGGCCACCTTCACGCCAATGGCGCCGTGTGGGCACAACAGATCGCCGCTGGCGGTCAGTTGGCTTTTGATGGTGGCCAGAGTTTCATCCTCGGAACAGCGCCCCGAATTGTAAGTTTCGCTCAGCGCCTGCATCGCGCCCTGAGAGATCTCAAAGCCGCCGTTGTTCAACTCATCCATCAACTGCGCCACAGCACCGCTGTCCTGACCATAGGCGTAGTACAGCGCGCGCTCAAAGTTCGACGAGACCTGGATATCCATGGAGGGGGAAATCGACGGGATGGTTTCACCTTTGTGGTAGCCCTGCCCTGCCAGACAGCGGTGCAGGATGTCGTTCTGGTTGGTGGCCACCACCAGCTGCTCGATTGGCAGGCCCATTTGCTTGGCAATATAGCCTGCAAAGATGTCGCCAAAGTTACCGGTGGGAACGGTGAAGCTGACTTTGCGCAACGGCGCGCCCAAAGACACGGCGGACGAGAAGTAGTAAACCACCTGCGCCAGCACCCGAGCGATGTTGATCGAGTTGACCCCAGCCAGTCTCACGCCGTCGCGAAAGTCAAAATCGTTGAACATGTCTTTGACACGGGCCTGACAGTCGTCAAAATCTCCATCCAGCGCCAGGGCATGCACGTTGTCTTCCGACGGTGTGCTCATCTGGCGACGCTGTACCTCGGACACCCGGCCATGCGGATACAGGATGAACACATCAACATTGCTCAGGCCCTTGAATGCCTCGACCGCGGCAGATCCGGTATCGCCCGAGGTCGCGCCGACGATTGTCACCCGCTCGCCACGTTTGGCCAGTGCGCTTTGGAACAGTTGCCCAATCAACTGCATGGCAAAGTCTTTGAATGCCAGAGTTGGTCCGTGGAACAGCTCGAGCAGGAAGTGGTTCGGCGCCAGTTGCTTTAGCGGAGCCTGGGCAGCGTGATCAAAATTGGCATAAGCCTTGGCGATGATGTCGCGGAATTCGCCGTCAGTGAAACTGTCGCCCAGAAACGGCCGCATCACCCGGAATGTGGTCTCTTCATAGCTGAGACCCGACAGTGCCGCGATATCGTCATGGCTCATCTGAGGGATCTCAGCCGGCACATATAGGCCGCCGTCACGGGCCAAGCCACTCAGCATGGCATCTTCAAAACTCAGCTCGGGCGCTTGGCCACGGGTGGAGACATATTTCATCACGTCAGCTCTCGGTTTTGGCGCGAACGCCACAGGAAGTAAGCGGTCATCACGGCCCAAATCAGGGCCAGCGAAAACCAGGTGATCGCATATTGCAAGTGGTTGTTGGGGATAGAAGCCGTGTTGACGGGCATGGGGATGACAGAACTGCCGTTGATCGGATGATCGCTTAACACCACCATGATGGGCAGTGTGTCCAGCGCTGCGGCCATCACATCCACATCCCGCGCGTACCAGATGTTCTTGGCGGTATCAGCAGGAGGGGTGTAGCTGTCTGTCTCATCAGGCCAATGTAGATTGCCCCGAAACGCTACCTGACCAGTATAGCGGGTCGAGGCTTTGGCTGCGGTTCGAATGTAACCCCGGTCGACCAATATTCGGCGACCATCTTCGGTAACGAAGGGGGCAATCACCCGGTAGCCCGGGCCCATCATGGGCAGTGAGACCAGCACATGCAGCTCACCCGGAGCCATTTTCCCGACCAGCCGCACCGGCCTGTATTTGTCATCTATCGGATCAGGATTTGTGGGCAGTGCCACAGGATCAGCGGCGGCGCGGGAATCGATAGTATCCAGGATCTGCTGCTTCCAGGCCATCCGCTGCATCTGCCACGCGCCAAGGCTCAGCAGCACCGCAAGCCCAGCCAGGCCAACCACCAGTAGGAATATCAGACGCCGCATTACAGCCCTCTGCCAAAAAAAAAGCGCGCGGAGCATCCCCCGCGCGCTGTGCTTGATAAGCTGTGTCTGCAGTTTTTCAACTACAAACATGTACCCATTACATTCCAGCGGTGCCCCAGAGGTACACGGCAAAGAACAGG
>MAAY01000018.1 GCA_002162795.1 Rhodobacterales bacterium 56_14_T64
CAAAGTGGCGCAGTTTTACTCCGGCTAGATCCCGCCAACTGGCGCACTTTTACTCCGGCGACTGGCGCGGTTTTAGTCCGGCGTTGACAGCTTGTCTTGTGCAAAGCTCATGGCGTCAGGACAGGCTAGTATTACTTCGCGGTGGGTTGGCTGTGTTCCACTAGTTTTCAAATTGGGGTATAGATCTTCACTTGGAAGATTACTGGAAGCCTTCTTGGATGGAGCTTCTTCTAATCTTTCAATTTTATTTTGTTTTGAACTCTGAAGGTGGAGGTCAGCATTCTGAGTTTCATTTCCTCAAACGGCGCGACGTCCTCAACAAACAGCACACCACCTGCTTCCCAGGCTGGGCGGCCGGTTGGAAAATTGTCCTCGATCACCCATTGCGTAAAGGGTTCGGTTTCTATGGCAGCGCTGTCTTGGTATCCGCAAAGAGCCAGCACATCTTGCAGTGTTTGATCAGTTTGCGCAGGCGTGATGCGATCAACCATCGACGAAGGAAAGGCGACAGACCCGGCAATCCAGTCATGCAGGTCGGCGTCCACCTGCGCCGCGTAGGCCAGCACCGCACGGCGCAGAAATCGACCGTTTTCCGGTAAGTTATCACAGGACAAAATGGTTGTTGGCGGGACGTTGCTGGCTTTTCTCTGCCGCAAACTTTCAACAATCAGTCCAATGGCTGAGCGTGGACTACGGGGGGTCTTTAAGTCGTTGATCACCGGATGATCCTGCGTGAGAGCATTGCTGTCACGATCAAAGCCATAGGCAGTTTCGGTGATCGTCAGGGTCACTACCCTGGTTTCCGGCGCAGTTAACAAGGTCAACACGCGGCTGGCATCGTTATTAACGGTCAATACTTCAGCAACAGAGCCGATCATCTGCGGCACTGTAGCCTTGGGATGCCGAATTAGCAGGGAATAAAGCCCGTTTTGCGGGTTCAAGGTCTTGGCAACCCGGTCGCTGCGCAGGCTGACACCCACACTGCGCCAATCACCACCTTGGACCGCTAGCGCTGTCTGAATAGACCGCAATGTGGGCGCGAAAGAAGGCGCCAATGCCGATGTGAACATGCCCAATCCCGTGGACGTTGGGGTCATAGCCGGGCCGCGCAATGCCGGAATATCCATCTGTCGTCTGACTAAGGCGGGAAAATGTCATCAATAAACCCGCCGCTGAACTGGGTTTGACTGCGCCGCAATGATGCCGCGCAATTCGGACAGACCGGCAAGGCGGCCAATCAAAGGATACCCTGGCTGGCTGCGACAAGTCTTGGTCAGTCTGATCCGTAACGCTATTCGCCATGCCCGCGAAGGCCGCGTTGTGCATCTTAAGTTTGCAAACAGCAATGACATGGTCGAGCTCGCGGTGACGGACAACGGACCATGCATCGTCACGAAAGATCAGCCCGCATTTTTGAACGGTTTTCCCAGGGAGGCCCCGCCAATGCGCAGGGGTTCGGGCCTGGTCTGGCCTTGGGGCGCTGGGTGATCGAAGCGCAAGATGGCACCACCATCAGCTCTCTGCCCCGCAACGCAGCGCTTGGCGATGCCGCAGGCACCAAAATTGCCATTCGCCTTCCGCAAGTAACCGGCTAAGCTGAACACATGAATACACGACTTTTGATCATCGGCGATGACCCCGAAATCACCTCGGAACTGGTGCGTTGATTGGGGCTGCACGGCTATGAAATCGTCGCCGAGAACCGCGCGGATCGGGCCTTGAATCGTCTGCGGGTGCAGGAACACCGTGCCGAGGCGCGAAACCCAGACCCCGCCCGTCTGTTGGCACAAGAGCGCACAATCTCGTCCAGCCAAGACAGCGTGGCGCTGACCGAGCGGGAATTTTCACTTTTGGAACTATTGGTGCGCCACGCCGTGACCCCGCCGTCGCGCGGTGTGATCTTTGATGCGCTGTGGTCCACCGATGGCTCAGGCAATGAAAATGTCGTGGATGTTTACATCGGATACCTGCGAAAAAAACTCCGCGGGCATTATTTTGATTTTAAAATCAAAACCTTACGGAATCAAGGTTTTTGCCTAACGGGCCTTGCCCCGGTCTTGGCCGCGCCGTGAGTACAGACCAAAGTCTATGGGCTTCTTATAAAATAAGAGTCGCCTGAACAGGGGACATCTGCCAGCCTGAACCTGCAACTGATCGACATCTTGGAGGAACAAATCATGGCATGGAATAAACCTGTAATCCGTGAAATCGAATGCGGAATGGAAATCAACATGTACGGCCCGGACGGCGACGACGACGGCGTACTGTTCTGATATATAGCGCGCGGAGACTATTATGACACTTCGCGCGCATATTCTTGGGGCAGCTGCCGGTGGTGGCCTGCCACAATGGAATTGTGGTTGTGAAAACTGCAATTTGGCCCGAAAGGGTGAAATCCGATCGCAAACACAATCCTCCCTCGCGGTTTCTACCAATGGGATTGACTGGGCGATTTTAAACGCTTCTCCTGATATCCGACACCAGCTTGCACAGACTGCTTGCCTTCATCTCTCAAACCTGCGGACATTGCCACTGTGTTCTGTACTGGTAACCAACGGTGATATCGACCACGTTGCGGGGCTCCTTACACTGCGAGAAATGCAGCCCTTTTCGCTGTTTGCCACCGGCGCGATCCACGACGTCATGTCCAACAACACAATCTTTGATGCGCCGAACGCGTCTGTTGTTGATCGTCAAACCATCGCCACCGGGCAAAGCTTTGACCTTGCCCCCGGTCTTTTGGCGACACTGTTTCCTGTGCCGGGCAAAGTGCCGCTGTATCTGGAAGGCGACGAAGTGCAGACCGACCTGATTGGCGATCAAACTGTGGGGTTCAGCTGACAGCTGGCAAGACAACCGCCTATTACATCCCTGGGTGCGCTATCCTGAATGACGCGTTGCGGACCCGGTTGCACGGTGCGGACGCTGTGTTCTTTGACGGCACACTCTGGCGCGACGACGAAATGGTGCGGGCAGGACTGGGCCAGAAAACCGGCAAACGCATGGGCCATATGTCGATGAGTGGACCAAACGGCACATTGGCCGCCTTTGCTGACCTGTATATTAGCCAAAAAAATTTTGTCCATATGAACAATACTAATCCGGTTCTACGCCCGACCTCGCCCGAAAAGGCAGAAGCAGAAGCCGCAGGCTGGATCATTGGACATGATGGAATGGAGATAGTGCTGTGACCCAATCCCGCGAAGAGTTTGAGGCCCGCCTGCGCAAGATTGGTGCCGAGCGGTATCACGATCTGCATTCGTGCCATGATCTGTTGCACAGTGGCGGTTGCACCCCGGATCAGGTCCGCGCTTGGGTCATCAACCGCTACTACTACCAACATTCCATACCAATGAAGGACGCGGCCTTTATGTCTCGGGTCGAAGACCCGGCCCTACGTCGTGCCTGGCGCTCGCGGATCGAGGATCACGACGGCACCGACGAGAACGAAGGTGGTATTCGCCGCTGGCTGCGTCTGGCCGAGGCGGTTGGATTGGACCCTGATTACGTGGCCTCCCGTCAGGGGATTTTGCCGGGCACAATCTTCGCCGTAGACGCCTATGTGCGCTACGTGCGCGAAAAAACTTTACTGGAGGCGGTCGCCTCTTCCCTCACCGAACTCTTTGCGCCCAAAATTCACGCGGACCGAATTAAAGGGTTGTTGAAGAACTATGATTTTGCCGATGACAGCGCTTTGTCCTATTTCCGCAAGCGCCTGACCGAGGCCCCCAAGGACGTGGCCTTTGGTCTCGGCTGGGTGCTGGATCACGCAGATACCGCCGAAAAGCAGGATGCCGCTGCCGCCGCGCTGATCTTCAAAACCAATGTTTTGTGGTCACAACTCGACGCGCTATGGGGGGCCTATGTTGAACCGGCCCGCATTCCGCCCGGCGCCTGGATTCCGGGTGAAGGCCTGTTGTTGCAAAGGGCATCGTGATGGAATCGCAAGAGTTCCCTGCCCTGCCCCGTGGCGTCCGCCTGCACTACGACCGGATCCGTGAAATCTGGGTGCTGTTGGCTCCGGAACGCGCGGTCACGCTAGACGCGGTGGGCCATGCCATCCTGTCCGAAGTGGACGGCAAGCGCAGTTTTGGAGAAATCACCCAGAAACTGGCAGCGAAAATTAACGCGCCAGTTGATCAAATCATCCAAGATTGCACCGGGTTCCTTGGCGCCCTGCGCGCCCGCAGATTTCTGGATGTGTCCCCATGACTACCGCCCCACCGCCAATTGCCATGTTGGCAGAACTGACCCACCGGTGCCCTCTGTCCTGCCCCTACTGCTCTAACCCAGTCGAAATGGCGCTTCAGGAGACGGAACTACCGACTGAAACCTGGGTCCGGGTGTTTCAGGAGGCAGCCGATCTGGGGATTCTACAACTGCATCTCTCGGGTGGCGAGCCTGCCTCGAGCCGGGATCTGACCGATCTGGTTGCTGCAGCCCAAAAAGCGGGGCTTTATACCAATCTGATCACCTCTGGCATTGGCCTGAGCGCAAAGCGCCTGCGGGTTCTCGACGCGGTCGGGCTGGATCACATTCAGCTGTCCCTGCAGGGGACTGACGCGGCAATGGCCGACAAAATTGGCGGCCACCGTGGTGGCTATGACCGCAAAATGATGGTGGCCGACTGGATCGCCAAGATCGGCTTTCCGCTGACCTTGAATGCGGTGCTGCATCGAAGCAACCTTCATCAACTGCCTGACATGTTGAAAATGGCCCAAAACATGGGCGCGCGGCGGATTGAGGTGGCCACAGTACAGTTTCACGGCTGGGCGTTGAAAAATCGCGACGCCCTGATGCCAACGCAAGAGCAGGCCAAAGAGACCACTCGCATTGTGACCGAGGCACGCACGCGTCTCAAAGGGCAGCTCGTGATTGACTACGTGCCTGCTGATTATCACAGCAATTTCCCCAAACGTTGTATGGGCGGCTGGGGTAGCACCGGATTGAACGTCACGCCGGATGGGCAGGTTTTGCCCTGTCATGCCGCACAAACCATTCCACATTTGACATTTGACCGAGTACAAGATCGCCCGCTGGCGGACATCTGATATGACAACACCGCGTTCAATGCCTATCGCGGCACCGATTGGATGGCAGACCCATGCAAAAGCTGCGACCGCAAGACTGTAGATTTTGGCGGCTGCCGCTGTCAGGCGATGGCCATTGTGGGCGACGCATCCGCCGCTGATCCGGAGTGCAGCAAATCACCGCATCATGAATCGTTGCAGACGCAAGCCAATACTCATGCGGCGCAAACCACCGCCGCCTTGATTTATCGAACTGCACCCGGAAAAACTCTGGCATCGGTGGACGCCGACCGGAGGGCCTAGAGCCGCCAGCCCTTAACTTGATGGTGTAGTCACATAAACTTACCAGACTTTCCAACCTCCGCATTTGCTCTTAGGCAGCTCACGGACATTAAAATCAAATACGCGACCTATACCTTTAGGTACGATGAGGCCGAAGGTCTTCGGGACACCCCGGATCTGGGTGGTGATGGTCAGGAGTTGGGTGCGTGCGCCGACCAGCGTGCGGATCAGCATGGCGTCGAATGACTTAACCCGCACAGCCTTGTAAAAACCGGTTTCTGCGAGCTGAGCCAGACCATCTGCATCGTTGGCATCAGTCTTGTTGAGCGTCTCGCTCAGTATTTTCTGTACATGGCGCGCTTCGATGCAGACTGCGGGTAAGCCATCTGCCCTCAAAGCATGGAAAAAGCCACGTAGCGAGTGGGCCGGTTTCGAATACGACGCGCTGTGGTTCTGGGGCGCGCTTACGAATTGTTCGCGCGAGCGTTCCGGGGGTAGACGGGCGCTTCCCCAAACACACATGGCTCAGAGCGAAGCATCCCGCGATTACCCCATGTTCTGCGACCCTTCCGCACACTAGCAAAAGGGGCCGTGGAGAACACCAATCGCAGGGCGCGCAGGTGGCGGCCACGAGACACAGATCCCAGGAAACTCATACCTCAGCATCTGGAGGTGATTTGTGCCCGTGTATTCAAGGTCGCAGTGTTGGCAAACGCAACGACCCTGAACATTTCCAGTACAGCAATGCTAGAAAAGCGTGACCGCGCCGACATCTACCGCTGCTGGCACTGGCTTTGCTGCGGCGCGTTCTTGCTCGCCCAAACGGCGGTCATTCTCCACCCGGGTTTGCTGCGCATTGCCGGTCACTGGGTGAAACCGCACCCGCCGGGCCGAGGTGCCGCCGACGCTGGAAGATACGCAAGCGATGCCTTCGTCGCGCAGAAACCGTTGCACAAAATCAGCATTTGACAGACCAATGTCAGACAGGTTGGCGGACATTTTGGCGCCACCAAATACCTTGGCCTTGAGGAAATTTCGGTTGGCTCCTTTCTTGAGCACTCCGTTGATTAGCAATTCCATCGCATGAACCCCGTAGCGGGCGTTTTTGCTATCCTGGCCAGTGGTACTGGGCAGCAGAAAATGGTTCATGCCACCGATGCCACTTTCGGAATCATACAGGCAAGCAGCGATACAGGAACCCAGAACGGTGGTGAACATCACCGAAGGGCTGTTGGACACGCGGTATTCACCCTGGAGGACCGTGACCGAAGAAGTGTTAGCAAATACAGAGCTCAAAGCGGCTTCCTTCCTATTGTATTTTCAAGCCTTGCAAGCTTGAAGAAGTGCTCCAGCCATGCGGGCCAAAGAGACTTGTTTTTGTGCGGCGCCAGTCTGCCAGGCAACGCGTGGCATGCCGTAAACAACTGAACTTTGCTCATCTTGGGCAAAGGTGGCGGCGCCGGCCTTGCGCAGTTCCAGCAGGCCTTTGGCGCCATCTTGACCCATTCCGGTTAAGATTGTTGCCACAACATTCTTGGCAAACGGTACTGCCGAACTGAACAGCGCATCCACAGATGGAGTGTGGCCAGAAATCGCCGGGCCATCTTTCAGGCGGGTGCGATGTGGCTTGCGCGGAGTCAGGCCAAGATG
>MAAY01000019.1 GCA_002162795.1 Rhodobacterales bacterium 56_14_T64
TGGAGGATCCGATCAGGATGATTTTGTCAGTGGTGTTGGCAGCAGTCGCCTGCGCTCCATTTGATGAAGGCCCTCGTGAGGTTTCTTGGCGCCGCGGTGCCTTTACCATCATATCAAAATATTGCACGAACTGAACCGGATGGTCGGATTTGCTCAACTCAAAAATGCCGGCGCCACGGTCCAGAAGCGGGTTCGATTTGCGGGCGGGTGCCGCCGAATGGCTGTCCATTACCGACACCCAACGGGTGTCCAGCGCAGAAAACAGCGCCATCATCATTTCAAATTCAGGAAGTTTGGTGAAGCCGTCTTCGATAAAGGCAAAGGTCGGCTGCACAGATTCAGCCTGATTATAGGCTGTCATCAGATTATTGGCCAATAGAACCTGCATGCCCGGATAGGCGGATTCCATATGACTCTGCAATGACCGGGCAAATCCGCGGTCCAATGTTACGATCAATACACTCAAGGTAGACAAAGAATTACCCATTTCATTTTTGCGTGGTTGAACGACAACCAGTTTCAAGGAGCCGGAGCCGGTTGCTGTTCTGGGATCTTCCAGTGTTCGCAACCGGCTCCGGCCGGGGTTAAAAGTCCTGCCAGACGTTCGCCGCGCCTGGGCCTCCATTCGCCGCGATTGCGCGCGGCTGTGCCACTGGTTCAACTTCCCAATCCGACCCATGCGCTGTTGGGCTGGAGACATTGACAACGTCGGCAGTGAAAGCTTGGCGACTGGCGCCGCCAGTGTTGAAATGCGAAACCAGTTTGGACAGTTTGGTGGCGTCAGTGTTCAGCAAATGGCTCGCTGCAGTGGCTTGTTCCACCATGGCTGCGTTTTGTTGGGTCACCTGATCTAGCTGGGTCACGCCAATATTGATCTCACCCAGGCCGATGGATTGCTCTGACGACCCTACAGCCATTTCCGACACCAGTTGCGAGATATGGTCGACCCGGCCAACGATGCTGTTCAGCGCCTCGCCAGCCTTGCCAACCAGTTCAACGCCCTGTTCGACCTGTTTTGAACTGTCGCTAATCAACGTCTTGATCTCCATCGCTGCATCCGAAGAGCGCTGCGCCAGGGCGCGCACTTCTGATGCCACCACCGCAAAGCCACGACCTGCTTCGCCTGCTCGGGCTGCCTCGACGCCTGCGTTTAGCGCCAAAAGGTTGGTCTGGAAGGCGATATCGTCGATCACGCCAATGATCTGACTAATGTGCCGAGCGGAGCTCTCGATTTCGGTCATGGCAGACACCGCGTGCTGCACCACTTTGTCGCTTTCCTCGGCCTCGGCCTTGGCTTCTCCCATAATCGATTCGACACGGGTTGCCCCCTCGGCGGCTGATTTGACGCTGGCGGTCATCTCGTCCAGTGCCGCTGCGGTTTGTTCCAATGTTGCCGCCTGGCTTTCAGTCCGGCGGGACAAATCATCCGAGGCCTGGCTGATTTCGGTGGCCCCGTCGCGGATGCTGTCGGCTGAACCGATCACTTCGACAATGGTTGAACTGAGCGTCTCAAGGGTGCGGTTAAAGTCGCTTCGCAGCTGTTCGTGGTCACCTGAGAATTGCTCAACCAGTGGCTTTGAGAAATCGCCGTTGGCCAGATTGACTAGACCAATGCTCAGCTGTTCGACGACGTGCTCCTGCTCGCGTTGTTGCGCGGCACGGTCTTCTTCTGCGCTGCGGGCTTGTTTCAGGTCATCCCGTAAACTGACCAGCGATTTGCCAATCTGACCAAGTTCATCATGCCGAGCCGCAGATGGGATTTTGCCGTTCATATCACCCGATGCCACAGTATCCATGCTCACGCAAATTCGTGCTATTGGGCGCGTGATGCTACGCGCAAACAGCCATCCAAACAGGGACATCACCGTTGCACAAATCACAGAGGCCAATATCAGCTTATTACGTTCAGCTATCACCGGCGCCATGACTTCTGCCCAGTCCTGCTCGGCGACCAAGGCCCAATGACCTTCATGAAAATTTATGCTGTCGGAAAACGCGATAACCTGCTGCCCATTCAGGCCAATGGCGTCGTGATAAAACGCCTTGCGGCCTTCTAAGGCGGACTGGATCTGGTCGCTTGATCTCATCTCGTCGAGAACCTGAAACCCACCGTCAAAACGCGAATTTGTTCGCGCCAGCAAATTTTCCCCGACCAAATATATTTCAACCGATTCGCCCAGACCGTCCGAGTTGTTGGTGATGTTGGTCAACAGATCTACAGGAAGCTGAAAGGCAAGCACGCCGATGGTTTCGCCACCGTTGCTTACGATGGGTGTAGAGATAAAGGCCGCTGCAGCGCCATTGCTGGGCGCATATCCTTCAAGATCAGAGAAATGCACCTCACCCTGCGACCCGTTGGTAGCAGCGCGGAACACCTCACCCAGCCCGGAAGCCCTGTAGGTGCCATTCAACAAGTTGGTGCCATAGTCGGCTTCTTTGAAAACCGTATAAACAATGTCACCGGCCATGTTGATCATAAAGACATCGTAATATCCCTTTTGCTCCATCAAGGTCCGAAGGCCGGGATGGTACTGCTCATGGTGTAGATGATAGGGAGAATCACCGGGTGCCCGGGTCATCATGTGTTTTTGGCCCAGCGGATTTGGGTTATCGCTGACGTATGCCTGACGCAGCACCTGCCCCGGATCGCCATCCAGGCCATGCCATGTCGTGGTGAACCGTTCCACAGCTGTTGCCGTCGAAGGCGCAGCCGCCATGGTCAGGATATCTGCATCGACGTTTTCCATAAACGTTTTCAAAGCCAGTTCACGATCCGCAACGAGCGACTGAAAGTGTTCTTCAGTGCTCGTAATTGTGTTCTTTTTGAAGCTCATATTACTGAGTAGTACGAGAGTGACTGTCACCAGCACACCGAAGCCGACGACAAACAATGGTAGCTTTTGTGCCAGTTTGAGATG